>WTFV01000208.1 GCA_011523845.1 Acidobacteriota bacterium | reverse complement strand
ACTGGATCCTCGCCCTGCCCGACGCCCGTCTGGAGGTCTACCGCGATCCGACCCCCGACGGCTTCCGCACCGTCCCGATGCGCGGCGCCGGCGAGACGATCGCCCGCTCGCCCGGCCCGCAGCGACGATCGCCGTGAGCGAGCTGCTCCCGTAGTCGACTGCCGGACGGGGCCGTTTCCGCTTCCGGGCAACCCCTCTCGCCCCGCTCCGCCTCACACCGCCGGCACACCGGGAACGCGAGTATGATGGCGAATCGACAACACGGGGTGTCGGCCGTCACGGGCACGGCCCCCGGCGACCCGGCCCGAAGAAACGGGGGCGACGATGAGCACGAAGACCTGGTGGACGACCTCTCGAGTGTTTGCGGCGCTGGCGCTCTTCGTCGCCTCGCTGGGAGGCGCCGATCCCGCCGCCGCGCAGGACCGCGATTTCACGCCGGTCACCGACGCGATGCTCGCCGACCCGGATCCGGCCGACTGGATCAACTGGCGGCGCACGCTGGACGGCTGGGGCTACAGCCCCCTGGAACAGATCGACCGCGACAACGTCCACCAGCTCGGCCTGGTCTGGTCGTGGACGATGCCGACCGGACTGGCGCAGCCTACGCCGATCGTCTACGACGGGGTCATGTATCTGCCGAGCCCGCTCAACGTCGTGCAGGCGCTCGACGCCGTCACCGGCGACCTCATCTGGGAGTACCGCAAGCGCTTCGAGCGGTCGCCCGACGATTCGTTCCGCGCGCGCACGCGGTCGATCGCCATCTACGACGACAAGATCTACCTGAACACGAACGACGCCCACATCGTCGCCCTCGACGCGCGGACCGGCGAGGTGGTCTGGGATCAGACCGTGGCCGACAACCGGCTCGGCTACCGCTACACGAGCGGGCCGATCGTCGTCAACGGGAAGATCGTCGCCGGCATGACCGGCTGCGAGCGCTACAAGGACGGCACCTGCTTCATCTCCGCTCACGACCCGCAGACCGGCGCCGAGCTGTGGCGCACGTCGACCGTCGCCCAGCCGGGCGATCCCGGCGGCGACACGTGGGGCGACCTGCCGGCGATGTTCCGGGCGGGCGGCGACGCCTGGATTCCGGGCAGCTACGACCCGGTCACCAACCGCACGTTCTGGTCGACGTCGCAGGCCAAGCCGTGGGCGCGGCTGTCGCGCGGCACCGACGGCGACGCGTTATACACGAACAGCGTGCTCGCCCTCGATCCGGACACGGGCGAGCTGGACTGGTACTACCAGTTCGTGCCGGGCGAGACGCACGACCTCGACGACGTCTTCGAGAGCGTGCTCATCGACCACCGCGGCCGGCAGTCGCTGTTCAAGATGGGCAAGCTGGGCATCCTGTGGGAGCTCGACCGGAAGACCGGCGCGTTCGTCGCGGCCCACGACCTCGGCTACCAGACCCTCGTCGACGTCGACCCCGAGACCGGCGAGACCACCTACCGGCCGGAGATGATCCCCGAGCCGGGCGAGGAGCTGGAGTTCTGCCCCGACTTCCAGGGCATCCGCAACTGGCGCGCGTCGGCCTATCACCCCGGCACCGGGATGCTCTACATCCCGATCCACCCGACCTGCGTCAAGGGCACGTTCAGCGAGGTGGCGCGCGAGCCCCACCCGACCGGCGACCTGTACTACTACGGAAACCCGCGCTGGACCGGCTGGCAGTCGGCGGGACGGCTGCCGCACCCGAAGAGCCCCGACCACGACGGGCACCTGGTGGCGATGGACATCGAGACCGGCGAGGTGCGCTGGCGCCACTCCACCCGCCTGCGCTCGCTCGCCGCGGCGCTGACCACGGCCGGCGGCCTGGTCGTGACCGCCGACGGCGACCGCTACCTCTACATCATGGACGTCGAGACGGGCGACGTGCTGTACCGCACGCGGATGCCGTCGCCGGTGCAGGGCTTTCCCATCACCTATGCGGTCGACGGCCGGCAGTACCTGGCCATCCCGGTCGGCGGCGGCCGGGTGCCGGGGGCGCCGAACGCCATGTACGTGTTTGCCTTGCCGGAGCGGATGGCCAGGTAAGAGCGTCGTTCGATGGCTTGCCGCGAGATCAACTGACAGGATCTGTCAGAGAGCCGAGGCAGACTGCCTCCGGTAGGATCGTGGTTCGTGCAATACGGCAGGCGGCCTCCCCTTCCATGCAACAGGCGACGTCGACGGTGGACTCGCGGGATGGGTTCGAGCGTTTCTTCTACGCGTTGTGGGGCAAGGACCCGTTTTCCTGGCAGACAGCCCTTGCTCGCCGAGTGCTGGAGCACGCCGAGGATGCCCCGGAACCACCTACCGGAAAGCCGGCATCTCCCTGGCCCGACGCCATCGCACTGCCGACGGCGTCGGGGAAAACCGCGTGCATGGACGTCGCCGTGTTCGCTCTTGCTGCTCAGGCCTCACGGCTGGATTCCGATCACCCAATCACCGCGCCGCGCCGCATCTTCCTCGTCGTCGACCGGCGCGTCATCGTCGACGACGCGTACGAGCGCGCCCAGCGTCTGGCCAGGAAGCTCAAGGCGGCACAACAGGGCATTCTGAAAGCGGTCGCGGACAATCTCCGACGAATTACACACGGCGCGACGACCGGTTTCGAAGACGAACCGCCGTTGGCCGTGCACGCGCTGCGCGGCGGCATGTACCGCTCGGAGGCCTGGGCGCGCAGCCCGTTGCAGCCGACCATCGTGGCGTCGACCGTCGATCAGCTCGGCTCACGCCTCCTGTTCCGCGCCTATGGACGCAGCGGTTCCGGCGCTTGGCCCATCTACGCGGCGCTTGCCGCCAACGACAGCCTCGTTCTGCTCGACGAAGCGCATTGCGCGCAGCCGTTCCTCCAGACGCTCCAAGCAGTCCGCCTCTACCAGGGACCGCGGTGGGCGCACGAACCATTGCGGCGCTCGTTCTATCCCGTGGTGATGTCCGCGACGCCGCCTCCCGTACTGAAGGACGTCTTCCGCGACGAATCCGACGAAGGCCGCAACCCGAATCACGAACTGGGCAAACGGCAGTTGGCCAGCAAGCCGGCCAGATTGAAGCCCATACCGAAGGCCAGAGGGGACGCAGCGACGGTCGAGCTTGCCAAGGCCTTGGCGCGGCATGCGTTGGACCTCCGGAGCGATCAACGGCGCGCCATCGTCGTCTTCGCGAATCGAGTGGCAACCGCGCGAGAGACCTGCCGGCGATTGAGCGGTTGCGAAGATGTCATGGCCATCCTGTTGACTGGTCGCATGCGGGCCGTGGACAAGGACGCCGCGGTGCGGCGGTTGAAGGAGTTGCAGCTCGATGCGGGCGCATCGAAGGACCGTCAACTGCAAGCATCGATCATCGTCGTCGCTACTCAGACCCTCGAAGTCGGCGCCGACCTCGACTTCGACGGGCTGGTCACCGAATGCGCGAGCCTCGACGCCCTGCGCCAACGATTCGGCCGCTTGAACCGCATGGGCCGGCGCATTGCCGCCAAGGCCGCGATTCTCATTCGCGCCGACCAGGCCAAACCGAAACGGGACGAGGATGATCCGATTTACGGCAAGGCGCTCACCAATACCTGGAAGTGGCTCCACGCACACGCGAACGACGACGGCGACGTCGACTTCGGCATCGCGCATCTCGACGGCCTGTTGAAGGGCGAAGAATCGCTTGGTGACATCAACGCACCGTCGCGCGATGCGCCGGTGATGCTCCCGGCACACGTGGACTGCTGGGTCCAGACAGCACCCGAGCCGCAGCCCTCGCCCGACGTGGCCCTGTTCCTGCACGGTCCCCGGGAAGGCGCTCCTGACGTACAGGCCTGCTGGCGAGCGGACCTGGATCTGGCAAGCGAAGAGGCTGGGAGACACGCCCTCGAATCACTGACGCTGTGCCCTCCGAGTAGCGCGGAAACACTGCCAGTTCCCATCGGCTTGTTCCGACGATGGCTGGCCGGGGAGGAAGCGGAGGATGCCAGCGGCGACGTCGAAGGCGCTCCGTCGGGCAATGCGCCCGAGGGAACGCGGTACGCGGAGGAAGGCGACGGGTCGCACCGCGCCGGCTGGCGCGTTGTCCGCTGGCATGGGGCGCGTACCGACCCGAAGGACATCACCTCGAATCCGGCCGACATCCTTCCCGGCGACACGGTCGTAATCCCGACCGCGCACCCAGGCTCGCCGCCTCAACTCGGCGACCTGCCTGCGGAAGCGTCCGACCGTCCGGCTACGCTCGACGTGGGGGATGCCGCACACCGCATCGCCCGCGCCAAACCGATCCTCCGCCTGCACCCCGCGCTGGTGGGTGTCTGGCCCGAAACGCTTGCCGCCAAGGCGACGGCGCGATCGTTGCTGAACGATCTGGACCAGTCGTACGACGAAGACCCCGATGAGGTCATCCGCGCGGCGCACAGACTGCTAGTGGAGTTGTCAACGACGGACACTCCACTGCCCGCCCCCTGTTCCTGGCTGCCGCAAGCCGCGCGGGAACTCCAACGCGAGTTCTCCAGCCTGAGTCGGCTCCGCCGCGAATGCCGCCTTGTCGGCGCACACAGTCTGATCCTCGCGGGACGCCGGCGGGTTGCAACGCTCACGCAGGAGGCTGACAGCTTCGGGGACGAGGGGGACGAGGGCGACGGGTCATCGTCCGGCACTTCACACCGCGACGGCAGACCGGTACCGCTCCGCGCTCATCTCTCCGGCGTCGAGACGGTATCCCGCCGACACGCCGGCGGCTGCGGATTGCCAGAGGCCTTGACCGACGCGATCGCCCGCGCCGGACTGCTGCACGACATGGGCAAAGCAGACCCGCGATTTCAATCCGTGCTGCGCAACGGCTCCCCCTGGCTGACCGGCGAACTCCTGGCCAAGTCTGCCGAAGTGCCCCGGACGCGCGCTGCCCGGGAACGCGCACGCGCCGCTGCCGGATTTCCCAAAGGCGGCCGGCATGAACTGCTGTCCGTCCGTCTCGCCGAATCCGCCGGGGTACTCCTTCCAACAGACACCCATCTACGAGATCTCGTGCTGCACCTGATCGCCAGTCACCACGGCCATTGCCGTCCGTTCGCGCCGGTCGTCGCCGACGGCGAGGCTGTTCTCGTCGACTACGAGCTGTCCGGCCATCCCACGCGCTGGACCGGACCGACCGGTCTCGAACGGCTGGATTCTGGCGTCGCTGATCGTTTCTGGCGTCTGACGCGCCGTTACGGCTGGTGGGGTCTCGCATGGCTCGAAGCGCTGCTGCGTCTTGCGGACTGGCGGCGCAGCGAATGGGAGGAGATGCACGATGCCCGCGAGTGATCGTGACGGCCTGTTGCTGGCCGGGCTCGATGGCAGCAACCCACTGGGGTTTCTCGCCGCCGTCGGGACGCTGCGAATCGTCAGCGACGCGTCGGCACGCATCTGCATGGGGTGGAAACGCACGCCGAGCGGATGGAGACCCGTCTTCACGGGTTGCACCGGCGACCCGCTGGAGTTCTGCGCCGCGATCCGGGATTCTCTGCAACGCCTTCCGGCCAACATCTTCGACATCGGCAAGGAGTGGAAGAACGGCAAGGAACACAACAAGTTTCCGTTCAGCCCGGAGACTCTCGCTCGGGAACTTCGCAGGTGGCAACGGGAATCGTCTTGCGCCGATCGCCGGGACGTTGACTTCCTCGCCGGTCTCGGAACCGAACTCTACCCAGACAAAAAGAAGGGCGAGTTTCAGGACACCAGCTTCCGGATGGTGCGTAGCGGGGACTCCAACCGGCAGGGCATGTTGTTCTACGCCAAGGCGCTGCGCGAGAGAATCGACGTCGATCGCATAAAGAGGACGCTGTTCCATGTGTGGGACTATCGGGACCAGGGTGGCTACAGCCTGCGTTGGGATCCAATCGAGGACCAGCGCTATGCGCTCCGCTGGAGGGACCCTGGCAAATCGGGTCCGGCCGACGGCCCGGGCACGATGGCGGTTGCCAATGTCCTCGCCGTGGAGGCCCTGCGGTGCTTTCCGATAGTGACGATCGGCAAGCGGGCGCACACGACAGCATTCCGCCGGGGCCAGAAGCAACAGGAATTCGTTTGGCCCATCTGGACATCGATGGTGGCCATTGACACAGTGCGCTCCATGCTGGCCCTGCGCAGTCTGCTGGAAGCCCCGCTGCCCCGTTCGTCTCTTCTTGCCAGAGGCGTCGTAGACGTGTACCGCGCCGAGCGCGTACGTCCAAACCAGTACTACTTCAATTTCGCGCCGGCGCAGCCGATCGCCTGACGGCTGATGCTCGGCATCTCCGCATACGGGCGATGGAGGAGAACATGACGTTCGATCTGGACACCTTGCAAGAGGCAGTCGCCGGCTCCGCCGCGGCGTTTCGCTGCGTAACCCGCTACCAGCCGGCCGGTGGCCCCGGCGACAAGGTCTTCGCGCCCACGTACGACGGCGGAAAGTACGCCACGGAGAAGCGTATCGACCCTGAGACAGGCGAGGTCAAATCGTGTGTGCTCCTGGATTCCGTTCAATCACAGGCCAACCGCATGGAGTTGGCGCTGCTGGACGCACACCGCGCCAACAAGATTCGCCTTCCGTTGATCGTGACGACCTTCGACCAGAACGACCTTCCCAGGCCGTTCACGGTGACAAGTCTCGAGGCGCCTCACCGCGTTGCGGATGCGCTGTTTCGCGACAGCCTGCTGAGCGGCGTGAAATTCCGCAGGTCGGAAAAGGGCAGGATTCTCGATACGGCCGACATCCGCAACGCGACGGGGCTGTTCGGGCTGTGCCCGACCGCCCTCGTCTTCGGCCTGTGGGATTCGACGGGACCGCGCGGCGGTCTCGGCGCCAAGTTTCAACGCGCACTCGTGTCGGAAATCGTGGGGTTCGACGCGGTACCAGGCGTCAAGACGGCGAGTCGTATCGATCCGGCGTCGATTGAGAAACACGCCGGTCCGGTTTTCAGATCCGAAGACGGCGACTGGACGGTGGATCCCGACAATGCCGAAAAGGAGAATGGGAAGCCGGTGCTCTACAAGCGGCGACAGGGCAAAAGAGTACCGTTCGAGCCGGGCGGCGAGCACGACGTGCCCGAGCAGGGCCGCCCATCCGTTATCAACCACGGCAACGTCACGCCGGACTATGACTATGCGAAGAGCAACAACCAGATTCGGTATGAAACAAGGCTCGATGAGCGCGGCCGGGAAGTAAGGGTCAGACCACGCATTCTCGGCGGCTTCACAATCTCGAGAGCCGTCCAGACTACGGTGCTGTCTTTGAGCGTCCTGCGGCGCCTTCGTTTTCCGCTCGGCGCAACCGCTGATCCCGGCGAAGCCGATCTTGCTGCGCGCACCGCGTTGACAGCACTCGGACTGGCCGCCGGCACGTTGGCACGAGTCGATGTGGATCTGCGTTCGCGTTGCCAACTCTTCCCGGAAAGCGAACCTCGGTGGGAGATTCTGGACCGACCGGGCAAGGCGCCAGAGGAGTTCGTGCTGGAGCCTGATGCCGCGCTCAGCCTGTTGGCAGACGCGGTCACGGCGGCCCGAGACACGGGTCTGCCCTGGGAGAACAGGATCGAACTTACTCCGTCTGAGGATCTGGTCGAGCTCGTTCGCCGCAGCCAGGAGTTGGCGGTCGAGCCGGGCGCGGAGAACCAATGATGTTCGCCCTCGGGATACGCTACCTGAACGGCTGGTCCATGGCGGCGGCCGATGGTGCGCGGAAAGAGCAGGCCGAATGGCCACCCCACCCGGACCGCGTATTCATGGCATTGGCGGCAGCATGGTTCGAAACCGGTGAGGATGTCGACGAGGGTGCAGCGCTGCGTTGGCTGGAAGAACTGCCTCCGCCATCAATCGCCGCGTCGGCATACGAGGTTCGGCGCTTCGTTACGACCTACGTACCCGTGAACGACGACGGAGGCGGGAAGAAGAACAGTCCTAAGACTGAATTGGAGAAGCTGAAGAACAGCGGCCTCGCGGTGGTCCCTGAACACCGCTTGAGGCAGCCGCGAGCCTTCCCGGTCGCCATCCCCGATGACCCGACCGTGCATCTGATCTGGCCGGAGAAGGATTTGGGCCTCCACAACGCGGCGCTGGAACGACTGGCCGCGAAGGTCACGAACGTGGGCCACTCCGCCTCGTTCGTACAGGTGTGGGTGGAACAGGACTGCGACGTAGGCGTAGTGTGGCAGCCCACCGACGGCGTTGCCGTGCACCGGCTTCGCGTACCATCGCCCGGACGCCTCGATCGGCTGGCAGGAGCATTGAACCGCGATGCCTGGATCGCCTATCACGACCTCTGCAGCGAGATCGAGCAGTCCCGAGCGGATCTGAAGGAAATGAAACCCCCGCCGCGCGTCGCGTGGCGCGACTTCCCGGACGCCGTGTTGCTCGCGGTCGAGACGCTGACCAGGCGGCACCCCGAGTACCGCGCAGCCAAGTCCGGCGACGCAGTGGCCGCGGCGAACCTCGTGAATGCCCTGGTCGACGAATCACGGATCGCCGCCGTGCGATCAATGCTCGACGCGACAGGTGGCGGCGCCTTACCCGTACTCGTGAGCGCGCACGCCTATGAGCGCGACGGCTTCAACGCCATCCCGGCCGCACTGGCAAGGTTCTTGAGCGAGCACCTGGGCATTCGGTACGATACGACCGTCGTCCAGACCAACGTCGTCAGCCATACCGGCGCCGGGGGCTACGCCCGGCTGGCCCGGCAAGCTGCCTTCGGTGGAAGCGTCGAGCGGGGACGTCGATACGTCATGGTGGACGACTTCATCGGTCAGGGCGGCACACTGGCGAATCTGCGCGGCTGGGTCGAGAGACAGGGCGGCACGGTGGCAGGCGCGGTAAGCTTGACCGGCAAGACGTACTCGGCCAGACTGAACCCCTCGGAGGCACAACTTCATGAACTCAGGGAAAAGCACGGACCGGACTTCGAAGCGTGGTGGCGGGAGCATTTCGGCCACACCTTCGATTGCCTTACTCAATCGGAGGCTCGGTACCTCGCCCGCTCCCCGGATGCTGACACGATACGAAGTCGACTTGTTGCGGCAGTGCGCGAAGGAGGCGGCCGAAGTCACGCACGAAGTCCTCGCGAACAGAGGCGGCACATCGAGAACCTGACAGCACGTCGAGCCGAGCGGTTCCCGGACGGTCAGCCGCCGGCTCCCATGCGCCCACCCTCCGGAAGCTGGCAGGGATACGGTCGCCCTCCGGAAGTCCGACGCGACTCTGGGACCAGGTCGCTCTTCGATCCGCGTGTCGTCATCCTCGGCGTCAGTGGAACGCGCCTCGCGCTACCCGCTACGCTGAGGCTGACAGCGGCCCTACGCGGCCTGCTGTTGCGCGAGTGCCCGGAGCAGCCGCCGCCGGAGTGGATCAGCGGTCATCAGCAGGACGGCGAACCCGCCATTGCGCCGCACCTTGCGCTCGCGCCCCTCCCCTTTGTCGGCTCGCCGCACGCCGACGGGCGAATCCTGGGGCTCGCGCTGGTACTTCCGCAAGGTGCGGCGAACGCCGCCGGACGCTGCCTCGAACCTGTCCTGCGAACCACAGCGACCGGTCTGCCTCGAGAGCGGCGCCTGTTCGACGGCGAGTGGTTCGAGTGCGCGGTCGAGCTCGAAACACGCGAACGCCCGCCGATGAGTCTGAGGACCGACACCTGGATCTCTCCGTCGAGCGTCTGGGCCAGCGTGACGCCGGTAGTTCTGAATCGACACTTCAAGGGCAAGGACAAATGGGAGCAAGCCGCCGATAGCGTGAAGGACGCTTGCGAGCAAGTCGGCCTCCCACGCCCCCGCGAGGTGCTGCTGCACCCGGTTTCGCGCATAGAAGGCGTCCCCCACGCCCGAGAGTTCCCCCAACTGACCCGCAAACGCGATGGCGGACGCCGGAGTCACAGTCACGCCCTGATCGTCTTCGACGAGCAGGTGGGCGGCCCCGTGCTCATCGGGGCGGGACGATTTCGGGGCTATGGCCTGTGTCGGCCGATCAAGGCCCCTCCGCACGTGCGAAAGGAATCGTTCAGTCGCGGCCGGATCGCGGGAACCAGCGCCGGAGCGTCGCCCTGAACTCGCTGAAGGCGGGATCTGCGCACCGACGCACGGAGACCGTGTCGGCGAGTCGCCGGTACAGCCTCGCGGACAGCGGCGTCCGCGTCTTGCGCAGCACGGCTTGCAGCGCCCGCTTCGGATCAGATGGCTTCGGAGCGTCGGCCGACCACAGGTCGAGAGATGCGAGCCAGTCGCGAAGACTGGCATGGTCGCCCTGCCAGCCCAGAACCTCGGGAACGTGCGGCGATCCGTTCCAGATCCAGGCTTCCAGTTCCGGCTCGATGACGATGGCCCTGCACCGGTTTTCCCAGCCATTCTTCGACAGGCGAAGCTCCACCTCGTCCCGGATGGATTCACGGCTCTCGCGCGGGTCTCCGCTGCCATCCTTGTCGAAGATGACGAGCGCGTACCGATGGTCGCGGATGAACTCGCGCAGGCGTTCCACGGCGCCCGTTCTGCATCCGGCGTCTCGCCGCAGCTGCCTGCTGACCGAGAACGAAACCGGACGTATTCCGATGCTCTCGGGTCGATTCAACAGGCATTGCACCGTGCCGGCGAGGTCCAGATCCGGTACGAGCACCACGACGTCCATGTCCTCCCGGCGGCTCATCCGAGCACGTCCGGAGCGAAGAGCAGATCCATATCGGCGGCGCGGCGCCACTCCCCGAGTCGGGGATGGTCGGCTCCCGAGACGACATCGGTCGCGCCCTCCGGGTCCGTGGCGAAACAGAGTACTTCCCGCGGGCTCGCGCACCCCAGCAACGTCGGCGAATGCGTGGTCGCGAACACGTGGGAACCGTAGACGGATGACAGCGATTGATACACCGCCTCGATCGCCAGCGGATGGATCCCGTTCTCGGGTTCCTCGATGAGATAGATCTGTCCGGTATCCGGGAGATAGGCGATCACCGTCAATGCCAGGAGGCGCAGTGTGCCCTCGGACACCGACCAGGACGGCACTTCGATTCCCGCGCCGTACGACAGCATCAGATACGCCCGATGATCATCTTCGCGTTCCACGATGCGCACGTCCTTCAGTTCGGGCAGGACGACGCGGACATGATCGAGCCACTCCAGGAAGCGCGTTTCGTGCTTCTCGACGAGGTGACGCACGATCCAGGGCAGATTGGAGCCATCCGGACTCAGCCACGCCCCTGCGTGAGCGGGAGGACTGGCTTCGCGCAACCTGCGCCCGTCCAATATCAACCTCCGCACCTTCAAGCCCAGCATGTCGAATGTCAGGGCGGCCATGGCAGCATCGAGCTTCCGGTGCAGGTCCTTCACGTCGCCGCCCGTCGACCGTTCCGCATCGATGCTGTCGAGGCGCGACCGAACGTCATCGATATAGTCGCTGAATCTCTTCGCCCCACGGAACAGGACGCGAGCACACGTATCCTGTTCGGTACGGAGTATCGAGGGCACCGGGTCCAGCGGCGCGGGAAACCGCGGCACGGGGCGCGGTGTGCCCACGCAATCGGTCACCACAAGACCTTGTACCGTATCCAGGTACGGACCTGTCTCGTCGCCGCGAGCGACCAGTTCATAACGGATCACGTCTTCTGCGGATTCTCCTGACGGTTTTCCTGCATCGAGTTCCATCGCCAATTCGAATCGGCCGCTCCCCTGCCGCCCCCAGAGCAGATCCCGGAAGTCGGGGACGCGCTTGCGGACAGCACCCTCGATGCTGCCGGGCGTCAGGTCGGCGAAGAACCCGATGACGTCGAGCAGCGTGCTCTTGCCGCTGGCGTTGGGGCCGACGAGGATGTGGAAGTTGCCGTCGAGGCGCACGTCCACATGGCGGAGGCACCGGTAGTTCAGCGCCTGGATGCGTCGCACCATGCATCAAGCCTATAACGGACACTGCTGCGGGCAGGGCGGCTGCGACGTTGACGGCGTTCGACGCCGGAAACGGCGTGGGGGTACGATCCCCGCCAGATGCCGGGCAACAGCTTCGGACAGGCGTTCCGCATCACCACCGCCGGCGAGTCGCACGGTCCCGGCAACCTCGTCATCGTCGACGGGTGTCCGCCGGGATTGGCGCTGAGCGTCGAGGATCTGCTTCCCGACCTGGCGCGGCGCCGGCCCGGTCAGAGCGCCATCGTCACCCAGCGCAACGAGCCGGACGCGCCGGAGATCCTGTCGGGCGTGTTCGAGGGAAAGACCACCGGCACGAGTATTGCGATCCTCATCCGCAACCGCGACCAGCGCAGCCGCGACTACGCCGCCATCGAGGACAAGTACCGCCCGGGCCATGCCGACCACACCTACGACGCCAAGTACGGGTTCCGCGACTACCGGGGCGGCGGGCGCTCGAGCGCGCGCGAGACGACCGTGCGGGTCGCCGCCGGGGCCATCGCCAAGAAGCTGATCGCCGAGCGGTTCGGGGGGCGCGTCGTCGGTTACGTGAAGCAGGTCGGCGACGTCGTGGCGGACGTCCCGGCCCCGGCCGAGATCACCCTCGACCAGGTGGAACGCCTGCCCGACGGCCGGCCGAACATCGTGCGCTGTCCCGACGCCGCGGCCGCCGAGCGCATGGTGGCGCTGATCGAGCGGATGCGCGCCGAACAGGACTCGATCGGCGGCGTGGCCGAGATCGTCGCTACCGGGGTGCCGGCCGGGCTCGGCGAACCGGTCTTCGACAAGTTGAAGGCGGACCTGGGCAAGGCGCTGTTCAGCCTGCCGGCCGTGCTCGGGGTGGAGTACGGGGTCGGGTACGGCTGCGCGACGCTGCGCGGCACGGAGTGCAACGACGTGTTCTACGCAACCGGTGCCGGGGGAACGGAACCCGGCGTCGAGAGCAGGCCCGACCCTGCGGGCGGAACATCCGAAGACCCCGCGGCAACGGCAACCGCCGGCGGGAGGGCGCCGGGCGGCGCCCAGGGAACCGCCTCCGCGACTGGAGGCGGGCGGCCGGGCACCCCCCGTATCGCGACGCGCACGAACCGCCACGGCGGCATGCTCGGCGGCATCTCCAGCGGGATGCCGATCGTATTGCGGGCCGCCGTCAAGCCGACCAGCAGCCTGTCGCAACCGCAGGAGACGGTGACGCGTAGCGGCGAGCCGACGACCATCGCCACGAAGGGACGCCACGATCCCTGCCTGCTCCCCCGCTTCATTCCCATGGCCGAGGCGATGGTCGCACTGGTCCTCGCCGATCACTGGCTGCGCTGGCGGGCCGTGGGCGGCGGCTGATCCGCGCCGCGTCTGCTACGATGGCTGATATGCGTGGTTTCGTGGCGAGGGTAGTGGTAGACGACACGGAGAACGACGGGTGGATGCCGTTGCCTGGACGGTGATCGGCACCGGTGTCGCGATCCTGATCGCGATTGCGACCGCGTTCCGCGCGCTGCGGCGCGAGATCCTGGAACAGCGCATCGAACTCGGCAAGCGCATCGACGCGCAAGGTCTGGAACTCGGCAAGCGCATCGAAACGCAAGGCCTGGAGCTCGGCAAGCGCATCGACGCGCAGGGCCTGGAGCTCGGCAAGCGCATCGACGCGCAGGGCCTGGAGATCAGCGCGTTGAACGCACAGATGCACAGGCTCGAAGTCGAGTTGCGCGAGCGGATGGCGAAGGTCGAGGGCCTGCTCGAAGGGCTGCGCGAAGCGATCAGCGGGAAGCGGGCGGCGTAGCCCGGATTCGTTGCCTTGCGGTTCCGGCCGCCTCGAGCCCGCCGCCGCGGCGCCGGCCCGCCCCAAGCTATAATCCCGGCATCCCGGGAGGTCGACTGCAATGAATGCCCAGGCGAAACCCGTCAACGTCGGCGCCGCGGCGAAGATCGCTGCCGCCGGTCTCGTACTGGCTCTCGTGTTCGGCCTCGGGTGGCTGACGGCGGCCACGGGAACCGGACGGGAAGCGGATCCCGCCTCCCTCACGGACCTCGAGCGCGACTTCACGGAACGGATGCGCAACGTCGTCCTCGTCGGGCATTTCACCATCGAGGGTCAGGAGCGGCGCGACGGACTGCCCGAGCGCTACGAGATCAGCGAGGTCACCAAGCTCGAAGGCGACCGCTGGCGGTTCGACGTGCACCTGACCTACGGCAGTGTCGATGCCACCCTGCCGGTCGTCGTACCGCTGGTCTGGGCCGGGGATACGCCCATGGTCAGCATCACCGATTTCGCCATCCCCGGTCTGGGCGAGGAGTTCGGCGCGCGGGTCGTCTTCTACGACAACCGCTACGCCGGCACCTGGGATCACGGCCGGTACGGCGGCCTGATGTACGGCACGATCCAGCCGCTCGACGCGCAAGAGGCCGAATAGCCCCGACGCGAGAACCGTTCCGGGTGCCCTGACGCGAGAACCGTCCCAGGTGCCCCGACTCGAGAACCGTTCCAGGTAGAGCCGCGACAGCAGGCGAGAACCCTGTGGGAGAGCCGCACCGCTCCGTTCGGAGCGCGGTTCGGATCCGGTTCAGAACGCCCGTTCGTAACGCCAGCCCGACTCGAGCATCCACAACCGGTGTCGCGGTCCGGGCCGGTCGAGCGGGCCGCCGCCGTGCGCGGCGTCCTGGTGGTAGAGCGCGACCTGCCCACCCTCGACGTCGAGCAGCTCGCCGAGCAGCCGCTCCTCCGGCCATGCGGCCACCGTGGCGAGCGCCGTTTCCACGTCGGCGAAGTCCGCCATCCGCGTCGTCAGCGCGAAGGTGGGCGCGGCGAGCTGGATCTCGCCGGCCCGTTGCCGCGCGAGGGCGTCGGCCGGGGACAGCCACTGGTGCGCATGGATCTCGCCGCCGTCCACCGTGATGCGATCCGCCGGCGCCGGCGCGATGAAGAACCAGGTGGCGAAGCGGATGGGGCTGGCCTCCGGCGTCGTCCAGTGCACGGCGAACGCCAGCGATTCGGGCGTCACCTCGACCCCCGCCTCTTCGCGGGCCTCGCGAACCGCCGCCCGGCGCGCCGCCGCGGCATCGTCGCCCGGCGCATCGGGATCGGCGTCGCCCGTATCGATCCGGCCGCCGGGGAACACCCAGTAGCCGCCGTGGAAGGCCAACGTCGGATTGCGCCGCAGAAAGAGGATCTCCAGCCCGCCGGCGCCGGACCGAATGAGCATCACCGAAGCGGCCGGTCGCGGCTCGACGGGTGTGGTGCTCACGGCGTGTAGTCTAGCAGCCCGTGGCGAAAGTCCCCGCTGCATTCGAGCGGCGATGCATCCCGCCTGACTGCGTTGTTCGTCGGTTGCATATGCCCAATATGCGCCCTCCTCACGCCGGGTACCGGGTGTCGGGGCGCCTCGCCGCTCTCGGTGCGACGCGGGGTTTCACCACGGGCTGCCAGGAGCTTGCGCCGCAGAAGCGCAACGGAGTGCGTTCCGCGGCGCGAATTTCCGGCCCGACAATCGTCGCCCCGGAACCGACCTGTAGACTGTACCGTCTTGTCCATCGCCGACATCGTCTTCGTGACGGTGGTCACGTTCGTCGGCTCGACCTTGCAGGGCGCGATCGGCTTCGGCATGGGACTGCTCGCCGCGCCGCTGCTGATTCTGCTCGACCCGCGGTTCGTGCCGGCCCCCATCCTCGTCTGCACCCTGCTGCTGACGCTGCTGATGACCTACCGCGAGCGCTACGCGATCGACGTCTGGGGCCTCAAGTGGGCGCTCATCGGACGCATTGCGGGAACCGTCGTGGCGGGAGGCATTCTGGCGCTCGTGGCCGCCGACACGCTCGTGCTGCTGTTCGGGTGCTTCATCCTGGCCGCGGTGGCGATGAGCGCCTCGGGGCTGCGGTTCGCGCCCACGGGCCGCGCCCTGGTGGCTGCGGGGGTGGTTTCGGGCGTGATCGGCACGGTCGCGGCGGCCGGCGGCCCACCGCTGGCGCTGCTCTATCAGGACGCCCCCGGTGCCCGCATCCGGAGCACGATCTCCGGGTTCTTCGTGATCGGGACGATCGCGTCGCTGGCCGCGCTCTGGCTCGTCGGCCGTTTCGGCGCGGGCGAGCTTCGCCTGGCGCTGGTGATGCTGCCCGGCATGCTGACCGGTCTCGCGCTGTCGCGGAGCGTCGCACCCTACGTGGACGGCGGCTATACGCGGCCGGCCGTCCTGACGGTCGTGGCGCTGACCGGGCTGGCCATCGTCATCCGGCAAATCGCCTGGGAGACTGCGCCGTAGAACGCATCGAGTGCATTCCGGCGGCGCCAGGTCCCGGGACGGTGGGGAATGGGGACCGAACACGGAGTCTTGCGACGGTTTGGCGGCGCCGGCCGGGCTCCGGATCCTCCTCCGGCGGACAGTTTCGGCGAGTGCGCCTCCTGGCCGCCGGGCCGCGTGGTTGACCGCGCCGCCGATAAGATCGATCCTGTCAGTGTGCACGGAGAGTCCGCGTCTCCTTCAGAGAGGTGATCCGATGAGAGCCCGTCATCTTGTGTTGTTGTTCGCGTTGGCAACTGTCGTGACCCTGGCGGCGGCGCCCGCCGCCGCGCAGACCGAAGCGCTCCGCACGCCGTGGGGCGCGCCGGACCTGCAGGGCATCTGGGACTTCCGCACGATCACGCCGATGGAGCGTCCCGAGGACCTCGGCGACCAGGAGTTCCTGACCGAAGAAGAAGCCGCGAACCTGGAGCAGGCCACGGTCGATCGCAACGAGGAGCTGCTGCAGGCGGCGGCCCGGCGGACCGAGGCCGGCGGCAACGTCGGCGCCTACAACAACTTCTGGATGGACCGGGGAACGCGCACCGTCAGCAACCGGCGCACGTCGCTGATCGTCGATCCGCCGAACGGGCGGATTCCCCCGGTGACGGCCGACGGGCAGGCGCGCCAGGACGCGGTGGCCGTGCGGCGCGGGCGCCCCGCCTTCGGCCCCGAGGACCGCAGCATCGGCGAGCGGTGCATCCTCGGCTTCAACGCCGGGCCGCCGATGGAGCCGCGCGCCTACAACAACCACGCGCAGATCTTCCAGACCTCCGACCACGTCGTGATTCTCAACGAGATGGTCAACGACTCGCGCATCATTCCCCTCGACGGGCGGGACCATCTGCCCGAGCACGTCACGCAGTGGCGGGGCGACTCGCGCGCCCGCTGGGAAGGGGAAACCCTGGTCGTCGAGACCCGCAACTTCCACACCCTGACCGCGTTCAGCGAGCGCCAGGGATCGAGCCCCGACATGGTGCTCACCGAGCGCTTCACCCGCATCGACGACGAGACGCTGCTCTACGCGGCGACGATGGACGACTCGTCCACCTGGACGCAGCCGTGGACGTTCGAAGTGACCATGTTCCGGACCGACGAGCCGGTCTACGAGTACGCCTGCCACGAGGGCAACATCGGCATGGACGGCATCCTCGCCGGCGCGCGCGCCGACGACGCCAGGGCCGCCCAGCAGTAGCCGTCCACGGACACGATGCATTCCGGAGCCACTTACATGACACGCCGCTTCCGTTTCGCTGCAACCGCCTTCTCCGCCGCGCTCCTCACGGTCCTTGCGGGGCCCGCCGGCGCGCAGGTGGAGGACTTCACGCCGGTCACCGACGACGTGCTCCGCCAGCCGCCGCCGTCCGACTGGCTGAGCTGGCGCCGCACGCTCGACGGGCAGGGCCACAGCCCGCTCGACCAGATCGACACGGAGAACGTCGACCAGTTGCGGCTGGCCTGGAGCTGGAGCCTCGGGCCGGGCTCGCAGCAGACGACGCCGCTGGTCCGCGACGGGGTCCTGTACATCGCCAATCCCGGCGAGGTCGTGCAGGCGCTCGACGCTGCGACCGGCGACTTCCTGTGGGAGTACCGGCGCGGCGCCGAGGCGCCCGGGAACAGCTTCGGCGGTCCGCCGCCGGGCCGCCAGCACCGCAACATCGCCATCTACGAGGACAAGGTCTACCTGAACACGGCCGACGCCCACATCATCGCCATCGACGCGCGGACGGGCGAAGCGGTCTGGGACACCGACGTCGGCCGGGGGGTCGGCTTCCAGTACTCCAGCGGCTCGATCGTCGCCGACGGCAGCTTGGTGTCGGGCCTGACCGGCTGCGGTCGCTACCGCGACGACACCTGCTACATCGTGGGGCTCGACGCGCGCACCGGCGACGAGCTGTGGCGGACCTCCACCATCGCCCTGCCCGGCGAGCGAGGCGGCGACACGTGGGGCGACCTGCCGGTCATGTTCCGGGCCGGGAGCGATTCGTGGATTCCGGGCAGCTACGACCCGGTTACCCGCACCCTGTTCCACGGCACGTCGCAGGCCAAGCCGTGGGCGCGCGTGGTGCGCGGCACCGACGGCGACGCGCTCTACACCAACTCGACCCTCGCCCTCGATCCCGACACCGGCGAGATGAAGTGGTACTACCAGCACATCCCGGGCGAAACCCTCGACATGGACGAGACCTTCGAGCGGATCCTGGTCGACTACGACGGACAACGCTCGGTGTTCACGATGGGCAAGATGGCCGTGCTCTGGGAGCTCGACCTCGAAACAGGGGCGTTCCGCAACGCGCACGACCTCGGCTACCAGACCTTCGCCGACGTCGATCCCGAAACCGGCGAGGTGACGCACCGGGAAGGAATGATCCCCGAGCTCTACGAGGAAGTCTTCTGGTGCCCGAGCACGGCCGGCTTCAAGAGCTGGCGGGCGATGTCGTACAGCCCGGAGACCGAGGCGTTCGTCATCCCCATCAACCTCAATTGCGAGACCGGCGTGTTCGGCCCCGTCGAGCGGGTCGAAGGGGGCGGCGGCACCGGTCCGGTCCGGCGCACCAACCACTTCCATCCGGACAGCCCCGGCCAGCTCGGCGAGCTGCTGTCGATGAGCATGCGGACCGGCGAGGTCCTGTGGCGGCAGCGGTTCAAGACGCCGATCAACAGCGCGGCGCTGACCACCGCCGGCGGGCTGGCGTTCGCGGGAAGCTGGGACCGCTACATCTACGCCTTCGACGTCACGGACGGCGATATCCTGTGGAGCCGGCGGTTGCCGACCTCGATTCAGGGATTCCCGATCAGCTACGCGGTCGACGGCCGGCAGTACGTGGCGGTGCCCGTCGGTGCGGGCGGCGCGAGCTGGCAGGGCATGATCCCGGCCGATCTGATGCCGGAGGAAAGGCGTCCGGTCGGCGGCAACGGGCTCTTCGTGTTCGCGCTCGACGATTGACGGCGCTTTCAGGAATCGGGTTCCGGCGGCCAGGGCTGGGAGCTTGCGCCGTAGAACGCAACGAGTGGGTTCTGCGGCGCAAGCTCCTGGGGCGGTGGGAGCTGGAGCCGAACACGGAGTCTTGCGAAGGGTTTGGCGGCGCCATCCAACGTGCCGCCGGCGCGGCGCCCGATCGCTTCACTGTGCGGCACCCCGGGGAGAAACTCCGGCGCCGCCATGTGGCGCCGCCGATTCAGGCGAACACCAGCGTGACCGTCTCGGCCACGCACGCCGGTTTCGTCTGTCCCTCGATCTCGATTACGAACCCGCTGACCACCCGCGCCGCCGCCGCCGCGGTCCGCTCGACCTTCCTGACGGTCTGCACGCCCCGCACGCGCGCGCCGACCGGGACGGCGTTGGGAAAGCGCACCCGGTTCACGCCGTAATTGATGACGCGCGATACGCCGGTCAGCGTCAGGATCTGGCTGCGAAAACCGGGAATCAGCGAGAGAGTCAGAAATCCGTGAGCCACCGGTCCGCCGTACGGCGACTCTCTCCGAGCGCGCTCGACGTCGCAGTGGATCCACTGATGGTCGAAGGTGGTGTCGGCGAAGCGGTCCACCATCTCCTGCGTGATGGTGAGCCACTCGCTGGCGCCGACCTCCAGGCCGGCCAGACGCTCGATCTCGTCCAGTCCGCGTACCTCGCGCATGGACCCGTGGCTGCCTCGGGAACGAACGCCGGCGGCGCTTCGCGAGGCAGGCTCCCCTGCTATGGCACCGCCGCCGAAAAGCTCAGCTCGGCGGTTGCCAGAGGATTCCGGGGACGTCTCTTCCCAGACCGTGCTACGGCACCGCCGCCGAGAAGCTCAGCTCGGGGTCGTAGCGCAGCACGCTGCGCTCGACGGACAACAGGACGCCGGCCAACCGGGAAGCGACCTCGTCCGCCCTTTCACCGAACGTGCGCTGGAGAATGGTCGGTCGATCGAGTTCGCCAAAGCTCGCATGGTTCTCCACGATCTGCCACACCGAGGGGCCCGGACCCCACACGCGCTCGTAGACGCCGAAGACGACGTCGGCGCCCTGGAACCGCGGGAGATTCTCGAGCAGGAACGCCTCCCAGTCGGCGGTCCGCCCCGGGGCCACCTGAACGCTGGTGATCCAGGCGAGAGACAGGCCGCTGACGTCGTCCGACTCGACGCTCAAGTCCGGACGGTATCGGACCGCGTAGCTCTGGCGGCTCGAGAGGGTCCGCCGCACGCGATCGGCAATCCGCGCCAGACGATCGGGCTCGAGGACCCGCGCCAGCGGTCCGCCGAAGTCGAGCTCGGCCAGACTCTCCATCGGCGTCACGAACAGCCGCTCGTAGGTGTTGCCGAACTCCGCGGTCCGCCACGCCGAGCGCCAGGGGACGCCGGCGCGCTGGAGAGCCGGATTGACCTCCTCGAGCTGCATCTCGATGAAATCGTCCAGCTCTCGCGGAAGGACCTGCAGGATGTCCACTCGCATCCACGAGGACTCGTCCTGCGCAATCGTCACCGCCACGACGCCGGGAATCAGGAGCGTGCCGACGACCAGCGCGGCGCAACCGATGGCGAAACGTCTCATGACTGCCTCCCGTGGATGTGTCCGGCCGCTCAGATGCGCCGGAACCCACAACCGGGATCTATCACTGTATCACCGTCAGCGGCCCGCTGCGGATCGCGGAATGCACAATCGCACCTTGCCGGGGCGGACCGCGGCGGACGCCAGCCCGACAAATGTCGCCTGCGGCTCCGCTTGCCGCCCAACCGGGCCTGGCCAGGAGGTCTACGCCGCTCTTGCCAAGCGGACCCCTGGCGTCGAGAACTCCGCCGGGCGCGGCGAGCCCGGTGGCCGAAGACGCGGGTCAGGCCGGGTCAGGCCGACCGGCCGCGGCGATGCCCTCCCTCTCGTCGACGCGCCAGAGAAACAGGCCGCCCAGCAGGAAAAAGACCAGCAGGCTCGCCAGACCGACTCGCTGGCTGTAGATGTCGCTGAGCACGCCCAGCAGCGCCGGGCCGAGGAAGGAGGTCACCTTGCCGGAGAATGCGAAGAAGCCGAAGAACTCGGATTCGTGCCTGGCCGGGACGAAGCGCGCCATCAGCGACCGGCTTGCCGACTGGTTGGGCCCGGCGAAGATCCCGACGAGGATCGCGGAGACCCAGAACCATTCACGGGACGGGGCCAGCGCACCGATGACGGTGGCAACCGCGAGCGCCGCCACGCTCCACGCTATGGTCGCCCGGCCGCCGATCCGATCGTCGACGAAACCGAACGCGAGCGCGCCGAGGCCCGCGCCCACATTGATGACGATGCCGAACGTGATGAGCTCCGTGAAGCTGAAGCCGAAGGTTCCGATCGCATAGATCCCGCCGAACGCGAAGATCGTCACCAGCCCGTCGTTGTAGAAGAGCCGGGCCAGCAGGAACCGGACCGTCTGACGGTACCGCCGGAGATGGCGGGCGGTGGTCGCCAGATCGCCGAAGGCGCGCCGAATGCTCACCCCACCCTCCGGCGCGGCATCGTCTCGCAGGAACACGAACGCGGGGATGGCGAACAGGAGGAACCAGCCGGCGACCAGCAGATTGGTCGCGCGCAGATGGAAGCCCTCGTCGGTCGGAATCCCGAACAGCGGCGTCTCGGGCTGCACGAAGACGACCAGGGCGACCAGGAGCGCCGTCAGGCCGCCGGCGTAGCCCAGCCCCCAGCCGTAGCCCGAGACGCGTCCGATCCGTTCCGGCGCGGCGATGCTCGACAGGAACGCGTTGTAGAACACGAGGCCGAGCTCGAACGCCACGTTGGCGACCACGAAGATCGTGAGCGCAATCAGCACCGCGTTCGGCTGGCTCGGCCGCACGAACGCGAGCGCCACCGTAGCCGCGACGCAGAGGAGCGAGCAGAGAATCAGGTACCGGCGCCGCCCGCCCCGGTCGGCCAGCGCGCCCGAGATCGGAGCCAGAGCCGCGATGACGAGCGCGCTCACCGTGATGCCGCGCGACCAGAGGGCGGTCCCTCGCCCGGGATCGTCCGCGAAAGCGGAGGTGAAGTACGCCGAGTACACGAACGTGACGACGAGGGTGGTGAACGCGGAGTTGGCCCAGTCGTACAGGCACCACGACCAGATCTTCCGGCGTTGCTCCGTGTCGTTCCCTGCTTGCGTGACGGCGTGCATGGTTCACCTACAATACGGCGAACGCCGCCGCGCCTGCCACCGGGCAGGCGACCGAACGCTTCTCTGTCACCGCCCGGAGGGAATCCAAAGCCATGCCGCTCTACGCCCTGATCGCCCGCGACCCCGGACCGGAGCGCCGCCAGCGCGCCCGGCCCGCGCACCTGGAGCACATGAACCGGCTCGACGAGGCCGGGCGCCTCCGGCACGGCGGCCCGCTCCTCGACGGCGACGAGAACGCGGTAGGCAGCCTGATCATCCTGGAAGCGGAGAGCCTCGAGGAGGCGAAGGCGACCTTCGGGCGGGATCCCTACATCGTCAACGACGTGTTCGGGCAATACGACATTCTCGAGACGAAGCAGATCTACCCGCGGCAGGCTTGATGCCCGGGTACGCTCATCCGCCGATGCAACGCAACCCGCGAGAGGGTGTTGCCCTTCCCGGGGCCGGCCAGAACGTGAGGCGGCGACCGGCGGCCGTGCCCTTCCCGACGCGCCGGCGGACCGCTCCCGTCAGCGGGGCACGTCGGGGAAGCGCGGGCGTCCCGGCTCGAGCTGCGTGCCGAGCGAGTTGAGCGCGATCGAGACCATCCGGTAGCCCGCCACCGTGATCACGACGTCGATCAGCTCGGGCACGCCGTAGCGTTCGGAAAGCGCCCGCCAGGTCGGGTCCGAGATGGTGTCCTCACGGTGCAGCTCGTCCGCGGCCCTGATGAGCGCCGCCTCGAACGGAGTCCACCCGGGCGCATTCGCACCGACCGCGATCCGGCGGATTTCGTCATCGTTCATCCCGATGCCGCGGGCCACCCGTACGTGCTGCGACCACTCGTACTCCGAGCCGCAGAGCCAGCCGATCCGCAGGATCAGGATCTCGCGCGCGCGGTCCGACAGCGTGGCGCCGGTCCGGATGTAGGCGGACTGCACCGCCCGCGGGCGATAGAAGACCGGGTGGCGGGCCAGCGTCGCGTACAGATTCAGCACCGGACGGCCCGAGCCGTCGGGATCGAGCAGGCCGCGAACCTCGTCGGACCAGGTGTCCCGCGCGAGCGGTTCCAGCCGCGCGGTGTCGAGGCGCACGGGAGTCGGCCCGGCCGGACCCGTCGTGCGCTCGACGTCGACCGGCATCCGATCCGCGAACCGCTCGTCCGGCTGCACGCCGAGGCTGTTGGCCAGCATCGCCAGCAGGATGAACTCCGCGCCGCTGAAGATGGTGTCGATGAGCTGCGGCACGTTGTAGCGGGTGGCCAGCTCGTCCCAGGACGCGTCGGAAAGGAACGCGTCGCGGTACAGCTCGTCCGTGGCGCGCAGCATCAGACTGTCCCACGCGCCCCACCCGGCGTCGGGTCCCTCCGCCACCCGCCGCAGGTCCCGGTCCCCGAGTCCGAAGGCGCGCGCCTCGGCCGCCAGCTCGGCCCACAACGCCTCCGACCGGCAGAGCCAGGCGGCGCGCAGTCCCATCAGGACTTGGTCGACGGCCGGCACCATCGAGCGCTGGCGCAGGTAGGCGGCGAGCGGTCCGAGGCCGTGCAGCGCCGGGGGGTGCCGGGCGAGTGTCCGCAGCAGGTTGGTCGCCCGCTCCGGGTCGACGCCGAACGACTCGATGCCGCTGCGGACGTCCGCGCTCCAGGCCGCGGCACCGGTCGGATCGACGGGATCGATCCGCGGCGTCACTGCCCGATCCTGCCCCGCGACGGCGGCAGACTCGGCCGCAGCGGTCCGGTGGGCCGCGCCGGCCGCGGCCACGGCCGGCGCGGCGCCCAGCACGACGGTGATCACGACAGCCGAGAGCAGGCGTTGCATCGTCTCGCTCCTACCGGTATTCGACATCGAGTCCTCTCGATCCGCGCGACGCTGCGGCGGTCACGCGTGGCGACAGCATAGCCGAGCCGGACCGCGGTCGCCGCGACGATCAGATCGTGCGCGCCCATCGGCAGTCCTTCGCGTCCCACGTCGACCGCCAGGGTGGCATGGACCGCCGCCGCCTCGGCGGCGAACACGACTACCGGCAGGACCACGAGCCAGCGGTCGGCGAACTGCTGGGCCCGCAGGCGCAGGCCGCCACGGGCTGCTAGAATCGGCGTCCGATGGCGGACATCGACGTCTCGTCCCTCTTCTCGCTGTCCGGCAAGGTGGCCCTGGTAACCGGCGGCTCGCGCGGGATCGGCCGCATGATGGCGGAGGGGCTGGTGCAGGCCGGCGCCACCGTCCATATCTGCTCGCGCAAGCAGGACGCCTGCGACCGGACCGCGGCCGAGCTCTCCGCGCTGGGTCCGTGCCGCTCGCTGCCGGCAGACGTGGCGACCGAAGAAGGACGAGCTGCGCTCGTCGAAGCGCTCGGCGCGCGCGAGCCGCGCCTGCACATCCTGATCAACAACGCCGGAGCGGCCTGGGGCGCGCCGTACGCGGAGTACCCGGCATCGGCGTTCGACAAGGTGCTCCGGCTCAACGTGGCGGCGCCGTTCCTGCTGACACGCGACCTGACGCCGCTGCTCGAGCGTGGCGCGGCGGACGGCGACCCCGCCCGCGTCATCAACGTCGGCTCGATGGACGGCCTGCAGGTGCAGCAGCGCGTCGGGACCGGCACCTTCGCCTACTCGGCCAGCAAGGCGGCGGTGCATCACCTGACGCGCACGCTGGCGGTCGAGCTCGGCCCCCGCAACATCACGGTGAACGCCGTCGCGCCCGGGTTCTTCGAAAGCCGGATGACCGGCGACATTCTCGAGCGGCACGGCGCGGACATCACCGCCGCCTGCCCGCTCGGACGCATCGGGCGTCCCGAGGACATGGCCGGCATCGCCATCTACCTCGCCTCGCGGGCCGGGGCGTACACCAACGGCGCGGTGATTCCGGTGGACGGCGGCACGTTGCTCGCTTGACGCGCGCAGGGGACGTGCACCGGCACGCCGCGCGCGCGGCCCCATGGACTACCGCGGAGAGGACGATGATCTACAGGAGCCCGTTCCCCGACATCGAGATCCCGGTCCGGCCGCTGCACGAGCACGTGTTCGAGCACGCCGGCCGCTGGCCCGACAAGCCGGCGCTGATCGACGGGCCGACGGACCGCACCCTGACCTATGCGCAGCTCGAGGCAGCCGTCCGGGCGGTCGCGGCCGGTCTCGCCGCACGCGGCTTCTCGCGCGGGGACGTACTGGCCATCTACAGCCCCAACGTGCCGGAGTACGCCGCCGCGTTCTTCGGCGTCTCGACCGCTGGCGGGGTCGTCACCACGATGAACCCGCTCTACACCGCCGACGAGGTCAACCGGCAGCTCAGGGACTCGGGCGCCCGGTTTCTGCTGACCGTCCCGCAGTTCGTGGAGGCGGCCCGGCAGGGCGCGGAAGGCACCGGCGTGGAGGAGATTTTCGTCTTCGGCGAAGCAGAGGGCGCGACGCCGTTCGCGTCCCTGATGGCCGGGGGCGAGCCGCGCGCGGTGGGGCTCGACCCGCACAACGACCTCGTGGCGCTGCCCTACTCGAGCGGCACCACCGGCATGCCCAAGGGCGTCATGCTGACGCACCACAACATGGTCGCCAACGTCTCGCAGATCGCGGCCAACGAGGGCATCGCGACGGACGACACGCTGATCGGCATCCTGCCCTTCTACCACATCTACGGAATGACGGTGATCATGAGCGCCTCGCTGCAGGCCGGCGCCACCATCGTCACGATGCCGCGCTTCGACCTCGAGCAGTTCCTCGGCCTGCTGCAGAGGCACCGGGTGACGACGGCGTACCTGGTGCCGCCCATCGTGCTCGCCCTGGCCAAGCACCCGCTGGTGGACCAGTTCGACATCTCGTCGCTGAACAACGTCATGTCCGGCGCCGCGCCGTTGCCGGAATCGGTGGCTCGCGGGGCTGCAGCGCGCAACGACATGCTCGTCCGCCAGGGGTACGGGCTGACCGAGACGAGCCCGGTCACGCACACCAACTCGCCGAAGAAGGAAACCCGGATCACCTCGGTCGGCACTTCGCTGCCCAACACCGAATGGCGCATCGTCGACGTGGCGACCCACCGGGACGCCGCCCCCGGCGATCTGGGCGAGGTCTGGATACGGGGACCGCAGGTGATGAAGGGCTACCTCCACAACCCGGAGGCGACCCGGCAGATGCTCGACTCCGACGGCTGGCTGCACACCGGCGACATCGGCAGGGCCGACGCCGACGGCTACCTCTACGTCGTCGACCGGCTCAAGGAGCTGATCAAGTACAAGGGATTCCAGGTGGCCCCGGCGGAGCTGGAAGCCGCCGTCCAGTCGCATCCGGCCGTGGCCGACGCCGCGGTCATCCCCAGCCCCGACGAGGAGGCCGGGGAGGTCCCGAAGGCGTTCGTGGTGCTGCGCGAGGGGGCCGCCGCCACCGCAGAGGAGATCATGGCCCATGTGGCCGCGCAGGTCTCCCCGCAGAAAAAGGTGCGCCGGGTCGAGTTCATCGACGCGATCCCCAAGGTGCCTTCCGGGAAGATCCTGCGGCGCCAGCTCGTCGAGCGCGAGCGCGCACGGCGCTGACGTGGAGTACGATGGACGGACGATCGACCATGGGACAGATCACCGTCAGCGTCAGGTTGGAGAACACGATCGACCGCGGCGTCTTCGAGCAGGGATTCCGGGACGAGTCGAGCGTACGCCGCACCAGCGTGGACGCCATCGTCGACACGGGCGCCGTTACGCTCGTCCTGCCGCAGAACGTCGTCGAACGGCTCGGACTGGCGACCAGGCGCACAGTCGTCGTCACCTACGCCGACGAGCGCAAGGAGGAACGGCCGGTAGCGGGCCCGTTGACCATTCAGATCGGCGACCGGTTCATGACCATGGACTGCGTGGTCGGTCCCCCGTTGAGCGAAGCGCTCGTCGGCCAGGTCGTTCTCGAATCACTGGACCTGATCGCCGACTGCACGAACCAGACGCTGATTCCCCGGATGCCCGACTACCCGGTGCTCAACGTCAAGTGATCTCGGTCCAACTCCGGGCGGGCTCCGGAGCCCCCGAAGCCCCCGCGGCTGTCGTCACTTGCTCCCGCTGTCCTGGCCAACCTCGTGGCCGGCCAGCATCTCCAGCGCCTTGACCATGGCGGAGTGGTCCCAGGCCGAGCCGCCGTTGGCGGCGCAACTGTTGAACAACTGCTGAGCGGTGGCGGTGTTCGGGAGAGACAGGCCGAGCGCGCGGGCGCCGCTGAGCGCCAGGCTCAGGTCCTTCTGGTGCAGGTTGATCCGGAACCCCGGATCGAACGTACGGGCGATCATCCGCTCGCCGTGGATCTCGAGGATCTTCGACGAGGCGAACCCGCCCATGAGCGCCTGCCGCACCTTGGCGGGATCGGCCCCCGCCTTCGACGCGAACAGCAACGCCTCGCCGACCGCCTCGATGGTCAGCGCCACGATGATCTGGTTGGCGACCTTCGTCGTCTGCCCGTCGCCGTTGCCGCCGACCAGGGTGATGTTCGCGCCCATCAGGTCGAAGAGCGGCTTCACCGTGTCGAAGGTCGCCTGGCTGCCGCCCACCATGATGGTCAGCTTGCCCGCCTTCGCGCCGACCTCCCCGCCGGAGACCGGCGCGTCGAGATACTCGCAGCCGAGCGCGTTGATCCGCTCTGCGAAGCCCTTGGTCTCGATGGGCGAGATGGAGCTCATGTCGACCACGATCCTGCCCGCGGACAGGCCCTCGGCAACACCGTTCTCCCCGAACAGGACGGCCGCGACGTCGGGGGTGTCGGGGACCATCGTGATGATGATCTCGGAGCGTTCCGCCACCTCCCTTCCGCTGCCGCAGACGGTGGCGCCGCCGTCGACCAGCTCCTGAGGAATCGGAACCAGGTCGTGCACGAACAACGTGTGCCCGCCGGTCTGCAGATGCCCCGCCATGGGGCGGCCCATGATGCCGAGTCCGATGAAGCCTACATTCGCCATGAGTCGGTGTCCCTTCGAAGAGCGTTCAGCGTTGACAGTCCGTGGTCCAGCCCCGCGCGCCACTTCGCGCGGAAGTTGAACGTCCAACCCGTGTATCGAGCGCTGACGGTCGGTTGGTCCAGCCCCGCGTGCCACGGGGTGTTCAGGCCCCGGCGGCAACGTGGGGCGCTATCCAGGAGAGCCCGTCCGTCGTCGCCGCGGCCGGTTTGTACTCGCATCCGATCCAGCCCTCGTAGCCGATGCGGTCGATGAAGTCGAACAGGAAGGGGTAGTTGATCTCGCCGGTCCCCGGCTCGTGCCGGCCCGGGTTGTCGGCGAGCTGCATATGCGAGATCCGCGCCAGGTTGGCCTGGATGGTCGGCGCCAGGTCCCCCTCCATGATCTGCATGTGGTAGATGTCGTACTGCAGCGCGAGGTTGTCCGACCCGACCGCATCGATGACGGCGTTCGCCTGAGCGGTCCCGGTGAGGAAGAACCCGGGAATGTCGCGCGTGTTGATCGGCTCGATGAGGAGCTGAATCCCCGCCTCGCCGAGCTTGCCGGCGGCGAAGCGGAGGTTCGCGACGAAGGTCTCGGTCAACTGCGCCGGGTCGGCGCCGTCGGGGGCGATCCCCGCCAGGCAGTTCACGCGCGGGCAACCCAGCGCGCGGGCGTAGTCGATGGCCCGCCCGACGCCGTCCTGGAACTCGCCGATCCGGTCGGGCAGGCAGCCGATGCCGCGCTCGCCGGCGCCCCAGTCGCCCGCCGGGAGGTTGTGCAGCACCTGCTCGAGCCGGTTGTCGGCCAGTCGCCCGGCCAGCTCGTCCTTGGTGAAGTCATAGGGAAACAGGTACTCGACACCCTGGAAGCCGGCGTCAGCCGCCGCCCGAAACCGGTCGAGGAAGTCGACCTCGTTGTACAGCATGGTCAGGTTGGCGGCGAACTTCGGCATCGTCGGCGTCTCCTCTCACTGTCTCGTCTGAACGTGCGGCGCGGCGTGGCCGCCCGATTCCTCGCGTAGGGTCGTGAAAGGGTATGCCGGTTCGGAGGCGGCTGTCGAGACGTCCATGCCGTCCGGGCGTGCTCGACCGCCGCACGCGGGGTGCGCACCGGGCCGTGTTCGGCCGATCACCAGCCGCGGTCGTCACGGTTGAGGTTTCTCCTGTGCGATCTGGATCAAGTTGCCGCACGTATCGTCGAATACCGCGGTAATGACAGTCCCGAGGTCTGTCGGCGGCTGTACGAATCGCACGCCTTCTGCCAAGAGGCGCTCGTGTTCGGCTTCGACGTCGTCGACCGCGAAGGAGGTCCAGGGGATACCGTCCTCCACAAGCGCCCTCTTGAACGGACGCGCCGCGGGATGCTCATCAGGCTCGAGCACCAGCTCCGTCCCCTCCGGAGCTTCCTCGGATACGACAGTGACCCAGGCGTGCTCTCCCAGGGGAATGTTGTGCTTCAACTGGAAGCCAAGCGTTTCCGTGTAGAAGCGAAGCGCCTTCTGTTGGTCGTCTACCATGACGCTGGTCGCGTGGATTCTCATCTTTCGATTGCCCTTTCATCCGTCGAGTCCGGCCAACGCTCCGCGATGGCCCGCAGCGGACCGCCCTCGAACCAATGCAGCTTCGACCTTCCCTCGCGCCGCGTGCGAATCAGCCCGGCGGCCTCCAGGACGTCCAGGTGTTGCGCGATCGCCTGCCGCGAGGAGTTGATGCCGTGCTTCATGGTCAGGCGTGCGCAGAGTTCGAAGAGCGACTGACCTGACCGATCGACGAGCTCGTCCAGGATGGCGCGCCGGGTCGGGTCAGCGATCGCGCGATACACGTCCACGAGACCAGTCTAAGGCAAGCCGCGCGGTACGGGCTCGACCCGGCGTTCCACCGGGACACCGATGTGCATCTGCACGTGCCGCCGTTCCAGGGTGTGAGGGACGGCGTCCGGCCGGGGCCGCGATCGTGGCCTGCCGCCGCTTCGGTCCGCTCGGCGATGCGCTCAGCCGCCCGCTTCCCGGCTTGCCGATTCGGTCTGTACGCCCACAAGATCCTCAGCCGCGGCCTTCCAGTCGTCCGGCCCCGTGTCGCCCGAGTCGGCCCACTCGATTTGCCGCAGCAGGTCGGCGCACCGGTGCAGGTGTTCGGCTACCAGATGCCGGAGCCCAGGGTGGTTGCCGCCCTGCTCGATCGAGCGCTCGACATCCTCGGCGACCGTGCTCACCTTCGCGTACGCGTAGTCCATCGATCCGCCGCTCATGCCGCCTCCCCCAGCTTCCCTAGCTCGAGCGCCCGCCGGGCTACGTCCGCGCGCTCGGCATCGCGGCCCGTGCCGCCAGTGCGAGTGCGCCGGCGTTGAAGTACCCTGTCAGGCGGCCTTGCCGTGCTGCATCCTGCAGGGCGGGCGATCCTCACCACGGCCGGCAGCCTCATTCGTCCCCGCAGGTCGGAGCCGAATCCGCCGCCAGCGCGGCCACGCGTGCGAGCAGGTCCGCGCCGGTCTCGCAACGCACAATCCACTCGCCCGCTTCGGCCAGCCGCGCCGCCCCCGCGAGGTGCGCCAGCAACTTCGCCAAGCGCACGGCCGTCTCCTCGCCGAAGCGCAACGCCGCTTGACGCCGCAACAGCGCTCGTTGTTGTTCGATGCCTTGCTCGAGACCGCGCTCGATGCCTTGTCCGACGCCGCGCTCAATACCTTGCTGGATACCCTGTTGGATGCCTTTCTCGATGCCTTCCCGCATCCACTGCTTCGGCCACTCGGCGACGCGTTCTTCCAGCGACATTCTCAACTCCTCCAGTGTCGCGACCCGGGGCACCGCCGACCCCGCCGGCACGAGCCGTTCCGCCAACAACCGCACCCAGTCGACGAAGGCCCGCCGCAACGCGCTGTCGTCCGGCCCCCGCAGCGACAACGACAGGGCCTCCAGCACCCGCTCCAGGTCCGCCGGCGAGCGGCTCTGCTCCAGCCGCACCACCGCCGTCATCACGTTGCCGCTCGGCAAATCGTCCTCCTCCAGGTGCCGCTCGTCAACCACGCAGTAGCGCTGCGCGGGTTGATACGGGGCCAGCGACGGTCCCGCCGGCGCAATCAGATCACCCACCTCCAGTGCCGCCCGCCACGCCGACTCCCCGTTGTACAGCACCACCGGCAGCACCGGCGGCAGCGCCTCGTGCGCTGCCACCGCCCCGTTGCGAACCAACTCCTCGTACAGCAAGCTCGTGTAGGTGAGAATGCGCAGCGCCATCCGCGGCTCGTCCCGCGCCTGGAACTCCAGCAGCACCAGCAGGTACAGCCATCGCTCTCCGCGCAGCCGCACGCGCCACACGGCGTCGCCGCGGCGCGTCGACAGGTCGTCGCTGACGTACTCGGCCGGCAGCTTCTCCAGCGTCTTCAAGTCGATCGCCTTGCTCCAGGGACCGGCGACGAAGCCGCGCAGCAGGTCCTGGACCAGGCGCGGGAACGCGAACAGCTTCTTGTAGATCTCGTCGTGCACCAGCCGGATTCCGGGCGGACCGGGACCGGCTGTCCCGGTGTGCGGTCGAATCGAAAGCAAGAGGCATGCCCGGTCGCCAGCCCCGCGAGTGCAACGTCTGCCCCTCCATCAGCGGCGTCTTCCAGCAGTCGCGTCGAGGTGCTCGCCTGCCAGTGGCTCTACGACGAGGGCCTGTCCCTCCATCAGCGGCGTCTTCCAGCAGTCGCGTCTTCACACTGCAGCACGTACTCCAGAGCATCGAGGGACAACCTCGGTTGCCTGCCCGCGAGTGACGTCGCGGTCGTGCTCCGGATTGGGGCCCGGCGTTCGGGCGTTCAGTTCCACGCGGCGATCGAACTCCGCGGTTCGGATGTGCGTCGGATGGCGAGGTCGCCGCGCCTCTGTTCAGGACGCGGCGGCCGCCTTCGGCGAAGGTGCTCCCCAAGACGTGACGTCTCTCCGAGAGGTCGCCCCCGAACCGCGCCAGCTCGCGGTTGGCGAAGGCCTACATACACGATGGCTCATTGAGCATCGTTTTCGTCGGTCTCCATCGCGTCCTGCACGTCGGCTGAGCAGATCATCGGACACTCCCGCCCCTGAGTGCCAGGTACGGCGTAGCCATCCCGCAGACGCTCCTTGCCGGCTTCTGTCAACAGTTCGTGCAAGAACGGTCGCACGCAGTCGGCGATCTCATTCGCCCCCGCAGGTCGGATCCGAATCCGCCGCCAGCGCGGCCACGCGTGCGAGCAGGTCCGCGCCGGTCTCGCAACGCACGATCCATTCGCCTGCCTCGGCCAGCCGCGCCGCCCCCGCGAGGTGCGTCAGCAACCTCGCCAGGCGCACAGCCGTCTCCTCGCCGAAGCGCAACGCCGCTTGACGCCGCAACAGCGATCGTTGTTGTTCGATGCCTTGCTCAAGCCCTTGTCCGAGGCCTTTCTCCATGCCTTCCCGCATCCACTGCTTCGGCCACTCGGCGACGCGTTCTTCCAACGACATTCTCAATTCCTCCAGCGTCGCCACCCGGGGCACCGCCGACCCCGCCGGCACGAGCCGTTCCGCCAACAACCGCACCCAGTCCACGAAAGCCCGCCGCAACGCGCTGTAGTCCGCCCCCCGCAGCCACAACGCCACGGCCTCAAGCACCCGCTCCAGACCCGCCGGCGAGCGGCTCTGCTCCAGGCGCACGACCGCCGTCATCACGTTGCCGCTCGGCAGATCGTCCTTCTCCAGGTGCCGCTCGTCAACCACGCAGTAGCGCTGCGCCGGTTGATACGGCGCCAGCGACGGTCCCGCCGGCGCAATCAGATCCCCCACCTCCAGCGCCGCCCGCCACGCCGACTCCCCGTTGTACAGCACCACCGGCAGCACCGGCGGCAGCGCCTCGTGCGCTGCCACCGCCCCGTTGCGAACCAACTCCTCGTACAGCAAGCTCGTGTAGGTGAGAATGCGCAGCGCCATCCGCGGCTCGTCCCGCGCCTGGAACTCCAGCAGCACCAGCAGGTACAGCCATCGCTCTCCGCGCAGCCGCACGCGCCACACGGCGTCGCCGCGGCGCGTCGACAGGTCGTCGCTGACGTACTCGGCCGGCAGCTTCTCCAGCGTCTTCAAGTCGATCGCCTTGCTCCAGGGACCGGCGACGAAGCCGCGCAGCAGGTCCTGGACCAGGCGCGGGAAGGCGAACAGCTTCTTGTAGATCTCGTCGTGCACGAGCCGGATTCCGGGCGGACCGGGACAGGCTGCCCCGGTGTCCGGCCGATTCGAAAGCAAGAGGCATGCCCAGGTCGCCAGCCCGCGAGTGGAACGACCGTCCTTCGTCGGCGGCGTCTTGCACGCAGTCGCGTCTTCGCACTTGCAGCGCCGACTCCGAGCATCGAGGGGCAACCGCGGTTGCCTGCCCGTGAGCCTCCCTCGGCTCGAGCTGTTCCCGCGCCCGACGGGTCCTCGTCGCGCGGGACCGGGCCGTACGCCGCCGCTACGGCCGTGTCCAGCGCCGCGTGGGCGTGCGCCAGCCACTGCGGCCGGACGTTGTAGAGGTTCGTCAGCGTCCGCTTCTTCAGCACCTTGGCAGCGTGATCCAGGAATGCGTTCCCCTCGCTGTGTCCCCCGGTCCGAAGTCGGCCCAGACTACGTCAGGTCGTTGCCCGAATCCTCACCGGCCGAAACCGGCCGACGAGACGGCAACCGCACGTACTCCCGCCCGGAGGCCTCCTGTCTGGCTCGAATGTCCCTGAACATCGCGTCAACGTCGTAGTTGAATCGGGCGGCGTACGCCTGCCGGAGGGTGCGGCTCTTTTTCGTCGGCGGCTCGGAGAGGTCCATGGGGCTTCTGAGAGC
>WTFV01000041.1 GCA_011523845.1 Acidobacteriota bacterium | reverse complement strand
GGTTCCCGGCGAGCACGTGCGTTTCTCCTCGCGGCGGCAGGTGGGGTTCGGCGGGGGCGTGGCGTGGGGCGCGGCCGGGTCGGGTGCGGGCTGGTCGGCATCGCTGCGCCCGTCCTACGGGCACGTCTCGGCTGCGCTGCCCGGCTGGTGGAGCGGGGCTGCTCCGCGCCTCGGCGGGCTGGGCGGCTTCGACGTCGCGCCGATGCTCGATGCCGAGGTCGGCTACGGGTTCGACGACGGCGGTCGGGTGTCGGTGTCCGGCCGCCGGGCGTTCGGCGGGGGGCGTTCGGGTGCAGGCGGCCTCGGCGCGGCCGTGCGCTACGGCCGCGGGTGGTGAAGGCTCGCGGCTGGTTTGGGATGTCAAGCTGATGACTCACCGAATTTCTTCGTGCTGGTATCCGTTGCTGGCCTGCATGGCGTGTCGTTATGTGCTTCTGCCATTGAATGGCAGCCTCGGTTCGTCGGCTGGGACGGGAAGCTCCCAGATTGAGACGACCGGAAGGTCGCCCGCGACCTTTCGCATTCCGGTGTCGTTGGAGTAGAGCTTTTTCGCTCCGCAGCGCTTTGCCACCGCCACGATCTGTCGGTCGGCCTTTACGCATTGCCACGGGGCGTCGGCGCCGGATTTCTTGTCTCCTCGATCGAGTGCTGCTCGCGTTGATGCTGCGGCCTCGACCGCATCAGCGGCACGAAAGGGCTCGATTTGGAATACGGCCTGCCCTTCGATCACCTTGAGGAGCTCCGCTCCATCCGTCCCGGGCACGACCAGGACTTCCGCGAGCGCCGGTGCGGGCACGATGACTCTCGCATGCTGTCGCGTCAGGTCCTTGATCAGGCGAGTGAGCCGTTCGCGCACATATTGCACCGGCCGTTTCGTTTCCGGGTCTTCGGGAGGGTGAATGGATGGCTGCAACAGCAGGATCAGCATGTCTGCATCGAAGGCGACGACCATGAGTCACCTAGTCCTCGCCGTGTCGCAGCGTATGCAGTGCCTCCAGCGCATCGGCGGGGGCCGGTGTGCCATTTGCCACCCGTTGCAGATCGGCGATTACGTTGCTGAGCGAATCGTGCTTCAGCTGGTCGAAATTGGAGATCAGAAACCTGATCATCGACCACCGACCACCAACGTGCCGCGTCCAGCGGCCCTTGCCGATTACTCGTAGCGGTTGGCCGAAGATGTGCGTGGCCAGCGTTCGCGCCAGCTCGCGTTTCGCATGGCAAATGTGAACGACTTCACCGTCTTTCAGGTGCACCGGCACTTCGTTCAGCTCGCCGCCGACGCGAATAATCACTCCTTGCAGCTCCGAGATCTCGGTGAAAGGACCATAGACGACTTCGTGATCCAGAGCCGCCGCACCCGGAAACTCCAGCAGCCGCGCGCCAGGCGTTTGGGGAGTGTCGTCATCGGACAGATAGCCGGACGTTCGATCCTCGCCGAGCAGTTCGTTGAGCGCGTCGTAGGCCTGCCTCGCATCTGGGGGAGCGGCGTTCTCGCGTATGGCGTGGATGCGTTCGCGCACCGCGGGCTGCGCTTCCGGCTCGACCTCTTGAACCATGGCTGCGCTCCCGCTCTCGAGCCGGACGAAATGCACGTGTGATTTCTCTCCCAGGAGACTGGCCATCTTGCTCATGTACTCGGCCAAACGCGCCATCGGGAGTGTTCCCGGCGTGTATCCCTCCTGAATGACGAACCTGTACCTGTCGGGGGTGTTCATGTCTCTGGGGCGAATCCTAGCAGTGAAGTGCGCCGGCGGACCACAGAATTCTGTTCTCTGGGAAGGGCAGCCGGCCGGGTGTCGGTGTCCGGCCGCCGGGCGTTCGGCGGGGAACGCTCGGGATCGGGCGGGCTCGGGGCGGTGCTGCGGTACGGCCGCGGGTGGTGACGGCCCGCGGCCGGTCGGGGGCCTTCAGCGGGCGGCGTGGCCGATGCGGACGGCTTCGAAGGCGTCGGGCGCGTGACGGTCGGCGAGGCCGGCCGCGACGTAGCGCGCCTCGCGGGGGCGCGCCCCGGGGTGGGGCCGCAGCAGGACCTGCTCGATGCTCTCCGCCGTGATCCCGCCGTGGGCGATGCCTGCGTAGCTGCTGTTCCGGCTCGGCAGCACCACCGGGTTGTCGTCCGGGTAGCGGCCGAGCCGGTCGCGGAGCTCCCCCACGGTGAGCATGACCGGCTCGTCGGTCAGCTGCGCGAGCAGGTTGTCGCCGACGTCGATGGTCTCTCCGGTGTGCGCGTAGAGGCCGAGGGATCCGTCGTCGTCGACGATCGGGTCGTACCATTCGTCGACGTAGAAGGTGCGGCTGCGGTCGCGGCGGTGAACTCGGCTCGCGTCATGGCCTGGCCTCGGTCTGCTGGCCGGCGCCGGGGGCGCGGGCACCGGCGGGCGGAGCCTTTCCGGCGTCCGTGCCGGCCCGTGCCGTGGCCCCGGCGTCAGCCTCGCCGTTGTCGGCGGTGTCGCCGGTGTCGGGCGCGCCGTTGCCGGCCGGCGCCGGCGTTTCGGCAGCGGGTTCGGCCTTCGTGCCGGCTCCGCTGCTCGGCGCGGCTCCGGGTTCGGCGGCGTGGCCGGTCTCGGGTGCTTCGCTCCCGGCCGGTTCTGTGGTCTGCCGGACGGGTTGGGCGGGTATGTCCGTTCTCGTGTCCGCCCTGCCGGCGGCGCTGCCGTCGCCCTCGGGTTCGCCGGTCTCGGCGGTGCCGGTGGTCGGCCGGGCTTCCTGCCGGTCTTCGTGCTTGTCGCCGGGGGCGCCGTCGCCCGCCGTCGCCCCTGCGGGGGTCGGGTCCTGCGCGGCGGCGGCCGCCGCGGCTTTTTCCCCCGGGGCCGTGCCGGTCCGGTTGCCGGCGGCGCCGATCTTCGCTCCGTCGCCCGGCTGCGCTTCGGCGCTCGGGGGTGTCTCCTTCGGGGCGTCCTCGGCGGTGGAGGCGGTCCGGCCCCGCCGGTTGCCGGCGCGCGGCGTGTCCTTCTTCTGCTTCGTCCGCGTCTTCTGCTTCGACGTCACTTCGACGATTGCGGCGAGGTTCTCCTGCAGACCGCTGATGGCGGCGCCCAGCTCCGGGATGGCGGCGGTGCTCTCCGTGATCGCGGCAATGTCCTGCTGCAGCGCGTCGATGGCCCCGCGCAGCTTAGGGAACTCCGTGAGGTACTGATTGAGACCGTTGACGTCCTTGCGCAGCCCGCCGGCGGTCAGGTTCGCGTCGGCTGCGTTCTCCCGCGCCTCCGCCGCCTGGGCGCCGGCGTTGTTGATCCGCTCGACCATCGACTGGTCGCGCGCGGCTGTCTCGGCCCGGGCCTCGTCGATGCGCTTCCCCAGCGCCTCGTCGCGCGCTCCCGCCTCGGTGCGCGCGGCATCGACGGCGCCCGAGAGCGCCCCGATGCCGCTCTTGACGTCGCTGGCGTGGTCGTCGGCGCTCTGGCGCATGGCCTCCAGCGTCGCTGCGATCCTGTCCATCGCGGAGTGCTGGTGGTGCAGCGTGCCGTTCATCTGGCCGAGCGTGGCGTCGCCGTTGCGCACCTCCTTGAGGATCTCGTAGAGCACGTCCGGGTCGTCGTCCCCCTGCGGTTTCGAGGCGCTCTTCGCCCGCGCCAGCGCGATGCAGGCCGCCAGCAGGGCGACGGCTGCGACGATCAGGCCGGTGTCAACTCCGTAGGTCTCCATTGGGTCGTCTCCATTCCGCGTGTTTCAGCGCCTCGGGCGCGACCGCCAGCGGCTGCCGGTCGCGGCGTGCGGTCCGTCGTGCCCGTCGGGGCGCTCGTAGCGCTTGGCGCTGATCGGCCCGCGCTCGGTGCACCGGCCCCGCGGGGTGCGCCGCGGCCCGGCGGGCCGCAGCGCAGGCTGCTTCCGGACGCCGCCGGGGGGGCGGCGGGGATGGGCAGCTCGGGCTGTTCGTCTCGTCGGGGCATGTGCGCACGCGGAGAGTGTAGGAACCGGGGGCCGCCGGCCGGCGTGCCGTCCGGCGGCATCGCTCCCTTACGTTTGGATCCGGACTCGGCGGATTCACCGGACCTGCGGGGTCGGTCCGGAAGGAGGCGATGAGGCGATGCGGTGGTATCAGAAGGCGGGGTTGTCGTTCGTGTTCGGGACCGGGGTGCTGCTGTCGGCGGTGGCGCTCTTCGGCGCATGCGCCCCGCGTTGGCTCGGCATGGGGCTGGCGGTCCTGAGCGTGGGGGTGGCGGCGCTGTTCGCCAACGCCCCGTGGCTGCCGGGGTTGCTGCGCCGGCGGGCGTTCCGCGCCGTGATCCGGATGCGGCGCGGCGGGTTCGGCGCCGTGGCCGCCGCGCGCGCGGCGCTGCTGGTCGCGGTTCCCGATCCGGTGCTGCTGCGGCGTTGGCTCGTGCCGGCCGCGGCGGTCTTCGTGTTCTTCGTGCTCGCGGTCGAGCCGGCGTGGGCGGCCGGCCCGTGGATCAATGCCGTGAACGAGCTGTGCGCGGCGTTCAAGAACCAGATCGGCAAGGGGCTCGCGGTTATCGCGGTGATTATCGGTGGTCTGATGTTCGCATTTGGCGAGGGCGGCTCGAAGTCCGCCATCGCGGGCCTGGTCTTCGGCGCCGGCATGGTGCTCGCTGCGCCGGGGTTCCTCACCTGGATCGGCCTGACGGCGGACTGCTAGTCCGGCGGGCCGGCATCGACCTGCATCCTGCAGCCGCCGCGGGGCGCGGCGCGGCGGCTGCGGCGCGGGCTTGCTGACGTGCGATCCGCGCCCGCGGGTCGCGCGTTCGTCTTCGCGCCGGCTTCGGCCTGTCCGCGCGAACGGTCAGAAGGGAATGTCGTCGTCGATCTCCCCGGCGTCGGGATCGTCCGGCTCGGGGGGCGCTTCGCAGATCCGGTGGAGCTCGGCGCGGGCGACGGCGAGGGTGGACGGGGCGAAGTCCTTTCCGAGCATCCAGTCGAGGAAGTCGGGATGTGCGTCGACCGGGTCGCCGCGGTGTCTGCCGAAGCCGAAGGTGACGCGGCCCTGCTCGTCGCGCACGAACTTCCCGGCGACGTCGATCATGTTCGGGTTGCCTTCGGCGTGCAGCTCGTCGACGCTGGCCGATCCGGCCATCGCCTCGATGACGGCGACGGTCATCCGCGCGTCGTCGCCGGCGTCGTGCGCGCGCAGCGTGCCGGGGACCGGACCCACGAAGCGCTCGTAGGCGTCGGTCAGCTTGCGCGGCTCGCGCTTCTGCCACAGCCGCAGCGGGTCGACGATGCGCAGGTCCGCGGTGTGCAGCTCGCAGCCTGCCCGCTCGATCTCGCGTTCGAGGATCTGGACGTCGGAGGAGACGGCGTAGCCGCCGATGTCGGCGCCTTCGAGGAACGCGGCGACCTCGGCCGCGACGGTCCGGAACGGCGGCCACGCGGCGGCCTGCTCGTCGGTGATGCCGTGCACGGCTCCCGATCCCGGATCGATGGCGGTCTCCGGGTTGACGAACCACTGGCGCTCTTCGACGGCGCCGCCGGGCAGCAGCTTGTGGACGGCGAGGCTCACGAGCCGGGCGTCGGCCGGCGAGGGGCCGGTCCACTCGGTGTCGATGACGCACAGCGGACGGGTCAGGTTGGCGAGCTCGTGGCGGGGCGGTGCGGGATTGTCGTGGGGCATGGTATCTCCGTGAGGCGGTGCCGGCCCTTGTGCGGGTCCGGCGTCGGCGGGTGGCGTGCGGGCTCCGTTCCGGTCAGGACCGCGAGGGCCCTCGTTGTTCCGCGTTCCTGGCTGCGGCGTCAGCCGCGCCCTTGGCGGGCGCGGGAGGGCGCGGCGGATTCTCCGGTACGGTGTCGTTGGTTTCCGGAGTACTGCCCTCGCGGCTCGGCTGGCCGGTGGAGCGGGCCGCTATTGCGGTGCGGAGGATCTCGAGTCCGTGTTCCCGCAACGGCGTGCGGGGGAAGATGCCGTCGTGGATGGCGATCGCGTCGCTCTCGGACCGGATGCCGAGGCTGTGCAGCAAGGTCCGGATGTCGTCGGCATCGCTTTCCCGGGCGGCCTCGAGCTTCATGGCGAGCAGGTGTTCGGTGGAGGCTCCGGTCACGACGAGGTCGGGCGTGTTGAATACGGGTCGGGGTCGCGGGTCCTTGCCGTGGGGCATGAACAGCGTCGCATTCTCATTCAGCCAGTCGGTGCGCAGGTCGTGGGCTTCGGCGATCTCGGCCGCCGCCGCGAGGACGGCTTCCTTGTCGTTCTCGATTCTCGCGTCGACGTCGTGGGTCGTCCGCTCGCGCCGGAAGCCGAAGATCATGGCCGCGCCGCCGACGATGTAGATGTGTCCGCGGACGCCCCTATTCTTCAGCTTCCCGGCAAGTTCGTTGAAGAGCTGGAGGATGTCGTCGCGGTTCAGGGCACCATTCATGGCGTTCTCCTCCCCGGCGGTCCAGATCCCGCGGGTCGGGCAGTGCGCCGTGCCGGATGAAGGCGGCCGGAGCATAGGCGATGGCGTTGCGCCGGATCGAGGGAATGTCGGAGGCGATCCACGTGATGGCCAGGAACCGTTCGGGCTCATCGACCCATTCGGGAGCCGTGTGGCCGTGCAGTTCCGCGATGTGTTCGACGGTGGCGGCCAGCAGGGCGTCCCATCGCGTCCGCGTGAGCTTCGGGCGTTGCCGCAACACGTCGTGTTGCCGCCGGCGGTCGAGGCCGTGGAACCGCCGGGGCAGGTCGTGGAGTATCGCCCGTTTCAGGTCGCCGTCCGGCCATTCGGCGCTGATCGCGGCAGGGAAGTCGTGCAGGCTCAGCGGCGCGGTCCCCGGCGCGTGCGTGGCGTGCGGCGGCATTGGTGCAGAGGTCAGCAGGATAGCATCCGGACGTTGAGGGACGGCGGTCTGCGGTCTTACGCCGCCGCCTCTTCGATTGTGGCCGGGTATCGCGTGCGGCAGTGCGTCCAGTAGCGCTCGCCCGGGTCGCGCCCGGCGGCGCGCAGCGCGGCCACGAGGCTGGCCACGGCGTTGTTCTCCTCGGCGTCGACGGCGCGTTCGTTCATCAGGATCGTGCGGGAGTCGCGCTCGCAGCGCGCCAGCGCGGTGCGTTGCGCATCCGGATCGTCGGGTTGCTTCGACAGCTGGATGATCCAGGCGCTCTGCGGGTCCTCCGGCGTCAGCCGCGGCCAGCAGCGGGCCAGCAGCAGACGGGCGAGCGCTTCGGGCGCGCAGGCTTCGAGCTGCGGCTCGACCGCGCCGTCGACCGCGCGTGTCCTGACGCGGACGGCGGAGCCTGCGGCGCAGGCGCGCGCGGCGGCGAGCAGCATCCGCGGCGTCAGGGCGGGCGGCCGGAACCCGGCGCCGTCGGTCGCGGCGATCCGCGCGAGGCGTCCGAGCCCGGGCGGCGCGACGTCGATCCGCACGCCGCCGGCGGCGACCTTCGGGTTCACCAGCGGGTCGGCCGGGTCGACGTCGAGCGTCAGCGGCAGCGCGCCGTCGGCTGCGCCGTGCTCCGGGTCGTTGCCGATGCGCAGGCGGATCCGCGGCGCCGCGCCGCCGGCCCCTGCGGCCGGCATCCCGCGCGGGCTGTCGAAGGAGACCTCGATCGGTGTGGCGGTGCTTCTGCTCAGCGACGCGGCGAGCCGCTCGATCCGCTCGGCGGCGGCCTCGGCCGCGCGGCGCTGCTCGGCGCCGACCTGCGCCCGGGCGCGTTCGCGGCGCAGGCAGGCGAGCACCGCCTGGTGCAGGCGCCGGAACCCGAAGGTCTGGACCGCCGTGGCGGTCGACAGCCGGTGGGCGCTGGACGGCGGCGGGCCGGCCAGCGGCAGGAACGGCGCGGCGGCACGCTCGGTCGGGCAGGGGCCGCCGCGCGGAACGGCCACCGGGTAGGGGCGCGAGTCGTTGTGGGCGCCGGCAGGCGTCGCCAGGTGGAAGTCGTGCCGGGCGAGGCGCCAGTCGCCAGCGTCGCCCTGCGCGTTGGCGCGCCGCCGGTTCGTGCGGGTGGTGGTGGTCGTCATCGCGGGTACTGTACGCCCGCCTGGCGCCGTTCAGCGCTGTTCGTCGAGTGGGAACGCGCAGCGGTCCGGTCGGATGCGGACACCGAACACGGTGGTGCGCACCCAGGCGCTTCGGCCGTAGCGCACGTGTTCGCGGCGCCAGATGCCCAGCCGGTGCAGCGTGCAGCGGATGCACCAGCAAGCGTGCCGGTCCGCGTCGTTGCCGAACAGGCGGCCGCGGAAGCGGCGGACGGCGGTGGCCGGTCCCCGCGTGGACGGCGGGGACCAGCCCGGTTCGCCCCGGTGCGAACGTCCCGGTTTCGCTGGCATCGAATCGTTCGGCTGCCGGATTCCCGGCCGCGGCGCCGGGCGTGCAAGGATTGTGCGGTTCATGGTCGATCTCCAGTCGTTCTCAGTGCGCCGGCCCGTAGAGGATCCAGCGCAGTTCGGGGCGCCGGGCGGCGGCGTCGAGCAGCAGCGCGCGCACGACCGTCCAGTCGAGGCCGCCGAGGCCGCAGCCGAGCGGCGGGACGGCGACCGACCGGATGCCGTGGCGGATGCAGCAGGGGCCGATGGCGTCGATGGTGGCGCGCACCAGGGTGATTGAGGACCGCTCCCGCCAGTGGTCCTTGGTCGGGCAGTGCAGCACGTGCCGGCCGTCGGGCAGGGGGTGCGCGTGGACGCGTCCGCTGCGGAGCCGGCCGCTTCTGAGCGCGGCGCGGTAGGCGCGGTAGCTCGCGGGCCAGCGCGTGCGGAACTGCAGGGCCAGCCCGCGGCCCATCACGCCGACGAGGTTCACGGGATTGCAGATCGCGTCGGCCGGCGCGTCGAGCAGGTCGCCGGCGGCGAAGCTCGCGTTCGGCGGGATTGCCTGCGGCAGGTCGTGCGGGAGCGGTGCGGCCGGCGGTGTTGCCGACGGCATGGGCCGGGTTCCTGCTCGCGTCCGGGGGCGCATCAGCGGGGCGTGCATCGGTCAGTCTCCTCGAGTGCCCCGCCTGCGGGCGAGGCGCTCCTGCTGGCGCCTCCTCCGGCGCTGTTCGCCGCTGCCCTGCACGGGCCGCGGGTAGCGGTCCGCCCGCCGCTCGCCCGGTAGCCGTCCGACGAGGTTGACGATCCCGCCCGCCATCGCCAGCGCGGCGAGGCTCCGCCGGGCGGTGGAGAGTCCGAGGTCCCGGGGCGTCCAGCCGCCGGAGCCCCGTGGCTTGCGTCTCTGGTCGTCGGTCATCGCTGGTCTCCCTTCTGCGGCTGTCGGCGCCGCAGCGTTGCGCCTTGTCCGTGTCCGGGCGCTGGCCCGGCTTGGCGTCTCGGCTTCGTCGAGTGGGCTGAGGTCCGTGACGGCGTGACGGGTGGTCCGCGCGCGTGCCGCGCAGGCTCCGGACCGTACGGGTCCTCGTGTCCGTCGTTGCTAGCTCCACATCTCGGGCCGCACGCGGTAGCCCGATGCTGACTCGGCGATCCAGGCCAGGCTCGATCCTGCCGGCCCGTCCTCGAGGAGCGGCGTTCCGTGCGCGCCGTTCCAGACGACGGTGCCGCCGGCGGACAGGTGTTCGACCTTCGCCGTGACGCGCAGCGCGCGGTGGCTCGCCGGGTCTGGCTCGCCGGTCGTGACGTCGCACCCGCAATTGGTGCAGCGGGTGTGTTCGGCCGGTCCCTGGAAGTCTCCGCACGCGCTGCAGATCCAGTCTCCGGACTCGCGGCCGAACCGGCGCTTCGCTTCCAGCCGGGCGAGCTTCGGCCACTGCCGCGCCCAGTAGCGGAGCCTGGCGCAGCCGGCGCAGTGCACGCAGTTGATCGGGTCCGGGAGCTCGGCGCCGCACGTGCAGCGCCAGGAGCGGCGGGCGTCGCGGGCGATGCGCTCCGCCCACCGCTGGAGGGAGCGGAGCCGGCGCCCCGTGCCGTGGGTGAGGCTGCGCGCCCAGGCGCGCAGCGCCGCGCATTCGGAGCAGCGCTGGTGTTCGGTGCGGCGGGCCTCCACGCCGGCGCCGCATGCGCAGCGCCAGGAGCGGCGGCCGTCGCGGGCGACGGCTTCGGCCCAGCGCTCGAGGGAGCGGAGCTCGGCTCCGCCCTGCCGCGCCATCCGCCGCGCCCAGCGGCGCGCGCGGTTGCAGGCGCCGCAGTGCGAGTGGCGCGGGCGTATGGGGGATCCGCACCGGCAGGCATGGTTCGGCATCGACTCGACTCCGGGAAACGGTTGTGAGGACGGGAAGGCGGAGGCCGCAACGCGGGGTGCTGGCGCTGGCGCAGGGAACCGCGGCCGGCGGTTGTCGCCGCCGGTCGCGCAGCAACGCGCGTCCGGCGTTCCATCCCGTGGCGCGGGCGGCTCGAAGAGCTGCGTGGATGCCGCGGGCGCTACCAGCGCAGGCAGGGATCGCCGGGCGAGAACAGGTCGTCGACGGTGTCGAGCAAGGGGACGATGGCTCCCGTGTCCGGAATGTCCTCGCGTTCCTCGCCGGCGGCGTCGTGCTCGATCTCGTCGGCGAGCTGTCCCGTGACCGCGATCTCGTACGGCGTCATCGCGTGGTCGAGCAGCCACCGGCGGCGGTGGTAGCAGGCGTAGCAGCGCTCGTGTCCGGGGCACACCCAGCGTCCGCATGTCCCGGCTTCGAGCGGGAGGTCGACGCCGGAGCAGAGCTTCCTGTCACGGAGCTCGGAGCGGTAGCGGCGCATGTTCTCGCGGTTGCCGACGCGCCGGCGCAGGCGCTTGAGCGCGGCGCGCTGCTCCGGGCGCAGCAGGTCGATGAGCGGCATGGGTCGTTCTCCGGATTGGGAATGGCCCGGGCGGGCCGGGTGAAGGCGGGCCGTCAGGCCCGGGGCGTGGCCGGTGCGGGGTCGGAGACCGGCGGCGGGGGAGCCGGCGAGCAGCAATGCAGGGGCGTTGCCTTGCCCGCCCGCATTCCGCCCGTCCGGCCGTGCTCGATCTGAACCATTGTCGTCCGCGGCCGTTTCTCCACCGTGGTCTTGTTTCCGGGCGCGCCGACTCGGGGAGGCGCGCCGGTCCGGTGGAACGGTGGCGGGATTCGGGGTCGGCGGATGTCCGCCCTAGAGAGACCGTTCGGGTCCGAGCGGTCCCATCGTGGTGTCCGCGGGCTGCTCGGCGTACGGGCCGGCGGGTGCGGCGCCCGTGCGCAGGTGGTCGGGGATCTCGGCCAGGAAGGGCGACGGGCCGGTCCGCCGCTGCTTGGCGCCGTGGCCGGTGACCGCCGGCACGCTCAGGTACAGCTCCGTGCGTGCGCGCGTCATGCCGACGTAGGCCAGGCGGCGTTCCTCCTCGATGGCCGCGCCGGCGTCGGCGGCCGAGGCGACGGTGCGGCGGTGGGGCAGATGTTCGGCGTCGAAGCCGGCGACGATGACCGTGTCGAACTCGAGTCCCTTCGCGCCGTGCAGCGTCGACAGCGTCACCCGTACGCCGGCCGCGTCGTCGCGCTCGGGGGTGCGCATCGAGCGGCAGTGCGCGAGGAAGGCGGCGAGCAGCCGCAGCCGGCCTTCGGGGGTGTTCGTGTCCGCGCCTTCGTCGTCGCGGGCGAAGACGCTCGCGTCGTAGGCCAGCTCGGCGAGGTTGTCGAGCCGGTCCTCCGCGTCGGCGTCGGCCGAGGCCGCGGCGGCCTGCCGGTAGCCGGTGCGGCCGAGCGCCTCGTCGACCAGTTCGTCGAGCGGCAGCCGGCAGGCGGCGTCGCGCAGTGCGGCGGCCAGCTCGAGCCGCAGGCGCAGGTTCGCGGCGTGGTAGTCGGACAGGGCGCCGCTGCGCGCGGCCTGTTCGGCGCGGCTCCAGAAGCTGCGGCCCGGCAAGCGGCCGATCTCGGCCGCGATCCTGCGCCCGGTGCGCGGGTGCGGGGGCAGGTCCGCGAAGCGGCGCATCGCCTCGTCGTCCCCGTCGGGGTCCGAGGCCGCCTGCAGGCAGCAGAGCGCGTCGAGGATCTCGGGGCGGTTGTAGAAGCTCTCGCCGCCGGTGATGCGGTAGCGGATGCCGGCCCGCCGGAAGGCGTTCTCCAGGGCGCCCGACTGCGCGTTCGTGCGGTAGAGGACGGCGACCTCGCCTTCGTCGCGGCGGATGCGCGCTCCGGCACGCGCGACGGCGAAGTCCGCCTCGGCGGCCGGGTCCGCGGCGTGGTGTATCGCCGGGGGCATGCCGGGCGGGTTGGCGCAGCGGAACGTGTGGTCGAGCCGTTCGCCGTTGCTGCGGATCATGGCGCCGGCGGCCTCGAGCAGGCGCGCCGACGAGCGGTAGGCCAGCTGCAGGTCGATGCGCCGCGCTGCGGGGAAGTCGCGCTGGAACGAGAGGATGTTCTGCAGCTCGGCCCCGCGCCAGCCGTAGATCGCCTGGTCGGGGTCGCCGACCACGAAGACGTCGTCGCGGCCCTCGGCGATCTGGCGCACCAGCACGTACTGCGGCAGGTTCGTGTCCTGGTACTCGTCGACCAGGATGCGCGGGAATCGCTCGCCGGCGGCGGCCCGCGCCTCGGGGCTCTCGTGCAGCAGGCGGACGGCGCCGAGCAGCATGTCGTCGAAGTCGAGGCCGTTGGCCTGCGCGAGCGCGGCCTGGTAGGCGGCGGCCAGCTGCGCGTTGCGCCCGGCGTGCTCGTCGTCCTCCCAGGTCTCGGTTTCCGCGGGTGTGCGCATCCGGTTCTTCAGCGTGCTGATGCGGTGCAGCAGCGCCTGCGGCTTGTGGATGCGTACGTCGACGCCGGCGTCGAACATGCACCGGCGCATCACTCCGATGCGCTCGGCGCCGTCGACGATGCGGAAGTCGGCGGGTATGCCGACCGCCTCGCCGTGGTCGCGCAGCAGGCGGCCGCACAGGCGGTGGAAGGTGGAGATCCAGACGCGGTGCGACTCGGCGGGCGGCAGCATCGTGCGCAGGCGCGCCGCCATCTCCTCGGCGGCCTTGCGGGTGAAGGTGATCGCGGCGATGCGGTGCGGCTCGGCGCGGCCGGTGCGGACCAGGTGGGCGATGCGGGCGCAGATGACCCGGGTCTTGCCCGAGCCGGGGCCGGCGATGACCAGGGTCGGGCCGTCCGGCGCGGTGACCGCCTCGCGCTGGCGCTCGTTGAGGCCGGCGAGCAGGCGTTCGTGATCGGTGGCGTGCGGTGTCGGAACGGTCGTGGGCATGGCGGGGATCGGATGGCGCGGATCGGATCGTACCGTCCGCGCCGGTTCGCGGCATTGCCGGGGCGTGGCGGGTGCGCCGTTCAGATGGTGCGCGACGGGCCGCTGCGCTGGCGGTCGACCGAGGCGGCGTAGCCGGTGGCCGGGCTCGGCGGCCGCGGCGGGTCCGGGGCGCCGCCGCCGCCGGGCGCGATCGTCGGCATGCTCCGCGGCCGGTCGATGACGTCGGTGCGCGCGGCGTTCTGCGGGCCGTAGCTGTGCTTCTGCGACATCGTGGTGATCGATGGCCGGCCCGGCGAGCGCGGGTCGCGCGGGTCGCGCAGCGCCGCCTGGCGCGGCGGCAGTTCCTCGGCCCGTACCGGCCGGTCGAGGGTCGGCGCCTTGCGCGGGTCACCGTAGGAGCGCGTGGCGTTGCGCGCGGCCATCGCCTGGGCGTTGACCCCGGCCAGCTCCATCTCGCGGCGGTGGGCCTCGAGCACCGAGCGCAGGTGGTCGTTGGTGCGCCCGTCGCCATCGCTGGCCCGGCCGGGGGCGTCGAGCGTGTGGTTCGCCTGCTGCGAGACGATCCGGTCCATGTGCATGTCTATGCTGCGGCCCGAGCCGGCGCCCGTGGCGCCGTGCGCGGCCTCGGCCCGGATCGCGGCGACGCTGTGGCCGACCGACTCGCGCAGGTGGTGCCTGCGCGGCTGCGCGAGGGCCTGCTCGGTGGTCTGCGACGCGTCGCGCCGGTCTTCGTGGCGGTCGGCGGGCATGTGCTTTCTCCCATGGGGGTTGCCGGAACCGGTGGCTTACGCTTCCGAGCGTACGCGACGCCGCGCCCGTGACGGATGTCCGGGACGCGGGCGGGAGGCTGGTGACCGATGCGACTGCTGCTGTTTCTGCTCTATTACGGGATCGCTTTCCTGATGGGCTTCGTCATCCGCGCGCGCTTCGACACCTGGATGTACTCGAAGCCGCACATGCAGGAGCGCCTGGTGATCTGGGCGCAGGACACGGTGACCTACGTCGAGAGCGGCGGTCGCGGTCCGATCCTGCCGCCGGAGACGACCGACTCGGAGGCGTTCTCGCCGGTGCTCGGGCAGACGCGCGTCGGACGGCTGGCGCGCCCCGGCGCGCCGGTGGGTGCTGCTCCGGAACCGGTACCCGAAGGGCTGGCGCCCGATGCGGGGCGGGCGGGGGAGGACGACGGCGCCGACGGGGCGCCGCCGCCGGTGCGCCCGGCGTGAGCGGGCATGGTAACGTGAGGGCGAAGATTTCACGAATGTGCATCGGGGACTGTCGCGGCGCCGGGGCCGCGGCGTTGTCGCGTGCCGCGGATTGGGCACGCCGGGGGTGACCGATGGCGGATGCGCTGGACAAGCGGAGTGCGGAGGGGCTGGACGCGGCGGTCGAGAAGGCGTTCAACGACGCCGAGAAGGACGTCTACGAGTACGAGGGCAGGCGCTACACGGCGCATGCGGCGGCGACGCTGTTCCCGCTGTTGCGGGGCGAGAACTTCGACGCGCTGGTCTCGAGCCTGAAGCTGTACGGGATGCGGAACCCGGTCCTGCTGCTCGGCGACCGGATCGTCGACGGCCGCAACCGCTTCCGGGCGGCCAAGAAGGCGGGCGTCAGGATCATCTTCGAGCACCTCGACCCGGGTCAGGATCCGTGCGTGGTCGCGATGATCCTGAACATCCACCGGCGCGACATGGAGACCGGGCGCAAGGTCCTGGTCGCGTCGCAGCTGCGGCGGATGGCGATCCGGCTCGAACAGCTCCGGCGCGAGGCGCTGGCGAAGGCGGATCGGGAGAAGGCGGCCCGGGAGCAGGGGTCCGCGGCCCCGGTTCCAGAGGGGTCCGCAGCGGAAGAGCAGGTGGAGGGCAGGCCGTCGGGAACCGTTGCGCCGGTCTCGGGTCAGGAGCCTCCGGGGGATGCGGACTCGGGTTCGGGTCCGGGCGCCGGTCCCGCCGCCGGCGTGGAGGCGGCGGCCGGCGCTCTCGAGGGCGAGCCGCCTTCGGGTCTGGAGAGGCCTTCCGCGTTGGTCAGCCGCGCCAAGGCGGCCGAGGTCGCGGGGGTCTCCCGCTCGTCGCTGGATCGGGTGGACAAGGTCATCGAGACGGCTCCGGAGCTCGAGGAGGCTATCGCCGACGGCAAGCTGTCGGTCCGTGACGCGGCCGTGGTCAGTCAGGAGGAGCCGGACCTGCGCCGTCAGGTGGTCGACGACGTCAAGGCGGGCCGCGCCCGCACGGGGGCCGAGGCGATCGAGAAGCGCACCGGGCGGGCGCCGAAGGCCCGCAGCCGGCCGAAGGCGTCGGGCGGCGCGAAGGCGCAGGGGGACGGCGGCGGCGTCGCCGGGATGCCGCCCCTGCCGTCGCTGGGCGCCGCCGCGGACGGCAAGACTGGGGCGGCTCCCGCAGCGTCTTCGGTCGCCTCGGGCGAGGTCCCGCCCCAGCGCTCCGCGCGGCCGCTGCTGCCGGAGCTGGCGCTTTCGCCGTCGCTGCTGATGGCGGGGGTGCGCAAGGTCATGCCGGCGATCGAGTTCGACCCGTGCTCGTCGGAGACTGCGCAGGAGCGGATCCGGGCGCTCAACTGGCTCTCGAAGGAGCAGGACGGGTGCTCCCGCGCGTGGGGCGGCGCCTCCTACGTGTTCCCGCCGCCGCAGTTCGCCGGCCGCTTCGCCTCGAAGCTGATGGGCGAGATGCTGGCCGGGCGCGTGCCGCGCGCCCTGTTTTTTGCGCCGTCGGACATGGGGGACGAGCACGAGGGCCTGCTGCTGCGCAGCCCGCAGCTGACCGGCATCGTGCACGAGCTGGAGCGGTCGATGTTCGATCTCGAGGACGGCAAGTCCGTCAAGGCTCCCTCCCGGATGGTGCTGTACGTGTTCGGGTTCGACAGGAAGGTGCTCTACGACCCTTTCGACCCGTGGGGCAAGGTGCTGACCGTCTCGTCGGGGCGGTAGGGGAGACCGCGGTGTTCTCGCGCACGTGGCTCGCGGTTCTGGCCGGCTCCGCCGTCCTGTGGGGGATGAACCAGCTCGGCGGTGTCGCGCCGTTGCCGGTCCCGGATGCCGGCGGCGGGCCGCGTACCCGGGCTGCGGGCTCGCCGGCCGTTGCCGGCGTGGCGGTGCCGGAACTGGCGGCGTGCCTCGACGCGGTGGCGTCGCTCGACGCGGTGCCGCGTGCCGGTCCGCCGGCGCAGGACGCTTCGTCCGTCGAGGGGCGTTACCGCGACCGGTGCCGCCCGGTGCTCGACGGCGCGGCGTTCGACGCGTTCGCTGTCGTCTACGGGGAGCGGTCGCGTGCGGTCGTGACGGCTATTCTGGACCGCGAGGAGCGGCTGGCGGCCGAGCTCGTCGCCGGGCCGCGGGCGGCGGCGTTGGATCCGGACGTGGTCTGGGCCGCGGCTCTCGGCCGGGCGGCCTCCGACGCGCAGGCCTTCCACGTGGAGCTGGTTGCGTGGTTCGATGCGCGGGCGGTGTCGGGCGGGGGCGCCGCCGTGGCGGCTCCGGCCGGCGCCCCGGCGCGCTGAGGTGGCAGGGATGCTGGTGCTGTGCAGGGGAGTCGCCGTCCTGGGCGCCGTGGCGCTGGGCGTTGCGTGCGTGCGCAATCCGATGCCGGCTGCGCCGGCGGCGCCGCCGGCCGAGCCTGTGGCCGTACGGCTGGAAGCTCCCGTCGGGTTGCCTGCGTTATCGCCGTGGGAGTCGCACCGGCCGGCCGAGCGCACCGTGGGCGCTTCGGGTCGCTCCGCTTCGTCCTTGCCGCGCGAGTGGCGGGGGCTGGTGGTCGCCGCAGCGGCGCGCTGCGCGCCGTTCGACCTTGTGGACTATGCGGCCGGCGGGGTGTTGCCGCCGCGTCTGCGGGCGGCGGGGGGAGGGTTCCGCGAGCCGCTGGCCTGCTCGCTCTTCGCCGGTCCCGGCGATCCGGCGGTTCGTGCGGGCCGTGTGGTCTCGGCCGCGGCGGCGCACGATGCGGGGCTGTGCGCGCGGCCGGAGGCGCGGGCCGCGTTCGGGGCGGATCCGGACAACCGGCTGTACCTGCCGGCGGTGCTGGCGGCGGCGCGGGCCGAGGCGGTGGCGCGCGGGGACGGGGAGTGGCTGCCGGGCCGGAACCTGTGCTGGTACGTGGGGACGCAGCTGCGGGTGCGGCGGCGCTACGGCCTGAGCGTGTCGCCCTGGGAGGCGCGGGTGTTCGAGGCGGTGCTGCGGGGCTGTCCGGCGGTTACGCCCGCGCCGCGCTGCGACGCCCGCGGGGGTGGCGCGTGGTGATGGCGGGCCGGCGGGCTGCTGGTTGCCCAGGGCGCTTCCAGGCGTTTCTGGCGGGCTTTCGGGAAAGGGCTGGACAGGCGGCCCTTCAGTGGACCGTCGAGGGTTCTCCGCCGCGTTCTTCCGGTGAGCCGGCGACCTCCTTCCTGATGTAGTTGAAGCACTCGCGCACGACATCGAGCAGGTCGCTGGCCAGGTCGTGCGGCTGTTCTCCGGCTCGCTCGTGCCTGTCGAGGATCTCGATGACGCGTTCGTGGTCGATGCCGCTGCCGGCGGGCAGCGTGTCGATGAGGGTCCTCGTCGTCAGCAGCAGCATCTGCAGCGGCGTGGTCATGCAGGCGACGTCGATCGCGTCGATCTCTTCGGGCGTGCATCCGCGCTGTGCGGCCGTGTTGGCGTGCTCGGTGAGTTCGCGGGTGTCTCTCTCGAGCGCGTTCAGGTGGTCCTGGATGCTCGCGGTGAGCTGTTCGATTCGGCTCGGTTCGGGCTTGTCGCCGGGCCACCGGCGGAGGTTGGGATTCTTCTTCATGGTCATGGTGTGGCTTCGCCGGACGGTTCTGGGGTTTCCGTGTTGCAGGGGGGAGTATGCGGGAAGCGCGGGGCGTCGGAGTCAGCCGGGACTGCCAGCCGGACTGCCAGCCGTTTCTGATCACGAGAGACCACTTCTGACAACTTCTGACCACTTCTGACTCGCGGTTCTGTCAATAAAACCGGGAATTACTGAGGGTTTCCTGATCTTGCAGATCAGCTTGGGAAGCTGACACTCTACCACTGAGTTACTCCCGCTCTCGGGTGGCATCGCTTCATTCTAGCACCCCCTTTCTGCGGTACCGCGGGTACCGGCGGGTACCTCCGGGATCCGGGAGGCAACCCCTGGAGTCTGCGCCGCCGAACCGCGCGGACCACCCTGAACCGGCGTCGGGGGAGTCTGCGCCGCAGGGATCGCGCAGCCGCCGCTACTGCCGGATGATCGCGAGCACCTCGTCGCGCTCCCGCTCCATCTCGGCTCGACTTGCCGCCTCGAGGTTCAGGCGGATGAGCGGCTCCGTGTTCGAGGGGCGGACGTTGAAGTGCCACGAGTCGTACTCGACCGAGACGCCGTCCAGCCGGTACACGCGACCGTCGCGGTAGTGCTCGGCGAGCCGGTCGAGCGTGTCGCTCACCGCGTCCATGTCCGGCATGCGGGTGTTGATCTCGCCCGAGATGAAGTACGTCTCGCGCAGCGGGGCCAGCAGGTCGCCGAGAGTCCGTCCGCGGACCGACATGAGCTCGAGCAGGAGCAGCGCCGGAATGAAGCCGTTGTCGGCGAAGAAGTTGTCGCGGAAGTAGTAGTGCCCGGTGACCTCGCCCCCGAACAGCGCGTCCTCCTCCCGCATCCGCGCCTTGAAGAACGCATGTCCGACGCGGTTCATCAGCGCCGTGCCCCCGTAGGTCGCCACCGTCTCCTTGACCGCGTGGCTGGCGCGCACGTCGTAGATGATCTTCGCTCCCGGCTGCTTGCGGAGGAACGCCTCGGCCAGCAGCGCGGTGATGAAGTCGCCGGCCACGAACTCGCCGTCGCCGTCGACGAAGAAGCAGCGATCCGCGTCGCCGTCCCAGGCGATGCCGGCGTCCGCGCCGTCCGCCTTGACGCGCGCGACGAGATCGCGCCGGTTCTCCTCGATCAGGGGGTTGGCCTCGTGGTGCGGGAAGGTGCCGTCCACGTCGAAGCAGAGGCGTGTCGTGCGGCAGGGCAACCGCTCGAACAGATGCGGCGCCACCAGGCCGGCCACGCCGCTTCCGGCATCGAGCACGAGGTCGAACGGACGGACCGCATCGACGTCGATGAAGGAGAACACGTGCTCGACGTACCCGGCGAGGATGTCGGCCCCGGTTCGCCTTCCGGAGGACCGCGGCGCCGGCGGAATCCGGTCGTCGAGGAGCATGTCGCGGATGTGGCCGATGCCGGCGTCGCCGCTCAGCGGCAGGGCCTGCCGCCGCACCAGCTTCATGCCGATGTACTCCTTCGGATTGTGCGATGCCGTGATCATCGCGCCGCCGTCCAGGTCGTCCCGCGCGACGCCGTAGTAGAGCATGTCGGTCCCGACGAGGCCGTAGTCGACCACGTTCGCCCCCTGCGCGAGCGCGCCGTCGATGAAGGCGGCGGCAATCTCGGGAGCGCTGGTCCGCATGTCCCTGCCGACCGCGATGCGGTCGGCGCCCAGATAGGCGACGAAGGCCCGCCCGATCAGCCGGGCCGCATCGGCAGTGATCTCGGCGCCGTACACCCCGCGCACGTCGTAGGCCTTGAATATGCTCGGGTCGATCGTGTGAGTCATGGCGTCGTTCGCAGGGCTCCGCAGCGTGTGTGGGGAGTCAGGGTCGAGTCGTCGCCCAGGACCAGGTCGGGGCCGAGGCGCGCATGGTCGCCGATGCGGCAGCGATGACCGACGATGGCGCCGTCGAGCATCGCGCCGGCGCCGATGATCGACTCGGGCCACACCACGGAGTCGCGAACCGTGGCGGCGGCGCGCACCACGCTGCCGCTGCCGAGGACGGCGTGCGGGCCGATCTCGGCTTCGGGATGCACGGTGGCGCCGGAACCGACGAAACAGGGTTCGCGCAGGCGCGCCGTCGGGGCCACCGTGGCGCTGCCGGCCACCGTTGCCTTGCCCGGGCCGGCCAACGTCGCGCATCCCGACCGGCAACGGCCGTCGAGGATGTCGCGGTGCGCCTGCCGGTAGGCCGCCGGCGTGCCGATGTCGAGCCAGTACCCGCGCTCGACGTAGGCCGTGAAGACGTCGCCGCGTTCGACCAGCGAAGGGAAGTACCGGCGCTCGATCGAGTACTTCGTCTCCGCCGGAATCCGATCGAACGTGTCGGGCTCGAGCACGTATATGCCGGCGTTGATCGTATTGCAGGTGATGTCGGCCGGATCGGGCTTCTCGAGGAACCGCGTGACGTTGCCGTTGCCGTCCGTTTCCACCAGGCCGTACCGCGCCGGGTCGTCGACCGGTGCGAGCACGATCGTCGCCCGGGCGCGACGCGTCCGGTGGTGTTCGACGAGCGCGGCGAGATCCGTCTCCGCGAGGACGTCGCCGTTGAAGACGATGGTCGTGCCGTCGAGGTGCGGGGCCGCGAACTTGACGGCGCCGCCCGTTCCCAGCGGACGCGGCTCGACGACGTAGCGTATCGGCAGGCCGGCGTCGTCACCGCGTCCCACGACCGCCTCGATCCGGTCGGGATGGTAGTTGAGGCTCAGTATGATCTCGTCGACTTCCGGCAACTGCTTCAGCAACTCGATCTGGTGGTACAGGAACGGGCGATCGAAGATGGGGACGACCGGTTTCGGCGTGTTGAGCGTGAGCGGCCGGAGGCGTGTTCCGGAGCCTCCGGCGAGCAGGAGCGCCTTCATGGCGCTCGATCATAGCGTGTCGCCGCCCGGCCTCCGGGGGGCGCGGCGGATTCTGCCGCGTGCCCCCGACGCTCGGATGGCGTGCCGCGGCAGCCGGAGTACAATGAGCGCACGGGGCAAGCGGTAGAGCATCCCATGAACCTGCCGAACGCGCTTACGCTGGCCCGTATCTTCCTCGTTCCGTTGCTGGTGGTCGTGTTGCTGACGCGGTTCGAGGCCGAGCTCATCTTCGGCATGCCGAAGGAGTTCCTGGGTGCGGCCATCTTCGGGACCGCCGCGTTGACCGACTGGCTCGACGGCTACCTCGCCCGTCGGCGGCGGCAGGTGACGCAGCTCGGTCAGCTCATGGACCCGCTGGCCGACAAGCTGCTGATCACGGCCGCGCTCGTGTCGCTGGTGCAGATGGGAATGGCGTCCGCCTGGATGGTGGCCGTCATCCTCGGGCGCGAGCTCGCCATAACGGTGTTCCGCAGCCTGACCTACGCACGGGGCGTGACGATCCCCGCATCCCCGCTCGGCAAGGTCAAGATGGTCACGCAGGTGGTGGCCATCCTGCTTCTGATGCTCGGAAACCACGTCTGGCTGTTCTGGCTGCTCGGCCAGGCGGCGCTCTGGCTGGTGCTGGTGGCGTCGCTGTGGTCCGCGCTGGACTACTATCGCCGTTTCGGCGGCGTCCTGGCGCATGCGAAGGCCACCCCCTTCGATGCGGGAGCCGGCCGGCAGGCGCCCGCGCGTCCGGCGCCGGACGCGGGCGGCCACACCATGGGGAAGAAGAGCGCAAGCGCCGGCTGAGGCACGACGTTACTGGCTGTCGAGGTCCATCGCGACCTTCAGCTCCGCGATCCGCAGGTTCGCGTCCTCGAGATACTCCGTGCTCGGGAACTCCGAGATCAGCAGCTCGAACAACGGCAGGGCCTCCGGTCCGCGGTCGATCGTCGCCAGCGCGTCGGCCAGGTGAAAGTAGACGGCGTCCCGCCGCGTGTACCCGGGATCCTCGTCGAGGATCTCGCGGAAGCGGTCGATGGCGCCCGGATAGTAGCGGAGCCGGTAGTAGAAGCGTCCGACCAGGTAGTTCGAGTCGCTCAGGCGATCGCGGGCCTCTCGCAATCGCGCTCGCGCATCCGCCAGGAGCTGCGGGTCGGCGAACTCGGCGTATTGCTCGATGAAGGTCTCGAACTCGATGACGGCGGACCGGGTCTCGGACTGGTCTCGTTCCGGCCGGCGCATCTGGTTGAAGTAGACCATGCCCACCTTGAACTGGGCCTCCGGCGCCAGCTCGTGGGTCGGCGGGTACAGACGGAGGAACTCCTGCAGCTCGTTCAGCGCCGAGAGGTAGGCGAGGTCCGTGCCCTCGCCTTCGTACGACTCGACGACGCCGAGACGCGCCTGGGCGCGCAGGGGACTCTGCGGGTAGTTGTCCCGGATCTGCACGAAGTACTCGCGCGCGGTGGACCAGGAGCCCTCCTCGATCGCCGCGGTGCCGCGTTCGAACAGGATCTGGTCGGCGTCCGCCTCGGTGAGGTCGGGAATCTCCGCCTCGCGGCCGCCGCAGGCGGTCACGGCCAGCGCGCCGGCGACGAGGACCGGCACGGCCGAACGCGCGAGGTTCAGGAGGCGACGGAAAGTGACGTGGCGAGCCATTGATACTCCGCTTGCAGGCCCTCTTCGAGGGACACCCTGGGCATGAACCCGAGATCGGCGCGGGCGCGGGCGGTGTCGGCGAACGTATCGCGCATGTCGCCCTTCTGCGGCTCGTCCCGCCGCACGTCGGGGGTGCGCCCGGTACACCGCGCCAGGACGTCGATTGCCTGGTTCATCGAGACGCGTGAACCGCCGCCGACGTTGTAGACCGCGCCTGCCGTGCCCCGTTCGGCGGCCGCGACGGTGGCCGCGACGGCGTCCTCCACGAACGTGAAGTCGCGCGTCTGTTCGCCATCGCCGTAGAGCACGATCGACCGATCCGCCAGCATGGCGTCCAGGAACCGGTGAAACGCCATGTCCGGCCGCTGGCGGGGACCGTACACCGTAAAGTATCGTAACGCGACTGCCGGCACACCACAATTCTCGTGGTAGAGCATGCACAGGTGCTCCGCCGCGAGCTTCGTCACCCCGTAGGGCGACAGCGGCCGGGGCCGCGCATCCTCACGCATGGGGATGGCCACCGCATCCCCGTAGACCGAAGAGCTCGAGGCATACACGAACCGTTCGAGAGGGCGATCTCGACAGGCCTCCAGCAGAACCTGCGTCGCGTCGATGTTGGCGGCAGTGTAGATGGAGAACTCGCTGCCCCAACTGCTGCGCACGCCCGCCTGCGCCGCGAGATGAAACACGTGCGTCACGCCGTCGAGCAGCGCGGGCCACGGCGCCTTCTGAATGCTGGACTCGATGAAGCGGAATCGCGCCCGACCGCGCGGCGAGGACAGGTTGGCGTCCTTCACCGCCCGCGGATAGTAGTCCGTGAAGCAGTCGATGCCGATGACCTCGTGGCCCCGCTCGAGGAGCCGGTCGGACAGATGCGAGCCCACGAAGCCGGCGGCGCCGGTGACCAGAGCCCTCATGTCAGCATCTCCCGCAGATCGGGAGGGACCCGCAACGGCTTGCCGGACGGGTCCGTCGCGGCGTGGATGGTGTGACCGACCGCGAGCAGGCTGCGCTCGACGCCGCGGCGGACTTCGTACTCGAACGCCACGCGCGCGCGGGATCGCATCGAGCCGGTCGTGAGGACGTCGAGGTCGTCGTCGTAGCGGGCCGGAGCGCGGTAGTCGCAGTGCGCCTCGACGACGGGCAGAAGCAGCCCCCCGGCCTCGAGGTCGCGATACCGGCCCCCCAGCGAGCGCAACAGCTCGCAGCGCGCCACTTCGAACCAGACGAAGTAGTTCGCGTAGTAGGCCACGCCCATCCTGTCGGTCTCGGCATAGCGCACCCGAATCTGACACGAGCCGCTGGCCACGGACCTGCTATGCGCCCTCGGTCGCCGTCACGCCCGCCAGCGCCCGGTCACGGAGCCGCCGCGCGGCCAGGGTCGGGTCGGCCGTTCCGAAAATGGACGATGCAGCCACCAGGATCTCCGCGCCCGCCGCGACGAGGGGGGCGGCGTTCACCGGACCGATGCCGCCATCCACCTCGACGGGGGCGCGGTTGCCCGCCCGGTCGAGCAGCTCGCGCACCTGAAGCACCTTCGACTCGCTCCGTGGAATGAAGGGCTGGCCGGCCGCGCCCGGGTTGACGGACATCACCACGACGTAGTCGACCGAGTCGGCCACCGCTTCCAGCGACGCGGCGGGCGTGCCGGGATTGATGGCGACGCCGGCCGCGGCGCCGAGACCGCGGATCGTGGACAGCGTTCGGTGCACGTGCGGCGAGGCCTCCAGATGCACGGACACCATCGCGGCGCCGGCCGCCACGAAAGGCTCCACGTGACGTTCGGGCTCCACCACCATCAGGTGCACGTCGAGCGGTACGGTTGCGACGCGCTCGAGCGCTTCGACGACGGGCAGACCGATCGAGATGCTGGGAACGAACCGCCCGTCCATGACGTCGACGTGCAGCAGGTCCGCGCCGCCGCGCTCGACGGCGCGGACCGCGTCTCCGAGTGAAGCGAAGTCCGCCGCCAGAATGGAAGGTGCAATCCGAATGTTCGGGGCGACCGTCACCGGCTCACCTCGAGCGAGATCGTTTCACTCTGGGCTATCTGCAGACCCGGCTCGGGCGCCTGCCGGATCACGATGCCGGGTGCGACGCCCGGGTACGGATGGTCGCCGACGACCGTTACCCGGAAGCCCCTGCCGCGCAGGATTTCCGCGGCTCCGTCTCCGGCCACGCCGATGAGATTGGGCATCACGTACGTGCGGCCGCGCTCGCCGCGGTTGACCAGCAGCGACACGGCCTCGCCGTTGCTCGCCGGAGGCGGCTCCTGCGCGACGACCGCGTCGGTCGGATAGCGGTTCGAGCGAATCTCGGAAACGCCCTCGAGAAGGAACACGTTGTCCTGCAGCCGCTGTCGCGCGCCCGTCTCGGACTCGCCGATCAGCGCCGGAACCTCGCCCCGGTTCGGGCCCGAGCTGAGCCAGAGCTTGACGTTGCGCCGGCGGCGCGTCGTGATGCCGGGCAGAGGATCCTGCTCGGCCACCAGACCCGCCTCGATGGCCGGGTGGATGCGACGGAGCGACTCGATGCGCGTGTGGAGCCCCACGCCGGCGAGTCGGCGATCCGCCTCCTGCGGACTCAGGCCGCGCAGGTCGGGCGTCGTGACTTCGCGGGTCTTCAGGGCGACCTGCATGCCGGCGAAGACCGAGAGTCCGAAGGTCCCGCCGAGCGCGCCGGCGAGCAGCCCGAGCCTGCCGATCTTCAGGAGCCGTACGCGGAATCGCATCCGATCCTCCAGTGTAGAAACAATTCGACGGCGGCACAAGATCAGCGGTCCCGGCGCGCCAGTACCGCGCCGAACAGCGCCTCGACGCCGTCACGAAACGGCAGGGTGCGGAAGAAGCCGCTGCCGTCGACCAGCGGCGCGAGCGCCGGGTTCGCATCGGGTACGAGATCGTAATCCCGCCGATCGTCCAGGAACCGCTCGACGACCTCGTCGTTCTCCTCCGGCTCGCTCGAGCACGTGGCGTAGACGAGACGTCCGCCCGGCCGCACGGTCTCCGCCGCCCGCGAGAGCATGGCGAGCTGGGTCGCGGCGAACGCCGGCAGGTCGTCCGGGCCGCGCCGCCAGCGGATGTCCGGGTCGCGCCGGAGCACGCCCAGGCCCGAGCAGGGCGCGTCGACCAGGACGCGGTCGAACACGGGTCCGAACGGCAGTGGGGCCGTGGCGTCCAGTCGCACGATGGCCACCCCCTGCGGCCGCACGCGCGCGAGCAGCCGGGCGAGCAGCGCCACCCGCCGGGGCCTGAGATCGGAGGCGACGACGAAGCCGCCCGGGCCCGTGCATCCCGCCAGGCCTGCCGTCTTGCCGCCGGGAGCCGCGCACAGGTCGAGGACCCGGCTCCCCGCCGCGGGGCGGGCGAGCTCGACCACCAGTTGCGACGCCTCCTCCTGGACGAGAAAGCACCCTTCGGCGGAGGCCGGGGTGGACAGCGGGTCGCCCCGTGTCACCACGAGTCCGTGGGGAGCCAGCTTCGTCGCGGTCGTGCGCACGCCCTGCGCATCGAGAACGCCGCGCAGCTCCGTCGCGGTGTTGCGCGCCGGATTCGCACACAGCGTGACGGGAGCGGCCGCGTTGTTGAACCGCGCCCAGGCTTCGACGGCCGCGAGGCCGTGGCGGTCGAGCCAGCGCTCGACGAGCCACCGCGGGTGAGACAGCGTGATGGCCAGATAGTCGAGCAACGCGCGCCGGTGTTCGCCGCGGTACGGGCCACCCGGGCGTGTCTCCGGGGCCGCGGGCAGTTCGAGCGGCCGCCGCCTGTCGGCGAGAACCCGGAGCACGGCGTTCACGAAGCCGGCGGCCCGCCCGACGCCCGCTTCGCGCGCCAGCTCGACGGTGTCGGCGACCGCCGCGTGCGCCGGGATCCGGTCCAGGTACCGGAGCTGGTAGGTGGCCGCCCGCAACAGGTCGAGCGCCGCGGGCGTGATCGCGGAGAGCGGCCGGGAGGCGGCCTGGGCGAGCAGGTGATCGATGGCCGACCGCCGCCGCTGGACGCCGATGGCGATCTCTCCCGCCAGCGCACGGTCGCGCGGGTCCGAGAGCCGGCCGCGGGCCCGTTCGAGCGCCGTCGCCAGATCGCTGCGCCCCGTGTGGACACTGCGCAACACGTTGTGCGCGGCCCGCCGGGCTGGAGCGCTCACGGGGAAACGGGGTCGAAGCGTTGGCCCGGGGACCAGCGGTGACCCGCGAGAAACGCCCGTGTCTCGAGCCGTCGCCGGCCCTCGGGCTGCAGTTCCAGGATCGCGACGGCGCCGCCGTGTCCGGTGGAGACGTGGAGCCGGTCTCCCGAGGCCTCCAGGATGGTGCCCGGCGCCGCCGGTCGCGCCGGCGCCGCGAGCGCCGTGCGGTGGATGAGATACCGGGCGCCGCCGAGCACGCCGGCGGCATGCGGCCAGGGGTGGAGGCCGCGCACGAGATTGTGAATCGCCGGCGCGGGCGACCGCCAGTCGATGCGACCGTCCTCGCGCGACAGCCGGGGCGCGAACGTGGCCGCCGCGTGGTCCTGTGCGTGCTCGGTCGCCGTGCCGGTCTCGAGCGCGTCGACGACCTCCAGCAGCAGGTCCGCGCCCAGGCGCGCCAGGTCCGCCTCGACGACGTCGCTGGTCTCGTCCTGCGCGATCGCCCGTACGCGTCGGGCAAACGTGGGGCCCGCGTCCATCTCGCGCACCAGGCGCATGATCGTGACCCCGGTTTCGGTCTCGCCGGCGATGATCGCCCGCTGCACCGGTGCGGCCCCCCGGTATTTGGGCAGGAGTGAGGGATGGATGTTGATCGTGCCGAGACGCGGCGTGGCGAGCAGGGCGTCGGGCAGCATCCTGCCGTACGCCGCGACGACCGCGAGGTCCGGTTCGAGAGCCGACACCGTGGCCAGAAACGCGGCGTCCCCCGGCCGCTCGGGTTGCAGGACCGGAACGCCCTGCGCGGCGGCCAGCCGCTTCACGGGAGGCTGGGCGATACGCTGCCCGCGCCCCCGCCGCCGGTCCGGCTGCGTGACCACCGCGGCCACCCGATGCGGCGAGTCCAGCAGGCGGGTCAGCGCCGGCGCCGCGAAGTCCGGCGTGCCGTAGAAGACGAGGTTCACCACTTGCCGTTGCGGCGCAGCTTGTTGATCTTCCGAAGCATCATCTCGCGTCGAATCCCGCGCAGGCGGTCCAGAAAGAGGGAGCCGTCGAGGTGATCCATTTCGTGCTCGAACGCCCGCGCCAGGATCCCGGTGGCCTCCACGTCACGCGACGAGCCGTCGCGGTCCATGCCGCGGATCACGGCCCGGGACGGGCGCGGGACGGCGGCGTTGAATCCCGGAACGCTCAGGCAGCCCTCGTCCTCCCGCTGCAGGCCGTCGCGTTCGATGAAACTGGGGTTGATCATGACGAGCAGGGCGCCGGCCTCCTGTCCGGAGGAGGGGTCCGCCACGAAGAGCCTGAGGGGTACCCCGATCTGGGGCGCTGCAAGACCGATCCCCGATGCGGAGTACATCGTATCGATCATGTCGTCGATCAAGGCATCGAGCCGCGGCGTGATCTCGTCGACGTCGGTTGCGGGGCGGTGGAGCACGTCGTCGCCATAGCGCAGGATCGGCCGAATCATCCGGCCGATTGTAGTGTGGAAACTGCGCTCCGGTCGGGCCGTGTCGACGCACGGCCCCGCGTGCGCCGGATGCGGACGAATGGCGCGCTCCTTGCTTGGGAGTGGCCGCGTGGCGGTCCGCGGGACATGGAACGACACGCGGAGCAGGGGTCGCGTCGCCATCGGCGTCGCCCGGCTGATCGGCGACAGCGAAGCCATGGTCGCGCTGCGCGACGAGGTCGGCAGGGCCGCCGCCGCGCCGTTCCCGGTACTGATCGAAGGGGAGAGCGGCACCGGAAAGGAGCTCGTGGCGCGCGCTCTGCACGAAGAGGGACCGCGCCGCGACGAGACGTTCGCCGCGGTCAACTGCGCGACCTTCAGCGACGACCTGATAGAGACCGAGCTGTTCGGTCACGCCAAGGGGGCGTTCACCGGGGCCGTGCAGTCTCGCCGCGGGCTGCTGGAGGCCTCTTCCGGGGGCACCGTCTTTCTGGACGAGGTCGGCGAGCTGTCGCCCCGCGCCCAGGCGAAGCTGCTCCGCACCCTGCAGGACGGAGAGATCCGCAAGGTCGGCGAGAACGTGACCCGGCGCCTGGATCTGCGGGTCGTGGCCGCCACCAATCGCTCGTTGGCCGCCGAAGCCGCGAAGGGCAGGTTCCGGCATGACCTGCTGTACCGCCTCGACGTGGTCCATCTGCAGGTGCCGCCCCTGCGGGACCGAGGCGCCGACATCGCGCGGCTCGCCACGTACTACTGGGACCGCACCCTCGTGCAGACGCGGGGCCGCGCCCGGCTGGCGCCCGAGACGATGAACGCGCTGGCCGCGCACGAGTGGCCGGGCAACGTTCGGGAGCTGCAGAACGTGCTGGCCGCGCTGGCCGTCGCCGCGCCGGCGCATGGCGAGGTCGGGCCGCAACTGCTGCCGGCCGCGATTCGCCGCGCCGCGGAGGAGCGGCGTCCGACGCTGGCCGAGGCCCGCCGCGCCTTCGACCGGACGTTCGTGTACGACGCGTTGACGCGGAGCGGCGGCAGACGGAGTCCGGCCGCCCGCGAGCTGGGGCTGTCGCGGCAGGGTCTCGCCAAGCTGGTCACCCGGCTCGGTATCGCGTCGCAGAAGCCGCCCCGCGTGCGATGAATGACATGGCAGTATCCCGCGGCGCTTCCCCGTCGTCGCCCTGGTGCCGGTCCGGGCGAACGTCAGGCGACGCGGGCTGTCGGCCGGAAAGCCCGCCCGGCGTCGATGAAGCGTGTCACGGGTGGTCCGGCGGCAGCCCGAAGACGTAGATCGCGTTCGATCGGTCGCCGCCCACCGGCACCGCCAGGTATTGACGGCCGTCCACCGCGTAGGTGATGGGGAATCCCTGCGGCGAGCCGGGCAGCCGCACGTGGAACAGCACGTCGCCGTCGGCCACGTCGTGGATGAACAGGTTGCGGTCCGTGTCGGCGCTGACGACCAGCCCGCCGCCCGTCGTCAGCGCGGCCGCACCCGGGCGCGTGAGTGTCGAGTGCCGCCACAGAATGCGCCCGCTGTCGATGTCCATCGCGATCAGGTGGCCGCGGTGGGGCTCGCTGTCCGGGTGCACCGTGCTGCCGCGCGACAGCCAGCCGGTGTTGGCGTAGTATCGCGCGCCCGGAATCCGCTCGATCTCGGTGAACACGCCGCTGACGCAGGTCGGGTGGATCGGGATGTAGAGCGCCTGCGTCTCCGGGTGGTAGGCCGACGCGCGCCAGTTGCGGATGCCGCCGAAGTCCGGGCAGAACGCGATCTCCACCCCGGCTTCCGGAATCATCTCGGGCTTGTAGGTCACTCTGCCCGTCTCGTGGTCGATGTCGAGGACGTCCTGGTATCCCAGGTCGTGGGCCGCGACGAAGCCTCCGGTGTCACGGTCGAGCTCCCAGAGGATGCCGAGCTTGCCCATCTTGAAGAGCGACCGCCGCCCGCGGTGATCGATGAGGACGCTCTCGAACACGTCGTCGAGGTCGTGGGTCTCGCCGGGAGTGAACTGGTAGTACCAGGACAGCTCGCCGGTATCGGCGTCGAGGGCCAGCACGCTGTTGCTGTAGAGCGCGTCGCCGTCGGTGCCGCGCGTCACGCTGGCCCACGGCTTGGCCTGCGAGGTCGACCAGAAGGTGAGGTTGGTCTCGGGATCGTAGCTGCCGGGAATCCACGAGTCGGCCCCGGCGCGGTACAGCAGCGGCAGGTCGCCCCAGGAATCGCCCCCGGGGTCGCCGGGGCGCGCGATGGTGGACGTGCGCCAGAGCTCCTCTCCGGTCTCGGCGTCGTGGGCCGAGATGAAGCACACGTCCTCCTTGTAGCGCTCGCAGCCGGTCATGCCGGCCACGACCTTGCCGTTGGCGACGATCGGCCCGCTCGTGTAGCGGTAGCCGAGGGCGTTGTCGGCGACCTCGTGGTCCCAGGCTACCTCGCCCGTGCCGCGGTCGAGCGCAACGATGTGGGCGTCGGCCGCGTTCAGGTACACCTTGTCGCCGTAGACGGCGATCGAGCGGCTGCGCGGGGCGAGCACCGACTCGACCATCTCGTCCAGATCCCGCCGGTACTCCCAGATGCGATCCCCGGTGACCGCGTCGAGCGCCTGGATCACGTTGGCGGGGTTGGCGAGGTACATCACGCCGTCGTGGACGAGCGGGGTGGGCTGGTTGGCGCCGGTGTTCATCTGCCAGCCCCAGACGAGCTGCAGGCGGTGGACGTTCTCCCGGTCGATCTGATCCAGCGGGCTGTAGCCCCAGCCGTCGAGGGTCCGCCGCCAGTTCAGCCAGTCGGCCGGGTCCGGATTCTGGAGCATGGCGTCCGTGACCGGCGCGACGTCGCGCTCCTGCGCCGCGACGCCGGTGAACAGGGCCGGAACGAGCAGGACGACGGCCGCCGGAAGTCGACGCCAGCATGCGCGCATCATGATGAGCTCCTCTGCGGTGGAAGATGAATGGATTCATTATCATTCGAAACCGGCTCGTCGCTCGGCGGATTCGCGCCGCCGGCGCGGTCGTCGTCAGAGTGGGAGGAAGGGCAGTGGGCAAGCAGATTTCGCGTCGTCGGTTCGTGGCCGCGGCCTCGGCGTCGGCCGCCTCGGTGATGATCGTGCCGCGTCACGTCCTGGGCGGGCCCGGCGTGCAGGCGCCGAGCGACACGCTGAACATCGCCGGCATCGGCGTCGGCGGCCGCGGGCGCGGGGACGTCCGGGGCTGCAGCGGCGAGAACATCGCGGCGTTGTGCGATGCCGACCTGGACTTCGCCGCCCGCACCTTCCGGGAGTTTCCCGACGCCCGCGTCTACCAGGACTACCGGCAGATGCTCGACCGGGAGCCCGACCTCGACGCGGTGGTGATCGCGACCCCCGACCACACGCACGCCGTCATCGCGATGGAGGCGATGCGGCGGGGCAAGCACGTCTACTGCGAGAAGCCGCTGACGCGCACGGTGGCCGAGGCGCGCGCGCTGGCGACGGCGGCCCGCGAGACCGGCGTCGCGACCCAGATGGGGAACCAGGGGCACGCCGGAGAGGGGACCCGCCGAATCCGCGAGTGGCTGGAGGCCGGCGTCATCGGCACGGTGCGCGAGGTGCACTACTGGACCAACCGGCCCATCTGGCCGCAGGCTGTCGAGCGGCCGACCGAAGCGCACCATGCCCCGCCCGGGCTCGACTGGGACCTCTTTCTCGGCCCGGCGCCGTATCGGCCGTACCATCCGGCGTATCACCCGTTCCGCTGGCGCGGCTGGTGGGACTACGGCACCGGCGCCCTGGGCGACATCGCCTGCCACGCGATGGACGCCGCGTTCTGGGCGCTCGAACTGGGCCAGCCGACCCGCATCGAGGCGGAGACCACGCCGCTCTTTGCGGAGGCCGCGCCCGCCGCCTCGCGCATCGTCTACGAGTTCCCGGCACGCGGCGAACGCCCCCCGGTCCGAGTCGTGTGGCGCGACGGCGGCCTCGCCCCGCCGCGACCACCCCGGCTCGCCGCCGGCGAGCGGTTGCCCGGCGGGGCCAGCGGCCAGCTTTTCGTCGGAGACAGCGGCGTGCTCGGGGCGGACATGTACGGCCGCGAGCCGCGCGTGTTCCCCACCGCGCTGCACGAGGACGTGACGGCCAGCCCGCCGGCGAAGAAGTACCCGCGGTCGCCGGGCGTCTACCGCGAGTGGCTCGATGCCTGCAAGGGCCGCAACGCCGCCGGGTCCGCCTTCGACACGCATGCCGGTCCGCTGACCGAGGTCGTGCTGCTCGGCAACCTGGCCGTCCGCAGCGGCGCCGCCATCGAATGGGACGCCAGGCGGATGCGCGTCTCGAACGTGCCCGCCGCCAACGCGTTCCTCGACGAGGAGTACCGCGAGGGCTGGAGCCTCTGAGGCCGGCCCGACCGGCACGGCGTCGCGCGCCGTGGGTCGCGGTCGGCTTGGCGTCGGGGCGCGGTTGGCGCCCCCGAATGATGTGCTCACCTGCGCGTTTGCCGCGAAATTCCGTGTGACCAGTGAGGGCTTCGGGATGCACCGCTCCTGGCGCGACGGGCCTCGCTCTTGCGGGCCAGCCGGAAGGGCTGGCCCTCGTTCCACCAGCCGGAAGGCTGGCCCTCGTTCCACCAGCCGGAAGGCTGGCCCTCGTTCCAGACGAAAAGCTCCGCTCCGTTGTCCCGGGGAACGGGAGTCCGACCGGTCCGACCGCTACCGGTGCCGTGCCCGCCCAACAGGGGCCGGGCACGGCGACAGGTGCAGAGGCGCAAGCCAGAACGCCACGATTGCAGCGACGATATCGGCAAGTGGGAGAGGGAAGGCGACATAGAGGGGGCGGATCGGGAAGCAGAGTCAATCAACGGCGCAGGGTAGGGATCAAGGAGGGAGCGACCGACCCGGCAGATGCGCCTGCGTCGCACCTGCCGGGTCGGTCGCTCCCCTCCACATTCGTCCTCTCCGAGGAAGGGGCACATCGCCCCAGGCGGCGCTGGACACGACGGCCCGATCGCACCGCCTGCCCTGGCGCGACCCTGCATCAGCTTTCGACTTTCACACGCCGTCGTCAAGAACGTCACGTCGGCGCGTATCTGCACGAGTGCGGCCGACCCGCCGCGCAGACGGCCGAGGCGATCGAGCCGGCCGCCGTGGAGTACTATGGTGTACGACTTCGTCTGGAACAGGACGCACTGCTGGCGCCCGGCCATGGCGGCCGGGGGGTTACCGGCCACCGTGGGGAGGTTGAGGGCCTGTTCGGGTGCTGGAGTAGCACGAGGCGGGGTGCCGAGTGGTTCCACCGGACTAGAGGGGACTAGAGGAGGTGCAGAATGCGCAGCGTTGTTGTTGCAGCACTGGTTCTGGTTGCGACGGCGGTGATGGTGGCGCAGCCGCCGCTCAGCGTCTTCGTGGCGACGGATGACATGACACTGTACAGCAGCCCGCCGCGGAGGCTCGGGCCGATCCCATTCATCAGACTCCCACCGGGAGAGGAGGGCGATCTCCTCACAGGGGCGGTGTTCCGGATCGTGGCGCGAACCAGCCTCGAAGAACCTCCCTGGTTCCATGTGGAGACCGCAGACGGGCGCGACGGGTGGCTCGGGCCAGTCACGAGCATGGCACTCGTACCTATGAGTGCCGAGGCGGCGGCCACGTTTGATCTGGATGAGTCGGTTTTCGACGCGGCGATCGACTATTACAAAACGATCGACCAACAGCCTGCGATTGACGCTCTAGAGATCGCCAGGGACAACGCGGCCAGGAGCGAACCACCATGTTGAGCCCGGAGTTGTACGCCCTGGCCGTAGTCGTAGGCCCCTACAGCTTCGGGGCCTACATCTTCTACAAGCACGCCCGGGGGGTCACACTGATGCCCGGCCGCTACGGATGGGTGATCGGCTGTCTCATCACTTACTGCCTGCTGGGTCCCATCGGAACGCACGTGTTTGCGTCCCCGGTATGGACCGTCTACGACGTAATAGCCTTGGCGCTCTTCTCCGCGGAGCAGGGCTACCTAGTCTCGGAGAAGGTGCCGCGGTTCTTCAGGCACTAGCCTGGAAATTCGGTGCGCCGTGACAAGGTGCCATTCCTCAGCGGGTGCAAATTCCACCCGGCAACTGTCGCTCCAGCCGGTAGC
>WTFV01000062.1:13013-33965 GCA_011523845.1 Acidobacteriota bacterium | reverse complement strand
CTTCGCCGCGCCCGGGACGCTGTACTCGTACGGCCCCCGGTAGGCCGCCGGCGGCGCCGCGAAGTTGCCGTGCGGCGGCGGCGACGGCGCCTGCCACTCGATGGTCGTGGCCTGCCACGGGTTGTCGTCCACCTTCTCGCCGCGCTTGATGCTGTGGAAGAAGTTGTAGATGAACGGGAGCTGGAACAGGGCGAGCACCCACACGGCGATGCTGATCAACTCGTTCATCCACAGCACGTCGGCGTTCATCTGGTACTGCGCGCCGCCGTCGTACATCCGGCGGTTCATGCCGGCCAGCCCCTGGAAGAGCATCGGCATGAAGACGACGTTGATCGAGATGAACGAGCCCCAGAAGTGGACGCGGCCGAGGAAGTCGTTCATCTTGCGGCCGGTCGCCTTCGGGAACCAGTAGTAGATGCCGCCGAACAGCGCCATCAGCGTGCCCGGGGCGACCACGTAGTGGAAGTGGCCGATGACGTAGTAGGTGTCGTGCAGGTGGATGTCGGGCGCCGACAGGCCCAGCGGCAGCCCGGTCAGCCCGCCGATGCCGAACATCGGCAGGAACGCCAGGGCGAACAGCATCGGCACGGTGAAGCGGATCGAGCCGCCGTAGAGCGTGATGAACAGCGCCGACAGGATGATGACCGACGGGATCGAGATGATCATCGTCGTCGTCTGGAAGAACGAGCTCATCGTCGTCCCCATGCCGGTCAGGAACATGTGGTGCGCCCAGACGATGAACGACATGAAGCCGAGGAACACCACCGAGTAGACCAGCACGCGGTAGCCCCAGACCGGCTTGCGCGTGTTGTTGGCGACGATCTCGCCGACGATGCCGAGGGCCGGCAGGATCAGGACGTAGACCTCGGGGTGCGCGAGGAACCAGAACAGGTGCTGCCACAGCAGCACGCTGCCGCCGCCGGTCGCGTCCCACGGCGCGTCGGCGTAGACCAGGCCGCTCGGCAGGAAGAAGCTGGTGCCGGCCACGCGGTCCATCAACTGCATCACGCCGGCCGCCTCGAGCGGGGGAAACGCGAGCAGCAGGAGGAACGCGGTGACGAGCTGCGCCCAGACGAAGAACGGCAGGCGCATGAAGCTCAGGCCGGGGGCCCGCAACTGGATGGTGGTGACGATGAAGTTCACCGAGCCGAGCAGCGACGACGTGATCAGGAAGATCATGCCGATCAGCCACATCGTCTGGCCGGTGGTCGCGAAGACCGACAGCGGGGCGTAGGAGGTCCAGCCCGAGTTGGCCGCGCCGCCGGGCACGAAGAAGCTGGCGAACATCACGACGCCGCCGACGAAGAACGACCAGTAGCTGGCCATGTTCAGCTTCGGGAACGCCATGTCCGGGGCGCCGATCTGCAGCGGCAGCACGTAGTTGCCGAAGCCGCCGACGGCCAGCGGCACGACGCCGAGGAACACCATGATGGTGCCGTGCATCGCGCCGAGCTGGTTGTAGAACTCGGGCAGCATGATGCCCTCGGGCGCCCGCTCGTCCCCCAGCCACTGGCCGATCAGCGGAATGGCCTCGCCGGGGTAGGCGATCTGCCAGCGCATCACCATCATCAGCACGAAGCCGAACAGCAGGAAGAGCAGTCCGGTCACGGCGTACTGAATCCCGATCACCTTGTGATCGACGGAGAACACGTACGTCTGCCAGAACCCGAGATCGTGGTGGCCGTGCTCGTCGTGGGCGTGTTCGTCGTGTCCGTGCGCCGCCGCCTCGGGGGCGGCTTGCTCGGTCGTCGTCACGTCAGCCAACGTCGTGACTCCTTTCGTGCAGCGTCACGCTGTCTCTGACCCGCTGCGTGTTCCGTGGGGAATCCGTGCGGGGCGAATCGAGTCTCGTTCCCGTGTCCAGATGCGGGCGACAACACCCCTCATCCCGAGGAATCGCCCACCCAAAAATTGTATGTCGGCGGGTCCGACCGGCGCAACCCGCGAGGGACGCAGGTGGGTCGGACCGCTGGCCGGTTCCGGCGTTCCGAGCATCTGGCGGTCACCCGCCGAGCCGCCGACTACCGGAAGGCGTAGCGCAGGCGCACGCCCGCCCGCCGCGGGGCGAGCACGTTGGCGAAGTAGCGGCGCGACCGGAAGCCGTCCTCGGTGCGGCCGATCAGATCCGGCGTCTGGCGCACACCGGTCACCGCGTACTCGTCGAGCAGGTTCTCGGCGTAGAAGGTGAGCGTCCAGGCGTCCCTCGAGATCGACGCCGACAGGTTGTGCAGGTCGTAGGCGGGCAGCGTCTCGCCCCCCGCGCGCATGCCGATGCGCGTGAGCACGTCGCCGACGTAGCTGTAGCCGTACTGCACGTCGAACGCCATGTCGTTTCCGACCAGGGTTCCATAGGAGGCGAGCAGGCTTCCCTGCTGTCGCGGGGCTCCCGACAGGCGATCCCCCTCGAACGCGTCGGCCCCGCCGTCGAGCAGTCCGGGCGAATCCACGCTCAGCTCCGCATGCGTGTACGACCACGAGCCGCGAAGGCGCAGGGCATCGGTCAGGCTGACCGCCGACGCCAGCTCCACCCCGCGGCTGACGGCGCCGCCGCCGTTCAGGGTGATCGGCTCGGCGCTGAAAGGAGTGAGTCCGGCCACCTGGATGTCGGTCCAGTCGACGTGGAACAGCGTGCCGCCGAGGGTCACGCGCTCGTTGTCCCAGGAGCGCCGCAGCCCCACCTCGTAGTTGGTCGTCGTGTCCGGCCGGACCAGCGCCTGGTCGGCGTAGATGCAACCCGACTGCGGCGGGTCGTTGGCGGGGTCGGCGTCCGTGAGCAGGGCGATCTCCTCGTCCGTGCAGACCCGGTAGTTGTTGCCTCCCCCGATGCGGTAGCCCTCGGAGCGCGTGAGGTAGACGTTCGTCCGGTCGCCGAGCCGGTAGCTGACGCTCCCCTTGAACAGCACGCCGCTGTCGTCGGAGTCGTAGTCGGTGAAGGGCGAGTTGTACATCGGGGTGTACGGGAACTCGGTGAGGCTGCCGGTGGCGATGCCGTAGCCGAACCAGCGGCCTCCGCCCGTCACCCGCCACCGCTCGCCGAGGTCGTAGGAGAGCTCGCCGAACAAGGCGCGCTCCTCCACCCCCTGCACGCCCAGGCTGTAGTACTCGACCGGCTCCCGTACCGGCGTGCCGGACAGGATCGGCGTCAGGCCCGAGAATTCGGACAGCCCGGGCGCATACTCGAAGCTCGTCCCGCGGCTGTCGTAGCGGTTGAAGAAGACGCCGCCGACCCAGCGCCACGGCCCGTCGCCGGTGGAGACCAGGCGCGTCTCCCAGTTCAGTCGCTCCTCGCGCGAGTCCTCCCGCGTGTAGGCCGAGAACGAGCGGAACCGCGACGTCAGATCGGCGACCGATACGCCGGGGTCGAGGGCCTGCGCCCGGACCAGCGCCGGAAAGGTGCCGGGCAGGAGACCTCCGATGCCGAACGCCTGAATGAGCAGATCGGTCTGGTCGCGCTGTCCGCGCGCGGAGAATCGCGAGTAGCCGGCGGCCGACGTCAGCTCCACCGCTCCCGGCGTCCAGGTCAGCTCGAGGCTCAGCAGCTCGTTCCTGCGGTCGTTCGGCTCCAGGTAGCGGTGCGCCGATACGTAGCGGCCGGTGTCGAACGACCGCGCGTGGTTGACCTGCCGGGCGCCCACCCGCTGGTCCTGCAGGTGATAGGCGAGGAGCGCGGACAGGTTCGGCGCGGCGTTCCACAGCAGGGAAAGGCGGGCGGAGAGGGTGTCCTCGGTGTTGGCGTCGCGCTCCGAGCGCAGATTCGCCGCCACCGCCTCGGGATTGGTCAGGTCCGGCTCCGGCTCCGAGACGCCCGGCGTGCGCAGCAGATAGTCGTAGTCGATGAACCCCGGGTCGGCGAAGCGGTCGACCGAGCCGCGCAACGCCAGCCGCCGTTCGACGAGCGGCAGGTTGAACGTCAGGCCGGCGTCCGATCCGGGAGCGCCGCCGTGCGCCAGCGCGAACAGGTCGCCGCGGACCTCCAGCGTGCGGCGCCCGGCGTCGGGGCGGCGCGGCAGGTAGCGCACCGCTCCGGCCAGCGTACCCGCGCCGTACAGCGTCCCCTGCGGTCCGAGCAGCACCTCCACCCGCTCGATGTCGTGCAACCGCAGATCGACCGCCAGCGGGATGTCCCCCAGGTAGGTGGCGACGCCGTTGTTGTAGTTGTTCCCGGCCGCTTCCGATCCGTTCAGCGCGTCGGTGTGCAGGCCCCGGACGATGACGACGTTGCTGCCCCGCGCCCCCTGATCGACCACGGTCAGGCCGGGCGTCCAGCGCGCCAGCTCCGTCAGGTCGTCGATCGCGCGCCGCTCGATGTCCGCCCCGGTCACCGCCGAGATGCTCATCGGCACCTGTTGCAACGGCTCCTCCAGGCGGGTCGCGGTCACGACCACCGCTTCATCGAAAGCGGCCAACCGCAGGGTGACGGCGGCAAGCTCCACCGGATCGGTCTCGACCTCGACGCCGTCCACCGCCGCCTGACCGAAGCCGCTCAGGAAGACCGTCAACGTGTACACGCCGGGAAAGACGCCGGTGAACGTGAACCGGCCCTCGAGGTCGGACACCGTGGACCGCGGACCTGCCGGGTCGCCCGCCAGAGTGACGGTCGCTCCGGGCAGCACGGCGCCGGTCGCATCGACGACCGTGCCGGTGATCTGTCCTCCCTGCGCCGCGGCGGGCGCCGGCCCGAGGACCGTGCAGGGGAGTACGAGTACGAGGGCCACCCAGCACCTCATCACCGGACCCGTCATCGGAAGAGGACGACTTGCAGTTCCCACATTATGGTGCAGTTGCTTTCAGTGGACGCGTCGCTTCGAGACGGCACGCGTGACCTGGCCGGTCGTGCCTTCCGCCTCCCCGGTCGCCTCCCGGATGGCCCGCCGCGCCGTGCGCGTCACGATGGTGGTCACCGCAATCGTGGCGGCCAGGCCGAGCGCCACCACCGCGTAGTACCCGGGCCCCCGTTCGGGCCCGACGTTTCCGGCCAGGCGCACGATGTCGCCCGCCAGGAAACCGGAGTAGGTGTAGAGGAGCGAGCCGGGCAGCATCCCGATCGAGGCGGCCGCGTAGTCGACGAAGCGCACGTTCGTCAGGCCGAGGCCGTAGTTCAGCATGTTGAACGGGAAGACCGGCGAGAGACGGAGCAGGACGACGATCTTGAAGCCCTCGCGGCCGACGGCCCGATCGATCGCGGCGAACCGCGGATTGCCGGCCACCCGCTGCGCGATCGCCTCGCGGGCGACGAAGCGGGCGAGCAGGAAGGCGAGCGAGGCGCCGGCCGTGGCGCCGATCATGACGTAGACGACGCCCTGTCCGAGCCCGAAGATGGCGCCGGCGGCCAGCGTCATCACGGATCCGGGAATGAACGCGACCGTGGTGGCCATGTAGCCGAGAATGAAGACGATCGGCCCCAACGCGCCCAGACCGTCCACCCACTCGACGAACCGATCCAGAAACACGCCGAACTGCCGGCCGAGCGCGGCGAGGGCGATGACGGCGACGACGCCCAGGAGAACGCGGGCGATCGGGAGGCGCTTCGGAGGCGGGTTTTCTGTGCTCATCAGGTCGCCGATCGTACCATCTGCCGGTTCCCCTTACGTTGACCGCCGACGGAGACGCCGCGCTGCGGCCGCCGTCGTCCGGGAGTGGGTCCTGTGTCGGCGCTTGCGCCAACTGACGTTGACCTTCGACCGTGGACGCTGAGAAGTGAAACTGCACGGGTCGCGCCAGACGGCACGAGCGGACTTCCAGCGGCGGCCTCGCGACGCACGTGGTGCACGTGCCGGTCAACGTGGTCGAGTGCCAGGCGGAGCGCCTGGTCAATGCCCGACCGTTCCGGTCCACGGGTTCAGGACCTCGATGTCGAAGGGGGCGAAGTCGCCGGTGTTGCGGGTTGCTACGACCAGATCGTTCGCGGCCGCTGTGCCAGCAATCAGCGCGTCGCCCATGTGCACGGTCCGGCCGGTACGGCGGGCGTGCGCGCAGAGTCGGGCGGCGTGTCCGGCCTCGCCGCGCCCCACCGGCAGCACTCGACGGTGAAACCGTGCGGTCAGGTGCATCAACTTGGCCTGCCGTGCGTCTCGGCGCCGTCCAGGCGGCATCAGCGTCACGCCGTACTCCAACTCGTAGAGCACGATGACCGAGAGCCAGAGATCGACGCGGTCGGTCAGGAAGGCCACCACTCTCGGATTAGGGTCCGGCTTCCCTGTTTCGGACACGACGTTGGTGTCCAGGAGGAAGCCCCTCATTCGTCAGTGTCCTGAGGTATGTGCTCGCGGTCGAAGGCGTTCCAGTCATCCTCCGTCCAGTCGGCGAACGGCGCGGGACGCTCCCTTTCAGCGTGACGGGGCGGTGGCTCGATTTCGCCGAACTCCGGCATGTTCTCGATCAGCCATCGTCCGAGCGACTGCCCCGGTTCGTTCCTTTCGTCCCAGACCCTGGCCGGGACGACGACGAACTCCTTGCGGGTCCCGATTCGTTGCGGCCCCTCGTCCTCCGCTCGGCGCAATACCTCGGACAGTCGGGCCTTGGCCTCGGCGACGGTCCAGGCGCGCGGGGACTTGCGTTCGTAGTTGACCATTGGCGTTGGTGTTCCCTGCCGCTCGCGCCATTGCGATAAGCGCAATGGAATCTAGTCTAGACTGGACCATGATGGCGGTCAAGTCGGAACAGTACCGCCGGTGGCCTCCGGGCGGGAACCCCCTGGTGTCGGGCGGGGAACGGCCGCGTCCTTCGTCCGTACGCCAGGCAGTCCGGATTGGGCTATCGTCTGGACACGAACCATGCCGCGGTCATCTCTTGGCGGACCGGACCCGGATCGACATATCCGTGCTGCCGCGTTCGCTGCCATCGAGAGGCTGTCGCGGCTCTGGTCGGGGAAGGTGCCCTGGAAGGCGATTGCGGAAGGCTTCCCGGTGGATGGCCAGAGGGTGCTGTACGCGAATCGGCCCAAGGGGATCTTCAAGCCGAAACAAATGAGTGCCGCTCTCAGCATCAAGACGGGTGTGCCTCGGCAGGGCCGCCCGACCTGGTACCGCGATCAGCAGATCGACTCGGCCAGTCTGGATGGCGCTACCGGACTGCTGCGGGACGGGGCGTTGCTGGAGGGGCTCAAGGGCCTCGACGGCACGAGACTCAGGCTCCCGGAGGTTCGCGGTGACTGGCCGATGCCCGACTACCTGGAGCGGCGCTTCGCGCGCTATCGGGAGACGCTGGGATAGAAGAGCCGTCGCGGGCCGCTATACTCGCCACGTGACCCGCACCTACGTCGCCGTCGTCGTCGTCCAGATCGTGGTGCTCGCGGCGCTGTGGCTGCTCTCGCGGCACTTCGCCGCCTGACCGCCGGTTCCGGGCCTGTCTCATGCACCTGCTCGACTGGACGATCATCGTCGCCTACCTCGCCTGGGTCCTCTACGACGGCGTGAAGCGCGCGCGGGGGACCGGCGCCGTCGACGGCTACTTCCTGGCGTCGCGCTCGCTGCCGTGGTGGGCGGTCGGCCTGTCGGTGATGGCGACCCAGATGAGCGCGATCACGCTGGTCGGCACCACCGGGCAGGGCTACGACGACGGCATCCGCTTCGTGCAGTTCTACTTCGGGCTGCCGCTGGCGATGATCATCCTGTCGGTGACGCTCGTGCCTTTCTTCCACCGGGCGCGCGTGTTCACGGCCTACGAGTACCTGGAGCGGCGCTTCGACGCGCGGACGCGGGCGCTGACGAGCCTGCTGTTCCTGGTGTCGCGCGGGCTCGGCGCGGGGGTGATCATTGCCGCCCCGGCGGTCATCCTCTCCATCGTCCTCGGCTGGAGCCTGCCGCTCACCATCCTGGCCATCGGGATTCCGACAACCCTGTACACGATGCTCGGCGGGGTGCAGGCCGTCACCTGGGCCGACGTCAAGCAGATGGTCGTGATCATGGTGGGCGTGACGGCGGCGGTGGCCGCCCTCATCGTCGGCCTGCCGGACGACATCGGGCTCGAGCCGGCGCTGCACGTCGCGGGCGCCACCGGCCGGCTGCAGTCCATCGACTTCACCTTCGATCTGAACGAGACCTACACCTTCTGGTCGGGGCTCATCGGCGGGCTGTTCCTGATGCTCGGCTACTTCGGCTGCGACCAGAGCCAGGTCCAGCGCTACCTGACCGCGAAGTCGGTGGACGCCGGGCGGCAGTCGCTGCTGATGAGCGCGTTCGCGAAGATCCCGCTGCAGGTGCTCATCCTGACGATGGGGGTGCTGGTCTTCTGCTTCTACCTGTTCACCGAGCCGCCGATGCTGTTCAACACGTCGCACCAGCCCGCCGTGGAGGCAAGCGGGCGGGCGGACGAATATCGGGCGCTCGACGACGAGTTCCGGGCCGCGCACGCCGACCGGCGCGACGACGCGGCGGCGGTGGTGGCGGCGCGGCAGGCGGGCGACGTGGACGGCGCCAGGTTGGCCACCACGGCGTTCGTCGAGAGCGACGGGCGCGTCAACGACGTCAGGGCGCGGGCGAGAGACCTCGTGCGCGACGTGACGGGGGACGCCGCCTACAGCGACGTCAACTACGTCTTCCCGACGTTCATCACCAGCCAGCTTCCCATCGGGCTCGTCGGCCTGCTGATCGCGGCCATCTTCGCGGCGGCGATGTCAAGCATCGCGGCCGAGCTGAACGCGCTGTCGGCCGCCAGCACCATCGACTTCTACCGGCGCCACTTCCGGCCCGGCGCCTCCGAGGCGCACTACCTCCTCGTGTCCAAGGTGGCCACCGGCTTCTGGGGGATCTTCGCGGCGATTACCGCGCTGTACGCGGCCAATCTCGGCTCGCTGATCGAGGTGGTCAACCGCTTCGGCTCCTTCTTCTACGGATCGCTGCTCGGGGTCTTCGTTCTCGCGGTGGGCATGCGCCGCTCGACGGCGGCGGGGGCGTTCTGGGGCCTGATCGGCGGCATGGCGTCGGTCGCCGTGGTGGCGACGCTCACCGACGTCTCCTTCATGTGGCACAACCTGGTCGGGGTCGCCGCCGTCTGCCTGATCGGCTGGGTGAGTACGCTCGGCCGGCGCCCGGCGTAGCGGCGTTCGCGGGCGCGCACCAGCGCGCTGTGGACCACGCCGCGGTCCCGGATGCGGAGGTCGACGTCGTAACCCTCCGCCGACAGTTCGCTGCGGATGGCGCGCAGGCTGTACCCGGGCGGCTCGCGCTCGAGAGCGAAGTCGAGGGCTTCCGAGTAACGCGGCAGGCCGAAGAGGAAACGCAGGCAGGTTCCCCCCTGGAAGGCCAGCGCGGTCATCGCCCTCGCGCGTTGAAGCGATCCGAGGATGCGCGCCTGTAAGTACTCGCGGGCGACGTTCCGCCCCTGCAAGGGTCCGCGTCCGCTCACGAGTCGGGCCAGATGGTCCTTCACAGGCTCTCGTACGCCGGCGCCTTCCGGGCGAGCCGGCGAACGCGTTCGGCGGCGCGCGCCAGCTTCGGCAACGCGGCCGTTTCGGCGAAGGCGCCCAGCACGTCGAGCTGCAGCGCGTCGAGGTCGAGCCGCAGTTCCCGGAGGTACGCTTCGTCGTCGCCGCCGGGGTGCAGGTGGACCAGGTCGAGCAGCGCTTTCTCGGGCGCCGCGACGAAGGCGTGCTGGCCCTGTCCGAGGTCGACGTGACGACAGCCGAACAGCAGACCGGGCTTGACGTGACGGAACGAGAACCGGCCGAGGGGCGTGCAGCGGATGTGCGGCCTGCCGGTCGTGACACTGGTAACTTCCGCGACGTGTTCCGGGATCACGTGCGCGAAGGCCAGTGCCGACAGACCGCTGACGTACGAACCGGGGGCCAGCCGATTCGCCACGAGGAAGGGATGCGGCGTCTGCTTTCGCCAAGGCGGCGCCAGCGCGTACAGTCCACGCCGGAGCTGGTGGATCCGCCCGGTGCGGGTCCAGCGCGAGAGCTGGCGATGCAGATCGGCCGGATCGACCGCGCCTGCCAGTAGCAGTCCGGTCTCGAACAGCGGCTCATCCGACACGATCCCGTGGTTGCCTGCGCGCCCGTCGATTCGGTAGAATCCAGATATCCGACCATTCTGGTCGGGAATACGGATCGAGCATCGACCGCGACTCTCCGAAGGCCACCGGCCGGCCGGAGGTGTCGCGTAGACCGGGAGCAGGCGTCATGGCGACCTCGACCGACAACATCGAGCAGCTCGCGAATCAGGACTACAAGTACGGCTTCGTCACCGACATCGACGCCGAGGCGGTCCCGCCGGGGCTGAACGAGGAGATCATCCGGATCATCTCGGCCAAGAAGGGCGAGCCGGAGTGGCTGCTGGAGTGGCGGCTGAAGGCGTTCCGGGTCTGGCAGACGATGACCGAGCCGCAGTGGCACAACGTGCACTTCCCGCCGGTCGACTTCCAGGACATCATCTACTACTCCGCCCCCAAGCAGAAGCCGAAGCTGGAGAGCCTCGACGATCTCGATCCGGAGATCAAGGCGACCTTCGACAAGCTCGGCGTGCCGATCGAGGAGCAGAAGATGATGGCCGGGGTGGCGGTCGACGCGGTGTTCGACTCCGTGTCGGTCGCGACCACCTTCAAGGACAAGCTGGCCGATCTCGGCATCGTCTTCTGTTCGTTCTCCGAGGCGGTGCGCGACCATCCCGACCTCGTCCGCAAGTACCTCGGCTCGGTGGTGCCGGCGTCCGACAACTTCTACGCCGCGCTCAACTCGGCGGTCTTCTCCGACGGCTCGTTCGCCTACATCCCGAAGGGCGTGAAGTGTCCGATGGAGCTGTCGACCTACTTCCGCATCAACGCGGCGCAGACCGGGCAGTTCGAGCGGACGCTGCTGGTGGCCGACGAGGGCGCGACGGTGAGCTACCTGGAGGGCTGCACGGCGCCGATGCGGGACGAGAACCAGCTCCACGCGGCGGTGGTCGAGCTGGTGGCCCTCGACGACGCGACCATCAAGTACTCGACGGTCCAGAACTGGTACCCCGGCGACAAGGACGGCAAGGGCGGCATCTACAACTTCGTGACCAAGCGTGGGAAGGCGTCCACGAACGCGAAGATCACCTGGACGCAGGTGGAGACCGGCTCGGCCATCACCTGGAAGTACCCGAGCTGCATCCTGCAGGGGGACAACGCGGTCGGCGAGTTCTACTCGGTCGCCGTCACCAACAACCACCAGCAGGCCGACACCGGGACGAAGATGCTCCATCTCGGGAAGAACACCCGCAGCACCATCGTCTCGAAGGGCATCTCGGCCGGCAAGGGCCAGAACACCTACCGCGGCCTCGTGCGGATCGGCAAGAACGCCAAGGGGGCGCGCAACTTCTCGCAATGCGACTCGCTGCTCATCGGCGACAAGTGCGGCGCGCACACCTTTCCCTACCTGGAGGTGCGCAACACGTCGTCGCAGGTCGAGCACGAGGCCTCGACGTCGAAGATCGGCGAGGACCAGATCTTCTACTGCCGCCAGCGCGGCCTGTCGACCGAGGACGCGGTCAACATGATCGTCAACGGCTTCTGCAAGGAGGTCTTCCGCGAGCTGCCGATGGAGTTCGCGGTCGAGGCGCAGAAGCTGCTCGGCGTCAGCCTCGAGGGCAGCGTCGGGTAGGAGCTTGCGGCGCAGCGACGTGCTGCGGCGCGAGGTCATGGAGCCGGGGATGGGCCGAAACGCTGAGCCGGCGAGGCGTTTCGGGGCGCTGGAACAGGCCGGGCTGACCGGGTCATTGCAGTCAGGTTCGCGACGGCCGGTCAGTCGGGCCGAGGGCCGGCACGCAGGAAGGGAACGTCACACAGCATGCTCGAAGTCACGAATCTGCACGCCTCGGTCGCCGGCCGGGGCATTCTGAGAGGCATCGACCTGTCGGTGCAGGCGGGCGAGGTGCACGCCATCATGGGGCCGAACGGCTCCGGCAAGAGCACGCTCGCCGCCGTGCTGGCCGGTCGCGAGGAGTACGAGGTGACGGCCGGCGCGGTGACCTACGACGGTCAGGACCTGCTGGAGATGGAGCCGGAGGAGCGCGCGCGGGAAGGCATCTTCCTCGCGTTCCAGTACCCGGTGGAGATTCCCGGCGTCAACAACGCCTACCTGCTGAAGGCGGCGCTCAACGAGGTCCGCAAGCACCGCGGCGAGCCCGAGCTCGACGCGATGGACTTCATGGCCCTGGTCAAGGACAGGATGCAGGTGCTCCACATCGACCAGGACCTGCTGAAGCGCCCGGTCAACGAGGGCTTCTCCGGGGGGGAGAAGAAGCGCAACGAGATCTTCCAGATGGCCGTCCTCGAGCCGCGGCTCGCGATCATGGACGAGACCGACTCGGGGCTCGACATCGACGCGCTGCGGACCGTTTCGGCCGGCGTCAACGCGATGCGCAGCCCGGAGCGGGCAATTCTGGTGGTAACCCACTACCAGCGGCTGCTCAACTACATCGTGCCGGACGTGGTGCACGTCCTGTCGAACGGCCGCATCGTCAAGTCGGGCGGCAAGGACCTGGCGCTGGAGCTCGAGGAGAAGGGCTACGGCTGGATCGAGGGCGTCGCCGAGCAGGTCGGCGCGTAGCGGGGTGCCGATGACGACGCTCGCCCCCACGGAAGCGTACGCCGACGCCTTCGAGGCGGTGCGCCGCACCGCGGCCGCGCCGGACGGAATTGTAGACCTGCGGCGCCGCGCCTTCGAGCGCTTCACCGCGCTCGGGATGCCGACCACACGGCTGGAGGCGTGGCGTTTCACCAACGTCGCGCCGATCGCCAACACCGCCTTCACGCTGGCCGTGCCCGCCGAGCGCGAGGCCGCCAAGGCCGATACGGCGCCGCACGCGCTGGGCCTCGGGGCCGGACTGACGTTCATCAACGGCCGCTACGTGGCGCCCGCCTCGGACGTTTCCGCACTGCCGGCCGGGGTGGAAGTCCTGAGCTTGGCGGACGTGCTCGCCTCGGATGGGAACGAGACCCGGGCGGCGGTCGAGGCGCACCTGGCCACGGGCGCCGGCATCGAGAACGAGGCGTTCACCGCGCTCAACACCGCGCTGCTCCACGACGGCGCGGTCGTGCGCGTGCCGGCCAACACCGTAGTCGAGCAGCCGATCCAGTTGCTCTTCGTCACGTCGCCGCCCCCCGGCGGCGAACCGGTGATGACCCATCCGCGCGTGCTGCTCGTCGTGGGCGAGAACGCGCAGGTGCGGGTGGTCGAGAGCTACGGCGGCGGCGATTCCCCGTACCTGACGAACACGGTGACGGAGGTCGTCGCCGGGCCCAGCGCAGTGGTCGACCACTACAAGCTGGTGCGCGAGAGCCCGTCCGGTTACCACATCGGCGCGATGCACGTCCGGCTCGATCGGGCGGCCAACTTCTCGTCGCACGCGGTCACCCTTGGCGGCGCCATCGTGCGCAACGACGCGCAGGCGCTGCTCGACGGCGAAGGGGTGGAGTGCACGCTCAACGGCCTCTACCTGGCGAACGGACGCCGGCTGGTCGACAACCACACGACGATCCACCACGCGCAGCCGCACTGCTCGAGCCACGAGCTCTACAAGGGGATCCTGGACGGAGAGGCGCACGCCGTCTTCAACGGCAAGATCATCGTCGCCATCGACGCCCAGAAGACCGACGCGAAGCAGACCAACAAGGCGCTGCTGCTCTCCGAGGACGCGCAGATCAACACGAAGCCCGAGCTGGAGATCTTCGCCGACGACGTCAAGTGCACGCACGGGGCCACGGTGGGGCAGCTCGACGAGGACGCGCTCTTCTACCTGCGCGCCCGCGGGCTGGGGCTGGAGCAGGCGCGGAGCGTCCTCATCCACGCCTTCGCCGGCGACCTGCTGAACCACATCGCCATCGAGCCGATCCGCGATCAGCTCGACGTTCTGCTGCTGGCGCAACTGCCCGGATCGGGCGGAGGGTCGTTCCATGTGGCCGGTTGACGAGAATGCCGGCGCGGACCGGGGGACCCGCCGACGAATGCGAGCCATCGAGGCGGCAACGGTCGCCGGGAGCATGACATGAGCGTTGCAGCCGAAGTTCCCGTTGCGGCGCCCCCGGCGCTCGACGTCGAGCGCATCCGGCGAGACTTCCCCATCCTCGAGCGGATGGTCCGCGAGCACCGCCTCGTCTACCTCGACAACGCCGCCACCACGCAGAAGCCGCGGCAGGTGCTCGACACGCTGGCCCGCTACTACAGCGACGGCAACGCCAACATCCACCGGGGCGTCTACACGCTGAGCGAGGAGGCCACCGCCGCCTACGACGCCGCGCGCGTCAAGGTGCAGCGGTTCGTCAACGCCCGGGCGTCGTGCGAGATCGTCTTCACGCGCAACTCCACCGAGAGCATCAACCTGGTGGCCCAGAGCTTCGGCCGGCGCCACGTCGGCCCGGGCGACGAGATCGTCATCACCCACATGGAGCACCACTCGAACATCGTGCCGTGGCAGCTCCTGTGCGAGCAGGTCGGGGCGCAGCTCCGGGTTGCGCCCATCGACGACAGCGGCACGCTGCAGCTCGACGAGTTCGAGCGACTTCTGGGACCGCGCACGAAGCTCGTCTCGGTGGTGCACCTGTCGAACTCGCTCGGCACCATCAACCCGGTGCGCGAGATCGTCGACATGGCGAAGCGCCGCGACGTGCCCGTGCTCATCGACGGCTCGCAGGCGGTCTACCACATGCCGGTGGACGTGCAGGATCTCGACTGCGACTTCTACGCCTTCACCGGCCACAAGCTGTACGGCCCGACCGGCATCGGCGTCCTGTGGGGGCGCGAGGAATGGCTGGAGCGGATGCCGCCGTACCAGGGCGGCGGCGACATGATCCGCTCCGTGACGTTCGAGAAGACGACCTACGCCGATCTGCCGCACAAGTTCGAGGCGGGCACGCCGCATATCGCCGGGGTGGTCGGGCTCGGCGCCGCCGTCGACTACCTGCAGGGGATCGGCTTCGAGGCCATCGCCCCGCACGAGGCGGACTTGCTGGCCTACGGCACGGCGGCGCTCTCGGAGGTCAAGGGGTTGCGGCTCATCGGCACCGCCGCGCACAAGGCGAGCATCCTCGCCTTCGTCATGAAGGGGGCGCACCCGCACGACGTCGGCACCATCGTCGACACCGAGGGGGTCGCCGTCCGCACGGGCCACCACTGCACGCAGCCGGTCATGGATCGCTTCGGGGTGCCGGCCACGGCGCGCGCCTCGGTGGCCATGTACAACACGCGTGAAGAGATCGACCTGCTGGTGCGCGCGCTCGAGCGCGTGCGGGAGACGTTCCCGGTATGAGCGACCTGCGCGACCTCTACCAGGAGGTCATCCTCGACCACAACCGCCACCCGCACAACTTCGGGGAGCTCGACGGCGCCGACCGGCATGCCGACGGCTACAACCCGCTGTGCGGCGACCGGCTGGCCGTCTACGTCAACCTCGACGGCGAGACCATCACCGACGTCAGCTTCCTCGGTTCCGGCTGCGCCATCTCGAAGGCGTCGGCGTCGCTGATGACCGACGCGGTCAAGGGCAGGACGCTCGGCGAGGCGCGGCGCCTCTTCGAACAGTTCCTGGCCCTGGTCACCGACGACGACGCGCTGGTCGACGACGTGCTGCTGGGCAAGCTGGCGGTCCTGGGCGGGGTGCGCGACTACCCCACCCGCGTCAAGTGCGCCAGCCTCGCCTGGCACACGCTGCGGGCGGCGGTCGAGGATCGCCACGAGGTCGTGTCGACGGAGTAGGCGGAGCCTGTCAAGGCTCGACGATGGTCAGTCCATCGAAGTGGCGACGGTAGAATCCGCGGTCGCGGGTGGCCAGACGGCCGGCCTGCACGCGCGCATGGGCGCCGATCAGGAAGTCGGTGATGACTCGTTCCCTGCCGCCACCCGAGGAACGATACGCCCGCCACATCCGTCCGGCCAGAAACAGCGCCCTGTCGTTCGGGGACTCGCGGCGAATCCCTGCATCCGCAAGAAAGGCGCCCAACGTTTCCTCGCGCTCGAAGCCGGCGGCCAGCTCCGCGTACACCGGATCGCAGATGACGAGCGGACCCAAGGCCGCGCTGGCCTCGATCAACGCCAGCGATCGGTCGACGAAGTCAGGATTGGAGCGCAGCACGTCCAGCAGGACGCTGGTGTCGACCGCCGTAATCATCGTCCACGCAGGTCGTCGATGAACTCGTCCACCGACTCCGGCATCCGCCCGATACGCCCGATCCACCGGCGAAGGCCGTGTTTCGCTGTAGGCGCCGGCTTCTTGCGCAGGACGAGCTCGCCCCCCGATTCGAGGAAATCGATCTCGTCGTGAGGCTTGAGCCCGAACTTGTCCCTCAAGTTCTTCGGAACCGTGACCTGGCCGCGTTCACCCAGGCGCATATCAAGAGTATGTACTCCTACTGAGAATACGTCAATTTCGCCTGCGGAGCCGTGGATGGAAAGCTCATGCGGGGCCCCCGCTCGGCGCGTGGTATCGTGTCTCCGGAAGACGCGCATGGGAATCCTGAAAATCGACGACGTGCCGCCGCCGCTCGGCGCCGGCGGCCGGGACGGTGACCGGCCCGCGGGAGCCGGGGGAGTCACGGAGACCGCTCCGGGCAGTTTCGGGCAGGCGACTGCCGGAGCGGCCGGAGCGGCGAGCGCATCCACGGCTGCCGCGACGCCCACTTCCGCCACGACCGGAGGAGGCGCACCGGGCGCGGCTGGCGGGGGTACGCAAGGACCGGCCACGTCGCCGGCAGGTCAGCCGGTCGTCCCGCCGCACGTGGACGGATCCGCGCCGCCGCCCCAGGCGCCCGGGCCGCCGCTGCCCGTGCCCGGCGGGCCGCCGGCTTCGTCCATGTTCGACACCAGTGCACTGACCGGTCCCGGGGGGGGGGCCGCCGGACCGGGCGCTGCCGCGTCATCGGAACCGGCGCCGCCGATCGAGCCCGACCCGGTCAGGACGCTGGAGCTCAAGCCGCAGATCGTCGAGCAGCTCTCGACCGTGTTCGACCCGGAGATCCCGGTCAACATCTACGAGCTCGGCCTCATCTACGACATTGCGGTCGACAAGGACGGCCTGGCCGTCATCGAGATGACGCTCACCGCGCCCGGCTGCCCCGCGGCGGTCACCCTGCCGGCCGAGGTGCAGGGCAAGGTCAAGGGCGTCGAGGGCGTCACCGACGCGCGGGTCGACCTGGTCTGGGAGCCGCCGTGGGACAAGGACCGGATGTCCGACGCGGCGAAGCTGCAGCTCGGGATCTTCGACTGAGCCGCCGGGCCCGGAGCCCACGGTCGTCCGACATGCTCCCTCGTCGCGCCTTGTCGGCCGGCGCCGCGCCGCTCTGGATGGCAGCCGGCGTTTCGCCACGGGCGTCCGGCGTCGGCTCGGCGTCGCCTGCGCCTGGCCGGTTGCCGCGGCGCAGACTCCCGGCATGACCACCACCGCCACGCAGACCAACCACGCGCTCGGCCGGGACAACGTCCGGTTCCTCGGCCTCGACGTTCACCACCCGGTATTCGTCGTTTCCAGCCTGACCATCGTCTCGTTCGTGGCCGCGGTCCTGGTTCTTCGGGGCGGGGCGTCGCTCGCCTTCGAGGCGCTGCGCGCCTGGCTCACATCGACGTTCGACTGGGTGTTCATGGGCGTGGGCAATGCCTTCGTCCTCTTCTGCCTGCTGCTGGTGGCCACCCCGCTCGGCAGCGTCAGGCTCGGCGGTGCCGGCGCGCGGCCGGACTACTCCGGCCCGGCCTGGTTCTCGATGCTGTTCGCGGCAGGAATGGGTATCGGCCTGATGTTCTTCGGGGTGGCCGAGCCGATCGAGCACTTCCGCAGCCCGCCGCTCGGTCTCGACCCGGCCGATACCGCTGCCGCTCGCCGGATCGGCATGGCCGCCGCCATCTTCCACTGGGGCGTGCACCCGTGGGCCATCTACGCGGTGGTCGCGCTCTCGCTTGCCTTCGCTGCCTACAACCTCGGGCTGCCGCTGACGCCGCGGTCGGCGTTCCACCCCCTCCTGGGCGATGCGGTGTGGGGGCCGGTCGGCCATGTCGTCGATACGCTGGCGGTGTTCGCGACGCTGTTCGGGCTCGCGACCTCGCTCGGCCTGGGGGCCGGGCAGACTGCGGCGGGGCTGGAGCACCTCTTCGGGATCCCCGCGACCGACGCGACCCGGGTGCTGCTGATCGCCGCCGTCACGGCGATGGCCACGGCGTCGGTGATTGCGGGGCTGGACCGGGGAGTGAAACGACTGAGTCAGGCCAACCTGCTGCTCGCCCTGCTGCTGCTCGCGTTCGTGCTGGCGGCGGGACCGACCCTCGAGGTCGCGGCGGGGTTCTTCACCAGCCTCGGCGCCTATCTCGCGGCGATCGGACCGCTGAGCAACTGGGTCGGCCGCGATGACCACGGATTCATGCACGGCTGGACCACGTTCTACTGGGCGTGGTGGATCTCGTGGTCCCCCTTCGTCGGCATGTTCATCGCCCGGGTCTCGCGCGGCCGCACGGTGCGCGGCCTCGTCGGTTGCATGCTCGGCGCCCCGATGCTGATCGCGGTTCTCTGGATGAACGCCTTCGGCGGGACCGCGGTATCGCAGTACGTCGACGGCGGTTACACGGGAGTCGTCGACGCGGTGCAGGCGCAGCAGCCGGAGCTCTCCCTGTTCAGGATGCTGGAGGCGCTGCCGCTCGCCGGCGTGACCTCGGGCATCGCGATCGTCCTGGTGGTCGTCTTCTTCGTCACCTCGTCGGATTCCGGATCGCTCGTCATCGACACGATCACCGCCGGCGGCAAGCTCGACCCGCCGGTTGTCCAGCGCGTCTTCTGGTGCGTGTTCGAAGGCCTCGTCGCGATCGCCCTGCTGCTCGGCGGCGGGCTGGTGGCGCTGCAGGCCGCGGCGCTCGCCACCGGCTTTCCGTTCGCGCTGGTGCTCGTGGCGATGTGCTGCAGCACCTGGAAGGGGTTGCGCGACGCTGCGGGCAGGTAGGAGCCTGCGGACTCATTCATGAGGCCGCGATTTCCCCGCGCTGTACCCGCGAGATCCCGTCAACACTCTATTGCGCCGCGGTTCGAGCCAGCGCGAGCAGGGCGGCAGGGTCAGGAGCTCGATCGCCGCGTAGCGCTCCTCGCGAAACGCGGCCTGGCGCCACAGCCAGAGGATGGCCACCTCCCACGCGTCGGCGTCGGGCAACGGATGAGCCCTGAACGCCGCCGCCACGATCCGTCGGCATTGCGGGACGGCCACGCCGAGGAACGGCATCTGGGACTGCATGTACGCCTGCTGTCGCGGCGCTCTGTCGGGGTCGGCGACGGCGCGCAACGCGGCGCCGATGGCGTTTCGGATGTCCGTTGCGGCCGGCATGAGCGAGTGCGTCAATTGTGACGCGATCGCATGCTAGTTCGCCACCCGGCCGTGGCCGGACCCCGTAGTCATGAAACCCCGACTCCAGGGCGTGGCGACCGGGACATCGGGGCGCGATTGATTCGGACCGCGGAGGGTGTCGCGACCACGAGTTTCTATGTAGAGTGGCAACAATGCCGGAAAGTACGGACCTGCTCACGCCGGCTCTCGTTGTCGCGCTCTTCGCGTGGCTTCGGAGCGACATCCGGAAGCTGCACGACCGCCTCGACAGCACCACAAAGGACGTCAACGAGCGGTTCGACGCGCTGGCGAAGGGCTTCAACGAGCGGCTCGACGCGTCGAACAGAGACATCCACGAGCGGATCGACACGCGGTTCGATACCGTACTGCACGCGCTCGCCGAGCTGCGAGAGCGCATGGCGAAGATGGAAGGCTCACTCGAAGGCTTCCTCGCCGGCCGCCGCGACCGCGACGCGGCCTGACGGCAGCACTCGCCCGACAAACGAGGCGGACGAGCCGGCGCACGGCGTCCGTGCGCCCGCGGAGACGTCCAGCTTCACCAGGCTGCGTGGCGGGAGGAGAGCCTGAAGGACTGCTGGCCGGCGCGGGTGGCGCCAGCCGGCAACGAGCAGGAAGAACCATGAGCGATCTGATTCCGGCGTTCCGGCTGTCGAACTACATCGAGGGCATCGCCGACGGTTGGCCCGACCGGGATATCCAGCGCGCGATCGTCTGCAGCCTGCCGAGACGCTTCCACGCGCTGGGACGCGAAGAGCAGCGGAAGACGCTCGAGGAACGCGTGCCGCTGACTGGAACGCGCCGGGACGCGCTGCTGGCGGCCATGGTCGAGCACGTGGCCGCACGGCACGACCTGGAGCCGCCAGAGTGGGTGCACGAGCGGGAGCGCTTCCTCGAGGACACGTGGGTTCTCAGCCCGGTGCCCGTCATCCGGCGCGAGGCGCTGATGTTCGCGCCGGCGGCGTTCCTGCGCCACGGGGCCGTCCCCGACCCGAAGGACCTGGACAGTCGCGGCGGAGAGACCGAGGAATGGGCGCCGTGAGCGCCATGCTGAACCGGGAGCAGCTCATCGAGCTGCTCGACGAAGTGTCGAACGAGCTGCGGCACGAGCGCGTGCGAGCCCAGGTGTACGTGATCTGCTGGACCTGCCTGGACCCGCCGCCACGGGCAGGGGGCCGGAGGCGACGAGCCGTTTTCGGCGCGCATCGACCAGGGCGGCGAATCCCTCGATCGTGCGCGCACCGAGCAGGCGCAGATCGCCCGGTCGCGCGAACACCACTTCGTCGACGGTCTCGAAGCCGCTGCTGCGCAGGAACGCGTAGCCGACGTCGCGCGTGATCCGGGTGCCGTTCGCCATGACGAACGCGAGGTCCTTCTTGCGCACCCCGATTCCCGCCTGTGCCAGCAGTTTCTCCGGCAGCCAGGTGTATTCCGAGCCCGTGTCCACCATCACGCCGGCGATGCTCACCGGCGGCTGTATCCCCGTGAGCTCCTGAAGCTCGCAGTCGACCTTGAACGCACCCATCGACCGTTCCATCGTAGCCCGGAAACCGTCGCCTTGCGGCTCCGCTTTCCGCCCAACCAACCCTCTCCAGGAAGTGTGCCCCGTTCCACGGCGCACACCCCTGGCCCGGAAACCGTCGCCTTGCGGCTCCGCTTTCCGCCCAACCAACCCTCTCCAGG
>WTFV01000062.1:0-12913 GCA_011523845.1 Acidobacteriota bacterium | reverse complement strand
GCGCACACCCCTGGCCCGGAAACCGTCGCCTTGCGGCTCCGCTTTCCGCCCAACCTACCTCGACCGCGCGAGGATGTCGTCCACCGTGCGGCAGGCGAGAGCGAGCATGGTGAGGGTGGGGTTCTGCGTGCCGACGCTCGGCATCGAGCCGCAGCCGGCGAGATACAGGTTGGGGTGGTCCCAGGTCCGCTGCTCCGCGTCGACCACGGAATTGGCGCGGGCGCTGCCCATGACGTGGGTGCCGCACATGTGGCCGGCGCCGCGGTAGTTGTAGTCCCGGCCGTCGTGGCGAAAGGCCGCCGGCGCGCTCGGGTTCGTCGCCGTATGGTCCGTCGCGTCGAGCAGGCCCATGATGCGCGTGGTGGCGGCGCGCGCCGAGGCGAAGCCGGCCCGCACGTAGTCCGAGACGCCGTAGGCGATGCGCGGCCGGGGGATGCCCAGGTTGTCCGTCCAGGTGTCGGACAGCTCGACCCGGTTGGACGGGTCCGCTTCCTGCTCGACCAGGAAGGCGAGCCGGAGCTGCCGCGTCAGGATGCCGTTGACGGCCTCCAGGTATCGCCGGTTCGACAGGATGCTCCGCTCCGGGTTGGTGCCGCTGTCGTTGCGGCCGTAGATGAAGTCGGCGCCGGTCACGTAGGGATCGCCGATCGGCCAGGTCCAGCCGCCGTTGCCGATCTCGATGCGCCAGGCGGCGCGGCTGCGCCGGAACGGGCCGTCGCGCAGCGTCTCGACGCCAGCGGTCGATTGCGGCCCCCGGTAGCCGTAGAACGGCGTTGCGGCCGGCATCAGGCCCCAGGCGAGATGGACCGGGTGGTCCATCAGGTGCCGCCCGACCAGTCTCGACGAGTTGGCGACGGGCCGGCCGGTGACCCGCTCGGTGTTCAGCAGGATGCGCGCGTTCTCGATGGCGTGCGCGGCCAGGACGTAGACGTCGGCCGTGGCGACCCCCTCGCCGGTTCGCCCGGTGGCGGCCGGGACCGAGACGTCGTCGTAGGTCAGGTAGTGGAGGCCGGTCACCGCGCCGCCCTCGTCGATATGAACGGCGTCGACCACGGTCTTGGCGAGCAGCTCGACGCGGCCGGTGTCGAGCGCCATCCGTAGCGTCACGCGCGGGTCGTATTTCGCTCGCACGGGGCAGATCGGCGTGCAGCTCGTGCTGCCGCGGCAGGGGCTGCGATTCATGAAGGGCCCTGCGTTGCGGCCCGCCGGCGTCGACGTCGTGCGCGCCAGGGCCGGAGAGTCCGGCGCGATCGCCGCGCCGTCGACCCGCGCCCGGAAGACGCGGTCACCGTGGGAGGCCGCGATCGGCCCCTGCGGGTAGTCGTATCCGGCGCCGTAAGGGATGCCGTTGACCTCCTCCTGCTCGGCCCGGTCGCCGGCGACGCCGATGAGCTGTTCCGCCTGCCGGTAGTACGGCTCCAGGTCGTCGTAGCCGAGCGGCCAGTCGAGGCCGTGCCCGTAGGTGGATCGAAGCGAGAAGTCGGCGCCGTCCATGCGGATCGCGGTCCCCATCCAGTGGTTTCCCGTCCCGCCGGCGAGACGCTCGGAGGTGCTCCCGAAGGGCAGCGACCCGGGCGCGTGCTCGAGGTAGGAACGGGCTGGGTCGTTCCAGGCGAACAGCAGCGCCTCGGTGGTCGGCCGCGGCGCGTTCGTGCGGCTCGGATCCAGGGCGCCGGCGTCGGGCGGGTACGGCGCGGTCGGCGTCTTGATCGTGGCCAGCAGGTAGCGCTCGAGCAGCTCGCCGTGCGTCGTGTCGAGTCCCGGTCCCGCCTCGAGAACCAGAACGCGCTTGCCGGCCCGGGCGAGGAGCCAAGCCATGTTGGCGCCGGCGAAGCCCGAGCCGACGATGACCGCGTCGTAACGTTCCTGCCGGGTTCTGCGCATCGGTAAGGTGGGAGTAGGTGCGCTCGGGTCGGGGTCAGCCTTCGCGAAGGAACTCCGCGAGGTGGGGCGGCGGCTCCGACCACGCCCCCGGTGCGTCGGCGACGCCGGCCGGGCTCGTCTGGGCGAACCGCCAGATCCAGGCGTTCCGGTAGGCATGGACGGAGACCACCGCGTCGGTCCGATGGCCGGGAGCGAGGAACGCGGCCGAGCCCGGCATGCGGGCCGTCTCCATCCTGCCGTACCAGACGCCGTAGAGCCACATCAGCATCGTCAGCCGCGCCAGCGCGCCCACGCCGTCGGGCCGCGGGTTTCCTTCGGCTGCCAGAAGGCGCTGCGCGACCTCCGGCGCGGCAGCGCCACGGGCGGCAGCCTGCCCGAACTCGGCCAAGAGCGCCACAAGCGCATCGGGGGCGGCCTCGTCGCACAGCGCGTGGAACGTGTCGGCCAGTGGCGGCACGCCCGCCCGCGGCGCCGGCTCCAACGCGCCGGCCTCGACCCCCAGCAGCGCGGCCGACAGTCGCAGGTAGTCGCGCGGCGCCGGCGGCACGCCCGGCTGCTCCGCTCCGGCCCAGACCGGGAGCCCTCCCGCGAGCAGCAGCGAGCCGGCCGCGCCGGCGCCCTTGATGACCGAGCGTCGCGTCAACGCCATCTCGGTACGAGCCTATCACCGGTAGGTTGGGCGCACCTCGACGGCCTCGAATTCGGCTGTGAGCGTGGGGGATCGAGTTGGCTCTGTCAATCCGGCGCAGACGAACAGCGGAAGCGTCAAGAGCGGCCTTCTCCTGTAGTACGCTGGACCCCGGTCCACCGGAAGCGACACCGACGATGACGATGCCTTCCCGGCACGCGGATCTCGACCGAAACGTCGACGCCGGGGGGCTGTTTCTGACGCTTCCCCCGGTCGTGCGGCTCGACGACGAGCAGTTCTACGAGCTGTGCCGGTTGAACCGGGAGTTGCGCATCGAGCGCGCCGCCGGGGGAGGTCTGTCCATCATGCCGCCGGCCGGAGGCGACAGCAGCCGCAGGAACGCGGAGATCGCACGGCAACTCGGAAACTGGGCCAGACGTGACGGAACCGGGGCCAGCTTCGATTCCTCCTGCGGTTTCGTGCTCCCGAACGGCGCGATTCGCTCTCCGGATGCGTCCTGGGTCCTTCGCGAGCGGCTGGATATCCTGACGGAACGTCAGCGCAGCCGATTTCTGCCGCTGTGTCCGGACTTCGTCGTGGAGTTGCGTTTGCCGACCGACAGCCTGCAGGTTCTCCAGGACAAGATGCGCGAGTACATGGAGAACGGAGCCGGTCTCGGCTGGCTGATCGATCCGCAGCGCAGGGAAGTCCTCGTCTACCGGCCGGACGGTTCGGTCGAGTGTCTGCGCGCGCCGGAGCACCTGTCCGCCGAGCCCCTGATGGCGGGATTCCGCCTGGAGTTGCACGAGATCTGGTAGTCGTTGACACGCCTGGCGCCAACCAATAGCATGCGAGGTTCGGGAACCAAGCGGGCGAGGTGTTTCTTCGTGACGAAGATCAGTGTCGGGTTGCTCGTGTCGGCTGCCGCGCTCGTGGCCGGCGGAATGCCCACCGCGGCGTCGACCGCGCAGGAACCGGCGGCCGAGATCGTCGCCGCGTCGCCGGCCGAGGCCGTCACCCGTTCGGCGGGTGAGGTCCCGGCGGCGCGATCGGACGACAGCGCCGCCCATCGCGCGCTGCTCGACCGCTACTGCGTCACCTGCCACAACGAGCGGATGGTGAACGGCCGGGGCCGCGCCGCCTCGCCGCTGGTCGGCCAGCTCCGCGCCGTCGGGCTCACCCTCGACACGCTCGATCTGACCGAGGTGGGCAGCCACGCGGACCGGTGGGAGAAAGTGGTCCGCAAGCTGCGCGGCGGGGTGATGCCGCCGGCCGGCCGCCCGCGGCCATCCGCCGACGAGCTCGAGGCGTTCCTGACCTGGCTCGAGAGCGAGCTCGACAGCGCCTGGGCCGAGACGCGCGATCCGGGCCGAACGGCCACGTTCCACCGGCTGAACCGCACCGAGTACACCAACGCCATCCGCGATCTGCTGGCGGTGGAGATCGCCGCGGACGACTTCCTGCCGGCCGACGACGCGAGCTTCGGCTTCGACAACATCGGCGGCCTCCTGCGGATGTCGCAGTCGCTGATGGAGCGTTACCTCGCGGCGGCGCGCACCATCAGCCGCCTGGCCGTCGGCAGCGCGCCGCCCGCGATGTCGGCCGACACGTACGAGGCGGCGCAGGATCTGCCGCAGCACGGCCGCGTCGAGGCGCTGCCGTTCGGTACGCGGGGGGGCCTCTACATCGAGCACCTGTTTCCGCGCGACGCCGAGTACGACGTGCGGGTCGAGCTGACCGGCACGCGGGGCCTGCGCGAGAACCACGACCTGGAAGTGACGCTGGACAGCGAGCCGGTGAGGCTGATCACGCTGGGTCCGCAGCGGGACGGCGAACGGGACAACCCGTACGCCCAGGCTTCCACGATTGACTTCCGGATGTCGGTCGCCGCCGGGCCGCGCGAGGTGGGCGTCACCTTCTTCAAGAAGCCGTCCGCCCTGGTCGAGCAGGTGCGTGAGCCGTTCCCGAACCCGCGCGTGGCCGGCAACCCCGGCGGTCTGGCCGGGCAGCAGCCTTTCGTGCGCAGCGTGACGATCACCGGTCCCTACGGCGGCTCCGGCGTAACGGAGACCCCATCGCGCGAGCGGATCTTCACCTGCCGCCCGGCGGATACCGCCGCGGAAACGTCGTGCGCCCACGAGATTCTGTCGGGGCTGGCGCGGCGCGCCTACCGGCGCCCGGTCACCGCGGACGAGATGCAGGTGCTGCTCGACTTCTACGCGCAGGGTCGCCGCGACGGCAGCTTCGAGGACGGCGTCGAGCTGGCCATCCGACGCCTGCTCGTGAGCCCCGAGTTCCTCTATCGCATCGAGTCGGACCCGGTCCGCGCTGCTGCGGGCAAGCCGTACCGCGTCCCCGACCTGGAGCTCGCCTCGCGGCTGTCGTTCTTCCTGTGGAGCAGCATCCCGGACGACGATCTGCTCGAGGCGGCCGAGCAGGGCCGCCTGAGCGACCCGGCCGAGTTGGAGCGGCAGGTGCGGCGGATGGTGGCCGACCCGCGCTCCGAGACGCTGACCACCAACTTCGCCGCGCAGTGGTTGCAGCTTCGAAACCTGGAGACGACGGTGCGGCCGGGCGATCCGTTCTCGGTCGCCTTCGACGAGTCGTTGCGCCAGAGCATGCTGCGCGAGACCGAGCTCTTCGTCGACCGCATCGTGCGCGACGACCGTGGCATGGTCGAGCTGCTGACCGCCGACTACACGTTCCTCAACGAGCGGCTGGCGGAGCACTACGGGATTCCGGGCGTGACCGGCAGCCACTTCCGGCGCGTCGACCTGCCCGCCGACGGGAACCGGCGCGGCATCCTGGGGCACGGCAGCATCCTGACCCTGACGTCGCACGCCATCCGCACGTCGCCGGTGCTGCGCGGCAAGTGGATTCTCGACAACCTGCTGGGGACGCCCCCGCCGGACCCGCCGCCGAACATCCCGGCCCTGAACGATCAGAAAACCCAGGCGAAGCGGCCGACCCTGCGGGCGCGCATGGAGGCGCACCGCAACAACCCGGCCTGCTCGGCCTGCCACTCGATGATCGACCCGACCGGCTTCGCGCTGGAGAACTTCGACGCCATCGGCCGCTGGCGCGTCGTCGACGAGTCGTTCAACGCGATCGACCCCTCCGGCGTGCTGCCCGACGGCCGGGCCTTCGCCGACGTCGCGGGGATGCGCCGGGCGCTGGCCGCCAACGCCGAGCAGTTCGTCACCACCGTGACCGAGAAGCTGATGACCTATGCCCTCGGCCGCGGGCTCGGGGCCTACGACATGCCGACGCTGCGCCGCATCGTGCGGGCGGCGGCGGCCGACGACTACCGATTCCAGACCGTCATTCTCGGCATCGTCAAGAGTGACCCGTTCCTCATGAGGAGAGCGCAGTCATGATCGTCACCCAGAAGTCGTTGTCTCGCCGGACCGTGCTCCGTGGCCTCGGCGCCACCGTCGCCCTGCCGCTGCTCGACGCCATGGTGCCGGCGCTCTCGGCTGCCGCCCGGTCGGTGACGGCGCCCGTGCCGCGTCTGGCGTTCTTCTACGTGCCGAACGGGATGCTGCCGCGCAACTTCCATCCGCAGGGGAACGGCGGGTCCGACTTCGACCTGACCCCGGTGCTGGGCCCGCTCGCCTCCTACCGCGATCGCATGACGGTGGTGACCGGCCTGAGCAACGCCGGCGTCGTGAGCCCCAACGAGGGCGGCGGCGTCCACACGCGCGCGCACGGCGGCTGGCTGAACGGCATCCTGCCGAAGCGCACCGAGGGGGCCGACATCCGCGCCGGCAAGACCATCGACCAGTACGCCGCGGACAAGCTGGGGGCGGACACCGCGCTGCGCTCGCTGGAGCTGACCACCGAGTCGAACTACCAGGTCGGCAACTGCGAGAACGGCTACAGTTGCGCCTACCGCAACTCCACGTCGTGGCTCACGCCGACGACGCCGCTGCCCCACGAGCGCGACCCGCGCGTCGTCTTCCAGCGCCTGTTCGGCGACGGCGGCAGCGTCGAGGCGCGCCTCGCGCAGATGAAGACCGACCGCAGCATCCTCGACTCGGTCACCGACAGCATCCACCGCCTGGAGAAGCGCGTGGGCGCCCAGGACCGCGCCGCCGTCGACGAGTACCTGCAGTCGATCCGCGCCATCGAGCGGCGCATCCAGCGCACCGAGGAAACCAACACGACGACGCCGCTGCCCGCCGTCGACCAGCCGGCCGGCGTCCCCGACGACTACGAGGAGCACGTCGGGCTGCTGCAGGACATGCTGGTCTTGGCCTTCCAGGCCGACATCACCCGCGTGAGCTGCATGCAGATGGCGCGCGAGACGAGCGGTCGGACCTATCCGAACATCGGCGTGCCGGAGGCGCACCACACGGTGTCGCACCACCAGCAGGACCCGCACAACATCGCGCAGTACACGAAGATCAGCCAGTACCAGATGAGCCTCTTCGCCAAGCTGGTCGAGAAGATGAAGAACACCCCGGACGGCGACGGCACGCTGCTCGATCAGGCCATTCTGCTCCAGGGGGCCGGCATGGGCGACGGCGACCAGCACACCCCGTACAACCTGCCGATCACCCTGATGGGCGGCGGCTGCGGCCAGCTCGCCGGCAACCGGCACCTCGTCTACGAGATGCACACCCCGTTCATGAACCTCGGGCTGACCCTGCTCGAGAAGGTGGGCGTGAAGGTGGACAGGATCTCCGACAGCACGGGGCCGCTGACGGGGGTGTAGCGGGCTGTAGCGGGCGGTCCTGACGCGGTTCGGTGCAGCGCGTTTCCGACGGTCGGGAACGCGCTGCCGTGTGTCGGGAGGCGGCGTCCGGGAGGCTTCGAATGCACGCGTGGATTCACCGCAAGCGTGCGGGGAAGATCACCGAGGACGAAGTCACCTCGTGCGTCTTCGGTCCATTGCGCATGATGGCAGGGATGGAGCCGGGGAAGCTCTGGGCCATGTGTCTGCACGTCTTCCAGTGCGGTCACCTGTTCTCGAAAGACTTCGAGCCGACGGAGGTCTCTGTGCGGTTCTGGCCGCGGTTCCGGCTTGGGCGGCGTCGGTACGTCGAGCCGGACGTGCATGTCATCGCCCGCCGCGGTGCGGATGTTCGCACCATCCTGGTCGAGGTGAAGTGCGGAGCGGGGCTGGGAGAGGACCAGCTTCTTCAACAGTGGACGAGCATTCAGTTGCCCGCGGAGAGATCGGGCCCGGCACGACCGGCACCCGACGAGTTGCGACGGCGATCCGCGCACGTCCTGTTGGGATTCGTTCGGCCGAGGCACCGCCGCGATATCGACGTTCAAGAGGCTCGGGCGCGCACGGCAGGAATCGCGTGGGGCGATCGGCTCATCACGGTCACGTGGGGGCATTTCGCCCTGCTGATTCAGGCGCTCCAGGGAATCACTGAATCGCTCCGGACGGATGTACTGGAATTCCTTCGGGTTGCGCTTCGTGTCGTTCCCGTGGTCCCGTTCGAGGGTGTCGGGATCGCGAATCTCGGTCCGGTGTCCGAACGCGTCGGCGGGTTCGGCGGCGTCCGCCTACGGCACTTCCAGGCGAGCCGCGGGCTGCGATGGGTCTTCCACAACGGCTCCGCAACGACGTAGGGGAATTCGAATTTCATGGAGAGCATCGACGAATCACGGACGGTGTGGCAGTCCATCGACAACATTGTCGGGATGGAGCGTTCGCTGGACGCCCTGTGGGGGGCCGTGGCGGACGAGCTGGACGCCATCGGCACGGACGCCGCCATGACGTTCGTCGAGGATGAAGAAGGTCGTTCTTCGTCCACGGCGCACGACTTCGATAGTGGCTGGGCCTATACCGGCGAGTGTCATGTCTACAGGCTCGAATTGAACGATGGCGGCGACGCACCTGTGTTGAAGGGCGTAGCGTCGATCCGAATAGAGTTGTGGCGGAAGGCCGGAGAGCGCGCTGAAGCGGCATGGCGATATGCGAAGACGCCGCTGATATACGTTGCGTATCATGGGAACGCCGATTCCGACCCGGAAGATCGGAGCTACTACGGCCGGGAAGGTTGGGAGTTCGGGCTGGATCAGTACGGCAACCCGTACGACAAGAGCGAAGAAGATGCGCGCTATCGTGCTAGAACGCCCCTGTGGATATACGACGAGATCCCGGACGCCGTGGACGAGTGGATCAAGAGCTCCTGGTTCTTTGCGGTTCCGCTCGTGGAGATAGGTTCGTACGATGAATTGCGGGCGCAGATCACCGAGCCGCTCCGGGAGTTGCTGATGGAGAACCGACCGCCGGAGGAGGTGTTCCGGGGCAGGCGCGCCATTCCCGCCGGGCGGGAGACGAGCCCTGGACACCTGGACGACCAACGGGAACGAGATCCCGTGTAGTCCTTGTGCGGATGTATGCCCAAAGAATGGCCGCACATCAGGCGGGCTCGACGTCGAATGCCGTGACGTCGCGCGTCTCGGCACTGACCTCCACGCCGATCAGGTGGACCATGCGGCCCGGCGCGCGGTACTTGTCCGCGTAGCGGCGCGCCTTCAACTGCGCCGGGGCCGCACCCTGCTCCGAACGCTCCGCCACCTTGAACTCGAACAGGTAGACGTTTTCCTCGAGCCGCAACGCCATGTCCAGTCGGCCGCGGCTGGTGGCGTCCTCCACGGCCAGGTGGTCCAGAGAGGCCCGGAACCAGGCGTAGAACACGCTCGACCAGTACCCCTCGTAGCGGGCGATGTCGTTCCGGCGGTGCCAGTCGTGCGGAATCCCGGCCAGCAGCCGCCGGAACAGCGCCTCGACGCCGGTCCAGTCCTGCACCGCGAGAAGTCGGCGGAGCGCGCCGGAGTCGCCCGCCGACCGCCAGCTCGGCGCCAGTGCGTCCAGTAGGCTGTCGTTCAGGCCGCGCCGCACCTCCCGGTTCGGGTACGCGAGCCGGTACAGCGTTCTCCCGTCGCGCCGCTCCTCGCCCACGATGGTCAGGTAGCCGGTCTGGAACAGCAGCGCCTCCGCAGGCATGGCGTCCACGTCGAAGGTCGACAGCAGGGTGGCGTCGGCGTGGACGTTCTCGAGGTCCGGGGCCGCGAAGCCGCGCCGGAGCAGCGTGTCGATCAGGAAGCGCGGGGTTGCCGTCTCGAACCAGTGCGCCTCGAACTCCCGGCTGGCGAAGAGATTGAGGATGGCGTAGGGGTTGTAGACGTTCTCGCTTCCCCGCCAGGCGTAGCCGTTGTACCAGGCGCGGATCTCGTCGCGCTCCAGGCCCGGCAGCTCCGGCGCGAACACCGTGTCGAGGTCCGCGTCGGTGTAACCGCAGATTGCCGAGTAGTGCGGGTTCAGGGTGAGATCGGTGAGGTTGTTCAGTCCGGAGAACAGGCTCACCCTGCTGAACCTGCTCACACCGGTTATGAAGGTGAGCTCGACGTAAGCGTCGCAGTCCTTGATGGTGCCGTACAGCCCGTGCAGGTCGTCGCGGTTGGCGGTCGCCTGCGCGTTGGCGGCGGCAGGCGTTTCGCCGCGCTCCTCTGAAGGCCCCGGTCCTTCCAGCGCGTCCAGGATCGGCTTGTCGTACTCGTCCACCAGGACGACGACGCGCTCGCCCGTCTGGTCGTGCAGCGCCTCCAGAAGGTCGGCGAAGCGTCCCGCGGGGGTGGGAACGCCGGAGGCCGGCAGCCCGGCCCGGCGTTCGCACGCAGCGAGTTGCCGCATGACGCTCGCGTGCAGCTCCGCCGGCCGCTTGAAGTTGCCGCCGGCGAAGCTCAGCCGCACGACGGGGCGGCGTTTGGACCAGTCCCACGCGTTGTGGATGGCGAGGCCGCGGAACAGCGGCTCGCTGCCCTCGTACAGCTCCTTGAGCGTGTCCACGAACAGGCTCTTGCCGAACCGGCGGGGCCGCGAGAGGAAGTAGTGCTTCGCGGCGTCTTCCCCGAGCCGGCAGGCGTAGGCGGTCTTGTCGACGTAGTAGTAGCCCTCCTCGCGGATCTGGCGGAAGGTCTGGATGCCGATGGGAAGCCTGCGCCTTTCCACGGCGGCATCATACTCCCGGCGCCTCGTTCGCCCGGGCGCGCGTGGAGCAGAGGCCGGGTTCGAGCGCAGTTCGCGTCGCGCGGGAGATGCGTCAGGCGGGCTCCACGCCGTCGTGGATCGCCAGCCCGTGTTTCCGGCGGCCCGCCGGGGGCGTCCGCAGCCGTCAGGCCGGATCGTACAGGCAGGCGTCCAGAAGACTCAGCGCCTCGTCGAGCACGGGGCGGGGCGCTTTCTCCACGAACGCGGCGTTGCGGCTGCGGTAGTCGACGGTCCTGATCTGTTCGACCATGACGTAACCCGTCAGCGACGATTCGGCCGGCACGGCAACGTGGAAGGGCACTTTCCTGTACGTGTTGGTCAACGGGCAGACCATGGCCAGTCCGGTATGGCGGTTGAACAGCGTGTTGCTGACCACCAGTGCAGGACGACGGCCTCGTTGTTCGCGACCGGACTGCGGATCGAACGTCACGACCACGAAGTCCCCTTTCTCGGGCACGTAGCGGGGCACGGGCTACCATACTTCCCGGCCGACGGGTGGACCCCAGTCCTCTTCCTCGACGCGGTAGTCGTCCGGCATGTCGGAAACCAACGCCCGCAGATCATGTCGTCCGCGCACGGCGGCCGCGGGCTCGATGACGAGGTGCCGGTCCCGGATCGAGACGCGCACCCGATCGCCCACGCGGATGCCGACTTCCTCGAGCAGCGACTTGGCGATGCGGAGCCCCTGACTGTTTCCCCACTTCTGCACCCTCGTTACCATCGTCTCCCCCGGATGGACGCAAATGTATATTCGAAGTATAGCCCGACGTGGATCGCGATACCAGCGACTGCCGGCCCGGCGCGGGCGGCTGGGACCTTCGTTCGGGGAGAGCGTCGTGCGGCCCGGCGTTCAGGCGGGCTCCACGTCGAACGCCGTGATGTCGCGTGTCTCGGCGCTGACCTCCACGCCGATCAGGTGAATGTTGCGGCCCGGCGCGCGGTACTTGTCCGCGTAGCGGCGCGCCCTCAACTGCGCCAGCGCCGCGCTCTCCGCTTGTGAGGCAATCCCGCGTGCCTGTGTGCCAATCCTGCCCGCTGGTGCGTCGGTCCCGCCGTCGCTCGCCGGCCGGGAACTCCCAGCCGCCCCGTCCGCCACCTTGAACTCGAACAGGAACGCCTTGTCGCCCAGCACCACCGCCATGTCCAGGCGCCCGCGGCTGGTGGCGTCCTCCACCGCCACGCCGTCCATCGACGCCTGGAAGAAGGCGTAGAAGACGCTCGACCAGTAGCCCTCGTAACGAGCAATGTCGTTCCGCCGGTGCCAGTCGTGGGGGATGCCGGCCAGCAGTTTCCGGAACAGTGCCTCCAGCCCGGCCCAGTCTTCCGCTGCCAGCGCGCGGCGTAGCGCGATGCCGCTGCCCGCCGAGCGCCAGTTCGGCGCCAGCGCGTCGAGAAGGCCCCGGTTCAGGCCGCGCCGCACCTCGCGGTTCGGGTACCCGAGGCGGTACTGCACGTAGCCGTCCAGGTTCTCCTCGGCCGCGATGGTCAGGTAGCCGGTCTGGAACAGCAGGGCCTCGGTCGCCACCGACGCCACGTCGAAGGCCGACAGCAGGTCGTCGTCGGCGTGCAGGCTCTCGAGGGCGGGGGCGGAGAAGCCGCGCCCGATCAGGGTGTCGACGAGGAAGCGCGGGGTGGCGGTCTCGAACCAGTGGGCCTTGAACTCGCGGCTGGCGAACAGGTGGAGGATGGCCCACGGGTTGTAGACGTTCTCGTTCCCGCGCCAGTTGTACCCGTTGTACCAGGCGCGGATCTGGTCGCGGTCGAGGCCGGGAAGCTCGGGTGCGAACACGGTGTCCAGATCGGTCTCGGTGTAGCCGCAGATGGCGGCGTAGCGCGGATTCAGGGTGAGGTCGGTGAGGAAGTTGAGGTCGGAGAAGAGGCTGACCTTGGAGAACTTGCTCACGCCGGTGATGAAGGTGAGCTCGACGTGGGCGTCGCAGTCTTTGAGGGTGCCGTAGAGCCCGCGCAGGTCATCGCGGTTGACGGTCGCCTGCGCGTTGGCGGCGGCGGTCGTTTCACCGTGCCCGTCTGAAGGCGCCGATCCTTCCAGCGCGTTCAGGATCGGCTTGTCGTACTCGTCCACCAGCACGACGACGCGCTCACGGGTCCGTTCGTGCAGCGCCTCCAGAAGATCGGCGAAGCGACCGGCGGGGGAGGGGATGTCGGAGGCCGGCAGCCGGGCCCGGCGCTCCGCCGCTGCTAGTTGCTGCACCGTGCTCGCCCGCAACTCGTCCGGCCGCCTGAAGTTGCCGCCGGCGAAGCTCAGCCGGACGACGGGATGGCGCTTCGACCAGTCCCAGGCGTCATGGATGGCCAAACCCCGGAACAAGGACTCGCTGCCTTCGTACAGCTCCTTGAGGGTGTCCACGAACAGGCTCTTGCCGAAC
>WTFV01000175.1 GCA_011523845.1 Acidobacteriota bacterium | reverse complement strand
CGTCATGACCGGCGGGGAGGGGCGCCATGACCGGCGGGGAGGGGGCGTCATGACCGGCGGTGACCGCGCCTTTCCGGCGGCTCCGGCGGCGTGCGCGCGGCCGGTGGCGTCGGTTTGCGGCGCGCCGCTCGTCCGCTCCGCGGCGTCGATCTCCGCGGCGTCGGCGCGCCTCGCGACCCTCGTCCGACCGGCGGCGTGGCTCGCCGTTCCGCTCGCGCTGGTCCTGCTGGCGTCCGACTGCGCCCCCGCCGGCACGACGCTGACCGTCATCTCCTGGGGCGGCTCCTACGGGCGGGCCGTGACCAGGGCCTACCTGGAGCCTTTCGCGGCCGCCACCGGCATCGACGTCCGCCTCGACGACTACAACGGCGGGCTGGCCCAGATCCGCGCGCAGGTCGAGACCGGCAACGTCCACTGGGACGTGATCGATTTGGAGATGGCCGACGCGGTGGCCGGCTGCGACGAGGGCATCCTGGAGCCCATCGACCCGGCGCTGCTCGCCCCGGCGGCCGACGGGACGCCCGCCGTCGACGACTTCCTGCCCGACACCCTGCAGGAGTGCGCCGTCGGAACCACCTTCTATTCCACCATCTACGCCTACGACGCCGAACGCCTGGCGGGTGCGGCCCCGACCACCATCGACGATTTCTTCGATCTCGAGCGCTTCCCCGGCCGGCGCGGCATGCGCCGGGTGCCGTTCGTCAACCTGGAGTTCGCGCTCATCGCCGACGGCGTGCCGGTGGACGAGGTCTATGCCGTGCTCGACACGCCCGCGGGGCTGGAGCGCGCGTTCCGCAAGCTCGACACCATCAAGGATCAGGTGGTCTGGTGGGAGGCCGGGGCGCAGCCGCCGCAGATGCTCGCCGACGGCGAGGTGGCGATGAGCACCGCGTACAACGGCCGCGTCTTCAACGCGCAGGTGCTCGAAGGGCAGCCGTTCGAGATCGTCTGGGACGGGCAGGTGCTCGACGTCGGCCCCATCGGCATCGTCGCCGGGACGCCGGACCTCGAACCGGCCCTGGAGCTCGTGAAGTTCGCCACCCGCGCGAGCTCGATGGCCGCCATCGGCCGCTACATCGCCTACAGCCCCGTGCGCCGCTCCGGCCTGCCTCTCATCGGCCGGCACGCCGACGCGGGCATCGACATGAACCCGCACATGCCGACCTACCCCGCGCACATGCGCCGCACCCTGCAGAACGACTGGCTGTGGTGGAGCGACAACCTCGACGAGATGAACGAGCGCTTCAGCGCCTGGCTGGCGCGGTGACCCGGTTGTGGCAGGCACGAATCCCACCGTCTACATCGAGACCTCGGTGCTCAGCTACCTGGCCGCGCGACCTTCTCGTGACGTCGTGATCGCCGGATATCAGCAGGTGACCCGCGAGTGGTGGGCCAGTGCGCGGGACCGATTCGAGTTGGTTTCGTCGGAGCTCGTCGCCAAGGAAGCTCGTGCCGGCGATGCCGATGCTGCGCGGGCTCGTGTGGAGTTGCTCGAATCCGTTACGCTGCTTGACGCGACCGAGGATGCGGTGGAACTGACACGGAAGCTGCTTGCTCTCGGGGCGGTGCCGCGGAGGGCTGCGGACGATGCCGCGCACATCGCCATCGCCGTGACGAATGGAGTCGACTATCTGGTAACGTGGAACTTTCGGCACATCGCCAACGCGGCCATGCGGTTCCGGATCGAGCATGTCTGTCGAAGCGCCGGACACCAGCCGGCGATCATCTGCACACCCAGCGAACTCATCGAGCCAGACCATGCAGAAGCCACCGATTGACCCGATCATCTCTGAAATCCGCGCCGTTCGGGACGCCCATGCGGCCCGCTTCGATTACGACGTCGAGGCTATCTTCAACGACATCCGGGCCAGTCAGAAGGCCTCGGGCCGCAAGTACGTCCGCTATCCCGCCCGACGTGTGGCCGTTGGCGCCGAAGATCGAGCTGGATCCGCGGAAGCGCCTCCGCTCGAGCGATGACACGCAGGCGGCACGCTGTCGGGGGTACGGGTGGCGGGCATGGTTCCGGCCGGATCGACCTCGAGGAGCTGGCGACCAGGGCGGACTTGGCCGCCTTCGCCGCCGAACTCTGCGCCGACATGGCCGCGATGGAATCCCGGCTCACCTGGCGCATCACGGGTGGGGCTTCGCAGGCCGATGGCCGGCGTCGGTGCGGTCCGGCACTCTCATCGGTTCACGAGAGACGATGACGGCGCTCGAAGCGGTACTACTGCCAACTACTGCCGTGATCTGGAGGGTCTTGCAGTGACGCCGAACTATCCTGCTGAGATCGAGCGCGATGCCGATGGCCGTTTCGTCGTGACGTTCCCGGACTTCGGTTGGGGTGCCACGGATGGAGCGACCCGAGACGAAGCTCTGGTTGAGGCCAGGGACCTGTTGCGGGAGCTGATCGCGACCACCATCCGCGAGGGCCAAGCCTTGCCCGCTCCCTCACGCGCCAGCAACCGAAGACCGCAGGTGGTTCCCCCGAACGCAGGTCGCGGTGAAGGTGGCTCTCTGCCCTGATTGTGTGGGTGCCGCGAGGAGGACGGAGTGAACGACACCGTACCGTGTTTGATCTGGAACACGGAGGCTCAGGAGCTTCCCGTGGAATCAAGAGACGGAGCACATATTGACTCGCCTCGTGCCGGTGGCAGGTACTTCATTTCCGGGTCGGCCGCTCCGCAAATGAGGTACATCAGCGATGCCGAGAAGGCTCGCTTGACATCTTGGTTGGTCGAGCGACGCCGAATGGGCGAAGAGTGTCCGAAAGTGACGACCAAGGTCGTTGAAGACGCAAAGCGGCGGCCCGTGTTGAGTGTCCGCGAGCGTGCGGATCGACTGCTTGGGCGCATTGCGTCGGAGCTGTCGGACATAGCATCCACTTTTTTTCTCTGCCACCATGCAAACGTTCGCGACCGGCAGCATAGATGGGCATGGTCAGAGTCCAGTCGAATTGAGGAGTTGGCGTACCTCGAGTCTTACTTGTCAGTTCGACGATGGATACACGAATCGAAAAAAGGTGCTGTCGGAAGGGCGCCTGAGCATCAAGTCTCGGTCGAAGGGTATGCACGCCTTGCCGAACTCGACCAATCAGCCACTGAGTCTTCCAGAGCGTTCGTCGCCATGTGGTTCGACCCATCCATGGATGAAGCCTGGGAAAACGCCATCCAACCCGGAATCGAGGACGCCGGATATGAGGCAATGCGAGTAGATCGGAAGGAGCATGCCAACAAGATAGATGACGAGATCGTCTCGGAGTTACGACGAGCCCGTTTCGTCGTCGCCGACTTCACGCACGGTGACGACGGGCCGCGGGGCGGCGTGTACTATGAGGCAGGATTCGCGCATGGACGCGATATCCCGGTCATCTTCTCGTGCCGGGAGGATGCCATCGAGAAGGTGCATTTCGACACGCGTCAATACAACCATATCGTGTGGGAGGCGAAGAAGCTGGACGAGTTCCGTGACCGTCTGACGAAGCGCATCAGCGCGGTAATCGGCGATGGCCCACGCAAGAAGTGAACGAGCGCTTCAGCGCATGGCGAGCCCGTTGACCCGGCCGTCGTTGCGGGCGGCCGGACTGGCCCTGCCGCTGGTCGCCTTCATCGGGGTGACGTTCGTCGTGCCCCTCGGGACGATGCTGCTGCGCAGCGTCTACGACCCGGTGGTGGCCGACGCGTTGCCCGACACCGTCGCCCTGCTCCGCGAGTGGGACGGCGCGTCCGACCCCGGCGAGGCGGTCTACGCCGCCGCGGCCCGCGAGCTGGTGCGGGCGCGGGAGGAACGGACCATCGGCCGGGTGGCCAGCCGCGTCAACCGGATTCGCGGGGGGCTGCGCAGCGTGGTGGTCCGCAGCGGGCGCCGGCTGCTGGAGGTCGAGGACGGGCCGTGGCGCGCCGCGCTCATCGACATCGACGCCGACTGGGGCGATCCACGGACCTGGCACGCCATCCGCACCGCGGGTGACCGCTTCACGACCCGGCACTACCTGAACGCGGTCGACCTGCAGCGCCTGCCGGACGGCGCCGTCGCCCCGCAGCCGCCGGAGCGGCGCATCTACGTGCGGCTGTTCGGGCGGACGTTCGTCGTCAGCCTCGGCATCACCGCGTTGTGCCTGCTGCTCGGGTACCCGGTGGCGTATCTCATCGCGCACGCGCCGCCGCGCCGGGCGGGCCTGCTGCTGGCCTTCGTGCTGGTGCCGTTCTGGACGTCGCTGCTGGTGCGGACCACCTCGTGGATCGTCCTGCTCCAGAGCCAGGGGGTGGTCAACGACCTGCTGGTCGCGCTCGGCCTGATCGGCGACGACGGCCGGCTGGCGATGATCTACAACATGACCGGCACGGTGGTGGCGATGACCCACGTGCTGCTGCCGTTCATGGTCCTCCCGCTCTACTCGGTGATGCGCACGATTCCACCGCAGCAGATGCGCGCCGCCGAATCGCTGGGCGCGGGCTTTCCGCTCGCCTTCCGGCGCATCTACTGGCCGCAGTCGCTCGCGGGGGTGGGGGCCGGGTCGCTGCTGGTGTTCATCCTGGCCATCGGCTACTATATCACGCCCGCGCTGGTGGGCGGGCAGAGCGGGCAGCTCATCTCGAACTTCATCGCCTTCCACATGCAGACCTCGCTCAACTGGGGGCTGGCGGGCGCGCTGGGCGGCATCCTGCTGGCGTGCGTGATCGGGCTCTATCTGCTCTACGACCGGGTGGTGGGCGTCGAGCGCATGAGGCTGGGATGAGCCTGGCGGATACCGCGGCCCGCTTCGGCGCCGGCCGGCTCGCCCACCGCGTCGCGTGCGGGCTGATCTTCGCATTCCTGGTGGCGCCGATCCTGGTGATCGTCCCGCTCAGCTTCAACGCCGAGCCGTACTTCACGTTCACTGAAGGCATGCTGCGCCTCGATCCGGAGGCGTACTCGCTGCGCTGGTACCGGCAGGTCCTCGACGACGGCGCGTGGGCGCGCGGCCTCGCCAACAGCCTGTTCATCGGCGTCGCCGCCACCGTGCTCGCGACCGCGCTCGGCACGCTCGCGGCGCTGGGGCTGGCGAGCCGCGCCATGCCGGCCCGCCGCCTCGTGATGGGCCTGCTCATCTCGCCGATGGTCACGCCGCTCATCATCTCGGCGGCGGGGATGTTCTTCTTCTACTCGACGCTCGGGTTCTCGCAGACCCACCTGGGGCTTGTCCTGGCCCACGCCGCGCTGGGCACCCCGTTCGTCGTCATCACCGTCACCGCGACGCTCACCGCCTTCGACGCGAACCTGACGCGGGCCGCGGCCAGCCTCGGCGCGGGGCCGGTGACCACGTTCCGCCGCGTGCAGCTTCCCCTGATCGCGCCCGGGGTCGTCTCCGGCGCGCTCTTCGCCTTCGCCACCTCGTTCGACGAGGTGGTGGTGGTGCTGTTCATGGCGGGCGAGAACCAGCGCACCATCCCGCGCCAGATGTGGGCCGGCATCCGCGAGCAGATCAGTCCCGCGATGCTGGCCGTGGCGACCTTCCTCATCGTCTTCGCGGTGCTGCTGCTGTGCGCGGTGGAGTGGCTGCGCCGGCGGGCGGGGCGGCCGGCGGGGGCGTGAGTGGTCCCGAACGCGCCATAATTCTCTCCAAAATGCCATAATCGCACGCAATGTGGCGGTAGAGAGGAAATTCTTTCGTTCTCCGGCCGGACACTTCTTCCTCTTCGGCCCGCGGGGGACCGGCAAGAGCACGTGGCTGCGGGCCGCGTTCCCCGCGCCGGCTCCGCGCTGTCGTTCTGGCGCACGCGCGCCGGCAGCGAGATCGATTTCGTGCTCTACGGGCCGGATCTGTTCTGGGCGCTCGAAGTAGAGCACGCGCAGCGCGTTCGGCCGGCCGACCTCCGCTCGCTGAAGCGCTTCGCGCGGGATTATCCGGAAGCGCGAACCCGGCTGGCCTATCTCGGGGACGAGCGTCTGCAGATCGAAGACATCCTGTGTCTGCCGGTGGCGGAACTGCTGCGAACGATCGTGCCGGGCACGCCGCTGCCCTGACGGCAGCCCGCCCTGTAGACTGAGCCGATGGTGTATCACCGGCCGTGGGGAGCGTCCGGGCCGGGTGCGGGAATCCCGCTGGCCCTGTTCCTGCTCGTCGTGTTGGCGGGTGCAGCGTCGATTCCGGACGGTGCGGTTCGTGGCGCGACGCTCGCCGGCCGGCAGCCCACCCGTGCGGCGGCCACCGGGGGCATGGTCGCCGGCGCCCCGCGCACCGGCTCAGCGCTCGCGGCCCCGCGCACCGGCTCACAGCTCGTGGCCCCGCGCACCGGCTCACAGCTCGTGGCCGCGCGCGGCTCAGCGCTCATGGCCGCGCAGACCGCGGATGCGCAGGATGGAGTCCCGGCCCGGCTCACCGTCATGACGTTCAACATCCGCACGTCGGGCGGCAACGACGGCGGCAATGGCTGGGTTCACCGGCGCGCGCTGGTGGCGGAGACGATCGAGCGGGTCGCCCCCGACGTGGCGGGCCTGCAGGAGGCGCTCGACGAGCAGGTCGAGTTCCTGGCGGACGCGCTGCCCGGCTACCGTTGGCTCGGCGCCGACCGCGGCCTGAACGGGGGCACGGGCCTGAGCGAGTACACGCCGATCTTCTACCGGCGCGATGTGCTGATCCCGATCGAGTCGGGCACCTTCTGGCTGTCCGATGCCGACGGACCGACGGGAACGGGCTGGCGGCGCAACGTCTCCCGCATCGTTACCTGGGCGCGCTTCCACCATCGCGAGAGCGGGCGCCGGTTCCACGTCTTCAACACGCACCTGACGCTCCGCCGCGGGCAGCGGCAGATCGAATCGGCCAGGCGGATCGCCAAGCGTGTCGCGACTCTGCCGGCCGGCAGCCCGGTCGTCGTGACCGGGGACTTCAATGCAATCGCGGAGATCAGCGAGACCTGGCTTGCTGCGACCGGCCAGGGGCTGCGCGACGCGTGGCTCCTCGCCGGCGAGCGGACCGGCCCGCCCCGCACCTCCAGCGACTTCCGCCCGCCCGAGCTCGCCAACCCCGGGCGCATCGACTGGATTCTGGTGGGCGGCGCCGTCGGTGTGCGCTCGGTCGAGACGATTGTCGACGACGATAACGGGCGCTATCCGTCCGACCACTACCCGGTCGTCGCGTGCCTCGACCTGCAGCCGTGAGTGCAGATCCGCCGCCTGGAAGCCGTCCCGCACCGCGGCGATGTCTCCCAGAAGGCGGTCGCCAAGTGGTCGGGCTTGCCAGCCCGTGGTGAAGGTCCCTGCTGCATTCGAGCGGCTATGCATCCCGCCTGACTGCGTGGTTCGTCGGTTGCATATGCCAATATGCGCCCTCCTCACGCCGGGTACCGGGTGTCGGGGCGCCTCGCCGCTCTCGGTGCGATGCGGGGTTTCACCACGGACTGTTGAGGAGCTGCACCTGTCACACGCCTCGACCCACAGTCGTGAGAGCAGGGGCCCACCGGTCGCCTTCCTGTCACGGAGCCAGGGTGAGCAGGTAGAACAACCCGGTGCCTCCCAGGAGGATGAGGCCCACCCAGGACAGGGCCCGCATCCCGCGCCCGGGCCGGTGCTCCGGCGGCACGTCCTCGGCGCCGACCGCGCGCAGGTTCAGGTAGCCGAGCACGGGACTCGTCAGGAAAGTGAGCGTGGTGGCGAAGTCGATCATCGTGGTCAGGTTGCCGATGAACAGGGCCAGGATCAACAGCGTGATCGACACGACCCCGGCGAGGCTCCACCAGTAGATCGCCCCGCCTGTCGCCGGGCGCGGGTCGAGATCCCGCGCACGCAGCACGAGCAGCGAGCGCTCGATGGCGCGCGGCCCGCCGTCGAGCACGGTCAGCGCGGTCGACAGCATCGTCGTCACCACCGCCACCAGGACGACCGGCCGCGTCCAGGCGCCCAGCGTGGCGCTGTACAGGTCGACGAGCTGGGTGGAGAACAGCGGCCCCTGCGGGGCGAACGTCTGGCCCGAGCCGTACATCACCCCCGCCCCCAGGGTGAGGAAGGCGAAGGCCAGCACGCCGGTGCCGGCGTACCCGACGGCGAAGTCCTGCCGCGCCGTTTCCACCGAGACCGGCTCGCCCGCCGCGTCGTTCTTGGCCAGCGTCCACAGCGAGCTCCAGACGGCGCTGTCGACCCCGGAAGGCATCCAGCCGGCCAGGGCCAGCAGGAACACGAAAGGGACCGCGGGGCCGACCGCCTCGGCCGGCCACAACGCCAGCGTCGACAGGTCGGCCCGCGGCAGGCTGACCGCCGCGGCCAGCAGGGTCGACAGCGCCAGCAGCGCCACGATCAGCTTGATGGACAGGTCCAGGCCCCGGAAGCGCCCCCACCAGAGCAGCGCCGCGACCGGCGCCATGACCGCGGCGGCCAGCACCGGCAGCGGCCAGTCGAGGCCGAGGGTGAAGCCCACCAGGTACGCCGTGAACATCACCACCGCGGGCGGGACCACAGCCATCGTCGACACCGTGATCGCCAGGTAGAGCCACAGCGCCCAGCGGCCGATGCGGGCGTAGCCCTCGATCAGGCTCCGGCCGGTGGCGGCCGCGTAGCGCGGGCCGTACTCGAAGAACGGGTACTTCAGGACGAGCGCGATCAGGATGACGCCCGCGAGCGCGAAGCCGGCGGACGCCCCGGCACGGGTCGACTGCACCAGGTGGGAGACCCCGATGGCGGTGGCGGCCCATAGCAGCCCTGGACCGAAGGCGGACCGAAGGCGGCCGAAAGACGCTGCGTCCACGAAGGCACCCTCAGGAGCGCGCGGCATGAGCCCCGCTGCTTTCGAGCGGCGATGCCTCCCGCGTGGACAGCGTTGCTCCTCGGTCGACCATGCGCAATATGCTCCCTCGTCGCGCCTTGCCACGCGGGCGCCTCACCGCCGAGGACATCAGACGAAGAATCGCAGCATCGCAGCCATTCCCGGCAGCCCTCAGGCGTCGTAGGAGACCCGGCGCAGCGACCGTTCGTACCAGCCGTTGCCGACCGGATCGAACGTGTTCATCTCCATCAGCTCGCCGCCGAAGGCGTGGATGGTCAGGCACGGCCGGTCGGTGAGGTCGTTGGTCAGGGCGTGATACTCGAACGGCGGGATCAGGAAGTTCGCCTCGCCGGCGACGACCCGGTGCGACTCCACCGGCGCGAACTTGCAGCGATGGGCTTCTTCCTTGATCGGGGCGTACTGGGTCACCTCCAGCTCGCCCTCGAGGACTCCCTCGACGCTCCACAGGTTGGGATGATCGTGGATCGGCGTCCCCTGGCCGGGCGCCCACGCCAGCACCAGCACCGTGTAGCGGCGCGCGGGATCGCGGTGCAGGAGGCGCCTGGCGTAGTGGTCCGGCAGCGTGCGGCGAAACCGCTCGTCCAGGCGGAGCCGGCCCGGCTGCAGGACGTTCTCTATCTCGCTCTGCACCTGCCGGGTGACCGTCTCCACGTCCCCCGCGCTGACGGCGGCGTCGAGTCGCCGCACCAGTTCATCCGCTCCGATCGCGCTCATCGACGTTTCCTCCCGCACCCGCAACGCCCGCGTTCGCCGCACGGGTTCACCGCCCTGAGCGACGCGGCGAGGATGCTTCCCGACCACGTCCCCAGAACGCCCGCCCCGCCGCGCGGGTTCGCCGCAGGCTCCTGGGGGCAGTCTAACCGACGCGGCCGCCTGGCAGCCCGTGACGAGAGTTCCCCGCTGCATTCGAGCGGCGATGCATCCCGCCTGGCTGCGTTGTTCATCGGCTGCATATGCCCAACAAGCGCCCCTCCTCACGCCGGCGACCGGGTGTCGGGGCGCCTCGCCGCTCTCGGTGCGACGTGGGGTCTCACCGCGGACTGCCTGGGGAATGGTGCGCACCGGTCGCCCATCGGCTCGGCCGGGTGGCTCCGGCCGCCTCCGGCCCAGACCGAACTGCTATTCGGGCGGGCTCGCATACACCGAGCGGCCCCGCGAGAACGTCTCGACCACCTCGATGTGCTCCAGAGCCGCTGGGTCCGCGTCCAGAGGATTCTTCCCGAGGATCACCAGATCCGCCTGCTTGCCGACAGTGATCGAGCCCTTGGCGTCCTCCTCGAAGTACTGGTAGGCGGCACCGAGCGTGACCGCGTGCAGGGCTTCCTGCACCGTGGCGCGCTGGTGCGGTCCGAGCACGTGTCCGCTGCGGGTCCTCCGGTTCACGGTGATCGATACCAGCCGCATGATGTCGGGCGGCACGATCGGCGCGTCGTTGTGGACCGTGAAACGGACGCCGCGCTCGATGGCCCAGCGCACGGGGCTGACGTTGTTCCCGCGCGCCTCCCCGAAGCTGCGCCGGTGCCAGTCGCCCCAGAAGAAGGCATGAGCCGAGAAGAACGACGGGACCACCCGCAGGGCAGCGGCGCGGTCGAGCTGGTCGGCGCGCATGAGCTGGGCGTGGATGATCACGGCGCGGTGATCCGGCATCGGCTCCAGGCCCGCCACGGCAGTGTCGACGCCGTCCAGCATCAGGTCGATCGCCGCGTCCCCGTTGGCGTGGACGATGATCGGCACGCCGCGCCCGATGAGGCGCGCGGCGCCCGCCCGGTAGGCGTCCGGGTCGAGGGTGCCGTAGGCGCGGTAGTCGGGCGGCGCCCCCGGCGGCCCTTCCGCGTACGGATCGGTGACCCACGCGGTACGGCCCTGCGGCGAGCCGTCGAGACTGAACTTCATGCCGGCGATGCGGAAACCGCCGCGGTAATCCGGCTCGTGGACCACCCGTTCGGCGTCGGCCGTGGCTCGAAAGCGCGGGAACGCGGCGACGTCAGCGTGGAACGGCGACCGCTCGGCCGCCGCGCGCAACACGTCGATTGTCTCCCAGCCGGTCGAGCCGTCCTGCACCGTGGTCGTCCCGTAGCGCACGTACTCGCCGACGGCGCGGCGGGCCAGCGCCTCGGTCTCGCCCGGGGTCGGTGCGAACAGCCCGCCGGCGGCGACGAGCGCGCCGGCGCGCTCCTCCAGCACCCCGTCCGGCTCCCGCGAGCCGGGCCGGCGGCGAATGTGCCCGCCGGGCGGATCGGGCGTCCCGGCGGTGACGCCGCCCGCCGCCAGCGCCGCGGAGTTGGCCGTGCGCAGGTGTCCCGAGACGTGGGTCAGCACGATGCGGTGCGCGGTCGACGCGCGGTCGAGGTCGTCGCGCGTCGGATGGCGCTGCTCGGCGAGCAGGGAATCGTCGTAGCCGCTTCCGACGACGAGGCCGCCCGGCGGAATCTCCCGCTCCGCTATCCACGCCCGGATCTTGCGGACCACGTCGTCGACGTTGCGCACGTCGCCCACCGGAGGCGGATGGAGCGAGAGCGCGTCCAGGCTCCGCCCGACGGCCAGGAAGTGCCCGTGCGCGTCGATGAAGCCGGGCAGCAGCGCGCGGTCGCCGAGCTCGACGACGCGTGTGGCCTCCCCGCGGAGCGCCAGCACGTCGTCCCGCGAGCCGGCCGCCGCGATTGTCTCGCCACGGACCGCCACCGCCTCCACGGACGGCCGATCCGGGTCCATCGTGACGATGTGGTCGCCGAGGAACACGATGTCCGCCGGCGAAACGTCCTCACCCGCCTGTTCGGCGGCGATGCCCGGGCCGGTGAACCCTGCGCCCGCGACAATTGCGAATCCGAGTACCGCCCTGTTCAGCTTTCGCACGGCTCTCGACCTCCTCCACGGACTGCTAGTCGAACCAGCGCCGATACAACTCTCCCGTCGACAACCTCAGATAGAGAACCGAAGAACCACAGATACGCAAATGCCAGGGTTGTGCCCGTAATCACGACGATGGCTGCCGGGGTGATGGGCTCGCCGCTCGTTATCGCATCGGCAATGAGGGGCCTGACGCTGTTCAGAACGGTCAGCAGAAAGAACGTGATCCATGTGGAGACGATAGCCAGGCCGGCCAGAACCAGACTCGGCCACTTCTTGAGGTGACGACGCGGGCGTTTCTTCCTTGCGTTCAACAGCCGGCGAATCAGATGTCTCACTGGAACCCCCTGGTTGATTCCTCTGCTTTTCCCCGCGCCTCACCGCAGCTTCTCGTCGAAGAAAGCCAGCACGCGGGTCTCGTACTGCTTCGGGACGGCCGCCGAGACTCTGTCGTGGCGCGCCCCGGGAACGATCCACAGGTCGTAGACGGCGGGTCCGGCCGCGGCCGCGATGCGCCGCGCGTGGTCGACCGGGATGAGCCCGTCGGCCTCGCCGTGAATGACGAACAGCGAGTCCGGCGGCAGACCGGCCACCACGTCCAGCGGGTTCGCAATCGCGGCGTCCGCGCCGAACAGGGTCCGGGCGAAGAAGAGGATCGGCGGGTTGAAGAAGCCGGGCAGTCCGCTCGCCCGCGGCAGCTCCCTGTCCAGCAGGTCCTCCAGGCGGGCGAAGCTGCTGTCGGCGACGATGGTGCGCACCTCCGGGGAGACCGCCGACGCCAGCAGGACGGTGGCGGCGCCCATCGAATGCGACCAGAAGCCCATCCGCTCCGGCGCGAACCCGCGACTCTTCAGGTACGCGACCCCGCCCAGCACGTCGCGCTGCTCGGCCGTGCCCAGGGTGTAGCGCACCCCGCCGGACTCGCCGTGCCCCCGGAGGTCGAACAGCAGCGCGTTGTAGCCGTGCGCCACGAGGGTTGCGGCGTGGGGCACGTACTGGCCGTCGTCGCCCGCGCGGTTCGAGTTGCGGCCGTGGACGATCAGGACCACCCGGTCGCTGTCCGCGGCCGGCACGAACCACCCGCGCAACTCGATGCGGTCGCCCGTGCTCGGGAAGATCACGTCCTCGTAGGCCAGATCGAAGTCGGCCGGCGACGACGCGAGGGGGCGCCGGTAGGGCTTCGTCAGCGACTCGGCGACCACCAGCGATGCCCCGGCGTAGGCGAGCAGTGCCGCCACGACCGCGGCCGCGATGATGGGGAGACGGCGTTTGCGCCACGCGATGCGCAGGCGGCCCTCGGGCAGGGCGGTGGTGTCCATGGTCCGCATCCCCCCAGTGTAACAGTTGTGCAAACCCATCAGAGGCGATATGCTTTTGTGCATGCGCACGACCGTGGACATCAACGACGAGCTTCTGTGCGCGGTCAAGTCTCACGCGGCGCGTAGTCGGCGTACCCTCCGGGCGGTAATCGAACAGGCGTTGCGCGAGTTCCTGTCGGACTCGCCGCGCGGACGCGCGGCCGGTCCGCCGATTCCCGTCTTCCGCGGCGAGGGAGTCCAGCCCGGTGTCGATCTGACGGACAACGCGGCGCTCGAGGACCTCATGAATGCAGAGTCCTGACGTCAACGTCCTGGTCAACGCGTTTCGCGCCGACGCGACGCACCACGAGCGCTGCCGCGCGTGGCTCGAGGGCGTCGCTTCCTCGCGGGAGCCGGTCGGACTTTCCGAGCTCGTGCTGAGCGGCGTGCTGCGCGTCCTGACGCACCCGCGGGTCTTTCATCCACCCACTACCGCGGAGGCCGCCGCCGCGTTCGTCGACGCCGTGCTCGCGCAACCCGGGGTCACGGCGTTGCGACCGGGAAGCGGCCACTGGCGCATCTTCCGCGGCATGTTCGCGGCGCGCCACCTGACCGGCAATCGGATACCGGACGTGTATCATGCGGCTCTCGCGGTCGAGCACGGCTGCGAATGGGTCACCCTGGACCATGGATTCTCGGCCTATCCCGGCCTGCGTTGCCGCAACCTGCTCGACGCCTGACCCGTCATGACCTGGAGCTCTCCCATGACTCGACACTGCCGCGTTCGGTTGCCCGGCCTGCTCCTGTGGCTCGCGTTCTTCCCGCCCGCCGGCGGACTGGCGCAAACGGACGTCACCTCCGCGACCATCGAGGAGCTGAACCGGGCGTTCGACTCGGGCGCGCTGACGGCGGAGCAGCTCGTCGAACGCTATCTGGCCCGCATCGCCGCCTACGACGACGTCGGCCCGGCCCTGAACGCGGTCATCACGCTGAATCCCGACGCGACGGCCAGGGCGCGCGCGCTCGACGCCGAGCGGTCGGCCGACGGCCCCCGCTCGCCGCTGCACGGCATCCCGGTCGTGCTGAAGGACAACCTCGACACGGCGGACATGCCGACCACCGCCGGCTCCTTCCTGCTGGCCGGCTCGCTGCCGCCCGACGACGCCTTTCTGGTGCGGAAGCTGCGCGACGCGGGCGCCATCATCCTGGCCAAGGTCAACATGAGCGAGTTCGCCTCCGGCGGCGCGATGAGCTCGCTGGGCGGACGCACCCGCAACCCGCACGACCTCACCCGCACCCCTTCCGGCTCGTCGGGCGGTACCGGGGCGGCGATCGCCGCGGCGTACGCGCAGGTGGGTCTGGGAACCGACACGGGCGGGTCGGTGCGCGGACCGTCGACGGCGAACGGCATCGCCGGCCTCAAGCCGACCTACGGGCTGCTCAGCCGCGACGGCATCGTCCCGCTCGCCCTCTCGTTCGACACCGCCGGTCCGATGGCCCGGAGCGTCTACGACGTGGCCGCCGCACTCGGGGTCATGACCGGGGTCGACCCGGCCGACGAGGCCACCGCGGCCAGCGCCGGGCGCTTCGAGACCGACTACACGCAGTACCTGGACGCCGACGCGCTGCAAGGCGCGCGGATCGGCGTCGCCCGCGACTTTCTCGGTCAGGACGCGGAGGTCGACTGGATCGTCGAGGCGTCTCTCGACGTGCTGCGCGACGCCGGTGCCACGGTCGTCGACGTGCGCTTTCCGGACTGGCTGCTGGAAGCCCCCGGCAACTTCTATGCGCCGATCCGCTACCGCGAGTTCCGGGCGCAGATCGCCGACTATCTGGCGACTCTGAAACCCGGGTTCCCGGCCACGCTGGCCGGGTTGATCGAGGACGCGGTGCGCGTCAACGCCCGGCAGGACGGCGCCGTTCCCAACCCGGGCCGCTGGCGCCTGATGCGCGAGGAGGACGCGAGCGGCGAGCTCTCGGATCCCGAGTACCGCGCGGTGCGCGAGCACGGCCTGCCGCTGGTGCGCGCTGCGATCGAGGGGATCATGGACGCCGAGGACCTGGCCGCCATCGTCTATCCGACCTCGCCCCGGCGGCCGGGCCGGGCCGACATCGCGCCCGCGCCGTCCAGCGGGGGAGGGCGCTCGGCCACCCGCTACGCGAACCTGACCGGCTTCCCGGACCTCATCGTCCCGGCCGGCTTCACCGGCGAGGGGCTTCCCGTCGGGCTCTCGTTTCTCGGCCGCGCCTTCGACGAGCCGCGCCTGCTGGCCCTCGGCTACGCCTTCGAGCAGGCGACCGCGGCACGGCGGTTGCCGGTGCACACGCCGCGGCTGGGGCGGTGATGGCGTCGGGCTGGGCGCAATGGCAACCGGTCGTGCCGCGGGGAGCGTGCGGTCAGTGAACCGGCGCGCATCGCGCCCGACCGAGGCCATCTGGTCGAGCAGGTGTCGTGCACTCACGGGCTCGGTCCGGTTGACAGGCCGGTCGAAGGCGCACACCATGGGGGCGCATCGTCAGGGGAGGACAGACATGCTGATGACCCGCCGCCAGTTCGTTTCAGCCGCGGCCGGAGCGGCGCTCGGGGCCGGCGTGGCGCGCCCGCGCGCGGCGTCCTACGACCTCGTCGTTCAGGGCGGGCGGGTCATCGATCCGTCGCTGGGGATCGACGCCGTGCGCGACGTGGCGATCGCCGGCGGCCGCATCGCCGCGGTGGAGCCGGGCCTCGACGCCGGCGACGCGCAGGTCGTGAACGCGAGCGGCCGGATCGTCGTGCCCGGCCTGATCGACGTCCACACGCACTACGCCCGCGAGGCGCAGGGGCCCCGCATCTGTCTGGAGGACGGCGTCACGGCCTGGGTCGACGCGGGCTCGGCGGGGGCCGACGCCATCGCCGGCCAGGTGGCGGTGGCGCGGGCGGCCCCGCAGCAGGGGCGGGTGCTGGTCAACATCGGGCGGCAGGGCATCCTGCCCGGCGGCGACACGATGGATCTCGACCTGGCCGACGTCGGCGCGGCGCGGGACGCCATCGCGCGGCACCCCGGCTGGGTCGTGGGCGTCAAGGCGCGGCTGTCGCGCAACGTGGCGGCCGACGACGTCGAGGTGCTGCGCCGCACGCAGGCCGCGGCCTCGGCCTTCGACCTGCCGGTGATGATTCACATGGGGCAGACCGTCTCTCCGCTCTCCACCCTGTTCGCGCTGCTCAAGCCGGGCGACGTCGTCACCCACATGTACGCGCCGCCGCCCAACGCCATCGTCGGCGACGACGGGCGCATCCGGCCGGCCGTGCTCGAAGCCAGACGCCGGGGCGTACGCTTCGACGTGGCCAACGGCCGCCGGGGTCACATCCGCTGGGACACCTTCGACCGGATCATGCAGACCGGCTTCCTGCCCGACACCATCTCCACCGACGGCAACACGACCAGCCGCAGCGTGCCGGGGGTGGTGGACCTGCCGAACGTAATGTCGAAGTTCCTCGACGCCGGGATGAGCCTGTCGCAGGTGGTCGCCTGCGTCACCACCAACGCGTCGCGGGTCTTCCCGCACCTGAACGACCGCGGAACGCTCCACGTCGGCGCGCGCGCCGATCTGGCCCTGCTGGAGCTGCGCCACGGCCTCTTCGACTTCGTCGACAACTACGAGAACGTGCGCACCGGCGGCCAGCGCCTCTTCCCGCGCGGGACCGTGCTCGGGGGCGAGTGGATGCCGCGCGCCTGAGGGGGGAGCGTTCTCTCGCGAGCGCGGGCGTTGCGCGTGGGATACCGGTGCTCCCGAGCCTGGAACGTTCCGCGGGCGCCCGGGCGCGTGAGACTTCAGGGGGACCGAATGACACTGCGCTCATGGACGGCGTCGGCAGGTATCGCACTGGCGGTCGCCTCTTTCGCACCGGATGGCACGGTCACGTCCTCGGTCGCGGCCCAGGAGAGCGCCGGGGGCAGCGTGCGCCTGGTCACCCGCGTCATCGACGGGGAGCTGGCCAGCGGCTACCAGCCGGTCGTGGCGGACCTGAACCGTGACGGCCGCCCGGACGTCATCGGCCTGTCGACCCGCATCGGCGAGCTGGCCTGGTACGAGAATCCCGGCTGGGAGCGCCACGTGTTGGCCACCGGGCTGAATCGCTCCATCAACGCGGCGGCCCGCGACCTCGACGGCGACGGGATTCCGGAGATCGCCCTCGCCCACGAGTTCGGGACCACGCACGCGAGCAGCGTCGGTGTCCTCAGCCTGCTGACCCACCGGGGCGATCCCACCGAGCCCTGGAGCATCCGGGAGGTCGACCGCACGCCCACCGTGCACCGCATCCGCTGGTCCGACCCGGACGCGACGGGGCGCCCGGTGCTGGTCACCGCCCCGCTCTCCGGCCCCGCGGCCGAGCCGCCCGAGTACCGCGACGCGGTGCCGGTCTACTGGTACCGGCCCGACGACTGGCGCCGGCGCACCGTCACGAGCGACGGGCAGGGGGTGGTGCACGGCCTGCTCGTCAAGCCGTGGCAGGCGCCGGCGGGCGACGCGGTGTTCACCGCGAGCTTCACCGGCGTGCACGTGCACCGCTACCTGGACGGCGAGTGGAGCCGCGATACCGTCACCGGGGGAGACCCCGCTCCCTGGCCGCGCAGCGGCGCCAGCGAGGTGGAGGTCGGCCGCCTCGGCGAGCGCGATTTCGTGGCGACCATCGAGCCGTGGCACGGCCCCCAGGTGGTCGTCTACCGCGAGGACGGCGGAACGTGGAGGCGACAGGTGATCGACGAGATCGGCAGTGGCCACACCATCGTCACCGCGGATTTCGACGGCGATGGGCGGGACGAGATCGTGACCGGGGACCGGGGCGATACTCGCCGGCTCCATCTCTACGAGGCGGCCGACGCCGACGGCGCCGCGTGGTCGCGGCAGGTCATCGACGAGGACATGTCTCCATCCGGATGCGCCGTGGCGGACCTGAACGCCGACGGTCGCATCGACCTCGTCTGCATCGGCGGCCGTACCGCCAACCTGAAGTGGTACGAGAACACCGCGCCCTGAGCCGACGACGGCGAGGTGCGTACGCCGGTGCTCGTTCGCGCCGCGTCCGGAGGCCGACCCCGCACCCGCGCGCTACAATACGGCCATGGGTTTCCGACACGCACTGGCCGGCGCGCTGATCACCCTGTTCGCGGTGGTACCGATGGCGGCCGCGCAGGATCACCCGGGGGCCGAGCCCTATCGGCAGGTGTGCGAGTTCTGCCACGGCACGGCCGGCCGCGGCGACATCGCGCCCGCCCTGGTCCCCTTCGGTTTCGACGCCGAGTACGTCCTGGCCGTGGCCCGCGAGGGCTACGGGCAGATGCCGCCCATCTCGCGGCGCGAGCTCGGCGACGACGCGGTGCGGCAGGTGGCCGGGTACCTGGAGGCGCTGACCTCGCCGCTGTCGGCGCCGACCGCCGAGGCGGGCGAGGCGGAGCTCCAGGCGGAGGCGGAGTCGCGGGCGGAGGTGGAGAGCCAGGCCCCCCGAGAAGAGGGCGGTGCGGGAGGCGCCGGTTACGACGGCCCGCGCACGCCGGAAGGGCAGCCCGACCTGAACGGCATCTGGCAGACGCTCAACGCGGCCTCATGGGACATCCGTCCTCACAATGCGCAGGACGGCGTCCCGGCCGGGCTCGGCGTGGTCGAGGGGGGCGTGGTTCCCTACCAGCCGTGGGCGGCGGAGCAGCAGCAGCAGAACTACGCGAACCGGCTCACCGACGATCCCGTGCGCAAGTGCTACCTGCCGGGCGTGCCGCGCATCACCTACATGCCGTTCCCGTTCCGCATCCTGCAGACGCCCGACCACGTCGTCATCACCTACGAGTACGCCCACGCGGTGCGCATCATCTACACCGACGGCAGCCCCCATCCCCTGCCCAACGACTTCTGGATGGGCGACTCGCGCGGGCACTGGGACGGCGACACCCTGGTGGTCGACACCACGCATTTCAACGGCCAGACCTGGTTCGATGCGGCGGGCAACTTCCACAGCGACCAGTTGCACGTGGTCGAGCGCTACACGCCGATCACGCCGCATCACGTCGACTACGAGGTGACCATCGAGGACCCGGAGGTCTTCACCAGCCCCTGGACGATGCGCATGCCGCTGTACCGCCGCATGGAGCAGGGGCTGCAGCTTCTGGACTACGACTGCGTCGATTTCATCCTGCAGGCGCTGACGGCGCCGGAGGGAGGTGCGCGGTGAGACATCGTGGAATCGGTTTCGGCGGCATCGCCGCAATCGCGGCGCTCGCCCTGCTCGGCCCGCATGCGCAGCCCGTCCCGGTCCACGCCCAGGGCGGCGAGCCGGTGGACTTCGAGCCGCCCCGCACCCCCTGGGGCGACCCGGACTTCCGGGGCTACTACCTGCCCGGGGCGTCGCAGCCGCTCGAGACGCGGGCGAGCGACGAGTGGCGGCAGGAGGAGGGGGTCAACCGCGGCCAGGGCGCCGCGTTCTCGCGCTTCTTCGAGCCCGATCCGGACGCGCCGCCGCGGCCCGCGCGGGTGACGCGGCCGATGATCATCGACCCGCCGGACGGGAAGGTGCCGCTGCAGCCGTGGGCGGCCGAACAGCGCAACGAGATCATGGCCCGCCAGGACGAGCTGGCCCACCTCGACCCGCGCGTCAAGTGCCTGCCGTCGGCGCTGCCCCGGGCGCACCTGCCCGTCGGCTACAACACGTACCAGATCCTGCAAATCCCCGGCTACGTGATCATGCTCTACGAGTGGAACCATCTGTACCGGTACATACCCCTCGACGGCCGGCCGCACCTGCCGTCCGAGATCCGCCTCGGGATGGGCGACTCGCGGGGCCGCTGGGAGGGCGACACGCTGGTGGTCGACGTCACCAACTTCACCGGCAACACCTGGCCGGTCGGGCACGGCGCGCCGCCGGAAGGCGCGCCGGGGAGCGCGCTGACCACCGGGCACGGCGTCTTCCACGGCGGCGACCTGCACGTGGTGGAGCGGTTCACGTTCGTCGATGCCGACACGATTCGCTACACGGCGACCATCGAGGATCCGGACGTGTTCACGCAGCCGTGGACCATCGAGTTCAACGCCCTGCGGCGGGCTCCCGAGGGCCACATGCTTTTCGAGTACGCCTGCCACGAGGGCAACGGCCGCAACATCGAGCTGATGACCGGCGTGGACGTCGACGCCGCGCGGGTACAGGTCAGGTAGCCGGACGGAGCGAGGGCGAGGAGCTTGCGCCGCGGAACCGAGCGAAGCGGAGTTCCGGGACGCAAGGGCAGGCGAGGACGACATGGGCCGAAACTCCGAGCCTGCGAGACGTTTCGGGCGCGGTGGCGGGTTTGGACATCGGCACGCCGGCAGAAGACGCCGAAACTCCGAGCCTGCGAGACGTTTCGGGCGCGGGGGGAAGACGATGGCAACGAAGCACGCTGCGGCGATGACGGCCGGGACGGCGACGGCGGCGAGGCGGGCGGCGGCGGCAGGGCTGGGCGGCATCCTCCTGCTCGGGCTGCTCGGGGGTGCGGGGCCGGCAACGGCGCACCACGCGTTTTCGGCCGAGTTCGATGCGGACCGGCCGCTGCAGCTCGTGGGAACGGTGTCGAGGACCGAGTGGATCAACCCGCACTCGTGGATCCACGTCGACGTGGAGGGTGAAGACGGCGCGGTCGTCACCTGGGCCATCGAGTGCGGCGCACCCAACGCGCTGATGCGCCGCGGGCTGAACAAGAACTCGATCCCGGTCGGCACGGAGCTCGTCATCGACGGCTTCGGCGCCAAGAACGGATCGAACACCGCCAACGCGCGGGACATCACGTTCCCGGACGGCTCGCAGTTCTTCGTCGGGTCGTCCGGCATCGGCGCTCCCTACGAGCGGCGTTAGCGCGACCCGAAGCAGGCTCGCGGCCGACGATCCGCAAGAGCGGGCGGTCGCCGGCACGAAGGAAGCCGGTGAGCAGGGCGTTGACGCGGCTGGCGGCGGCGGTCGTCGAGGGGTCAGTCTGGCCGCCTGGACCGGGAGCCAGGGCGGCGTTGTGTTGACCGGACGTTGGTGCGGGTGCCTCGCGGGCAAGGGAGAGGTTGCGATGAGCTGCAAATGGATCGGCTCGGAGGGTCGGGCGGTCGCGCCGATGGTGATGCTGGCGGTGCTGGTCCTGCTCCCGGCCGCTGCTGCGGGCCAGTCCGGTTCCGACGACGGCCGGACGGCCCCGCGGACCGCCTGGGGCGACCCGGACCTGCAGGGGCTCTGGACCACGGCGACGCTCACGCCACTGGAGCGGCCGGGCGGGCAGGCGGATCGGCCGTCGCTGACCGCCGAGGAAGCGGCGGCGATAGAGCAGGAGTCGGCCGAGCGGCGCGCAGCTTCGGACGGGAAGTCCGCCCCCGGCAGCGTCGGCGGCTACAACCAGGTCTGGCTGGACGCGGGTACCCGCATCGTCGGCGACCTGCGCACGTCGCTGGTCGTCGACCCGCCGGACGGCGCCATCCCCTGGATCCCGGAGAAGAAGATCGAGAGCGACCGCGAGCGGGCCCGCTACGGCGTCGGCCCGTTCTACTCGTATACCGACCTCGATACCGGCGAGCGCTGCATCACCGACGGCCTGCCCAACATGGTCCCGCTGCAGCCCTACAACATGAACATGCGCATCTTTCAGACGCCGGGGCAGGTGGTGATGCTGCACGAGATGTACCACGAGCTGCGGGTCATCCCGCTCGACGACCGGCCCCTGACCGGCATTCCGCAGTGGACGGGCGAGGCGCGCGGGCGCTGGGAGGGCGACACGCTCGTGGTGGAGACCGTCAACTTCGTCGACAAGCCCGAGACCTGGTGGAGCGCCCCGTGGCGCGCCGCCCGTCCCAGCCTGCGCCTGGTCGAGCGGTTCACCCGCGTCGGGCCGGAGTCGATCGACTACACGTTCACGCTCGATGACCCGCTGTCGTTCACGCGGCCGTGGACCGCGTCGGCGCCGATGACCACCGATCAGGCATCGCGCGGCGTGACCGCGGGCGAGATCTGGGAGTACGCCTGCCACGAGGGCAACCACGCGATGATCAACATCCTGGGCGGCGCCCGGGTGGAAGAAGCCGAAGCCGCTGCTGGCCGGTGATCCGCTGGTGGACGGCGCGCGCGGCGGACCCGGATCCAGCTTGGGCCGAAGTGGGCTCCGGCCCCGCGTTGCCGGCGACCTTCGGGGAACGGCGCCCGGTCGCCGGCGGATGCGGGATGGGTTTCCGTGGGCGGGGTCGGCTCGCGGTTGCGCGCCGCCGTTCGGGGGTGCATGATGGGCAGGAATCCGGAAATCAGTAGCGCGCCGCAACGCGCGACGAGGAGGGTGCGATGACGCATCGGGGTTTCGCTGTCGTGTACACGCTGTTTGCGGTGGCGGCGTTGGCCGCGCCGGCGGTGGCCGGGGCTCAGGACGCGGCGGAGTCGCCACGCACGGCGTGGGGCGATCCGGACATTCAGGGGGTTTGGAACAACGCCACGCTGACGCCGTTCCAGCGGCCCGTGGAGCTGGGCACGCAGGAGTTCCTGACCGAAGAGGAGGCCGCCGCCATCGCGCAGCGCAACGTCGACCGCAACGCCGATCTGTGGGATGCGCCGGCGCAGCGGACCGAGGCGGGAGGCAACGTCGGGGCCTACAACAACTTCTGGATGGAGCGGGGCCGGACGGTGGTCCCGACCCTGCGGACGTCGGTCATCACCGATCCGCCGAACGGGCGTCTGCCGGCGGTGACGCCGGAGGTGGAGCGCTGGCTGAACTCGGACGAGGCGGCCCGCCGGACCGCGATGCGGCGCGGCGATCTGCCGGTCGACACCTACGAGACGCTCGACGGGGGCGACCGCTGCCTCTGGTACCGCGGCGTCCCGTCCTTCCCGACCGGCTACAACAACAACTACCTGATCGTGCAGAACCCGGACTTCGTGCTGATCCTGCAGGAGCACATCCACGACGTCCGCTACATCCCGCTCGACGGGCGGCCCCACCTGCCGGAGTCCGTCCGGCAGTTCGCGGGCAGCTCCCGCGGCCGCTGGGAGGATGACACGCTGGTCGTCGAGACGCGCAACTTCAACGACCACGCGTTCATTCGCAACTTCAACGCGGACCTGACGCCGGACCTGGTGGTGGAGGAACGGTTCACGCGCGTCGCGGGCGACATCCTCGACTACGAGTTCACCGTCAACGATCCGAACGTCTGGACGCAGCCGTGGAAGGGTTCCCTCCCGATGTGGCTCAACGCCGAGCCGCTCTACGAGTACGCCTGCCACGAGGGCAACTACGGGCTGACGAACATCCTGGCCGGTTCGCGCGCGGAGGAGGCGGCCGCCGCGAAGTGAGTTCGATCCCGGGGGGCGCCTTCCGCGGGCGCCTCCCGGTACCCGGACCGCGCCGCCCCGCGCCGGGCGGGCGGCGGCCGTCGGGGCGATGCGGGACCCGGGTCGCGCCGCGAGCGAACGATACCCGGCGCGCGCCCGCCGGATCGCATCAGTCCTGAGCGGTGTCGATGATCGTGGCCGCCGGGCCCGTCAGCTCCACGATGTGCAGGCCGGTGTCGGCGCGGTCCGCCAGGTAGATCAGCCCGCGATCGTCGACCTCCACGTTGTTCGTCTGGATCGCCACCTGGCAGCTCTCGGCGCCGTCGACGGTGGCGCAGCGCTCGTCGGTGCGCTCGGTGGTGGCCGGGATGTAGTAGGCGACCTCTTCCATGTTGAACGGGTCGCGGACGTCGATGACGCGGGCTCCCGCGTTGAACCACGACACCACCATCAGCTTCCCGTAGAAGGGGGGCTCCATGGACCACTGCGGCGCATGCGGACCGAAGCGGCCGCCCCGCTCGCAGAAGCCGCCGCTCGACTCGGCCACCTGGAAGGTTCCGATGGGCAGGGGATGGGCCTCGTCCGTGATGTCGAGCATGAGCGTGACGTGGCGCGTCTCCCGGCAGGCGTTGGCGACCGATTCGGAGACGACGAACAGGAAGTCGCGCGTCGCGTGGTCGCGGTTGCCGGCGTAGTCGGCGATCTCGACGCCGAGCAGCGGCATGGCGGTGTGCCCGCCCCAGAACGACGGCAGGTCGATGCGGCCGAGCTGCGGGTAGGCGAGGGCGGCGGGGCTCGCCGCGAGCGGCGCGGCGGCGTCCGGGTCGCCGTTCAGCAGCCGGTCGCGGTCGAGAATCTGCACGGCGCCGTTGTTGGAGGTGCCGTACGCCAGGTAGACGCGGTTCCCCAGTCGGACCGCCTCGTGCAGGCCGGATCCTCCCGGTATCGGTCCGCTCGCGTCCGGCTGGACGCCGGGCAGGCTGAAGTCGCGGATCCGGCTCGGCGCGTCCGGGTCGGCGAGGTCGAAGATCTGCAGGATGCGCGGCGCGCGCCAGCCGTCGACGGTCCCGACCAGGTAGGCGACGCCGGTGTCGCACTCCCACCAGTTCTTGTGCGTGTGCTGCTCTCCGGTGGGCGTCCGGCCCATCTCGGCCACCGTCCGCACGAACGCGGGGCCGGCCGGGTCGGTGACGTCCCATACCTCGTGGCTGCGGTTGCCGTTGGAGCGCAGCAGGTAGTACCGGCCGGCGTCCGCCCCCGGGAGCCGGTCGCCTGCGCACGCCTGCACCATCTGCGCGCCGCTGGCGCCGCCGGTGGCCGGAATGTGGGCCAGGTAGACGGGATCCGCCGGATCGGTGACGTCGACCACCGACGTGCCGTTGGGCTCGACCGCGCCGGTCAGCGGGTTCGGGCGCTCCCCGGCGTGGTGGCCGACGTAGACGATGCGGCGTTCACCCTGCCGGACCGGCAGCGGCTGATAGGCGGAGCGCGCCTGCAGGTCGTTCATGCCGACGAGCCGCGTGTTGAAGCGCTCCTCGCCGTGGCCCGTGCCGGCAGTTTGCGCCGGCGCCGCGCCGGCAGTGGCCGCCACGAGTACGGCAGCGAGAGACAGAGGAGTCCGGAGTTTCATCGTGAGCCTCCCGTTCAGCGGGTCATGTCCGGAGATGCCTGTCTTCGGGACGAGACGGTGCGATTTCGCACGGACGTCCAGGCGGGGTCACATCCCGCATGCTGCCGGTCAGGTTACCCCGAAGTCGTAGCCGGCCGCCGGCCCGGAATCGAGGGAATGCCACTTTCGTCCTCGCGGTCGGCGGCCCTGCGTCGAGCTCCGGCAGCGAGCGCCGCCAGCCCCGTCGCCAGGGCGCGGTCCCGCGACGCCTGGATCGGGTGGGACGATACGGGCCGGCGCCCACCTGCACCCGAGTTGCCGTGGCACGGCTACACCCAACTGGTTGCCATGGCTTTCGCCTTCGAACTACGGGACGAATTCGGATGACCTCCTGCTCATTACAGTTCAGCCCCGGACATCCGGGGCACGGGCAGTCCTGGCCCGGCGGGCCGCGGCGGGCGGTTGCGGCGCGCCTTCCGAGGGCGTAGCATGGGCGGAACGTCGCCGCTTGCTCGGAGAGGAGGTCGGATCGCGATGCCGAACGGGTTCAAGACACGAGCAGTCCGTCGCCGCGGGCGGCCGGGGTGGTTCGCCGCGGTCATGGGGATCGCGGTGGTGGTCGTGGTCCTGTGGCTGTCGGTCCTGCCGGCCGCGGCGCAAGGTCCCCTGTACCGGGCGCCCCGGCTCCCCGGAACGTCGAATCCCGACCTGTCCGGGATCTGGCAGGCGTTCGTCACCGCCAACTGGAACCTGGAGGACCACGGCGCCGAGGCGGGTCCGTTCCCCGAGCTGCTCGGCGTGTGGGGCGCGCAGCCGCCCGGCCAGAGCGTGGTCGTGGGGGGCGAGATCCCCTACCGGCCCGAGGCGCTGGCGAAACGGGACGAGAACGCCCGCAACCGCCTGACCGTCGATCACGACAACATCACCACGGTCGGCGATCCGGAGGCGAAGTGCTACATGCCGGGGGTGCCGCGCGCCACCTACATGCCCTTCCCGTTCCAGATCATCCAGAGCACCGACCGGATCGTCATCGCCTACCAGTTCGCCAACGCCAACCGGACCATCCCCATCGGCGCCACGACGCCGGCGCCGGTCGACTTCTGGATGGGCTGGTCCAACGGGCGCTGGGACGGCGACACGCTGGTGGTGGAGGTGACCGGGTTCCACGACCTGTCGTGGTTCGACCGGGCGGGCAACCACCACAGCCCGGGGCTGCGGGTCATCGAGCGCTACACGCCGATCAGCCCGTACCACATGCAGTACGAGGCGACGATAGAGGACGACGCGGTGTTCACCCGGCCCTGGACCATCCGGTTCCCGCTGTATCGTCGCATCGAGGAGAACGTGCGCCTGCTGGAGTTCAAGTGCGTCGACCTTGCCGAGGTCTACGTGTACGGGGGGCTCGTCGGCGAAGCGGCCCGCTAGTGTCGAGTCCCCGAAATTCGTTGCAGAACTTCTGGGGCCGTTCAGGCGAGCGAACGCTGTGATTCCTCGGCAATGTACAGGGCGAATTGAGTTGCGTGTCTCCGGGACGGCACACCAGGAGCCTGCGCCGCGCCGCGGGCAATGACGCCGGCGCGGACGACGCTGGCCGGGGAGTCCATGCACGGGCTCGCGAGGAGGTGCGAAGGTGACGAATCGAGGGCTGGCGGCGGCGGTGAGACTGCTGGCGTTCCTGCTGGTCGCCGGCGGGCTGGCGGCGGTGCCGGCCGCCGGACAGGCGCAGGACGACTACGACGTGCCGCGGACCCCCTGGGGCGATCCGGACCTGCAGGGCCTGTGGGACACGCGGACCTATACCCCGGTGGAGCGGCCGCCGGAGTTCGGCGACCGCGAGTTCATGACGGCGGAGGAGGCGGCCGAGCGCGAGCGGCTCGGCCTGCGCCGCATCGTCAGCGACGACGACGACGACCTGCTCGCGGCCGAGCTGGTCGAGCAGGACGTGCAGCGCTACGCCCGCTCCGACCGGCCCGACGACGGCCGGCCCGGCTTTCGTATCCAGGGCGCGGAGTACAACGCCTTCTGGAGCGCCGATCCCACCTCGCCGCGGCTGTCCCTGCGTACCTCGCAGATCATCGAGCCGCGCGACGGGCAGATGCCTTCGCTGACGCGCGAGGCGCTGACGACGTGGGCGCGGCGCGAGGCCGAGCGGCGCGAGCGCACCCAGGCGGACGACTGGGAGGACCGGGGCCTGTCGGAGCGCTGCCTCACCCGCAACGGCCTGCCGGGCGAGATGCTCGGCAGCTCGCAGCAGCCGGTCAAGGAGATCGTGCAGACGCCCGGCTACGTCTCCATCGTCATGCCCTACGGCTACGTGCGGATCATCCCGGTCAACGACCCGACGCCGATCGGCTCGGACATCCGCCAGTGGAACGGCTACTCGCGCGGGCGCTGGGAGGGCGACACGCTGGTGGTCGAGACCGCCAACTTCAAGAACACGGTCGAGAACGTCGCCCCCGCGCACGGCGGCCCCTTCGGCGGGTCGGCCCACGTCCACTATTACCTGGGCACCGGCGAGACGCTGCGGCTGACCGAGCGCTTCACCCGCATCGACGAAGAGACGCTGGAGTACCAGTACACGATCGAGGACCCGGCGGTGTTCGTCCGGCCCTGGACCGCCGTCAACTACTTCACGCTCGACTCGTGGAGCCAGGCCGGCTTTCAGGACCGGATCTTCGAGTACGCCTGCCACGAGCACAACTACGGGATGATCAACGCCATCCGCGGCGCGCGCGTGGACCCCGCGTGGGCGCTCGACGAGGCGTTGCGCGAGGCGGGCGTCCGCGGGGGCGAGCTGGAGGAGAAGTGGGAGCAGCTCCGGGCCTGGGAGGCCGCCAACCAGGAAGGCCGGTGAGGCTCGCCGCCAGGGCTTTCGTGCGCTGGCTCGACGGCGATTTCGATCCGGGCGGTGCAAGATCGTAGCGCGCGGGAGGACGGACGGACGACGCCAGCCGTCAGGGGACTGGCAGTACAGGAGGAGAGGACGATGCGAGCCGCACACGCACTCGTCGGGATAGCCGCCGGCGCACTGCTGGCGATGGCCGCAACGGCGCCCGCGGGGGCGCATCACGCCTTCGCGGCGGAGTTCGACGCGAGCGCCCCGGTGGAGCTGACCGGGACCGTGGTCCGGATGGAGTGGGTCAACCCCCACACCTGGATCCATATCGACGTCCCGCGGGACGACGGCACCACGCAGCGCTGGATGATCGAGGGCGGCCCGCCGACCTCGCTCCTGCGGCGGGGCTTCACCCGCGACTCGCTGCTCGCGGGCACCGAGGTGTTCGTCGAGGGGTTCCGCGCGAAGGACGGGTCGCAGAAGGCCAACGGCCGGGACGTGACGTTCACCGACGGCAGCAAGCTGTTCCTGGGCTCTTCGGGCACCGGCGCGCCGCGCGACGGGCGGGACCCCACCGAGCCGGAATAGCGTTCCCGAGGACACCGGGTCCAACCTGTCGCGTGGTGGTTCGAGCCCGGAACGGTGGACGGAGAGCCCGTAGCCGTGAGGGTGACTCCGGAGTTCATGTTCGCGTTACAGAACTGACGAAACAATAACCAGCATGTATTTCAGCAGTTTATCGGACATTGGAAATAACTATTACCACGCTGGTTCCCACAGTACTAGGATCGCCAAGCCGGGTCACACAGTTCCCGGAGGCGCGGAGGCTCGGAGGCTCCCGGAGGCGCGGCGCCGAGGCGCCGGAGGCGAGAGTCGGAGAGTCGTACCCGGGTGTCACCGGGTCACCGGGTGTCCCCGACCTCCGGGTGTTCCGGGTGACCGGGTGACCGGGTGACCGGGTGACGCCGGGTGACTGGTTGTGCGCTCCGCTCAACGGGCTCACCGGCTCACCGCTCACCCGCTCACCCGCGCAACGCCTTGTGGGCCCTACCCAACGTCCGGCCCCTCGACCGTGTTCCGCACAGGATCCGGTCCGGGTCGTTGGCGGTGGTGATGACGAGGACCTCGGACAGGTCGAACGGCAGCTCGACGAAGGAAGTAGCGGAAGCGGTGGTGCTGGGCCGGGTTGAGCACCTCGAGCAGGACGGCGGCCAGCTCCGGGCCTCGAGCTCGTCGAGCACGAAGACCGGGCCCTTGCGTCCCACCCGCTGCAGGTCGTGCAGGCGCGCGGCATCGCCGGCCTCAACTACAACTTCGTGCTGCAGACGACGCATTTCCTCCAACTCGAGGACCCGGAGGCGTGCGTCGCTAGCTAGGATCCTGATGATGTCGTGCACCCCTGCGGCACGCTCTGTTTGCGAGAGCCCGAATACTATGCTAATGTGAACACTCGCTCCGGGAGGGACCAATGCGCCAACGACTTCTCTGCACGCCTTGCACTGCCAGCGACCGCACTTTCATCGGCTCCGGGAGACTACCTACGTTCCGTGGACTGTTTCGACCGCTGTTCTGCAGCCTGTTGCTCGTCCTCCTGACCACAGCAGTTCCTCCAGCAGCGGGTCAAGAGGCTCATTACTTGGCGTTGGGACAAGAAGGGGCAGCCAGTGTCATTCTGGACCGCCAGGCAAGAACCGCGTTCATTACCGACGGAGGCAAAAGAGGGCAAGGAGGGATCGCCGGAGCTCGTATCGAAGGCCGCACGGTACTTGACTACCTAAAGGAACACGGAGTGCGGCGTCTGGTGCTTACGTGTTCTCACCCGCATCGCGACCATGCCGGAGGCCTAGAGGAGCTGGTCCAGGATAGCGAGATTCTAAGTTTCAATGAAATTGATTTCGTCGACAACGAGTATGCTGCGGCGCCAGGCAGCAGAGCGAGATCGCTTTACGACCTCTTTCAGCAAGCGCTGGGAGAACATGCTGGCCCGCTTCGAGTGCGTTATTTTTCCGCGCGCAACCAGGACGCCTTTCGCGACATAGCTGCTAGTGCTCAATCCGTTAGGCCTGGGAACTACGTCTACGATCCGGATGCGCTTCCTCGAGATCCGGATGCGCTTCCTCGAGATCCACACGACCAAACCGTAATCACCCACTACGACGTGTTCGACGGTCAACGACAAACGCGAGTTGTGGACTTTGACGATGCGTCCAGCCGATTGATTCGCCACTGGGCAGAGAGTCAGCTCCCACAAATCGCCAATGTCCTCATAGTGCCGCATCACGGATCTAGGCGTAACGACCTCTCGCCAGTGCTCGACAACGTCGCCCGTCATGGTCTTGAGAATGTAGTACTCTCGGTCAATCGTGCCAATAGGTATAGCCATCCTGCGCCCGTGGTCCTGCGAACGCTGGTGGAAAGACTCGGCCCCGAACACGTCTACGTGACGGATTCCGAGATTGGCGACAACATTACAATTTCGCCGGACGGTGTCTCTTATGCGAATGACTCTCGTCAACCTAAAGAGCGCTTAGCGCGTTTTGTTCGAGCGCAGATTCACCGCTATGAAGCCGACTACCGCAGTCTTCTTCAGAATGCGTCGACATCACCGGCCAGCCGACTGGCTGTCACCAACGGAACCCCCGAAGAGATTGCCGACGGCCTTCTCAATTCGCGGTTGTTCGACAGCACGCGCGACGCGGAGAAGTTTAAGAGACTTATACGAGGCCTACTTGATTTGGGGTCCACCCTCGATTTGGTCGAGGGGACTAATGATCAACAACGTCGACATCTGCTGCTTCAGGCGGCTAGGGCACTGGTACCGTTGACATTGGGCTCGTTGCCTGATGCCATCCCGTCGGACACCGCAAGAAGCGGTATCGCGCGCTGGCTCAATATGATTGACCGTTCCGCAGTCACCGGATCCAGCCACCGGGATGCGCGAGCTGCCCGCTTCAGGAGCTTGGCACAGAGTCCTATTCCGCGCTGGGGAGGGGTGGTGCTTGGAAACGCTGTAAACTACCGAGGTTCGCGCCCGCAGTCCGTAAATTTTGTCGACGCTCCGTCCCTGTTCGAGGACTTACCATCTGGGGGAATGATAACACTCAGGGTTGTATTCGAGGACGGAAGTACGGTTGAGTACGCAGATTTCACCCCAGACGAACTCTGGTCCGCGTACAATTTCGTGCAGCCAATCGACGCGTTGCACGAGGCCTATGGAGACGACCTGCCTAGGGGTTCTGCCGGGTTGATCGGAATTTCGGAGCGCGCGCCCGGCGGAGAGGCCTGGAGCTTTGCAGTGCATCCGGCAATTGCGGGCAGTGTTCTAGCGAGAGACGCTATGCGCCTTGACATGCTGATTGCTGGCGCCGAACGAGCCAATGATTTGCCGGGTGGCCTAGACCGTGTCCCTTGGGGCGAAGTTGATTATTGGACGTACCAGTGGACCGACGCAGAGGCCGAGATCACGACAAGTGACGGCAGGCTGGTCGTGTCGCCTGTTGCGGAGCCCGCAACCTGCATGCTTCGGGTGCGGCTCGTTTCCTGGGACGTTCCTGACTGGTTCGATCAGAATGACGGAGAAGTTAGCATGGTCGCCGAAGTGGCCAGGCGCCTTATTCAGCGCGACATGGAAGGTACGGAACAACAAGTGCTAGCGGTAGCCAGCGAAATCGAACAAGAGTTGGTCGAAGCGGTAGGGAATAGCCGTTTCCTTAATCAATTCATGTCCGATATCTGTAGGGAATTCGATGCCGCGAATACCATAGATCGTCTCGCTCGTTTGATCAGTGTTTTGAACTGGCTTGTGGAGAGTACAGGCGATCCGTTGCCACCGCTACCATCCTCAATGGGACGCTCCGTACCCGTCACGCCTATGCCGTCTACATGGGCATTCTCGCGACTGTTTGCAACGGTCGACATAAGAGTTTCTCAAGGCGAGAGGTGATTCGAATGGTTTTGCTTTCGCGAATCCGCTGGATCTCAGGACCTAGTGTCGCGCCTGAGAAACACCTGCACGTGATGGCGAGCGATCGTGTCATTTTTTTTGGCCGGAGAAAGCGTGATGACGTCCAACGAGCGGGGGCGGTTGCCTGCCTTGCCGCGACCCACGGGAGTCGCAGAATTGTGCAAAGGCAATTGTCGGGCAAGACACTAGTTGGACCTGTCTTGGAGTAAACTTTGCCGTCAACTCGGAAAAATCGCCCCTAGCTTAGCTAGCTAGCACATGGTCACGAACGGCCAAGGGCATGGGCAACTGTTCCGGCAGGCGGTCCACTAGAAACGAGGAATGAGCATGAGGAGACGGGTGTTGGTTGCGGCGCTTCTTGCCTGCTTCGCCGGATCGGCGTTAACCGATTCAGCAGTTGCGCAGGTGCCCGGTGGTCCTGAGAGCATCGTCGTGAAATTCGTCGAGGGCGAACTGTTCGAGCACCTTGACACTTTCGTGAGAATCACGAGAAGCGGTGCGAGATTTGGAGCAACAAGTGACGTCCTAGTCGATTCTGTGCCCAAGAGTGAGGTTTTTTCACCCTTTGCTGCGGACGCTGGGAGGGACAGTTACGCGTGTGGGGAGGGGGACCTTTCGCTCAGGCGCACGGGAGTCACCGGCGTACACTTGGTACGCTTTCTAGGTTGGTTGGAGAGCTGCCACCGTGTTGAGGGGGGAGCAGTAGAGCGCTCCTTCGACCGACCAAAACGCGACCTTGATGCGGAGCGAGCGAGAGCGGAGCGACGAACCGGAAGGAGATTTGAGAACCTCAATCTATATTACCGGGTCACATTGCCGAGCGGTGTTGATGTACCGACAGTCATCGCGGCGTTGAACACGCTACGCTTTGTGGAATCGGTGTCGCGCGTGCCGAGGGCAGGTGTGCCGGGAATTTATGTTTCACCGACGACACCGAACGAAGAGACGGAAACGCCAGACTTTACGGCGAAGCAGGGTTATCGTGCCGCAGCGTGGCCGACGGGGAATGGTATCGGAATTGGGACCGTTGAGCATGCACCTGGCGTGGACGGACGCGGCATATCCATATTCGATGTTGAGGCTGACTGGGTGGTTGATCACGAAGATCTGCCGCTTTTCGAAGTCGTTGACATAGTACGTGGCGAGAAATATCACAGAGATGAAACTTATCATGGCACCGCGGTTATAGGTATTCTTGGCGGAAGAAGAAACGACTACGGCATCACAGGTATCGTGCCGGAAGCCTTGATCACTGCAGTCCGCGCGAAGAGGCGAAATCACGTTTATGTTCATCGGGCAGTGAGTGAAGTGACTGCGAGATTGGCACCGAGTTACATGCCGGATGACTACAATGCGGAGGGTCTAATTCTAGTCGAGTTGGAGGTGTACGAGGCGTGCGGTAGAAGGACGATGGGCGCTCCCGTTGAGGCCGATGTGGAGACACGGGAGGCGATCAGAAACGCAGTTGGGAATGGGATTGTAGTTGTTGTGCCGGCTGGGAATGGGGCTGTTGACCTTGATGCGAGCGAGTGTCGTGGTGTGTTCAGTCGCGAAGGAGATACGGGCGCGATATTTGTTGGTGCGAGCAATCCGGATGATCGGAGTCCCCTGGGGACGTCGTCGTACGGTTCTCGCGTTGATGTCCAAGGTTGGGGCGAACGGGTTGCGACTTCGGGGTACGGCACGCTATATCCCGTACACGGACGGGACGACAGGAGAAGCTACACGGAGCACTTTGGCGGCACATCGAGCGCGGCGGCTATTGTTGCGGGCGCGGTAGCCGCGATTCAGGGGGCCATTAGGGCTGCCAGGCGACCGGCGTTGAGTCCTGGGAGAATGCGTACTGTGCTTGTTGAGACAGGTACGCCGCAAGCCCCAAGTGACCGGCAGGTTGGGCCCTTGCCCAATGTCGCGGCGGCACTTTATAGACTCGGTATTCGTATTCCAGTAGAGGGTGTCCAGTGAGCGTGGGCTTCGACCGTTCGCGTCCCGTGGAGAGGGATGAGGCGCTACGCAGTCAATGGGCGCTCGGATGCCCTTGCATTGCCCACCGAGCCCGTCGCCGTCAGTTCGACGTGGGACAGCGACTTCACGTCACTGATTCCTGGCTTCGGTTGGATGACGGTCGCTACCCACTACCGCGTCGAGTCGATCGACGGAGACCTCGTCGTTGATGTACATGCCCCAACCCGCGGGACGTGATCCGGACGTGATCCAGGCCCTCGACGGCACCGGCGACGTCCTGTGGGAATACGGGCGGTCACTCCCCGAGGACGTGGACGAGTTTCTCATCACCGTCCTTGCCGAGATTAGTCGCAATCTTTCCATCTACGACACCGCCCTGCTGGAGACTTGGCTCCAGGGCTCGCGACGAAGGCGAGACCAGACGCAGGTCACCCATGTTGTCGCGATCGATCTGATTCAGCGGACCGTAGCGGCAGGCGTCGAGTGCGGTATCTGCCGACATCGGTGCGCCCCGCGATGACGGGGATCCGTGGGAGTTCGGTGCGGAGTCCACTGCCACCGGTCTGGCTAGGTTGCCGAACTTGTCGACCCGCCGACCGAGGACGAGGCGGAACCGGTCGAAGAAGGTCTCGTCTTGCAAGATAGGCGCCGAGATCGAGGCCGGCATCGGGCACCGGCGCGATGGTAATGCCGAAGTTGTTGCGGCGGACGTTGCCGCCGTAGGTCAGGAGGTTCCGCTCGCCGACGAACGTCGAGTGGCCGATCTCGGCATCGAACGTCTGCGACTGAACCCCGAGGTGAACCGGCTGGCCCGTGCCCGGGTCCGGGTCCGGCAGCAGGAGATTCGGCGCGTCGCCGTCGAGAAGGGCCGTGAACACCTGCGCCCGCAGGTCGCCCATAGGCGCTAACGTGTTTTCGCGGCGTGGCCGGCCTATCCTGAGCTGCGGATGCAGGACACGGAAGCCGGCACGCCGGTAGACGAGGACT
>WTFV01000228.1 GCA_011523845.1 Acidobacteriota bacterium | reverse complement strand
GTAAACCGCTGATTCTAAATTGCTTAGCAATACCGCTGTTAAACTTGGGCTAGAGAACGATGCGGCTCTGACCCACCCGCCGGGTCACGCGCACGCGATCCAGGTACTCCAGCAGCGGGATGGCGAACTTGCGGGTGATGCCGAAGCGCTGCTTGAACCACGCCACGTCGATGCGCACCGGATCGCCGGCGCCGGTCTTGAGCCCGGTGACGTCCTCCCGGAGGCGATCGAGCACGGCGCGGTGAAACACCAGGGTGTCGAGACGCTCCACCGTCCCGTCGCGCACCAGCAGCTTCAGCATCCGGTCCGCGACCTCCCCGTCGACGCCCTCCTGCCGCGCCCACGCCGCCGCGTCCGGCGGTGCGAGCCCCGCCCGCCGGAACAGCTCGGCGAGCCGGTCCTTCACCCGCCCCTCGTCGTCCGTCAGGACGATCCGGTGCGTGGACAGGGCGAGATGCCGCCCCCCGCTCAGCCGGCCCTCGGCGGCCAGGGCGCCGACGACGTGCTCGAACAGCGCCGGGCCGGCCTGCTTCGCCAGCCGCTCGCGCGCTTCCTCACGCGGAAGACCGGGCTCCAGCGGGTGGCCCTCGTGGTAGGCGCCGACCGCGGCGAGCAGCGCCTCGCAGGCCGCCTCGACCGGCGCCGACGCCGCCAGACGCTCCCCCACCACGACCAGGGTCCCGCCCTCGGCGAGCGCCGCCGCGACGCGTCGCACCTCGGCGACCGTTCGGCCGACCCGCGGCGCGAGCGCGGCGAGTGACACTCCCTCGCCGGCGGCCTCGCCGGCCATGGTCAGCACCGCCGCCTCGTCGTCGCCGAGCGCGTCCAGCCGCCGCAGCCGCTCGAAGCCCGCCGCCGATCGCAACCGCCCGCTCGGAGGCGCCGGATCGAGCACCACGCCGCCGCCGATCGTGATCATCGGCGAATAGGCGCGCAGCACGAAGCGATCCCCCCGAGTCAATGCGACCGGCCGCTCCAGGTGCAGGCGGACGAACGCCGAGGCGCCGGGCTCCAGCACGCCCGGGAACACCGGTACTTCTCCTGCGCCGCCCCCGTCGCCCCCGGCCGCGGCGGACCGCGCCGCCCCGATGGCCAGCCGCGCCATCACCTCGCTGGTTCCCTGATGGAAGCGCACCCGCGCGCCGTACTTCAGCGCCCGCGCGCCGTCGAGCAGCGTCAGACGCCCGTCGAACCGCCGCGCCGCGCACAGCCCCTGGTCGGTCGTCAGCGTGTCGCCGCGCTGCAGCTCCTCCACGCCGACCGCGGCCAGGTTGACGGCCACCCGCTGTCCGGCATGCGACCGCGGCCGGGTCTCGCCGTGCACCTGCAGCCCCCGCACCTTCACCTGTCGTCCGCCGGGCAACAGCGTCAGCTCCCCCTGTCCGTCGATGACCCCGGAAGCCTGCGTGCCGGTGACCACCGTGCCGAACCCCCGCACCGTGAACGCGCGATCGATGGGCAGCCGCGGAATGCCGCCGTCCGAGCGCCCGGCGGCCCCGTCCGCCAGCGCCGCCAGCTCGCGCCGGACATCGTCCAGCCCTGCGCCCGAGCGCGCGGATACCGGCACCAGCGCCGCCCGGTCCAGAAACGAGCCGGCGATCAGCTCGCGCGTCTCCAGGCGCACCAGCTCCAGCATCTCCTCGTCGACCAGATCGGCCTTGGTGAGCGCCACCACCCCGCCGCCAACCCCCAGCAGGCGACAGATGTCGAAGTGCTCGCGCGTCTGCGGCATCACCGACTCGTCGGCCGCAACCACCAGCAGCACGCAGTCGATGCCGCTCGCCCCCGCCAGCATGTTGCGCACGAACCGCTCGTGCCCCGGCACGTCGACGAAGGCAAGCTGCGTGTCCCCGTGCCGGTACGGCGCGAACCCGAGATCGATGGTGATGCCCCGGGCCTTCTCTTCCTGCAGCCGGTCCGGATCCACCCCGGTGAGCGCCTCGACCAGGGTGCTCTTGCCGTGATCGATGTGCCCCGCCGTGCCCACCACCAGGTGCTTCACGCGGCGATCATAGCCCTGCCAGCGCCACGGTCTACCTCTCGCCTGCGCGCTCCGCTGTCCGGACGAAGCAGCGGTGTCGTCGAAGGCGGAGAAGCTGAAGCGCAGGATGACGTAGCGCGACCGGTCCAGGCTGTTCGACCGGATCGCCGATTTCGAGGCGCTCTGCGTCGCCGCGCCCGCGTGGAGAGTCGGCCCGCCTCGGTCGCCGGGCCGGGCTCAGTTCCGGCGCGGGGTCTCCCCGACCTGCGCGGCGTTGGCACGCGCGAACAACTCGTCCGCGGTCCCGCACTGCACGATCAGTTCTCCGACCTTGGCGAGCCGTTCCGGGTCGGCGATGGGTTCCAGTACGCGCTCCAGGCGTTCGGCGACGCCTGGACCGAACCGCGACGCGGCCAGGCGGCGCAGCAGGGCGCGTTGCTGTTCGAGTCCCTGTTCGAGTCCCTGTTCGAGTCCTTCCCGGCGCCATTGCCGGGGCCACTCGCTCACGCGTTCTTCCAGCGTCATCCTCACGTCCTCCAGGGTGTAGGCCGGCGGCGGCATGTCGCCGGGCGCGAGCCGTTGCGCCAGCCGCCACACCCATTCGGCGAACACGCGCTCCAGCTTGCGCTCGCCCGGGTCCCAGGCGCGTTGCGCCAGCGCCGTGACCACCCGCTGCAGGTCCTGCGGCGAACGGCTCTGCTCCAACTCGACGACGGCCGCCATCAGATTGCGCTCCACGGCATCGTCGCTCCGTACGTGCCGCTCGTCAAGGACGACGTAGCGTTGCGCGGGCTGATACGGCGCGAGCGACGGGGCGCAGGGCGCGATGAGGTCGCCGACGTCGCGCGCGGCGCGCCAGGGCGCATCGCCGTTGTAGAGCACGACGGGCAGCACCGGGGGCCGTCGGCCGTCGGGTTCGAGGGCGCGGTTGCGGGCCAGCTCCTGGTACAGCAGGGTGGTGTACTCCAGGATGCGCAGCGCCATGTCGGGGTCGTCGTTCGACTGGAACTCGAGCAGCACCAGGACGTGCAGCCAGGCGTCTCGGTGGCGTACGCGCCAGACGGTGTCGCCGTGGCGGGAGCGCCGCTCGTCGCTGACGTATTCGGCGGACAGTTTGTCGAGGGTGGAGAAGTCTACGGCGTCGATCCAGTCTCCCCGGACGAAGCCGCGAAGCAGATCCTCGACCATGCGGGGGAAGGCGAAGAGATGCTTGTAGTGCTCGTCGTGCATGAGCCAGCATACGCGGGAGCCTGATGGTGCGGCTCCGCGGCACACTGGCGGTGGGGTTCGGGATGCCCAGCCGCTTGGCGCCCTCCGACGCCCTCCAGGGCCGTGTCCACATCCTGGTCGAACGCGCCGCGCTCCCGGTACAGCGCCAGCAGGTCGCGCACCGTTCTCGCCGGCGCCCGCCTTGAGCGTCGCGAAGAAATTGCGGGCTGAGGCTGACGTTCGCGCCGAGGTTGAAGTTGCCGGTGCGCCTGGGTACGCGGCGTCGCGGCGAGTCGCCGGCGCTCCGCGAAGAATGGACGGCCGGCATCCGAACCCGCCGCTCGGACTCGCCCCGACCCATCCCTGATCGAGAAAAACCACCGGATAGTCTCTTTCGAGGATGACGGACTATCAATACCATGCTCGGGATGCGAACAGAGTCACCCTCGCCAACCCGAGCAGGTCGCCTTCGAGGACGTCCGATTCATGAACGACCAGACAGACGCGTACTCGTACGTAAGGGGTTCGGTTCTGAATACAGGCTCGACGAATATCGTCGGCGGCTTACTCGTCAGGGTTCGTTTTTTTTCGGTAGTTCGGGGCTCTTTGTTGAGGGCTCTGAATACCTCATCAGAGATGGGTCTTACCTTCGCCGTCTCAACATCCAGGATCGAAAACCTCTTTTCCGTGCGAATTGCAGATGACGATCTTCAGCGAGGTTGGACCCACTTTCAGGTGTCATTTGAAGACGACGGAAGAATGGCAGATTGCCCCGGATGCGGCCGGTACCCGTAACAACATCAGGCAGTCGTCCGACGAGCACTCCTGCCCGGGCGTCGGTTCGTAGCCGTTGATGAAAGGCAGCAGCCTCACCGCCGCCGCGTTCGGGCGCGGCGGTGGTGAATCGGACGAGAGAATTTCTTCTCTCGCCGCGAGCGCGGCGGGCGGCCGTCCCGCGTGTGCCGCACCGCGTCGAGGATCTCCGTCAGCGCCAGGTCGAGCTGCCGGTGCTCCAGGTCGACCCGCACGAGCTGCACCTGCACCCGGTCTCCGAGCCGGTAGATCTTGCCGGTGCTCTCCCCCTGCCACAGGTGGTGGCGCTCGACGTAGCGGTAGTAGTCGTCCGCCATGCTGGAGACGTGCACGAGCCCCTCGACGAACTGCTCGACCAGCTCGACGAAGAGGCCGAACGCCGTGACGCCGACAACCCAGCCGGTGAACTCCTCTCCCACCTTGTCGGCCATGAAGCGCACCATCTGCCAGTGCAGAAGCTCCCGCTCGGCCTCCTCGGCCCGCCGCTCCAGCTCGGAGGTCCGTCGCGCGATCTCCGGCAACGCCTCCGACCACCGGCGCAGCCGCTCGACCGAGGGCGCCCGCCGGCGGCTCGCCCGCAGCGCCCGGTGCACGACCAGGTCGGGATAGCGCCGGATCGGCGACGTGAAGTGCGTGTAGGAAGCCGCGGCCAGCCCGAAGTGACCGAGGTTGTCCGGCTCGTAGCGCGCCAGGCGCATCGTCCGCAGCATCAGACGGGCCAGCGGCCGTTCCTCCGGCTTTCCCCGGATCTGCTCGATGAGCCGCTGGAAGTGTCCCGGCGTCGCCGCGTCGGGCGGCGCCGCGAGGCTGTAGCCGAGCGAGGTCGCGAACTCCTCGAACGCCTCGACCTTGGCCGGATCGGGACGCTCGTGCACCCGGAACAGCGCCGGTACTTCCTGTCGCAGCAGATGCTCGGCCACCGTCTCGTTGGCCAGGAGCATGAACTCCTCGATGATGCGGTGGGCGGTCGTCCGCTCGTCGGCGATGATCGCGTCGACTCGGCCGGCGTCGTCGCGCCGGAAGCGGGCCACGGGGACGTCGAAGTCGATTGCGCCGCGCCGCCGCCGGCGCTCCGTAAGCACCGCCGACAGCGCGCCCAATGCCTGGAAGAACGGCACGAGGGCGGCGTACCGCTCGCCGGCCGGCGACATCGGATCGCGCAGGATCGCATCCACGTCGGTGTAGGTCATGCGCGTGTCGCTGTGGATGATCCCGTCGTGGATCTCGTACCCCACCACCTCGCCGGCGCCGTCGATCTCCATCAGGCACGACTGCACGAGGCGGTCGACGCGCGGCTTCAGGCTGCACAGCCCCGTGGCCAGCTCCGGCGGGAACATGTGCACGGCGCGGTCCGGGAAATAGACCGACGTGCCCCGTTCGCAGGCGTCCCGATCAAGCGCGCTGCCCTCGGCGACGTAGTGCGATACGTCGGCGATGTGCACGCCCAGACGGACGTTGCCGCCATCGAGCGTCTCGAGCGTGACGGCGTCGTCGAAGTCGCGGGCCGTCTCGCCGTCGATGGTCACGGTGGTGAGCTGCCGGAAGTCGGTGCGCCCGCGACGGTCCGCGGGCCGCACCGTGTCGCCGAGCCGTTCGGCCTCGGCTACCGCGGCGGGGTCGTGGGCATCAGGAATCCCGTGTGCGCGGAGGACGACGCGGACGTCGACGCCCGGCGTGTCCAGCGCACCGAGCACCTCGACCACCCGGCCCACCGGACCGCGCGTCGGCGTCGGGAAGCGCGTCAGCTCCGCCACCACCATGTCGCCGGCCCGTGCCCCGGCCTGCTCCCCCGACGGCACCTGCACGTCCATCGGCAGCCGCCGGTCGAGCGGCACGACGTAGCCGGTCGCGGCGCAGTCGGCGTCGTAGCGGCCGACGAGCCGCGCGGCGGCGCGCTCGACGATGCGCAGGATGCGGCCCTCCGCCCGATCCGGCTCGCGCCGGTGCTCCACCCGCACGACCACGCGGTCGCCGTGCATCGCCTGGTTCAGGTTGGTGCCGGCGATATAGACGTCGCCGGCGAGGCCGTCCACCGGATGGTCCGGCGTGACGAAGCCGAAGCCGCGGGGGTGCACGTGCACCCGGCCCGTCACCAGGTGCATCCGGTCGGGCAGCCCGTAGCGGTGTCCACGAATCCGGAGCAGGTCGCCCCGTTCGACGAGCGCGGCGAGACGGCGGCGCAGCGTCGCGCGTTGCTCGTGCGGCCAGCCGAGCCGCTCGAGCAGGTCGCGTACCGTGGCGGGGTGATCCACCGTGCGGCGGATCGCGTCGAGCAGCTCGTCGGGGTCGAGCATCGGCTCGTCGGACTCGCGGCCCGTGGCGAAGGCCCCGCTGCATTCGAGCGGCGATCCATCCCGCGTGGACTGCGTTGCTCCTCGGTCGAATATGCCCACTATGCTCCCTCGTCGCGCCTTGCCACGCGGGCGCCTCGCCGCTCTCGATGCGACGGGGCGTTCCGCCGCGGACCGCTACCCGATCAGCGCGACCTGCAGGTCGCCGACGTTGGTGTCGGTCGGACCGGTGCGGACCAGGTCGCCGAGCGCCTCGAAGAAGGGGTACGAATCGTTCGCGGCCAGGTAGTGCTCGGGCCGGTGCAGGCCCCGCTCGGCCGCGCGCGAAGGTGTCGTGGTGTCCACCAGCGCGCCCGCCGCATCGGTCGGACCGTCGATGCCGTCGGTCCCCACGCTGGCGACGACCGCCTCGGGAAACCGGCGCGTCAGGTGGAAGGCGGCGGCCAGGGCGAACTCCTGGTTGCGCCCGCCGCGTCCGCCGCCCGTGACCCGCACGGTCGTCTCCCCGGCGGACACGATGCAGAGGGGCCGTGGCTGTTCGTGGGCCAGGCGGGCTATCGTCCTCACGTAGCTCTCGGCCGCCCGGCGCGCCTCTCCCGTCACCGGCTCGTCGACCACGACGACGCCGCAACCGAGCCCGCGAGCGCTCCGGGCCGCCCCCTCGACGGCGTCCCGCCGGCTGCCGATCAGGTGGTACGACGCGCCGGCCAGCCTCCGGTCTCCCGGTTTCGGGCTCTCCTCGATCTCGCCGCGGGCGCCCCGCTCGAGCGCGGCCAGTGCCGCTCGCGGAAACACGTCCGTCCTGCCGGCGCCGCGGCAGATCCCGAGCGCCTCGGCGAACGTCGTCGGATCAGGAATCGTCGGCCCCGATCCGATGACCGCCGGATCGTCCGGCGCGGGGTCGACGACGTCGGAAATGGCCAGGGTCACGATCCGCCCGCCGGCCGCGACCGCCAGCCGGCCGCCCTTGATCGCCGACAGGTGCTTCCGGACGCAGTTCAGCCCATCGATGGCGACGCCGGCCCGCAGCAGCACCGAGGTGACCGTCGACTTGTCTTCCAGGTCGAGACCCCTGACCGGCGCCGCGAGACCGGCCGACGCCCCGCCCGACAGCAGCAGCACCATGACCTCGTCGGGCGCCAGTCCGGCGGCCAGCGCCAGCGCCTCGCGACCGGCCGCGACGCTTCCCGCGGTGGGCACCGGATGGCCGACGTCGAACCATTGCAGATCGCCGGCGGGACGCCCCGGTTGCGGCGAGGCAATCAACCCTCTGGCCCCGGCGCGGGGAAGCGCGGACACGAACGCCGAGGCCATCTCCGCCGCCGCCTTGCCGGCGGCCGCCACCACCGGCAGGCGGCTGCCGATCTCCCCCTCGATCGCCCCGCTGCGCATGGCCCGGCCGACGAGCGCGGAGGCTCCCGCCGCGGTGATACCGTCGCGAACGATGTCGAGGGCGTGACGCCGGAGGGTGTCGAGTGTCAGGAGGAGGCCTGTCAGTGGGTCGGTTGCCGGTCCGGAAAGGCCGACAGCCTGGTCACGCCGTCGATCTGGCGCAGCAGCCGGCTGACCATCTCGTCGCCATGCTCGTCGACGCACAGGCGATCGACGTGCCGCATCAACTTCCGCAACGCCGCCTCCACGTCCGTCATCGTCTTCTGCGAATAGTGCTCGCGCTGCTGGTCGAGACACTGCAGATGCTTGCGCAACTCGTCGCGGTAGAAGTCGGAGCGAACGGAGGGAACGGCGGAAACGTCGACGAAGCGGCCACTGTCGGGATGCCGCGAGCAGGCAGGCTCGCTGTTGGTCACCGGCATGGATTCGTTATCCAATCAGTCTATGACCTTGCGCCGCAGAACGCAAGCGGAGCGAAGTGCTGCGGCGCAAGGTCATAGGGCGGGGGGATGGGCCGAAACGCCGAGCCAGCGAGGCGTTTCGGGGCGCTAGCTAGGAGCTTGCGCAGCAGAACGCAAGCGGAGCGAAGTGCTGTGGCGCAAGGTCATGGAGCTCACTCGCCCTCGGGATCGTCCAGCGCGCGCTTCAGCAACTCGTTGACCAGCCGGGGGTCGGCCCGCCCGCGCGTCGCCCGCATGACCTGGCCGACCAGGAATCCCAGGGTGCCGGTCTTCCCGGCCCGGTACTTTTTCACGGCGGCCGGATTGTCCGCCAGGGTCCGGCGCACCACCGCCTGCAGCTCGTCCGAATCGCCGATCTGCGACAGGCCCTCGGCCTCGACGATGGCCTCCGGAGACCGCCCGGTGTCGGCCATCCGCTCGAACACGTCCCGGGCCACCGAGTTGCTGATGGTCCCGGCGTCGACCAGCCGGACCAGCGCGCCGAGCGCGGCCGGCGTCACCGTTACCTCGCCAATCCCCGCCCCGGCCGTCTTCATCCGATGCGCCAGCGGCCCCATGATCCAGTGCGCCGCCGCGCGCGGGTTCTTCGCCGCCGCCGCCGTCTCCTCGAAGTACGTCGCCAGCTCCTGGTCGTCGGCCAGCGGCGTCGCGTCACGCTCCGGCAGGCCATGCTCGGTCATGAAGCGCCGCTTGCGCGCCTCCGGCAGCTCCGGCATGCTCTCCCGCACCCGCGACACCCACTCGGCGTCCAGCACGAGCGGCGGCAGGTCCGGGTCCGGGAAGTACCGGTAGTCGTGCGCCTCCTCCTTGCTGCGCATGGAGATGGTGCGCCCGCCGGCCACGTCCCACAGGCGCGTCTCCTGCACGACGGTCCCGCCGCCCTCGAGCAGCGCCGACTGGCGGCGCACCTCGTAGTCCAGCGCCCGCTCCAGGAACCGGAACGAATTCAGGTTCTTGATCTCCACCTTGACGCCGAGCGCGTCGGAGCCCGCCGGGCGCACCGAGACGTTGGCGTCGCACCGCAGACTGCCCTCCTCCATGTTCCCGTCGTTGACCCCGGCCGCGAGCAGGATCCCGCGCAGGCGCTGGAAGAAGCGGGCCGCCTCGGACGGCGCACGCAGATCGGGCTCGGTGACGATCTCGACCAGCGGCACGCCGCTGCGGTTGAAATCGAGATACGTCTTGCTGCCGGAGTCGGGGAATCCGTCGTGGACCGACTTGCCGGCGTCCTCCTCCATGTGCACGCGCATGATGCGCACGCGCCGGGTCGTGCCGCCGGCCAGGTACTCCAGGCAGCCGTCCGTCGCCAGCGGCTCCTCGTACTGCGATATCTGATAGCCCTTCGGCAGATCCGGATAGAAGTAGTTCTTGCGCGCGAAGATGGAGGCTTCGTGCACCGTGCACCCGAGCGCCACGGCGGTCCGCACTGCGTGCTCCACGGCCCGCTGGTTCAGCACCGGCAGCGCGCCGGGGAGCCCGAGGCATACCGGGCAGACGTGACTGTTGGGCGGCGCGCCGAACGCGGTGCTGCAACCGCAGAAGATCTTGCTCTCGGTCAGGAGCTGGGCGTGGATCTCAAGCCCGATGACCGGTTCGAACGACATGAGCTCCGGCGCGCGGACCCGTCTCAGGCGTTCGGCCCGGCGCGTCGCACGTCGTCGTCGGCCTCGGCCTCGAACGCCCTGAAGTTCTCCGCGAACATCCCGGCCAGCCGCGACGCCTGCGTGTCGTAGGCGGAACCGTCGCTCCAGCTCGCGCGGGGTTGCAGACTCTCCGCCGGCACGTCCGGAACCTGGGTGGGAACGTCAACATTGAGGACCGGATCGTGCGCGTACGGGACGTCGTCGAGCGCCCCGGACAGCGCCGCCGTGATCATGGCGCGGGTATGGCCGATCTTCATGCGGCTGCCGACGCCGTAGGCGCCGCCGCTCCAGCCGGTGTTGACCAGCCAGACGCGGGAACCGTGCTCTGCGATCCGCCGGCCGAGCAGCTTCGCGTAGACCGTCGGGTGATGCACCATGAACGGGGCGCCGAAGCAGGTGCTGAAGGTCGCCTTCGGGTCGGTGACCCCCCTTTCGGTCCCCGCCACCTTGGCGGTGTAGCCGGACAGGAAGTGGTACATCGCCCCGGCCGGAGTCAGGCGGGAGATCGGCGGCAGCACCCCGAACGCGTCGCAGGTCAGCATGACGACGTTGGCCGGGTGACCACCCTGCCCCGACGGCACCCAGTTGTCGATGAACGAGATCGGATAGGCGCCGCGCGTGTTCTCCGTCAGCGTGCCGTCGTCGAAGTCCATCGTGCGGGTGACCGGGTCGAGCACGACGTTCTCGAGCACGGTCCCGAACCGGCGGGTCGTGGCGTAGATCTGCGGCTCGGCCTCCTCGGACAGCTCGATCATCTTCGCGTAGCAGCCGCCCTCGAAGTTGAAGATGCCCCGGTCGCTCCAGCCGTGCTCGTCGTCGCCGATGATCCGTCGCGCCGGGTCGCTGGACAGCGTCGTCTTGCCGGTCCCCGACAGTCCGAAGAACAACGCGGTGTCGCCGTCGTCGCCCATGTTCGCGGAACAGTGCATCGGCATCACGCCGCGCAGCGGCAGGAGGTAGTTCATGACGGTGAAGATCGACTTCTTCATCTCCCCCGCGTAGCTCGTGCCCCCGATCAGAACCAGACGCCGGGCGAAGTTCAACAGGATGAACGTCCCGGAGTTGGTCCCGTGCCGGGCCGGATCCGCCGTCATCGACGGAATGTCGACCACGGTGAACTCCGGCGCGTGATTCCCGGGCGGCGTACCCGGCGGCTGCTCGAGGAACATCGTGCGCACGAACAGACTGTGCCACGCGCGCTCGGTGATGAGGCGCACCGGCATCCGATACGCGGGATCGGCCCCGGTGAAGCAGTCCTGCACGTACAGCACCTTGTCGTCGAGGGCGCGGACCATGTCGTCGTGCATCAGGTCGAACCGCGCCGCGTCGATCGGGCGGTTGACCTTCCCCCACCAGACGTCGGCCGACGTCGACGGCTCGTCGACCAGGAACCTGTCGTTCGGCGACCGCCCCGTGTGCGGCGTGGTCAGGCAGACGAGCGGACCGGTCTCTGCGACCAGGCCTTCACCGTTGCGCACGGCCTCCTCGTAGAGGGCCGCGGTGCCGAGGTTCCAGTGCAACTGGCGGGGCCGAGCGCTGTCGAGTATCGAAGACGTCGTCGCTTGCGGGGCTGCTTCCGGCATAGGTGACCAAACCTTAGCCGCGCGACGTTCGCGAAGTCAAACGAGTCAGGGTATCATTGCGGTGGGCGTCGCAGGCGGGCCGAACCGCCGCTTTCGGGCGGGGTGCAACGCGGGTCGAACGCCGCGCGGCTCGCGCCGGGGGCTGCCGCGGTAAACGCGCGGCCGGCGGTTTTCGTCTCCCTCGAACAGAACGCAGCTTGCAGGTGATGGCCGCCACAGATACCGCGTCGTTCGCTCGCCAGGAGCGTGCCGCCGTCGATGCGCTGATCGCCGACGAGGTGAGCGCCCTGCTCGCCCGTGGAGATCGGGTCGAGGCCGGTGAACGCTTCGCGGAGATGGTCGAGCGGCATCAGCGGCGCGCGACCCGCATCGCCTACTACTACCTGCGTGACCCGGCCGAGGTCGACGAAGCGGTCCAGGATGCCTTCCTGAAGGCCTTCGTGAACATCCGGTCGTTTCGCGAGCGGCTGCATTTCGAGCTTTGGTTCACACGGATTCTCGTCAACGGCTGCCTCGACCGCGTGAAGGCCCGGGCGCGCCGCAACCGCTGGATCGTGCCGGCCGGGGACGGCGACGGCCACTGCGAGCCGCGCGAGGAGCTCGAGCGCCGGCCGGCACTCGATCCGTCTCCGGAAGCGACCCTGCTGCGCGCCGAACGCCGCGCCGATCTGTTGGCGGCGGTCGATCGGCTTCCCGAGCGGCAGCGCGCAGTGGTGGTCCTCAGCCAGTTCGAGGGTCACGCGACCCGCGACGTGGCCGCCATGCTCGACCTCACGGAAGCCACGGTCCGCGTGCACCTGTTCCGGGCAATTCGCTCGCTGCGCCGGCTTCTCGGTGCCGAGCACTGGTTCACCGGGAAGTCCGAACCGCGAACCGACGGGGCGACACACGCATGAGAACGCAGATTCGCCGGGCGGTAGGGAAGCTGCCGGCGTTCCTGTGGGCCGGGCGCGGCTCGAGTCACCCGCCGGACCGCGAGCTCGTCCGGATCCTCGTGAACGCCGACGGCGGAGACCCGGTGGCCGCGGACGCGCACCTGGCCGGCTGCGCCGGTTGCGCGGCCCGTGTCAGGGACCTGCGGTCGGACCTCGATCGCATTGCAGCGACCGCCGAGAGCGCCTTCGAGGACGCGATGCCGGCCTGGCGCCACGTTCGTCAGCGCCGCCGCATCATGCGGCGGATTCAGCGCGCGGCGGCCCGGCAGGGCGCGGCGCGCATTCTGCGTTTTCCGACCCCCGGCATTCCCGCGGCCGCCCGCGCGCACGCGCTCCGGCGGCGTCTTTCGCTGGCCGCCGCCGGCCTCCTCGTCACGGTGGGCATCGTCCAGTTGATCGACGGCCGCCGGCAGCCGGCCGCGACGCCGCGATCGGACGCCGCCGTCGCGCCTTCCCAGGCGAGCATCGGACCACCCGCCGGGCAATCCCAGGCCGTCGCCGACGAGCAGTTCATGCGCGAGCTCGAGGAGGCCCTGACCTCTTCCCGCGTCACGCCGCTCGTCGCGCTGGACGAGATGACGCCGCGCGTGCGCGACGTGGCGATCGACATCCGTTAGACGTTGGATGACGGCAGCGATCTTCAGAAAGGGCCTCGGCCTCAAGCAGGCCGTCGCCGGCGAGTTGGCGCGCGACTATCACAGCCGACTCCTCGATCGGATACGCGAGTCCGACTTCACCTGGCGTAGCGGACGCCTCACCCTGCATCTGGCCCGGGAGTTCGGCTTCTGCTACGGCGTCGACCGCGCCGTGGACTACGCGTACCAGACCCGGCGGAAGTTCCCGGACCGCAGCGTGTTCCTGACCGGCGAGATCATTCACAACCCGCACGTCAACGGCCGCCTGCGAGGCGCCGGGATCCGTTTCCTGAGCGACCCCGGCGAGGCAATCGCGCAGGTCACCGCCGAGGACGTGGTGATCCTGCCGGCCTTCGGCGTCACCATCGCGGACCTGGAGCGCCTCGTCGCCTCCGGCTGCACGCTCGTCGACACGACGTGCGGGTCCGTGCTCAACGTCTGGAAGAACGTCCGGCGGTACGCACGCGACGGCTACACCGCGATCATCCACGGCAAGGTGAAGCACGAAGAGACGCAGGCGACGGCATCGCAGGTCAGCGTCACCTCCGGCGGCCACTACATCGTGGTGCTCGATTGCGAGGAGGCCGCGGTGCTGTGCGACTTCATCCGCGGGCGCCTGGACGCCGCCTCCGTTCTCGACCGACTGGGGCACGGCTGCTCCCCCGGCTTCGACCCCGCCCGCGACCTGGTGCGCGTCGGCCTCGCCAACCAGACGACGATGCTGATGACCGAATCGCTGGCGGTCGGCGACCTGGTGCGGCGCGCGATGGTCGACCGCTACGGCGAGGCCGCGCTTCCCGAGCACTACCGGGCGTTCGACACGATCTGCAGCGCCACCCAGGACCGGCAGGACGCGGTGGTGGACATGCTCGACGAGCGGCGCTTCGACGCGGCGATCGTGATCGGCGGCTACAACAGCAGCAACACGCGCAACCTGGCCCGGATCTGCGCGGAACGGGTCACGACGTACCACATCGCGGACCCTTCCTGCCTGGAGGCGGCGACCATCCGCCACCTTCCGCCGGCCGCGCGGCCGGGCGTGGAGACCGCGACCGGCGACTGGCTGCCCGCCGAGGGCCCGCTCACGCTGGCGGTGACGGCGGGAGCGTCGACCCCGGACAACATCGTCGGCGAGGTCATCGAACGCCTGGGCGAGCTGGGGCGCCCGTAAACGCGGCGCGCCGCGCGTCCGTCTTTCCTTCCGAGGGACCACGGGCCTGGGGTATTCTGACGGGCATGCAGGCCAGGACGAGACTGGCGGGGAATCTCCGATGAGCAAGACGCGCGGATGCACGGCGGTCGTCCTCCTCGCGGCGGTGTTTTCTTCCTTCGCGACCGCGGCCGAGGCGACCCAGCGCTACAAGTGGTGGCAGTCCGACGAGGTGGCGTCGGAGATCGGCCTCACCCCGGAGCAGGGAGTCGCCATCGAGACGATCTTCCAGTCGTTGCGCCCCAAGCTGCGCGAGCAGGCACGCCGGCTGCGCCGGGAGGAAGACGAGCTGACCGCGATCATGCACGCGATGCAGGCCGAGGAGTGGGAGGTCGCCCTGCAGATCGACGGGGTCGAGGCCGCCCGCAGCGCGCTCAGCAAGACCCGCACCCTGATGCTGTACAGGATGCACAAGACGCTGAGCGCCGAGCAGATAGAAGCCCTGCACGCCATTTGGGAACGACGCCGCGCCCGCGACCGATCGTCGTCCCGCAATCCCGACTAGGGGTCGGCGCCGTGGAACGGCGCGCACCCGGCCCGTCGTGACGCCCATGAGGCCACCGGCGAACCCGAGGCGCTCCCCGCTCGTCCATAACGGTCGCCGGGGAAGTTTTCCGCAGCCGTGCGGGTCTACGTACCCCGAGTCTGGAGGAACGCCTTGATCAGCCACGTACGTGTTCCATCCGCCGTCCCGCTGCTCGTTGTCGCGGGGGTGCTTCTCTCACCAGGCCCGACGCATGCGCAGACCTTCGGCGCGAACGCGGGGGGCATCGTGACCCAGGCCGCGCTGCAGGCCAGCCGGGACGCCCGCGCGGCGCGGCGCTTCGACCTGACGCTGGACGATGCCGTGCAGCGCGCCCTCGAACGCAACCTGGACATCGCCGTGCAGCGCATCAACCCTCTCGTGCAGGACATGCAGGTCGCGACAGCCAACGCGGCCTTCCTGCCCTTCGCGTCCTCCGGCTTCGGCGTCAACCAGCGCACCAGCCCCAACCGAACGCTGTTCGACGGCGGCGGACTCCGAGGCGCCAACATCATCAACGAGCAGGGCAACTACGACCTCGGCGTCGTCCAGCGGATGAAGTGGGGCGGCGGGCAGTACGACGTCACCTGGAACTCGTCGCGCTTCGAGACGACGAGCATCTTCACGACCTTCAATCCCAGCTTCGGCGCGAACATGACGCTGAACTACACGCAGCCGCTGCTGCGCGGCTTCCGGACCGACCCGCAGCGCACGCAACTCGTCGTCCAGCGCATCAACCGGGACATCTCCGACATCGATCTCGAGGAGACCATCGTCAACACGCTCGCCAACGTCCGGCTGGCATACTGGGAGCTCGTTTACGCGCGGGCCGCCGTCGACGTGCAGCAACAGGCGCTGGAGCTGGCCGAGCAGCTCGTGCGGGACAACCGGGCGCGGGTCGAGATCGGCACGCTCGCGCCGATCGACGTCGTGCAGGCGCAGTCGGAGGCCGCCCTGCGCCGCCAGTTGCTCGCGCAGGCGGTCCAGACCCTGCGCACGAACGAGCTGGCGCTCAAGCAGCTCATCGTCGGCGGCACGTCGGACGAGCTGTGGGACGCGGAGATCAACCCGACGGACGAGCCGCAGATCGATGCCCCCCCGATAGACCTCGACGAGGCGATCCGCGGGGCGCTGGAGCGGCGCACCGACATCTCCCGCGTGCGGCAGCAGATCGACATCAACGACGCCCAGGTCGACAACCTGCGCAACAGCACGCTGCCGGCGCTCGACGTGGTCGGCTCGTATCAGTTGACCGGCCAGGGCGGCCCCCGGCTGGTGCCGACCGGAAGCTCCTTCGAGGCGCTCTTCGGCGGCGCGGGCGGCGTCATCCCGGGCGGCTACGGCGACGCGCTCGACAACATCGTCGACGCCGACTACCCGTTCTGGAGCGTACAGTTGCAGATGACCTATCCGCTCGGCCAGAGCGCCGACAAGGCGGCGTACGAGCGGGCGCGGCTGCAGCGCCGGCAGAACGAGGCGCAGCTCCGCCGAACCGAGCTGCAGGTCGCCGGCGAGGTGACCAACGCCGCCATCCAGATCGAGGCGATCCAGGAGCGCATCGAGGCCGCCATCGCGGCGAGGGAGCTGGCCGAAGAACAGTTGCGGGCCGAGGAGAGCAAGTTCGAGGTCGGCCTCTCGACGAACTTCCTCGTGCTCCAGATGCAGCGCGAGCTCGCGTTCGCCCAGGATGTCGAGCTGCGCGCGATCTTCGACTACCAGCGGGCCCTGATCGAGTTCGACCGGACCCAGCGCACGTCGCTCGGCGCCGCCGGCATCACCGTCGTCGGCGGCGGCGGCGGAGGGGTCGCGCCATAGGAGCCCGCGGTTGAAACGCCGCGTGGGACCGCGACCGGCGAGGCGCCCGCATGGCAAGGCGCGACGAGGGACAACCATGAGACGAGCCATTCTCGCCATCCTCATTCTCGGCGGCGCGATCACCGCCTACGGCTACTACAGCGTGCGAACCGTCGAGTTCGTGCCGGAAGTGAGCACCGTCACGGTGACGGAGGGCGACATCGTCGACACCGTCGGGGCGACCGGGGCGCTCGAGGCGGTGACGACCGTGCAGGTCGGCAGCCAGGTCTCCGGAATCATCCAGGAGCTGCACGTCGACTTCAACTCGATCGTCCGCGAGGGCGACGTCATCATGCGGCTGGATCCCTCGCTGTTCGAAACCCAGCTCGAGCAGGCGCGCGCCAACCTGCTGCGCTCCGAGGCCGAGGTCGAGCGGCTGTCCGTCGCGGTCGACGACGCGGCGACGCAACTCCGCCGGTCGCGCGAGCTCGCGGCCGACGATCTCATCTCCGAGACCGAGCTCGAAGCCGCGGAGGTCACCCTGCGGTCGGCCCAGGCCCAGATCAAGTCGGCCGAGGCCCAGGTTCGGCAGTCGCAGGCCTCGCTCAGCATGAACGAGGTCAACCTGGAGCACACCGTCATCCGGGCGCCGATCGACGGCATCGTCACGTCGCGGCTCGTCGACGTCGGACAGACGGTCGCAGCCAGCTTCCAGGCCCCCGAGCTGTTCGTCATCGCCGCGGACCTGACCAAGATGCGGGTCATCGCCAACATCGACGAGTCGGACGTCGGCCGCATACGACCCGATCAGCGGGTGACGTTCACGGTCGACGCCTTTCCGGCCGAGCAGTTCGAGGGCGCCGTCTCGCAGATTCGTCTGGAGCCGATCGTGACCCAGAACGTCGTCACCTACGCGACGGTCATCGACGCGCCCAACCCCGAGCTCAAGCTCAAGCCGGGGATGACCGCCACGGTCACCGTGGAAGTGGCGCGGCGCGAAAACGTGACGCGGATTCCGAACTCCGCGCTACGGTTCAGGCCGACGCCGGCGATGTTCGCAGCGCTCGGCCAACCGGTGCCGCCCGAGCTGCAGGTGGGCCGCCGCGGCGGCCCCGGCGGAGGCTTCGGCGCCGGCCCGAGCGGCCCGGCGCGAACCGCCGACCCGCCGTCGGGTGGCGGTGGGGAACGGGCCGGCGGCGGCGCACCGGGCGGAGACGGGCCCGGCTTCGGCCCGCCGGGAGGATTCGGCGGCGGCGGAGCGGACCCCGAACGCCGGCAGCGCATGATGGAGCGCATCCAGCAGATGTCCCCGGAGGAGCGCCAGGAGTTTTTCGCGCGCATGCGGGAGCGCCGCGGCGCGGGCGGGGGCGGCGGTGCGCGTGGCCCCGGCCGTCCGGGAGGGTTCGGCGGTCCCGGCCGGGGCGATGGTGCTCCGCGGCGCCGCGCCAACGTACAGGAAGGGTCCAACGTCCCGGCCGTCGAGCGGGGAGCCAGCACCATCGACGCCCTGTTCGCCCCCATCGAGGTGGAAGAGACGACGGGCCGGGTCTGGGTCCTGAACGGCGACCGACTGTCGAGTCTCGGCGTCCGCCTCGGCGTCACCGACGGCACCGCGAGCGAGCTGCTGCTGGTAGTCGGGGGCTCCGCCGCGAGCGGTTCTCCCCCGCCGGGAAATCCCGAGGTCGAATCGCTTCGCGAGCGGCTGGCGACGGTCACGAACGCGGCGGCGCGCGCGGCGCTCGAGCAGCGGCTGTCGGCGCTGGAGGCGGCGACGCCGGCCGGCGGAGTCGATCCGGCGGCCGGCCGGGCCCTCGCGGCAGCGGGCACGCTCGACGCCGGCCTGCAGCTCGTGACGAACGTCAGCACGCCGGACGCCGGCGGCGGCCCCGCGGTCGGGAACAGCGGGTCGCCGCTGATTCCGCAGTTCCCGTTCGGGCGCCGGCGGCGCTGAGGAGCCACGATGCCGGTCATTGCCGTCGAGGACCTCACGAAGACCTACGCGATGGGCGACGTGGAGGTGCGTGCGCTCCGCGGCGTCAGTCTCTCCATCGAGGAGGGCGAGTTCGTCGCCGTCACCGGTCCGTCGGGGTCCGGCAAGTCGACGTTCATGCACATCCTCGGCTGCCTCGACCGGCCCACCCGGGGACGGTTCCTGCTCGACGGACGGGACGTCTCGCGGCTGTCGCGCGACGAGCTCGCGGAGGTGCGCAACCGGAAGATCGGCTTCGTGTTCCAGGGCTTCAATCTGCTGGCCCGGACCACCGCCCTCGACAACGTCGAGCTGCCGCTGCTCTACGGTTCGCGGATGAACGGACCGGCGCGCCACGCGCGGGCCAGGGACGTGCTGCACGCGGTCGGGCTCGGCGACCGGATGGACCACCTCCCCAACCAGCTCTCGGGCGGCCAGCAGCAGCGGGTGGCAATCGCGCGCGCCCTGGTCAACCAGCCCGCCATCCTCCTGGCCGACGAGCCGACCGGCAACCTGGACTCGCGCACCAGCATCGAGGTGATGGACATCTTCCAGCGCCTGAACGAGGAGAGCGGCATCACCGTGCTCCTGATCACGCACGAAGCCGACATCGCCGAGTACGGCAACCGGATCATCCGCTTCCACGACGGCACGGTCGCCTCCGACCGGGCCAACACGGCGCGCCGTGTCGCCAGCGAGGAGTTCACCGCGTTGCCCCCCGCGACCGACGAAACGGCCCCGGCGGAGGACGCATCCGCCCCGGCCTGACGGGGCAAACGAGGTCTGAACATGTCCGTGCTCATGGTGTTCCGCGTCGCGCTCAAGGCGCTCGGCCGCAACAAGATGCGCACCAGCCTGACCATGCTGGGAATGATCATCGGGGTGGCCGCGGTCATCACGATGGTGGCGCTCGGCCGGGGCGCGCAGCAGGAGATCGAGACGCAGATCCGGTCCGCCGGCACGAACATGATCATGGTCCGCGCCGGCAACTTCCGCCGCGGCGGGATCAGCATGGGGATGGGCCAGTCGCCGCGCCTGAAGGCCGATGACGTCGACGCCATCCGCGAGCGCGTGCCCGATGCGCAGTACCTGGCGGCCGGCGTCAGGACGCGGGACCAGGTCGTGGCGGCCGGCCAGAACTGGAACACGACCATCCAGGGCACCGACATCGAGTTCCCCCAGATCCGGTTCTGGGACATCCAGCTCGGCACCTTCTTCACGACGACCCACGTCCAGAGCGCGGCCAAGGTGGCCGTGCTGGGCTCCGTCGTCCGCGACAACCTGTTCGGCGAAGGCGTGGATCCGGTCGGGGCGCGCATGCGCATCCGCAACCAGTCGTTCCAGGTGCTCGGGGTGATGGCGTCCAAGGGCTCGGGACAGTTCGGCGAGGACCAGGACGACGCGATCTTCGTGCCCTACACCACCGTCAACAAGAAGCTGCGGGGGCGCGACGGCACCAACATCTCCGAGATCACCATCTCGGCCGCGTCGGCCGACCGCATCAACGGCGTGGCCGACGAGATCACGGCAGTGCTGCGCGCGGAGCACGACCTCGGACCGGGCGAGGACAACGACTTCATGGTCCGCACGCAGGAGGACATGACGAGCATGCGGACGCAGACCACCCAGACGATGACCGGCCTGCTGGCCAGCATCGCCGGCGTCTCGCTGATCGTCGGCGGCATCGGCATCATGAACATCATGCTCGTCTCCGTCACCGAGCGGACCCGGGAGATCGGCCTGCGGATGGCGGTCGGGGCCAAGGGACGCGACGTCCTGCTCCAGTTCCTGGTCGAGGCGATCGTGCTGAGTCTGGCCGGCGGCCTGGTGGGGGTCGGGCTCGGCTTCAGTCTCTCCGAAGGGCTGACGCAGTTCCTGGCCTGGCCGACCTCGGTACCGGCGGACGCGGTTGCCGTCGCGGTCGGGTTCGCGGCGGCGACCGGCATCTTCTTCGGGTTCTATCCGGCCCGCAAGGCGGCGCAGCTCGACCCGATCGAGTCGCTGCGCTTCGAATAGATCCACGGAAGCTCCTCGGGAGGACACGCACATGCGACTGCTGACCGTCATCGGCGCGGGCGCGCTCGCCGCCCTCATCGCGTTTCCGGCCTACGCGCAGGACGCGGACTTCTCGGGCACGTGGCGGCTCGATCGCGACGCCAGCGACATCCCGGAGCGTGGGGCGGGGCCGCGCGGCGGCAGGGGCGGCGGTCCGGGACGCGGCGGTCCGGGACGCGGCGGCCCCGGTGGCGGGCCCGGCGGCTTCGGCGCGGCCGGGACGCTCGTCATCACGCAATCGCTCGATCTGCTGACCATCGAGCAGCAGACCCCGCGCGGCAGTCGCTCGGTCAGCTACCGCCTCGACGGCAGCGAGAGCACCAGCCCCGGCCCACGGGGCGACCTGGTGACCACCTCGACGTGGGACGGCCCGACCCTCCTCACGGTGGGGACGATGAAGCTGTCGACGCCGCGCGGCGACTTCTCGATGGATCTCATCGAGCAGCGCTCGCTGAGCCCGGACGGCCACACCCTCACGGTACAATCCGTACGCATGCTGCCATTCGGCGAAGTGGCGTCGACGCTCGTCTATCGAAAGGAAGTGCCCCGATGATGCGTTTCCTCGAGCCCTACTCGGAGTGCATTCACGACACGCTCCGCATCGTCGCGGGGTACTGCTTCATGCTGCACGGCCTGCAGAAGCTGTTCGGCGTTCTCGGTGGACAGCAGCCCGAGCTGGTCTCGCTGCTCGGCCTCGCCGCGCTCATAGAGACCATCGGGGGCGCCCTCATCGCCCTCGGCCTGTTCACGCGCCCGGCGGCGTTCATCGCGAGCGGAGAGATGGCCGCGGCCTACTTCATCGCCCACGCTCCGCGGGACGGAATGTTCCTCTTTCCGGTGGCCAACCAGGGAGAGCCGGCGGTGCTCTTCTGCTTCGTGTTTCTCTATCTCGCGGCGGCCGGGCCCGGCGCCTGGAGTCTCGACGCACGGCTGGGCAGGAAGTAGCGCCCCGAAACGCCTCGCTGACTCGGCGTTTCGGCCCATCCCCCCGCTCCATGACCCTGCGCCGCAGCACGTCGCTTCGCTGCATTCTGCGGCGCAGGCTCCTGGCGCCCTGCGCGCCTCGGAACTCACTTCGTTGCGTTCCGCGGCGCAGACTCCTGGTCGGGAGCGGGCGGGCCGAGGGCGCGCAGCAGCTCCCCCACCGTGCGGCCCGTCACCGGGTCGGCCAGATCCGGGGCGATCGCGGCCAGCGGCTGCAGGACGAAGCGACGCTCCCGGAACCGGGGGTGCGGCACCTCGAGATCGGGCCGCCGGACCACGAGGTCACCCATCACGACGATGTCCAGGTCCAGGGTCCGCGCCGCCCCGGGGTGCGGCCGTGCGCGGCCGCGCTCGCGTTCGATGCGCATGATCGCGGCGAGCAGCTTCGCGGGCGCCAGGGCGCACCGGCCGACGACCGCGCCGTTGAGGTAGTCGGGCTGCGGAGACACGCCGACCGGCGCGGTCTCGATGAACGGGGACACGCGCATGTCGGAGAGCAGCCGGCCGAGCGCGGAGACCGCAAAGGCGAGGTGGGCGCGCCGGTCGCCCAGGTTGCTGCCGAGGGCGACGGCGGTGAGGCGGGAAACGGCCGGTTCCGCGGGCACGGGTCCCGTTACGACTGCTGCTTCTCCTTGCACGTGATGCAGACCCGCGTCCAGGGAATCGCGTTCAGGCGGGCGGGCGCGATCGGCTCTCCGCAGTCGCGGCAGATGCCGTAGATCCCCTGATCGAGGCGCACCAGCGCTTCTTCTATCGCCTTGAGAATCTTGGCGTCGGTCTGCTTCAGCTTGAGCTGAATGTGCACCTCGTTGTTGCCGCTCGCCTGATCGGCCATGTCACCCTGGCGGGTGTTGTTGTCCATCGGCGTCGAGAACGACTTGGCGCCGCGCTCGGCGAGAATCGCCGCGCGCTTTCTTATCAACGCGTCCTTGTAGACGGCTTCTTCCATGACCCGGCTCCTCCTCTTGCGGTGGCTCGCCGGAGGTGCAATCCGCTAGTTTAGCATGGGTCCTCCGCACCCGATGAGCGCTGGGATCGCCCGGAAAGCGCCGGATGCGCCGGATCGGCCCGCTACTCGGCGCGCAGCGTCAGCAGCGGCTTGCGCCGCAGGACGTCCACGCTCGATGCCACGCCCACCACCAGCACGACGACCGCCGTCACCAGCACCCCGCCCACGTTGATCGCCGGGGCCGGCGTCCAGGGCACGTCGAGCACCTGCCGGGTGAGCGCCCAGGTGAGCGCAAGCGCGCCGATCGAGCCGACCAGTCCGGCCAGCGTCCCCAGCACGCCGTACTCGAACACGTACATCACGGCGATCAGACGGGTGTTGGCGCCGAGCGTCTTGAACACCGCGGCGTCGAAGAGCCGCTGGAACTTGGTCATCGCCACCGAGCCGACCAGGATCAGCCCGCCGGTGAGCAACGCGATGGCGCCGACCACGCTGACGGCCAGCGTCACGTAGTCGAGGACGCGGCGAAACGTCCGGATGATCTCCAGGCCGTCGATCACCGAGACGTTCGGATAGCGGTCGACGAGGTTGCGCTGCAGGGCGCCGCGCGCGTCCGGTTCCGCCGGTCCCCGCAGAAAGCTGATGTAGGTGTGCGGCGCCCCGTCGAACGTCCCCGGGCGGAACAGGAACATGAACCCGCCGCTGCGCGAGTCGTCCCAATCGACGGCCCGGACGCTCGTCACGCGCGCCTCGACGGCGCGCCCGAGCACGTCGAACCGCACGGTGTCGCCGAGCCGCATGCCGCGCTCCATCAGACTGTCCTCGATGGAGACCTCCGGAGAACCCGCCGGCGAGGCATCCCAGAACTCGCCGGCGACGATCCGTTCGTTCTCCTCGAGCCGCTCGCGATAGGTGACGGTGTACTCGCGCCCGAATCCGGCGCGCCGCACGGCGCGCCGGCCCTCGATCGACGTTCGCGGTCCGTTCACCGCCGTCACCCGGGCGCGCAGCACCGGTAGCAGGACCGGCGCCTCCGCTCCGTCCGGGCCGCCGACCCCGGCATCGCGAAGCATGCCCTTGACGCCGTCGGCCTGATCCTGCTGCACGTCGATCAGGAACATGTCGGGCATGTCGTCCCGCAGCTCGAGCGAAAAGGACGCCAGCAGGTTCGCCTGTACCGCGTGCACGCCGATGATGAAGAAGCTGCCCAGCCCCACCGCGAGCAGGACGACGCGCGTCTGGTTGCCCGGGCGGCGCAGGTTCAGTGCGGCGTGGCGCAGCGGAAACCAGCGCGCCGACTCGAGCGGGCGCGTCATCCGGACCAGGGCGCGGCCGAGCAGATGGAGCGCCCCGGCCACGCCGATGAAGCCGCCGGCCACCCAGGCGCCCACCTCCAGCGAGGCGGCCTGCCACGAGGCGACCGCGACGAGGCCCAGACCCACCAGCGCCGTGGCGGCGATGCGGACGGGATCGCGAGGCAGCACGTCGAGCGCCTCGCCCTGCCGCAGCAGCAGCAACGGCTTGGCATGGCGCGTATCGAGCAGCGGCACCAGGGCGAAGAGCAGCGAGACGAGCAGTCCGACGGCCAGCCCCTGCAGGGTCGCGGAAGGCGTCAGGCTGGTCGAGACCACCTGGAAGCCGGTGGTCGACGCCGCCTGCGCGGCCAGCGAATCGGGCACGGCAGCCAGCACGCCCCAGGCGACGGCGATGCCCAGCAGGGCCCCGCCGAATCCGAGCAGGGCGACCTGCACCACGTAGACGGCCAGCACGCCGGCGGTCGTGGCCCCGAGGCATTTCAGGATGGCGGCGCTGCGGAGCCGTTGCTGCACGAAGACGCGCGTCACGCTCCAGACGCCGATGCCGCCGAGGATGACGATGACGAACCCGATGAGGCTGAGGTAGTTCTCGGCCCGCGAGAAGTTGCGCTCTATCCGGTTCTCGGTCCGCCGGTAGGACCCGACGCGGACGAAGGCCTCCTGCAGGTCGTCGCGCAGGATGCGCACCAGCGGCTCGATCGCCTCCTCGGGCACGCGCAGCAGGAGCTGGCGTTCGGCCCGACTTCCGAAACCAATCAATCCCGTCTCCGCCAGGGCGTCGCGCGCGATGAGGACGCGGGGACCGAGGCTGAAGCCGCCGAGCTGGCGCCCCGGCTCGGTGACGATCGCGTCGCGAATCGTGAACGCCTCGTCGCCGATCAGAATCTCGTCGCCGACCGAGACGCCGAGCTGCGGCAGCAGCTCGCGCCCCACCAGGGCGCCCCGGTCCCGCAGCAGGGCCGACGAGTACGCGGATCCGCTCTCCAGCGTGAAGCGGCCGTAGAAGGGAAAGGCCGGCTCGACGCCGCGCACCTCGACCACCTTCGTCCGGATGCCGGCCGGCAGGCGCGCCATCGTCACGGTGTCGACCGTCTCGGTCAACTCGACAGCGGGCACCTCGGCCGCCCGCGCCTCGATCAGGCCGCGCACCTCGTCGGACCAGGGCTGGTCCGTCCGGACGTAGACGTCGCCCGCCGTCAGCCCGCGGGCCTCGGCCGCCAACGCGGTCCGGACGTTCTGCACCAGCGAACGGAGCGCGACGATGCCCCCGACGCCGATGGCGACGCAGCAGAAGAAGAAGAGCAGCCGGCGCCACGACGCCCGCAGCTCCCGGTACGCCATGCGCAGGATGAAGGTCATGACCTGGGAATCCGTCAAACCGCCGCCGCGCCGGCCGGCTCCAGAGCGGCGTCGGGGGTCGCGGCGCGCTCCGTCCGGCCGTCGCGCATCGAAAGCGTGACGTCGGTGCAGCCGGCCAGCTCGCGGTCGTGGGTCACCAGCATCAGCGTCGTGCCCCGCCTCCGGTTGACGTCGACCAGCAGCTCGATGACGTGGCGCCCGTTCGTGCTGTCGAGGTTGCCGGTCGGCTCGTCGGCCAGCAGGATCGGCGGATCGTTGGCCAGGGCCCGCGCTATGGCCACCCGCTGCTGCTCGCCCCCGGACAGTTGCGACGGGTAGTGGTGCCCGCGGTCGGTGAGCCCGACGTCGGCGAGCAACCGGCGCGCGGTCGCGGACACGTCCCCGACGCCCGCAATCTCCAGCGGCACCATCACGTTCTCGAGCGCGGTCAGCGAGGGTATGAGATGGAAGAACTGGAACACGAAGCCGATCCGTGCGCCGCGCAGGCGCGCAAGCTGGTCCTCGTCGAGGACCGTGATGTCCGTGCCGCCGATCAGGATCCGGCCGGTCGACGGCGTGTCGAGGCCGGCTATGAGCCCGAGCAGCGTCGACTTTCCGCTCCCTGACGGACCGACGATCGACAGCGACTGTCCCGCCGGCACGGACAGATCGAGCGGGTGGAGGATGGTGAGCGCGCGGTCACCGCTCTGCACCGTCTTCGAGACGCCGCGCAACTCGATCATCGGACTCAAGGGACGCTCTCCTGCTCGGCCGCGAGCTCGCGCAGGAGCGGCTCGAGCGACGGCCAGAGATGCCGGGCCACGCGGGCCGCCCCGGCCTCGTTCGGGTGAATCCCGTCGGCCTGGTTGAGATCGGCCACGCCCGCCACCCCCTCGAGCAGAAAAGGCACGAAGGTCACCTCGTGAGTCCGCGCCAGATAGCGAAACACCTCACGGAAGTTCGACGTATACGCCACGCCGAAGTTCGGCGGCGCCTCCATCCCTGCCAGCACCACGCGAATGCCGCGCTCCAGCGCGCCCTCGATGATCCGCTCCAGGTTGTCCCGCATCTGGTCGACCGGCAGCCCACGGAGCGCGTCGTTGCCCCCGAGCGCCACCAGCAGGACCCGCACGTCGCCGTCGAGCGCCCAGTCGAGGCGGCGCAGGCCACCCGCCGTCGTATCCCCGGAAACGCCCATCGCCGCGATCTCGATCGGCCATCCCTCGGCATCGACGCGGGCCTGCAGCCGCGCCGGGTACGCATCCTCGGGAGCCAGGCCGAGGCCGGCGGTCAGGGAATCGCCGAGGATCACCACGCGGGCCCGGTAGTCGACCTCGCGCCTTGCATGCTCGACCGGAACCGCACCTCCGGACGCCGGCCCGGATCCGGACACCGGCACGGCGCCGGCGGTCCCCGAGGAATCCGCCGGGGCGCCGCCGCATGCGGTCCATGCCGCCGCGGCGATGCACAGAACGGTGGACGAACGGAGACCGAGCGTCACGCGGCTTCTCAAGCAATCGCCCACGCCGTCACCCCATCCCGTCAATTCTACAACCGACGCCGGCGCGGGCCGGCAATGCGCCCACGCCGAGCGGGCCGCGCCGTGTGGAGCCACCAGCCGTAGACCGCCACGTTGATCCCGCAGGCGAGTGCGCCCAGCACGAACTGAGCCCGACGAGTGAGCCCCGCGGGATAGAGCACCGGGAGGAGGTAGTGCGCGATGAAGTCCCCCTCGTAGCCGGCCGCGCCTGCTTCCATTCGCAGCCACAGCTCCAGCGGCGTCAGCGGACAGATCGCCCCCGTCAACTCGATGCCGACGCCCCAGGCCACCGCCGGCAGATGCGCCCAGGCGAGTCGCGGCCAGCGCGGGATCGCGAACCCGCCGAGCACGACGAAGGCAACGAAGCCCAGGTGCACGACCACGAGGAGGTCGGCCGCGAGGCCGTAGAGCATACCCGTTCCAGTATGCCCCGAACGCCTGTGCCTCGCCCGTCCACGATTCGCGGACGCTGCCGGACGGAGGCTCGCGATCGAGCGGCGCTCTGAACGCGTCGAGTCCCGAAACGCCGATTCGCGTGTCCGACGTGTGCCGGCGCAGTCGCACCCCGCGCCCAGGCCGGCCGTCGAGTCCCGAAAACGCCGATTTGCGTTTCCGACAGGATGGAATGCCGGACTGCCGGGTTCGGGCCCGGTAGCTGCGCCCCGCGATTTCGGGTACGATTCCAGCCCCGATGACGAGTGCAGCAGCGCGCGCCGGCGGCGTCGTCATCTGCGCGGCCGTCGCCGCGACCGGAACAGGCGCCGGATCGGGACGCGCCATGACCACGACGCGCGGGCTGACCGCCATTGCCGGCATCGAGGTCGGTCATCACACGCTCGACGCGCGGCCGACCGGCTGCACGGTGGTCCTCGCCAGCGGGGGCGCCGCTGCCGCGGTCGACGTGCGGGGGGCTTCGCCCGGCACCCGCGAGGTCGCGCTCCTCGATCCGATCAACTCGATCCAGCAGGTGCACGCGGTGGTCCTGTCGGGCGGCAGCGCGTTCGGTCTGGCCGCCGCCGACGGGGTGATGCGTTACCTGGATGAACGCGGCATCGGCTACCGGACGCGGACTGCGCGCGTGCCGATAGTGCCCGCCGCGATCCTGTACGACCTCGGCATCGGCGATCCGGCCGTGCGCCCGACCGCGGACTGCGGGTACCGGGCGGCGCGGGCCGCCGGGGGCGACGGTATCGAAGAAGGCAGCGTCGGCGCCGGCGCCGGCGCCACCGTCGGCAAGCTGGGCGGCCCGGACCGCGCCATGAAGGGCGGCATCGGGACCGCGCTCATCGAGCTCCCGGACGGGCTGCAGGTCGCCGCGCTGATGGCGGTCAACGCGGTCGGCGACGTCCACGACCCCGCGACGGGAGCCCTGCTTGCCGGTGTGCGGAGCGCCGACGGGCTGCGGCTGGTCGGGTCGCATGCCCTGCTGCGCGCCCCGGCGCCGGACGCATCGCAGGGCGAGAACACCACCATCGGCGTGGTCGCCACCAACGTCGCGCTCGACAAGGCGCAGCTCGGCGTCGTCGCCCGGATGGCGCACGACGGCCTGGCGCGCGCCGTCCGTCCCGCGCACACCCCGGTGGACGGAGACACCATCTTCGCCCTGTCGACCGGCAGCCTGGAGCGCCCCGCCGACCTGTTGCGGATCGGCGCCCTGGCCGCCGACGTCACGGCGGAGGCCATCGTCCGCGGCGTGCGCGCCGCCAGCGGGCTGCCGGGCTACCCGGCGGTCCGCGACCTCAAGGAGAGCACCCCATGAACGCTGTCGTGCTTGCGGCAATCGGCCTGATCGCGGTCTTCTGCGGGTACCGGTTCTACTCGAAGTTCATGGCCGAGAAGATCTACCAGCTCGACCCCGACTTCAAGACGCCGGCGCACGCGATGCGGGACGACGTCGACTACGTGCCGACGAACCGCGTGGTGCTGTGGGGGCACCACTTCACCGCCGTCGCGGGCGCCGCGCCGATCATCGGCCCGAGCATCGCGGTGGTCTGGGGCTGGCTGCCGGCCTTCCTCTGGGTGGTCATCGGGACGATGTTCTTCGCCGGCGTCCACGACTTCGGCGCCATCTGGGCCAGCGTCCGCAACAAGGCCCTGTCGGTCGGCTCGCTCACCGGCGAGGTCGTGAGCCACCGGGCGCGCAACCTGTTCATGATCGTCGTCTTCTTCCTTCTGCTGATGGTGAACGCGGTCTTCGCGGTCGCGATCGCCACCGAGTTCATCAACACGCCGGCCAGCGTCATCCCCGCCTGGACCGCCGTCTTCGTGGCGGTCGGCATCGGCGTGCTGCTCTACAAGGTGGGCGTCGGGATCACCTGGCCGACGGTGGTCGGGACGATAATCCTCTACGCGGTCATCTACCTGGGCGAGATCTTCCCGGTCACGCTGGCCGAGACGGCCGGCATCGCGCCGGCGGCGCAGTGGATCCTGATCCTGTTCGCCTACGCCGCGGTGGCGTCGATGCTGCCGGTCTGGCTGCTGCTGCAGCCGCGCGACTACATCAACGGCATCCAGCTCTTCGTCGGCCTCGGCATCCTGTACGGCGCGGTCTTCATCGCCGCCCCGACGATAGTCGCGCCGCCCATCAATCCCAACGTGCCGCCGGGGACGCCGCCGATCATGCCGCTGCTGTTCGTCACGATCGCCTGCGGCGCGATCTCCGGCTTCCATGGCCTCGTCAGCTCCGGCACCACGTCGAAGCAGCTCAACACGGAGACCGACGCGCGCTTCGTCGGCTATCTCGGATCGCTCGGCGAAGGCACGCTCGCGATCGTCGCCATCATCGCGGTCACGGCCGGCTTCTCGATGACCGACGGCGGCCTGCAGCCCGCGCGGGACGCCTGGCAGTCGGCGTACAGCAACGCGGAGAGCTTCGGCGCGGTGGGCGGCATCAGCGCCTTCGTCGCAGGGGGGGCGCGGATCGCTTCCGAGGGGCTCGGACTGCCGCTCGGCTTCGCACAGACCCTGCTCGCCGTCATGGCGGTGCTGTTCGCGGGGACGACGATGGACGCCGGGGTCCGGCTGCAGCGTTACATCGTGCAGGAGTGGGGGACGATCTACAGCATCCCGCCGCTCCAGAACGGCTACGTCGCTACCGCCGCGGCGGTGGGGGCCTGCCTGGTGCTGGCGTTCGGCGCCGGCGGCGCCGACGGCACCGGCGGCATGATCATCTGGCCGCTGTTCGGCACGACGAACCAGTTGCTCGCGGGACTGACCCTGCTCGTCATCAGCGTCATGCTCGTCAAGCTCGGCAGACCGGCGCGCTACACGCTGATTCCGATGGTCTTCGTCACCACGATGGCGCTGCTCGCCGCGCTCTACCAGCTCAGCAGCCTCTACACCGAGGGCAGATACGTGCTGGTCGCCATCGACATCGTGATCATCATCACCGCCATCTTCGTCATGCTGGAGGCGGCGTCCGCGCTGATGCGCGAGCGGCGCGCCGCCGCGGCGGGGGTGAGCTGACCCTTGGCTCGTGCCCGGGCGCGACGATGGCCCGTTGCGCCCGGGTCCTTCCGCCCGTTTCAGGTCGCCCCGCATCCGAACCGCCGCCATGGCCCAAACGCGCGGCGGAGACTCGCTCCGGTCCCGGCCATCCCTGCCGGCGTCCTGGTTTGAACGCGGTCCGCGAGTGCCGGGTCGTGTCCGGCGTCCGCTTGTCGAACAGGCACCCGGCGAACACCTTCCCTGCTCCCGCCCGGCGCTCTACCTTTCCGACTTGTGCATGGTGCCGGTTGCCGTGCCTGCTACGGACACCAGTGGTCGCGGCTTCCGTGCCGGACGTGCAGAACGTGAACCGTCGTCCTCTCGATCGTGAAGAACACGCGCCAGGGAGTGCCTCGCCCGATGAACAGTTGACGCACTTCGCGGTCGAAGGCGTCGCTCTCCGGCGCTACCGGGTGAGATTCGGGCAAGGTGTCGAGCGCGAGGATACGACGCCGAATCCCGTCCAGCCACCTGCGCGCGTGGAGCGGATTCTCCGCCAGAAACCACTCGTACGCGTCACGGATGTCGTCCATCGCACGGGGCGTGACGACGACCCGGTAGCGCTTCACCGTCCGTCAGGAGCCTTGTCGAGCTCCTCGAAGAAACCGGCCGCCTCCGCACCCCCGCCGTCTCTGACCTGATCGAGGCCCTCGCGAATACCGGCCACGGCTCGCGCGTGTTCCAGACGGTCGTTGACGTCCTGCCACGCCGCGGCGTCCATGACGACCAGGGCGGGCTTGCCGTTCACGGTCAGGACGGAAGGGCGCCCTGTCCTCTTCAAGTGCGACATGAAGCGGGAGGTGTTGCGCTTGAACTCCGTGAGCGGTCGAATGTCCCTCATGATGTCCATGCTTCATGATATACGCATCTTCAACGCTGCGTGTTTGGTGCACTGGATGTTCGCGAAGGACATGCTGCCAGGATCCGCTCCGGGGAAATCCGGAGATATGATCGGCTCGTTTGATGGACGACCCCGCGTACAAGCGCCTGTTTTCACAGCCCTGGATGGTCCGGGACCTGCTGCGCGGCTTCGCTGCCCGGGACTGGATCGCCGAGCTCGACCTGGTTTCGCTGACGCCGCTCCCGGCCAGTTACGTCCGCCACGATCTGCGGCAGCGTCACGACGACCTGGTGTGGCGCGTCCGCTTCAAGGATGCTGTTCGCTCGCTTCCAGGATGGCTCGCTGTAACGGACGCAGGTGGTCGCGGCTACAATCGGAACCATGGTCCGGCGCGTGAACGGAGACTCGTCGACCAACGGGGTCGATCTCTTGCGCCGAGGGATTCGGGCGCGGCTCGCCCGGGTCCGGACGCTGCTCGGCGAGTTCTACACGGCGCCCTACCGGGGCGCGGTGGCCCGCGCGCGCCGCGACGAGGACGATCTGTTCATGCTGTTCGTCTTCGCGGAGCTGATGGGGGTGCCGAACCCGGCCGCCTACTACACGCTCGAGCTCCAGCCGCTCCTCCTGGAGCGCTTCCACGAGTGGCACACCCGGATGGGCCTGGAGCACTCGCCCCTTGACCACTTCCGCTGCTGCTGACGGCCTGCTCGCGCGCCGCATCGTCTTCGTCGGCGGCAAGGGGGGCGTCGGCAAGACGACGACGGCGGCCGCGCTGGCGCTCGTCGCGGCGGAACGGGGCCGGAGGTGCCTGGTCGTGTCCACCGACCCCGCGCACTCGCTCGGCGATATCTTCGAGCGCTCCATAGGTGACGCGAAGACTACGCTGGCCCCCAACCTGACCGGGCTCGAGATCGATCCGGATCGGGTCGCGGCGGCACACATCGCCACCGTCAAGGAGCGCATGAAGACGCTGGTTCACCCGCGCCTGTACGACGAGGTCGATCGCCAGCTCGACCTGGCGGCGCACGCGCCGGGCGCCACCGAGGCGGCGCTGGTCGAGCGCGTCGCCGAGTTGATGGCGCTGGCCGGAGAGCGCTACGACCTGGTCGTCTTCGACACCGCCCCGAGCGGCCACACGGTGCGGCTGCTGTCGCTGCCCGAGGTCATGAGCGCCTGGATGGACGGACTCCTCCGCCACCGCGAACGCTCGTCGCGGCTGGGAGCCATGCTCGGGCATCTCGGAGGCGAGCGCCGACAAGGCGACGAATTGTCGCTGATCGACCAGCGCGCCGATCATCCGCGCGACAGCCCCGAGGCCCGCATCAACGAGGTGCTGCAGGCGCGCCGCCGCAAGTTCCTCGTCGCCCGCGAGCGCCTGCTCGACGCCACCGGGACCGCGTTTCTGCTGGTGGTCAACCCGGACCGGCTATCGATTCTGGAGAGCCGCCGGGTGGTCGACACGCTGGCCCGTTTCGACCTCCCCGTGTCGTCGCTTGTCGTCAACCGCGTCCTGCCGGACACCGCGGACGCCGCCGGCCCGTTCGTCGACGCCCGCCGGGCGCAGGAACGAGCGCATCTTCAGGAGATCGACGAAGTGTTCCCGACGCTGCCGCGCACCGTCATCCCGCTCCGACCGGACGACGTACACGGCGTCGACGCTTTGCGTGCCGTCGGCGCGCAACTGCTCTCCCACTGACCATGTCACCACCACCCGCGCCGATCTGCTCCGTGCCCGGTGTCTCGGCCGTCGTCGCGCGACATCCATGACCATGTCACCACTGCTCGCCGCCCTCATCTGCATCGCGGCCTACGTGGTCGCCTACCGCGTGTACGCGCGCTTCCTCGCCGAGCGGGTGTTCCTGATCGACCCGGCCCGGCCGACTCCGGCGGTCCGCTTGCGCGACGAGATCGACTACGTGCCGGCCAACCGCTACGTGCTGTTCGGCCACCAGTATGCGTCGATCACGGGACTGTCGCCGATGCTCGGCCCCGCCATCGCGGTCATCTGGGGCTGGCTCCCCGCAATGCTGTGGGTAGTCCTCGGCGCGATCTTCGTCGGCGCGGTGCACGACTTCGGGGCGCTGGTGGTTTCCATCCGCGCCCGCGGGACGTCGCTCGGGAAGGTGACGGAGAACCTCGTCGGCCCGCGCGGCAAGACGTTGTTCCACCTGGTCATCTTCTTCCTCATCGCGCTGGCGATGGGCGTGTTCGTCCACGTCATCGCGGTGCTGTTCTCGCCCGACTTCTATCCGCAGGCGGTGCTGCCGAGCGGCGCCCTCGTCTTCGTGGCCGCGGCCATGGGCGTGGCGGTCCATCGCAGCGGCTGGAGCATCCGGAGCCTGACCCTGGCCGGGCTCGCCGTCGCCGTGGGGCTGGCGTTCCTCGGCATCCGCCAGCCGGTCGTCGGCCCGTCGCTGGCCCAGTGGAAGTGGCTGCTTCTCGCTTACGCCTTCGGGGCCAGCGTGCTGCCGGTATGGCTGCTGCTCCAGCCGCGCGACTACATCAACAGCCTCTTGCTGTATGTCGGCGTGGGCGCGATGTACCTCGGCTTCTTCGCGACCAACCCGTCGTTCGCCGCGCCGGCGGTGGACCTTTCGCCGGAGGGTGCGCCGCCCATCGTCCCGTTCGTCTTCGTGGTCATCGCGTGCGGCGCGGCGAGCGGATTCCACGCGCTGATGTCGTCCGGTTCCACCGCCAAGCAGCTCGCCTCCGAGGGAGACGCCCGCTTCGTCGGCTACGGCGCGATGATCGGCGAATCGCTCCTCGGGCTGATGGCCGTGCTAGCCTGCACGGCGGGGTTCGTCTCCCGCGAGGCGTGGCTGGAGCGCTACGTGAGCTGGCAGGCGGCCGACAGCCTCGGCAACAATATCGCCGCCTTCATCAGCGGCACCACGCATTTCCTGCAGACGCTCGGCATTCCCGAGGCGATCGGGGGCACGTTCGTCGCCGTCATCGTCGTCTCGTTCGCGCTGACATCGCTCGACTCGGCCACGCGCCTGCTGCGCTACAACGTCTCCGAGATCGGCGACACGCTGCGCGTCGATGCCCTGTCGAACCGCTACGTCGCGTCGGGCATCGCGGTCGTCGCCATCTGGGCCTTCGCCTTCATCCAGGTGGACGGCGAGTTCGCCGGGCTGATCCTGTGGCAGCTCTTCGGCACCACCAATCAACTCCTCGCCGGCCTCGCCCTGCTCGCCGTCACCCTCTACCTGCTGCGGCGCGGCAAGCCGCTCGTCTACACCGCGGCGCCGATGGTGTTCATGCTGCTGTCGACCTTGACGGTAATGAGCGCCAATCTGACCGACTTCTGGAGCGCCGGCCAGTGGCTGCTGCTGGCCCCCGCCGCGACCATCTTCACGCTGGCGGTGTGGCTGGTGGCCGAGGCGGCGCTGGCGGTGATCCGCTTCCGGGGGAACCCCGTACTGGACGGGCTGGAGGTGGTGTTCCGGGAGAAATGAAAGCGCTGTGGACCAGACCGAATCAGCGATCCTCTTCTCGCAGCCGACCCTGGCGGCGTAGCTCCCTGGCAACGAATGGCGAATGGCGTCTGAGATGGTCGAACCGAATCTGTCTGCCCCAGTAGTAGTCCGCGTATTCCGCGCGAACATCGCAACAGATGCCATCGTTCAGCCGCAGACGCTCGATCGTGCCCTCGACCGCTCCCTTCGTGTCGGCGTCCAATCCATCACCCGGCAGAACCTGAAATCCGACCAGTTCCAGGGCGAACCAATCGTCTTCAACTTCGGCCTCGTCAGCAGAATCTGTGGGTGAGTTCTGGTTCGGGCAGGTCGCCAAG
>WTFV01000192.1 GCA_011523845.1 Acidobacteriota bacterium | reverse complement strand
CGTGGGTGTCCACGCCGGCCTGATCACGGGCAGCTACGTGACGGGACGCGTGTCGGGGACGGAAGCCGTAGGCGGCCTGGTGGGAGCCAGTACCGGCCGCATCGGCGGCAGCTACGCGACGGCGCACGTGTCGGGCGGGACGTCCGCGGGCGGTCTGGCAGGCGTCAACGCCGGCGACGTGGCGGCCGGCTACGCGACGGGTCGGGTGTCGGGCGCGCGGCGGGCGGGTGGCCTGGTGGGGTTCAACCAGGGGTCGCTGACCGCGGTCTATGCGACGGGCCGGGTGTCGGGCGCGGCCGCATCGGGCGGCCTGGTGGGGAGCAGCGAGCCGCCGGGGACGGTGACGGCGGGCTACTGGGACACGGACACGTCGGGTCTGCCGGCCGGTCCGGCGGGCCGCGCGGCCGACATCGAAGGCGACGGGCAGCCGACCTTGGCACTGCAGGCGCCGACGGACTACGCGGGGCTGTACGCGGCGTGGAACGTGGACGTCGACGGCGACGACGTCGCGGACGATCCCTGGCACTTCGGAACGGCGGCACAGTATCCGGCGCTGTCGCTGGACGCCGGCGGCGACGGTGAGGCGACGTGGCAGGAGGTCGGCCGCCAGCTCCGGGCGGGTCCGAAGGTGACCGCGGCGCCGGCGGCCGTCCCGGCGCACGTGGAGCTGATGTGGACGGCGGCCGACGCGAGCGCATGGACGCCGTCGCCGGCGGTCACCTACACGGTCCACCGCGAGGCGGGTGACGCGGTGGAGACGGTCGCGGCGGGCGTCGGCGCCCTGCGGTACGCGGATCGCCGGGCGGAGCCGGGCGTCGCCTACCGGTACCAGGTGGCGGCCGCGGTTGACGGCGGGGAGGCGGCGCGCAGCGCCCTGGCGCCGGTCGAGTTGCCGTGCACGTACGCGGTGACGCCGCTGCACCGGGACGTGCTGTGGATGGCCGGAACGGGCGAGGTCGCGGTGACGACGGCGTTCGCCTGCGCGTGGACGGCAGCCAGCGAGTCGGCGTTCCTGACGGTGACGGCGGGCGCGGCCGGCACGGGCTCGGCCACGGTGACCTACGCGGTGGCAGCGAACGCGGGCGGTCCGCGGGCGGGCGCGCTCCGGGTCGCCGGCCACCGGACGACGGTGTTCCAGGCGTCGCCGACGGCGTTCACGGACCATCCGATCCAACCAGGTGCGACGCCGGTCAGGGCGATCCATTTCCTCGAGCTGCGGGCGCGGATCGACGCGCTGCGCACGGGTGCGGGCTTGGCGGCGTTCGGGTGGACCGACCCGGCGCTGACGCCCGGCGTCACGCCGGTGAGACGCGTCCATCTGACGGAACTGCGAACCGCGCTCGGGGAGGCGTACGCGGCGCTGGGCCGCGCGGCGCCGTCCTATACGGACCCGGCGGTTGCGGCGGGGGTCACCGCCATCCGGCCGGCGCACCTGATGGAGCTGCGGCGAGCGGTCGCGGCGCTGGAGTGAGGGCGGCGGCGCGCCGGCGGGAACCGGATCTGGTCCGTATAATGCCGGTCGGGGCGCCGTCGAGGGTGTCCGCCCGGCGGGAGGTTGCGATGAATGGACTGACGACGACCGGAGAACGTTTGCGCCGCGTGTCGACCGGCGCGGTGGCGGTCGGGGCCTTGTTCCTGCTGGCGCCCGGCATCGCCGTCGCGCAGCCCGAAACGGGCCGACCCGATGGGTTCCGCCTTGAGGAAGCGACCATCGAGGGGATTCACCGGGCCATCCGGGACGGGCAGATCAGTTGTCAGGGCCTGGTGCAGGCCTACGTCGACCGGGCCAGGGCCTACAACGGCGCCTGCACGCAACTGGTCACGGCCGACGGGGCGCCGGTGGCGCCGGCGAGCGGCCCGGTGCGCGCGGGCTCGGCGGTCCGTTTCCCCGCGTCCACCGTTCCGGTCTCGAGCATCCTTCCGGAGTTGGACCGCTACGCCGGCATGCCGCTGGACCTGGGGCGCATGGAGCCCACCGTATCCGACCCCGCCGTGCAGGCGCAGTACGGCATGGTGGCCGGCGTCCCGAACGCGGGTCAGGTCAACGCGCTGAGCACGCTGAACCTGCGCGGCGAGCGCTCGGTCACCTGCGGGGGCGCCTGCGACGCGCACCCGTCCACGGGCGCGCTGCCGGCGGACTGCCCCGCCGCCTGCGAGACGTTTCGCCAGTACCCCGACGCGGTCGAGCGGGCCGTCGAGCTGGACGCGCAGTACGGCGTGGACCCTGATCTGGACCGCCTGCCGATGTATTGCATCCCCCTGGCCTTCAAGGACGTCTACGACACGAAGGACATGCGGACCACCACGGCGGCGGACATCGACTTCGCCATGGATGCGCCGCCGGCCGACGCGACCATCGTCGAGCGGCTGCGGGACAAGGGCGCGATCATCTACGCCAAGGCCAACGCCACCGAGTTCAACGGCGGCATCGGGAACCCCGGCGGTCCGACGGCCCCGACCGCCCGGTACCTGGGCTATTCGGAGCGCAGCACGTGGGGCGGTCAGGCCTGCAACCCCTACGACACCGAGCGGTCGCCGCGGGGCTCGAGCTCGGGGTCCGGCGTCGCGGTGGCGGCGAACCTCGTCACCTGCGCCTTCTGCGAGCAGACGGGGGGATCGTGCAAGGGGCCGGCGTCGCGCAACGCCGTGGTCAGCCTGCTGACGACCAAGGGGCTGATCCCGTACGGCGGCGCCGTCGGATCGAACCCGCTGGTGGACCGCGCCGGCCTCAACTGCCGCACGGTCGAGGACGCGGCGCTCGTGCTGGACGCCCTGCGGGATTCGGAGCTGGGGTACTTCGATCCACGGGACATCTACACGGCGGTGCCGGAGTCGCTGGTCTCCACCGAGCCCTACGCCGGATTCGTCGTCGACGAGGTTCCCGAGGACGGGGGCGAGAAGCCGCTGGCCGGCATGCGCATCGGGATCGTCCGCGAATACATGGTCAAGCACACCCTGAACGACGCGGCGATCAGCGACCGGATCGACGAGGAGATCAAGACCGTCCTCCGGGACCGGCTCGGAGCGAGCCTGGTCGAGTCGCGGGACCCCCTCCATCCCGACGATCCTGCCGTGCCCGACATGGAGTACACGTTCCGGGACGCGCTGGCCGAGGTCCTGCCAATCCACATGCCGGAGTACTTCTCGAAGACGACCGCCGCCGGCGACCTGGAGTTCGCCGTGCCGGGCCACGACGTGACGTCGACGCGGTACCTGGTCCGGCTCGCGGAAGGCGACGCGCCGCTCTCGCCCCGGATCAATCTGCGCCGGGTCGTGCTCTCGCCCCCGTCGCGCAGCTTCGCCTTCCACATCGACCAGTACCTGTCCCGGCGGGGCGACGAGCGGGTCGCCGACATGGCGAGCCTGGACGCCAACACGAAGTACTTCTCTGCCGCGGCCGAGGCGGGCTCGGCCAACTGGGCCGTGCTCGACGACATCCGTGCCGAAGGCAACACCGAGCGGATGCAGATGCGCGCCGTGCTGCAGCTCGTGCTGGCCAGGGTGATGCGGGAGAACCGCCTCGACGTGCTGGTGAACCCGGAGAACACGCTGCCCCACCAAGAGGTCGGCGGCCCCAGCGAGCCCACCGTCAACGGCCGCGGCGCGTCGGGGTCGACGCAGACCATCACCGCGCTCATCGGCGTGCCGGAGATCGTCGTGCCGGCGGGGTTCAACGACGTCGTCTACGAGCCCCGGTTCGTCCTGAACGCGGCGGGCGACCGGTACGACGCCGCCCCCGGCTACGAACGGTCGGTGCTGGACACGCCGCTGCCGATCAGCATGATGTTCTGGGCCGGTCCCGGCGAGGAGGCCGCCGTGCTGAAGGCGGCGTCGGCCTACGAGGCGGCCACCCGCCACCGGGTGCCGCCCCCCGACTTCGGCCCCCTGCCGGACGAGCCGTAGCGCCGTAGATTTGCTCCTCACGTCATTCCGGAGGAGGACGCCGATTCGCACTCGGTACGCCCGACGCGCGAGTGCGTCGCCGCTCGGCTCGAGGCTGCGTGGGCTCCTGAGGATGGGTCACATGCGGATCGACGCAGCCCCGTCACGACCGCTCGAAGGATGCCGTCGATGAACCTCGGCGGCATTCGACGAGGTCGTCGCCACGCATCGAGCGTCTGCGTCTCCGTCGCGCTGGCCGTTGCGTGCCTGACCGCCGACCCCGTTGCCGGGCGACCGGTAGAGTCGCAGCCGCCGTCGCATCAGCCGCCGGCCGTGCAGGGGCCGCCCCGGCCGGTCGGGCAGGCGCCCGCGCAGGCGTCGACGACGCTCTCGGAGTTCCCGGTGGCCCGCGCCTGGCGGGTCGAGCAGGCGCCGGCGCTCGACGGCGACGTGCTCGGCGAGGCGGTCTGGACCGTTGCGACTCCCGAGACGGGATTTCGCCAGAACACCCCGGACGAGGGTGAGCCGGCGTCCGAGCGCACCGAGGTGCGAATCGTCTACACCGACGACGCGATCTACTTCGGTGTGGTCTGCTACGTCGGCGACCCGGCGACGATCATCGTCTCGGACGCGCGGCGCGACTCGTCGCTGGTCGAGACCGACAGCTTCCAGATCGTCCTCGACACCTACCGCGACCAGCAGAACGGGTTCGTGTTCGGGACGAACCCGGCCGGGCTGGAGTACGACGGACAGCTCACCAACGAGGGGGAGGGCAGCGGCGGCATCGGCGGCGGCCTGGTGGTTCGGTCCGGGAGCCAGCAGCAGCGCGGCTCCGGCGGTGGTTTCAATCTGAACTGGGACGGCGTCTGGCAGGTGGCCACCGAGGTCACCGACATCGGCTGGACGGCCGAGTTCGCGATTCCGTTCCGGACGCTGCGCTACGCATCGGGAGCCGTCCAGGCGTGGGGGATCAACTTCCAGCGCAACATCCGGCACCGGAACGAGCAGTCGTACTGGGCGCCGCTGCCGCGGCAGTTCAACCTGAACCGGCTGTCGCTGGCGGGCGAGCTCCGCGGGCTGGAGGTCCCGCCGCCGCGCAACCTCCAGTTGAACCCGTACGTGCTCGGCCAGACGCTCCGGCGCGATGTGGATAGCCGCCCCACGGCCCGTGGAGACCTGGGCGCGGACCTGAAGTACAGCGTGACCCCGAGCCTCACGCTCGATCTGACGTACAACACCGACTTCGCGCAGGTCGAGGTGGACGACCAGCAGATCAACCTCGACCGGTTCAACCTGTTCTTCCCGGAGAAGCGACCCTTCTTCCTGGAGAACGCCGGGCTGTTCTCGGTGGGGCAGCCGGGCGAGCTGGAGCTGTTCTTCAGCCGGCGCATCGGGATCGGGGACGACGGGACGCGGATCCCCATCCGGGGCGGGGGCCGCCTGACCGCGCGCGGCTATGGTCCTCCAACATCCGTTTCGGCATGCTCTCGGACGCCAACACGGGACTGTTCATCGTCTACGACGACATCGAGGGTTTCGATCGATTCCGTCCGCCCGGCGCCGGGCGCAGTCTGACGGTGAAGTACAGCCACCTGTTCGATCTGCTGAATTGAGTCGGCGGGGCCGCCGTGTTGGTGGTATAACGGCCGCACGGGCGCCGCGCGGCGTGCAGGCCCTTCTGGCGGCACCGGGGAGTTGCGGATCAATGTCCAGGAGCACTCGCGTCGGAGTCGGTGGACGGCGTTGGCCGGGCGTCCGCGGAGCAGGGAACGGCGCCGGCGTAGACGACGAGGGGTTGGAAGCGCGCAGCGAGACTCCGCGCGCGTTCCGGCGACGGGAGAGCCGGTCGCCTTGTGGGCGATGGGGTTCCAACACCCCGCGCGCGTTCCGGGGACCGGGTCTCGCGGCTGCGGCGGTACGGGCGGCGGTCGCCGGACTGATCCTGACGGGCGCCGTGACCGGCGGGTCGGGCATCGCGCCGGGCGTCGTCGTCCAGGCGGCGCAGGGCCCCGCGGCGGACGGGGCCTTCACCAGGGACCAGGCGGCCGACGGCTGGTCGGTCTACGGGGTGCAGTGCGAGCAGTGCCACGGCCCGGGCCTGGAGGGCATGGTGCACGCGCCGCCCCTCATCGGCGTGGATTTTCTGAACGGTTGGGCGGGGCGGACCACCGACGAGCTGTTCACCTACCTGCGCGACGAGATGCCGCCCGGGCAGGCCGGCGCGCTCAGCGATCGGGCCTACGTGGGCCTGGTGGCCTACATGCTCGAGGCGAACGGCGCGGTGCCGGGCGACCGGACCCTGACGGCCGATGCGGGGGTGCCGATCGGCGATGCGGCGGACATCGAGGAGGCGCGCCGCGCGGCCGGAGCGGGCGAGCGGCCGCGGCGGCGATCGACGCGGTTCGTCAATCTGGTGGTGCCGCACGAGCTGAGCCCGGTGACCGACGAGATGCTCGCCGACCCGCCGCCCGGCGACTGGCTGAGCTGGCGCCGGACGCGCAACAGCCACGGCTACAGCACGCTCGACGAGATTACGCGCGACAACGTCGGCCGGTTGAACCTCGCCTGGTCGATCTCGGTCCGGCAGGGGAACCACCAGACGACGCCGCTGGTGCACGACGGCATCATGTTCCTCGCCCACCCGGGGAACGTCGTCCAGGCGCTCGACGCGGCGACCGGCGACGTGATCTGGGTGTACCGCCACCGGCTGCCGGAAGACGCGCGGCCCGGCCCCACCCGCACGCTGGCGCTCTACGGCGACAAGCTGTTCCTCGCCACATCCGACGTGAATCTCGTCGCGCTCGACGCGCGGACCGGCGAGGAAGTGTGGAAAACCGTCAAGGCCGACTACACGCTCGGCTTCCGCGGGAACGGCGGCCCGGTCATCGCCAACGGCGTCCTCATCACCGGCACCAACGGCTGCGAGCGGTACACGGAGCAGACCTGCTTCATCACCGGCCACGACCCGGACACCGGGGAGGAGCTGTGGCGCACGTCGACGATCGCGCTGCCGGGCGATCCCAACGACGCGTCGTGGGGCGACACGCCGCCCTATCTGCGCGCGGGCGGCGACTCGTGGATTCCCGGGAGCTACGACCCGGAGCTGGGCCTCTTCTACATCGGCACGGCGCAGGCGAAGCCGTGGGTCGCCTCGAGCCGCGGCATGACGATCCGCCAGGACGCGCTCTACACCAACTCGACGCTGGCGCTGGACCCGAGCACCGGCCAGGTGCACTGGTACTTCCAGCACGCGCCGGGCGAGACGCTCGATCTGGACATCGTCTACGAGCGGGTGCTGGTGGATGCCGATGGTGAGAAGTGGCTGTTCACCATCGGCAAGGACGGCATCCTCTGGAAGCTCGACCGGCGGACCGGCGCGTTCGTCGACCTGCGCGAGACGGTCCACCAGGACATCTTCGAGACGATCGACAAGAGCACCGGCGAGCTGACCTACCGGGAGGACCTGCAGGACATCGCCATCGGCGAGCGCGTGTTCGCCTGCCCCAGCCTGCTGGGCGGCCACAACTGGCAGGCGTCGGCCTACCATCCCGGCGCCGGCGCGCTGGTCATCCCCCTGCACCAGGCGTGCATGCATCTGACCGGGCGCGAGGTCGAGTTCATCGAAGGCGGCGGCGGGACGGCCGGCCGCTCGCAACTGCTCGATATGCCGGGCAGCAACGGCAACATCGGGAAGCTCGCCGCCTACGACGTCCGGACGATGGAGGAGCGCTGGAGCCGGGAGCAACGGGCGCCGTTCCTGACCTCCGCGCTGACGACGGCCGGCGGCCTCGTCTTCGCGGGCGACGGCGACCGCTACTACCGGGCGTTCGACATCGAGACGGGGGAGACGCTCTGGGAGACCCGCCTCAGCGCCGCGGCGCACGGCTATCCCATCACCTACGAGGCGGGCGGGCGGCAGTTCCTCGCCGTGCCGGCCTCGCTGGGCGGTGCGTTCCGGAGCCTCACCGCGCAGCTCAGCCCGGAGATCTACCAGCCGGAGGGCGGAAACGTGCTGTACGTCTTCGCGTTGCCGGAGTAGGAACGTTCACGCTGGAGAGGAGTCCCGACATGAAGTGGAATCGCCGTGAGTTCATCGTCACCTCGACATTCGGAGTGGTTGGGTCCGCGCTGCACAGGGCTCCACTCCTCGCGCAGCCGCCGGCAACTCCGGAATTCACCGCCGTACGCGGCAACGTGGGCATCTTCACCGCCCGCGGCGGGACGATGGGTTGGCTCATCAACCCGGATGCCGTGGTGGTCGTGGACAGCCAGTTCGCGGATACGGCCCGGATGTTCCTCGACGGCCTGGGCGAGCGGACGTCCCGCGGGATCGACGTTCTCATCAACACCCACCATCATGGCGATCACACCGCCGGGAACCAGACGCTGCGGCCTTCGGTGGAGAAGATCGTCGCCCACGCCAACGTGCCGGGGCTGCAGCGGCGCCAGGCGGAAGCGCGGGACACCGAGGCGGCCCAGGCATATGCGGACGAGACGTTCGACGAGAACTGGAGTCTCGATGCCGGTGGCGAGCGGGTGTCGGCTCGGCACTACGGCCCGGCCCACACCGGCGGGGACGGCGTCATCTTCTTCGAGGACGCCAACGTCGTTCACATGGGCGACCTGATGTTCAACCACCGTCACCCGTTCGTCGACCGCCCGGGCGGCGCCTCGATCCGCAACTGGATTACGACCCTCGAGCAGGTCGTCGCGGACCACGACAGCGACACCACCTACGTCTTCGGTCATGCGGGGCCGGGGTGGCCGATTACCGGTCCCCGGAGCGTGCTGCTCGGAATGCGCGACTACTTCGCCGCACTCCTCGAGTACGTCGAGCAGGGGATTGCCGCCGGCAGGTCGGCAGAGGAGATCGCGCAGGTCGGGCAGCTACCGGGGTTCGCAGAATACTCCGGCCAGCCGGCGCGCACGATTGGAACGGCCTACGAAGAGGTCACCGCCGGTTAGGAGATTGCGCCGCAGAACGGAGCGAAGCGAAGTGCTGCGGCGCAGGCTCCTGGAGCCGGGGGGGATGGGCCGAAACGCTGCGCCCGCGAGGCGTTTGGGGCGCTAAGTGCGGCCAAGTGGAGGGGATCATGTCGAAGGAAACTCGCGTCGGTATCGGCGGATCGCGTTGGAGCGGAGCGCGCTCTCTGACCCTGCGCGCGCTCCAGGGACGGAATCTCGCGCGAGCACTGCTCCGGGCGGCAGCCGTCGGACTGATCGTGGCGGCCGGCTTCGCCGCGGGACCGGGCGTCGCCGTCGCCGCGGCGCAGGCCCCGGTAGGCGACGGGGCCTTCACCATCGACCAGGCGGCCGACGGCTGGTCGGTATACGGAGTGCAGTGCGGCCAGTGTCACGGGGTGAACCTGGAGGGCATGATCCACGCGCCGCCCCTGTCGGGCGTGGAGTTCCTGAACGGTTGGCTGGGGCAGACCACCGACGACATGTTCGCCTACCTGCGCGACGAGATGCCCCCGGGGCAGGCCGGCGTGATCAGCGATCAGGCCTACATCGACCTGGTGGCCTACCTGCTGGAGGCGAACGGCGCCGTGCCCGGCGAACGGACCCTGACGGCGGATGCGGGGGTACCGATCGGCGATGCGGCGGACATGGAGGAGGCGCGCCGCGCGGCCGGGGCGGGCGAGCGGCCGCGGCGGCGCTCGTCGCGGTTCGTCAACCAGGTGGTGCCGCACGAGCTGAGTCCGGTGACCGACGAGATGCTCGCGGACCCGCCGCCCGGCGACTGGCTGAACTGGCGCCGGACCCGCAACAGCCACGGCTACAGCACGCTCGATCAGGTGACGCGCGACAACGTCGCCGACCTGAAGCTGGCATGGTCCATCTCGGTGCGGCCGGGCAACCACCAGACGACCCCGCTGGTGCACGACGGCATCATGTTCCTCGCGCACCCGGGGAACGTCGTCCAGGCGCTCGACGCCGCGACCGGCGACGTCATCTGGGTGTACCGCCACCGGCTGCCGGAGGACGCGCGCGCCGGGGCCACCCGCACGCTGGCGCTGTACGGCGACAAGCTGTTCCTCGCCACGGCCGACGCGAACCTCGTCGCGCTCGACGCGCGGACCGGCGAGGAGGTGTGGAAGACGGTCAAGACCGACTACACGCAGGGCTTCCGCCAGAACGCCGGCCCGGTCATCGCCAACGGGGTCGTCATCACCGGCACCAACGGCTGCGACCGCTACACCGAGCAGAGCTGCTTCATCACCGGCCACGATCCCGACACCGGCGAGGAGCTGTGGCGGACGTCGACGATCGCGCTGCCGGGCGATCCGAACGACGCGTCGTGGGGCGACACGCCGCCGTATCTGCGCGCGGGCGGCGACGCCTGGATACCCGGCAGCTACGACCCGGAGCTCGGCCTCTTCTACATCGGCACGGCGCAGGCCAAGCCCTGGGTCGCTTCGAGCCGCGGCATGACGACGCGGCAGGACGCGCTGTACACCAACTCGACGCTGGCCCTGGACCCGCGCACGGGACAGGTGCACTGGTACTTTCAGCACGCGCCGGGCGAGACGCTCGATCTCGACATCGTCTACGAGCGGGTGCTGGTGGACGCCGGCGACGACAAGTGGCTCTTCACCATCGGCAAGGACGGCATTCTCTGGAAGCTCGACCGTCGCACGGGCGCGTTCGTCGACCTGCGCGAGACGGTCCACCAGGACATCTTCGGGGAGATCGACCGGACCACCGGCGAGCTGACCTACCGCGAGGACCTGCAGGACATCGCGATCGGCCAGCGGGTGTTCGCCTGTCCGAGCCTGCTGGGCGGTCACAACTGGCAGGCGTCGGCCTACCACCCCGGCACCGGCGCGCTCGTGATTCCGCTGCACCAGGCGTGCATGCACCTGACCGGCCGCGAGGTGGAGTTCATCGAGCTGGGCGGCGGGTCCGCGGGCCGCTACGAGCTGCTCGAGATGCCGGGCAGCAACGGCAACGTCGGCAAGCTGGCCGCCTACGACGTGCGGACGATGGAGGAGCTCTGGAGCCACGAGCAGCGCGCCGCCTTCCTGACCTCGACGCTGACGACGGCGGGCGGCCTCGTCTTCGCGGGCGACGGCGACCGCTACTACCGGGCGTTCGACATCGAGACGGGGGAGATCCTCTGGGAGACGCGCCTCATGGCCGCGGCGCACGGCTATCCGATCACCTACGAGGCGGGCGGGCGGCAGTTCCTCGCCGTCCCGGCCTCGCTGGGCGGCGCGTTCCGGACGCTGACCGCACAGCTCAGTCCGGAGATCTACCAGCCGGAGGGAGGGAACGCGCTGTACGTCTTCGCGCTACCGGAGTGACGCGAGCAGTCGCCGCAGGGGGCCAGCTCGGCCCCTGCATCCTTGCGGGCGTATCGCAAGCCCCGGGCTTGCACGGTAGTGGTGGGGCGGACCGGCGACGACAACGTGGATGTTGGAGGGTCGTTGCCGGCCCGCCCCTGTGGCGACGCTAACCAAGACTCCCCGAGCGGCCGGAATCTTTACACGAGCGCCGGGCAATATCCGGCTCGGTTCCGACGACGCCGGCTCGCTGCGCCGGGTTGCCGCGCACGGAGAACGGTCACGCGTTGGTGGTATAACAGCCCGTGGCGAGAGCCCCGCTGCATTCGAGCGGCGATGCATCCCGTCTGACTGCGTTGTTCGTCGGTGGCATATGCCCAATATGCGCCATCCTCACGCCGGGTACCGGGTGTCGGGGCGCCCCGCCGCTCTCGGTGCGACGCGGCGCGGTGCCGTGCGTCGCCTCGAAGAACCCCACGGGTGTCGGGGCGCCTCGCCGCTCTCGGTGCGACGTGGGGTTTCGCCACGGGCCGATAACGGCGGCACGGGCGGTCGCGCGTGGCGAGGCGTTGTCCACCGGTACCGAGGGAGCTGCGGATCATGTCGAAGAGAACTGGCGTCGGTGTTGGCGAATCGGGTTGGAAGGACAGGCTCCGGGGACGGCATCTCGCGGCGGCGGGCAGGGTGGCGGCCGCCGGGCTGGCCGGCCTGATCGCGGCGGGCGGCCTGACGGGTGGACCGGTCGGGGGGGTGGCGGTCGTCGTCGAGGCGGCCCAGGCCCCGGCGGCTGAGGGGGGCTTCACGGCGGAGCAGGCGGCCGCCGGGTGGTCCGTGTATGCCCGGCAATGCGGAGAATGCCACGGGATCGGGCTGGACGGGGCGGAAGCGCCGGCGTTGCGCGGGGTGGACTTCCTGAACGTCTGGGCCGGACGGACGAGCGACGAGTTGTTCGAGTACGTGCGGGACGGGATGCCGCCCGGCCTCGGCGGATCGCTCGGCGACGCGGTCTACCTGAACCTGGTGGCCTACATTCTGGATGCCAACGGCGCCCGCCCGGGCGACGCACCGCTGACCGCCGATGCGGGGGTGACGATTGGCGATGCGGCGGACATCGCCGAGGCGCAGCGCGCGGCGCGGGAAGGCGAGCGGCCGCGGCGGCGCCCGTTGCGGTTCGTCAACCGCACGGTGGAGCAGCCCCTGGCTCCCGTGACCGACGCGCTGCTGGCCGACCCGCCGCCGGGCGACTGGTTGAGCTGGCGGCGAACGCGCAACAGCCACGGCTACAGTCCGCTGGACCAGGTGACGCGCGACAACGTCGATGAACTGCGGCTGGCCTGGGTGCTGGCGATCCGGGAAGGCCGGCACCAGACGACGCCGCTGGTGCACGACGGCGTGATGTTCCTGGCCAGTCCCGGGAACGTGGTGCAGGCGATCGACGCGGTCACCGGCGAGGTCATCTGGCAGTACCGGTCGCCGCTGCCGGAGGACGCGCCCCAGCGAGCACCGGCCCGCACGCTGGCGCTCTACGGCGACAAGGTGTTCCTGGCGACGGCCGACGCGGCGCTGGTCGCGCTCGACACGCGGACCGGCGAGGAAGCGTGGCGCACCATGAAGGCGGACTACACCGAGGGCTTCCGCGGGAACGCCGGCCCGGTGGTTGCCGACGGTGTCGTCGTCACCGGCACCAACGGGTGCCAGCGCTACAAGGAGCAGACCTGCTTCATCACCGGCCACGACCCCGACACCGGCGAAGAGCTGTGGCGCACGTCGACGATCGCGCTGCCGGGGGATCCGAACGACGCGTCGTGGGGCGACACGCCGCCGTATCTGCGGGCGGGCGGCGACTCGTGGATCCCGGGCAGCTACGACCCGGACCTCGGCCTCTTCTACATCGGCACGGCGCAGGCGAAGCCGTGGGTGGCGGCGAGCCGCGGCATGACGACGCGCCAGGACGCGCTCTATACCAACTCGACGCTGGCCCTGAATCCGCGCACCGGAAGGGTGGAGTGGTACTTCCAGCACGCGCCGGGCGAGACCCTCGACCTGGACATCGTCTACGAGCGGGTGCTGGTCGATGCCGGCGGCGAGCAGTGGCTGTTCACGATCGGCAAGGACGGCATCCTCTGGAAGCTGGACCGGCGGACCGGCGCGCTCGTCGACCTGCGCGAGACCGTCTACCAGGACATCTTCACGTCGATCGACCGGACCACCGGGCGGTTCACGTACCGGCCGGACATCATCGACGCGCGCATCGGCGATCGCGTGCCGGCCTGTCCCAGCCTGCTGGGCGGCCACAACTGGCAGGCGTCGGCGTATCACCCCGGCGCCCACGCGCTGGTGATCCCCCTCCACCAGGCGTGCATGTACCTGACGGGGCGCGAGGTGGAGTTCGTCGAGGGCGGCGGCGGCGAGGCGGGCCGGTCGGAGTACCGCGAGATGCCCGGCACGGACGGGAACGTGGGGAAGCTGGCCGCCTACGACGTGCGGACGATGGAGGAGCTGTGGAGCCGCGAGCAGCGCGCGGCGTTCCTGACGTCGACGCTGACGACGGCGGGCGGCCTGGTCTTCGCGGGCGACGCCGACCGCTACTACCGGGCGTTCGACATCGAGACCGGCGACGTCCTCTGGGAGACGCGCCTCGGCGCCGCCGCGGCCGGCTATCCGATCACCTACGAGGCGGGCGGGCGGCAGTTCCTCGCCGTCCCGGCCTCGCTGGGGGGCGCATTCCGGAGCCTCACCGCCCAGCTCACCCCGGAGATCTTCCAGACGGAGGGAGGGAACGCGCTCTACGTCTTCGCGCTGCCGGAGTGAGAGATGCGCGGCTCGCGGCCCAGTCGCTGCCGTGACACCGCTGATCTCTTCACGTTCTTCAAGGACCGATTACCGGCCTGTTGCCCGGCGCGCGCCAGGCGTTTACCGTCGGTGCCGACATCGCGACCGCCACGCAGGCCGGCGGTGTCGGTGGCGGCGGTGCGCCGTGAGAGGGTGCGAACCAGCTTCGGGACGTCGGACTCCAGCCGGTTCCGCGCCCGGTGGAACAGGGGAGTCGTACGGTCGGCGCGGGTCGACGCTGAGCGCCCGGTCTGCCGCGTTCGGACCTGCGTAGTACGCTTCACGCAGGTTCAGTCTCCATGCACCGCCTGTTGAAGATCGAGTGGGACGCCATCGCCGGCGTGCTGGCCGCGATCATCGCCATCGTGCTGCACTTCCTCCACGTGATCGACACCGAAGTGTTGTCGATGATCACGCTCGTGTTGATTGCCGCCATGTTCCTGCGGCTCCTCCGATCGGAACACGGCCAACGGCGCATCGCGGACGGCGTGGATCGCGGCGAACGCCTGCTCGGTCAGCTTGCCCGCAGTGCGAAACCGCCGGACGTGTTCGTCATCGGCCCCCGGGATCTGCGGCAGGCGAGCACCGAGTTCTCCCGGAGCGCCAGGGGCGACATGGTCTGGTTCAACGTGTGCCTGTCCATGTTCGAGCGGCAACCCCTCTTCGACGCGCTGCTGCTGCCGGCCATCGAGAATCCGTCCGTCACCGCCATCACTTTCGTGCTCGACGAACGGCAGCGCCCGAAGTGGGAGCGCGACGTCCGGCCCAAGGTGTCGGCCTGCGGCGGCGCCGGCAAGGTCGCCGAGCCCGTGTGGTCCAGCCTCCCGGAGGACGTCTCGTTCATACTGGCCGACACCCTCGCCGGCGGCGCCACGGAGTGCCTGCTGAGCTTCTGGGGCGAGCCCTTCATGTCCCGCCGGGTCGGCCGCGATGTCCCGCGCTACATCTTTCACGTCACCGGACACTCGGAGCTGATCGAGCGTCTGGTGGAGCTGGGCCGGGAACACCGGCTGTCGCGGTAGGTGTCGCGACGACGACACGCACCGCGCCCCCTGCGTTCGGCAGCCGTTCCAGCGCGAACCGGATTTCGACGCCGCGAGCGTGAACTACACGCTGAAGGACCTGCTGGCGAACCTGCTTCGCGCCATGCGCACGCAGGTGACCAATCCTGGCGCGCGCTGGTCGGACAAGCCGGCCGCGGTGCCGGTTCGCCGGATGACGGTCAGATGCCCGGCCGCCTGCACCCGGAGGCAGGCGGCCGACGCACACAGGATCAGGACTTCCAAGGTCCCCGACTCCGGGCCTTGGCGAGTGGAGCCGACCGTCTACTGCTCGGTTGCGCGTTCGGCCGCGCGGGCGCCCGCCAGGATGTTCACCAGTCCGTAGTTGCCCTCGTGGCACGCGTACTCGAAGATCTCTCCCCCGAGCGGCACCATCGGAATCTCGGCGGTCCACGGACTCTCGTACGTCATGGGGTCGGTGACCGTGAAGCTGTAGTCGATGCGGTCGGCGGCGACCCGCGTGAACCGCTCCACCACGCGCCCCTGCTCGCTGCCCGCCTGCACCAGGTAGCGCACCCGCTGATCGCCCTTCGGGGTCAGGTTGGTCGTCTCGACCACCAGCGTGTCGCCCTCCCAGCGGCCGCGCGAATCGCCCAGCCACTGGCCGATCCGCGACGGCAGGTGGGCGCGTCCGTCCAGCGGGATGATCCGCGCGTCGTGGATCATCTCCACGAGGATCACGACGTAGTCGGGCGTCTGCAGGATCTGGTAGTTGTGGTTGTAGAAGCCGGGGAGCATGGCGCCCGGCATGCCGCGCGTGATGCACCGGTCGTAGAGGTTCAGGTCGAACCACGTGTCGAACCGCGTGCCGTCCCGCATCGCCGCGAACGCCGGGTCGCTCTCGCGCACCCGCTCCGTCATGGCCGGGTACCGCCCGTCGGGCGGGTCGACGATGAGCGACGTCTGGTTGCTCCGCAGGCCGCGGTCGAACCAGAAGCTGTTGTAGGAGCCGGTCTGGCCGGGGGGCGGGGGTTGGTCCCGCGCGGCCTCGGCCTGCGCGTCGAACTCCGCGCGCTCCTCGTCGGAGAGCACCGTCCGCTCCTCGAACTCGGTCGGCCGCTCGATCGGCGTCGTGGTCCGGTTCGTCCACACGCCCTGAAGGTCGGGGTCGCCCCACGGCGTGCGCTCGGGCGCCTGGGCGTTCGCCAGTACCGGAAGCAGGACGATGACCGCCAGAATCGCGATGACGTGCCGCATGCTGCACCTCCTCATCGGGGCATCTTAGCAGCCCATGGACGTGCCGACCGGTGCAGCGAGTCGGGCATCGGGGTACGCGTTCCCCACCGACCCGTGAGGCATGACCGTTTGCGGTGACGGAAGGGCTTGCGGCGCCCGTAGCCGGCAACTGCGCCATGTGGTTGGCGCACTGGCGCAGGCGTGTCCTACGTTTGGTCAGAGAAAATGCAAAACACGCCTGCAGCCGGAGCTACGCGGCCAGGCCGGCCGACTACTGCTCGGTTGCGCGCTCGGCCGCGCGGGCGCCCGCCAGGATGTTCACCAGCTCGTGGTTGCCCTCGTGGCAGGCGTACTCGAAGATCGCGGTCTGGCGGCGTCAGAACGCGTAGCGGATACCCGTACCGAAACGGAAGCCCCCCAGGTCGAGGCCGCGATTCGCCGCCCGTATGTACCGGATGTCGACGTCCAGCATCGGCGCCATCCTCGCGAACGACGCGAGGAAACCGCCGTAGACCTGGAAGTTCGGGATCCAGGGATCGAAGGCGGCGAGATGCGCTGCGCCTGCAGGTGGGAGCGGTGCGCCGTTGAAACCGGGCCCACCACCAATAGTGGAGAACCCGGGGAAGTATCGCGACATCCCTGCTCCGATACCGACGTAGGGCCTGGCGAGAGACGCGCCACGGACCACGGGATCGTTGCCGCGAGAGCGGTACGTGAGCCGAGCGGCCAGATCGAGTTGCAGCGCGCGCTCGCCGGTAAGTACCTGGAGCGCGGTGTCTTCCCGGGTAGCGGTCCGAAACCCGACGCCCGGCGCGGTGGACAGGAGTGCCTGGCCCGGATGGGTCGTCAGGTCGAGTCCGATGCCGACTTCGATTCCCGACGTGACCAGGCGCCCCGCGTCGAAGGCGACGCCCTGCACGGGCAAGCCGTTCCCGACCGATGCGGCACCCGGCGCCCCGCCCTGGTGACGCACGCTGTTCGGCGCGCAGGAGCCACCTGTGGAACAACTCCCGAGGACGACAGGGGGGCTGCCGCCCGTCGTCGGCGGGAGTCCTCCCCCACCGCCGGGTCCACCCCCGAACGAGCTCCACAGCACCCGAACACCAGCAGACCACGGATCGCGAATCGGGGAGCGAACGGTTCGCCGGACGCGCGTCGTGCCTGGTTCGGCCGACGATTCGGAAGCGTGGTCGCCATCGTCAACGGCGACGCCAGGGCGTTCCGTCTCGGCCTGCCCCGCGCACACCTGCGGAGCGATCCCGAGGACGATCAGTGCGGCAACGGCGGACACGAAGCGGGCGCTCGGCCCCGGCTTGCGCATACCTACCTCCACGGCGGCGCTGGCGCATCGACTGTACCACGACCACGGCAGCGGACCCTGTTGACATCCGACAGGGCCACGGTTAATCTTATCGGAAATCGACAGGTCGTTCCCAAGGAGCATCTTCCCATGTCTCGCACCGACCTCATGCGCGGCACTCTCGATCTGCTGATCCTCCGCGCGCTCATGGCGGGATCGAACCACGGGCTCGGCATCGCGCGCCGGGTCGAGCAGATCACGCAGGGTGCGTTCCGCGTCAACCCGGGCTCGCTCTTCCCCGCCCTGCACCGGCTCGAGCAGAAGGGGTGGCTGACGGCCGAGTGGGGGCGTTCGGAGACCAATCGGAAGGCGAAGTACTACGAGTTGACCCCCGCCGGGCGCCGGCACACCGAGGAGGAAGCCCGCAACTGGAAGCGCGTCTCGGTGGCGATCGAGCTGGCGTTGCGCGACGTGGAGGTGGCGTGAGAGACATCCGTTCCGCGTTGCGCGTCCTGATGCGCGCGCCGGCGTTTCCGACGAGCGTCGCGGTGCTGACGCTCGCGCTCGGGATAGGCGGGACGACCGCGATCTTCACGCTCATCGACAGTGTCGTGCTCCGGCCGTTGCCCGTGTCCGACCCGGCACGGCTGTACAGGATCGGCGACGGGGACGACACCGTCGCCACGGGCCGCCACGGCCGCTGGGGCGTGTTCTCGTTCCCCTTGTACGAGCGATTGAAGATCGGCGCATCGGAGTTCGAGGACGTGACCGCATTCGACTGGGGCGGCACGCTGTTGAGCGTCCGGCGGCAGGGCGCGGAAGAGGCCGGCCGGCCGGTGCGCGCGCAGTACGTCACCGGATCGTATTTCTCCACCCTCGGCGTCGGCGCTTCCGGCGGTCGCCTGTTCGCGGCAGATGACGACCGGCCCGCGGCGCCTCCTGTCGTCGTGCTGAGCCACCGCCTGTGGCAAGGCGTCTACGGGGCGGACCCGTCGGTCCTGGGCGCGACGTTCGTCGTGGAAGGTCATCCGTTTACGGTAATCGGCGTGGCGGCGCCGGGATTCTTCGGCGAAACCGTTCGCGCGGACCCGCCGGACATCTGGATCCCGTTGCACCAGGAGCCGATGATTGCCGGCGACGGCTCGCTGTTGCAGCAGTCGGCGTCGCCCTGGCTGTTCGTGATCGGCCGTCTCCGGCACGATGCCTCGATCTCGGGCATGGCGCCCCGCCTCACTGACGTCCTGCGCCGCTGGATCCGGTACGAGGCCGACTACCCGGCCAACTTGATGCCGGGGATCGTTCGCGAGCTGTCCAACCAGACGATCCGGGTTGTTCCGGCCGGCACGGGCATCGGTCTCGCGGGCCTGTCGGTGAAGGAGCAGTACGGATCCAGCCTCCGGATCCTGCTCGCCATCTGCGGTCTCGTGCTGATCATCGCGTGCGCGAACGTCGCGAATCTGCTACTCGCCCGCGCGGTCGCACGCCGGGCGCAAACGGCTCTGCGTCTCGCGCTCGGCGCGACGCGCCGGCGAATCATCGCCGGAGCCCTTGCCGAAAGCGTGCTGCTCGCGGCAGCGGGAGGGATCCTCGGGCTGCTGGTCGCCGCCGGCGCCGCGCGCCTGCTGGTCGTGCTGCTATTCCAGAACGCGCAGTTCGTGCCGATCGCGACCACGCCATCGCTCGTCGTGCTGGCCTTCACCGCCGGGCTGTCGCTCGTCACCGGCATCGCTTTCGGTATCGCACCTGCATGGTTTGCGACGCGGACCGATCCGATCGGGGCGTTGCGTGGCTACCGCGGCAGCATCGGCCAGCATTCGTTCCGCTTTCGCACGGCGGCGCTGGTGGTGCAGTTGTCGCTTTCCGTCGCGGTCGTCGCCGGCGCCGCCATGCTCGGGCGAAGCCTCGCGAATCTCCAGCAGCAGGACCTCGGCTACCCGGTGCAGGGACGCGTGCTGATCGGCTTGAAGCGCCTGCCGTCCACGTACGCGCCGGAGCAGTTGTCGACCCTCTATCGCGACATCGAGCGGCGGCTCACGAGCCTCCCCGGCGTGCGGGGCGCCGGGCTCGCGCTGGCCAATCCGTTCTTTTCGAGCTGGAGCGAGACGGTCCTGGTGGCCGGGCGCCCGCCGAACCCGAGCGACGACTCGGAGGCGTCGTGGAACCGCGTCAGCGCCGACTATCTGCAGAACCTGGGCGTCACGCTCGCAAGGGGACGGCTGTTCGCGGAAACGGACAACGAGACGACCGCGCCGGTTGCCGTCGTGAACCAGGCGTTCGCGAGGCGTTTCTTCCGGGACGAGGATCCGCTCGGTCAGCACTTCGGCGTCGAGCGGCCCGAGAACGCAGGTACGTTCCGCATCGTCGGCATCGTACGCGACACGAAGTTCCTGCGGTCGGGATTGAGCGGACCGGCGGGACCCATGTTCTTCCTGTCGCTCGCACAGCGGGTCGACTACGCGACCGACTACCGGAGGATGGTCGAGCGGCTCTCCCATTTCGCCCAGGGCATCCTGGTGGTCACCGATTCGGCGCTGGGCGATATCGAGCCGATTCTGAGGAGGACGCTGGCGGCAGCCGATCCCAACCTGACGGTCATCAGCGTCAGAACGATGCAGGAGCAGATCGAGCGCTCGTCCGACCGGGAGCAGGCTGTCGCGGGCCTTGCGGGACTGTTCGGACTCGTGGCCCTCGTGCTGGCCGCGGTCGGCGTCTACGGCGTCACGGCCTACATGGTCGGGCAGCAGACGAACGAAATCGGCATCCGGATGGCGCTCGGCGCCGACCGCGTCAGGGTGATCCGGCTGGTGCTGCGTCAGGCGTTTCAGCGCGTGGCCGTAGGTCTCGTTCTGGGTCTCCCGCTGGCCGTCGGCGCCGTCCGCTTCCTGGGCGCGCGACTCCATGGCGTGTCCTTCTGGGACCCCCTCTCCCTCGCCGTCGCCGCCGGTTCGGTTGCCGCGTGCGCGCTGGTCGCCGTCCTGATTCCGGCGGGCCGCGCCGCCGCCATTTCGCCGATTGGAGCATTGCGGTGCTGAGCCCGCGGAAAGACGGTTGACGGAGAGCGAGGCACCGGACCCACTTTCACGCTCGGCGGTCGTGGCCGCGGATTCTCTCGACCAGCGATGAATAGAGGTTCCGAATCTGCGTGTCCTCGGGATCTGCCACCAGGATTTCCGTTCGGCGCTTGATGTGCACGAACGTGCTCGTGCGTCCTTTCGAGGACAGTTGTTCCTCGCGTACCAGGTCGTGCTCTCCCAGCAAGTCGAGCAGGTCGAGCCAACGCGGATTGCCGACGAATCTGGCGAACTGGTCGTCGTTGTCCTTGTCCTTGGGAATCCAGTAGGCGCGGTTGCGCCAGGCGCGTTCGAGCAACGTCACCAACTCGTCGTCGCGCAGGTCGTTGGGCACGAGCCCGGCATCGTCTCGCTGCGCGGCGGGTTGCATCCGTCCGTGCCGGTCGAGCCAGTCGGTGCGTTCCTCGTACTCTTCCAACACCGAGTCGTTACCGGCACCGACGCCCTGACGCCGAATGCGGTCGGGAACCGGACAGGAGGGCGACACCCGCGTGGTCTCGTCCACGATGAGCGTCCCGATCCAGCAGTCCTCCTCGAACGTCACGGCCCGAAGGTCCGCATCCTGGACATCGAGCTGGTTGATTGCGGCGTTCGCTATCACGGCCTCCGGTACGGTGCCCTGGATCAGCGACTCGTCCACGGCGATTCCTTCCAACCGCAGATCGGATCCGCCGTCCATCGCCGGAAGCACCGTCACGAGCATCGCCCCGAGATTGCGTGCGCCTCGATCGACGCTCAGATAGGTTCGCGCCGTTCGGGATGCGGCCTGGAAGAACTCGTGAACGCGCGCCGTATCCGACGCCGCTGCGCCGCGTGCGCCGCGTACTCCAGCATTTGCCCCACGATGGTGCGCCGGATCTCGGGGTTCGACCCCCTCTTGACTTCGACCAGCGTCGGCACGGCGTCCTGATCAACGAGCAAATGGTCGACCGCCCATCGTGCTGTCGCATCGGACGATTCGGCGATTCCTTGCTCTCGGGCAGTGAGAATCCAGCGCCGGGGAGCGTCCGGTCGCATCTGAGTCCCGTCGAGCAGTTCCGGATGCTCGGCGATGAGGGCCTGGAGTTCGTCCTCCGTCGCGAAGCGCTCCCCTTCGAGCGGTTCCCAGCCGCCCCTGCTGATCTCGGGTGTAGATACGCTCTGCCATGGGCGTACTCAGCGTAGTCGATCCGGACGACGGTGACGATGGCACCCGGCGCGACACGGTGACGCGGATAGCCGCGCGAAATTCCCTGCCAGCCGATAGCCGCGATCCCCCGGCGTAGGCTTGTTGGGCGGATCCGCCGTCGCCGAGATGAGGGACGATCCGGCTGCCTTCCGGCGTGAATGACGGGCGTGATCAGCTCTGTGCTGAGTGGCCATCGAGAGACAGAAGGAGATCGCCTGAGGGACCTCGAACGGCTTCGGAACAGCTACCGGCGATGGTGGTGGAGACGTTGCCCGAGCACCAGTGGGTTGCGGCGATCCCCGGCGTCGGGTTGGGTCGCGGAGTATGGCCTACTCCGGCGCCGGCACCGACCGGAAGCGCGGAAACAAGCGGCCCGTCCGTGCCATGTAGCGCCGGTAGTCAGTCGTCGCCGAACCGCTCGACGAGCTTCCCTTCCTCGGTTGCGGTCCAGACCACCAGGAGCGTCAGGACGGCGAAGCCCGTCGAGGCGATGAACCAGTTCGCCGTGCGAGGGCGTTGGCGGCGAACGCGAAGGCGGAGGTGACGTAGAACGGATGGCGGACGTAGCGGTACGGACCGCTCGCTATCAGCGTGTGCTCGCGTCTGGTGACGACGGTGTCGGTGATGTTCCGGCCAAGGCTGCGGAACGTCCAGTCGCCGAGCGCCACCATGGGCAGTCCGATCGCCACGCCCGCCCAGCCCAGCGCGGCGGGCGGCGGCACGGACATCCACGCCATCCAGGCCGGATTGAGGACGAACGCCACGAGGCCGCCCGTCGCCGCCAGCCCGCAGGGGCGCAACGTGAGGAGGATGAACAGTCCTCCTGACGACGGTCAAGCTTCTCGCCGCTGGCCTGCAAGCGGACGCGGTGGTAGAGGGCGACCGGCAGGAAGGCCGCCATCCCGAGGGCGAGGACCAGCCGAACGTCTGATCGTCAGGCATTGCCCCTTGCGCGCGCCGGTCGGATGCGGATCAACGTATGTACAGAGCCGGCACGGCCGTCCAAGAACGCCGCCGGAATCGCGATCATTTCGCGCGCGCACCCAACTTGAGCGTTTCTCGACTTCCCCCCGGCCAGCTCAGAATCCGATCCCGATGCTCGCGCGGCCAGCGTACCCGACATAGATCTCCTCATAGACGTAAACGGCAAGCGTCATGTACTGCACCCGCGCGAACAGTCGCCCGCCCAGCGGGAACTCCGCGCCGAGTCCGCCGTAAACGGCGGGGCGACGATGCGGGAAGGAGCCGTCGCTCGTCGTGTCCCGGAACATCTGGAAGCCGGTGAGCACGTGCGGCCGGAACCGAGCCGGCGACGGCGACAACGGCCAGATGATCCCCCCTGAGTACCATTCGAGGGTGCGCGTCCATGCGTACTCCGGATCGAAGTCGTCGTACCGCATCGTGTCGCGGAAGTAGGTCGCCTGCACCTCGAACCGCCCGACACGGAACGTCCCGTCCAAGCCGACGTACGGCCATCGGCGATCGTCGCTCGCGAAGTGCAGGATCGCGGCGCCGATCGTTCCCCGCCGCTCGGGCGCGGGTGCGGACTCTTGCGCCGCGACGGGCGCGGCGAGGGCGGCGGCGACGGCGAGCGCGAGAGTGGTTCTTCGCATCATCGGCTCCTTCCCTTGCACGGTAGTGCGTCAACCGGCGCGCTTTCGGCTCACGCGGCCCCGGGCGCAGGCTCCGCCCCCCTGGGAGCCCGTGCGCACACGGAGTCCGGAGATCCCGACGGGCGTACCACGACGGCGAGACGGAGGCCGGACTCGATGTCTGGGGCCTGTCGCACGCCGAGCTGCTCGCCATACGGCGTCTGCGGGGGCTCTACCTACGGGGTGGCATCACTTTCACGCCGCTGCTTCACCTGCCGATGACGGCGCAGCCGGTCCTGATGGCAGTGTGGGGGTTCTGACCGACTCAGTGTTCGTGAGGGGACGTGCAATCCGATGCCGCTCATGCGCGGCGGCGTTCGATGCCGGCGTTGCAGAGCCAGCAGGATGTGGTGGCGTCGGCGGCGCGGACATCGGGCGCGGGGAGGAGCGCCCCGTCCGCGCCATGTAGCGCCGTCAGGTTCACGTTCGGCCGCGTCCGAGATACGCAAGCACGGCCGTCGTCAACAGTCCTGACCGACCGCCCTTGGTTCGCTTCGCGACGCGGTCGATCAACGCCAGCAACCGTGACGGCAGGGTGACGTTCACGCGTACCGCTCGTTCCGACATCAGGCCGTCATCGACGGTGACGGCGGCAACGATTCCACCATCTGGATCGATGGTGTCGCTTGGCGGCGGCACCGGCTCGCCATCCGTCAGCATTCCTTCGACGTGCAGCGCGATTGCTTCTGCCGCGTTCTGCAACGCATCCGCGAGGGTGTCGCCGGCCGAGAAGCAACCCGGCAGATCCGGCACCGTGACACCACATGATCCGTCCGGTCGGTCTCGGTGCACGACTACGAGGTACTGCATCACTTCCCCCACGGCCATCCGGCCTGTCGATAGATGTTGCGCAGCGTGCCAGTCGGGATGTCCTTGCGCGGGTGCTGAACCGTGACCCGACCGGGTCGGTTCGGGTGCGTGAACTGCTGGTGGCTGCCGCGCACCTGCGTTCGCTTCCACCCGTCCCGCTTGAGCCGCTTGATGACTGCCGCGCTGCCAATGTATGTATCATACACACCGAAGCGGCGAACGCTGATGGCCTACTCCGCCGCCGGCGCGGACCGGAGGCGCGGGAAGAAGCGGCCCGTCCGCGCCATGTAGCGCCGGTAGTCGTCGCCGAAGCGCTCGACGAGCTTCGCTTCCTCGGTCGCGGTCCGGATCACCAGGAGCGCCAGGGCGGCGAAACCCGTCGACGCGATGAACCAGTTCGCCGTCGTGAGGGCGTTGGCGGCGAACGCGAGGGCGGTAGTGACGTAGAACGGGTGACGGACGTAGCGGTACGGACCGCTCGTTACCAGCCTGTGCTCGCGTCTGGTGACGACCGTGTCGGTGATGTTCCGGCCGAGGCTGCGGAACGTCCAGATGCCGAGCGCCACGGTGGGCAGACCGATCGCCACACCGGCCCAGCGCAGGGCGGCGGGCAGCGGCACGGCGGCCCACGCCATCCAGGCGGGGTCGAGGACGAAGGCGACGAGGCCGCCCATCGCCGCCAGCCCGCAGGGACGCAGCGTGAGGAGGATGAACAGTCCTTCCCGGCGGCGGTCGAGCTTCTCGCCGCTCGCCCGCGACCGGATCCGGTGGTAGAGGGCGACCGGCAGGAAGGCCGCCATCCCGAGGGCGAGGATCAGCCGGAAGGTCTCGTCGTCAGCCATTGTCCCCTGCTCGCGCCGGTCGGACGCGGGTCAGGGCAACCCGAACACGAACAGGTTGTTCCCGCGGCTCGGACGCAACTCCCGGGCCAGCGCGGTGAAGGTCCCCCGACGTTCCCGAGAAGCCCGTTCCCACCGCAATATACTGCCGGCCGGAAAACCGGTTGTTCGCTCGCCGAATCGACCACCGTGCCGCTCACCTTCCTACCCGAACGCGCGGAGGCCGGTGCGAGCTCGGCGAGCTCGTCAGAACATTCCGTTCGCATGTGCACTCGTCATTGGCATCTCCTGCAGCACGTCCCAGTGCTCGACGATCTTGCCCTGCTCGTCCAGGCGGAAGATGTCGATCCCCGCATAGTCCCGATCGCCCGGCCACGACTGACGGCAGTGCAGGACTACCAGGGACCCCTCGGCAATCACGCGCTTGAACTCGACTGACTTGCCGGGATACTCGCTCGCCATGCGTTCGAAGTAGTCCACGAAACCGTCCTTGCCGGTTCGGACATGCGGGTTGTGCTGCACGTACTCGGCGCCGACATACAACTCGACGGCTCGACGCGGTTCGCACTTGTTGAACATCAGATCGTAGAAATCGACCACGTTCGATTTGTTCCGCTCGAGATCGTTCATCGCTTCCTCCAGGAGCTCCAGGTTCTCCAGCACGTCGGCCGTGTTGACCCCTGAGACGGTCGGCCGATCGGCGCGCGCCGCGCCGCGGGCCGCACGAGGCTTGCGGCTGACGGTCTACCGGGAAACTCACCCAGGTTCCATCCATGCGCGGGTCCGGCCCTGCCGGGTGGAAAACTCAAAAGTAGCGCAGCCAGACAAGATCCCTGCGTCTCCGCTTCCAGCGGGCGAATCCACGGGTCGGATAGTAGAGCGGTACCGCCAGCGCGGCGGCCAGGAGCCACAGAACTCCCAGGTTCGGCACGCTCAGGTACTCGCCCTGATTCGGCCCGTACAGGGCATAGGCGACGAGGTAGCCTGCCTTCAGCACGTACAGATGGACGCCGTAGAAGAACATCGGGGCCGCCCCGAAGATCGCGATCGCCGCGGTGGTTCGCCGGTCCTCGGCCGCTTCGAACAGCGCCAGCAGGACCGCCCCGGCCCCCAGCGTCGCCAGCAGGAACAGCAGCGACGGCGGGTACTTGGTGAGGGACAGGAAGCTCATCACCGTCGTCAGCGCGTCGGGGGCCACGAACCAGGGAGCGTCCCCGTAGACGTTCAGCCAGCGGATCGCCACGAAGCCGGCGAGCAGGGCGGCGCCCAGCGTCAGCAGACGGCGGATCGTCGTTCCCTCCGCCCGGATGCGTGCGAACCACGGCCCCGTCGCGTAGCCGAGGACGATGACCCCGATCCACGGGAGGACGGGATAGCTCGTTCGCGCGGTCACGCCGGCGCCGAGCTCGATGATGTCGCGCTGGTGCAGGATGGCCCAGGGAACGAAGAACGGGGACTCGCCGGTGAGGACGACGCCGTCGAGCAGGTTGTGCCCCGCGACCAGCAGCAGTCCCACCGCGAGCTGCCAGGGCCGGCTCAGGTGCAGCAGCCCCGCGAGCGCGATCATGCAGATGCCGATGCACCAGATCACCTGCAGGAAGAACCGCGAGGGAGGAAACTCCGCCGTCCACGCGAACCCCACGACGGTGAGCTCGAGCAGCACGAGGAACGCGCCGCGCTCGAGCAGGAACGTGGACGTCTCCCGCCGCGTGTGGGTCGCGCCGTGGAACCAGGCGCCGAGCCCGGTCAGGGCGATGAAGACCGGGGCGCAGATGTGGCTCAGCGAACGGGTGAAGAACAGCCCGGGCGGAGTCGTCATGACGTCCACCGGATCGCCGACCTGCGCGTGCAGGTAGACCGTCTCGCGCACGTGGTCCACCAGCATGAGCAGCATGACGAGCCCCCGAAGGGCGTCGATGCTCGCGACTCGTCGTCCGGTCATGGGGTCATTCTCACATCATCGGGACGCCGAGCGGGAGCGCGGCGGCGGCTCGATCATGCCACCGCGTTCCGCCTCTTGCGGGCGCGCGTTCGTTCATGACCTGAACGAGCATCACGTCACCCTCGCCGGCGAACGACGGCCACCCCGCCCTTGACGCCCTTGACTGCCGCCGGGCGCTTCTGGTCTAGTGTGTTCATGGTGCCATGGAGGCCAGCGGCAGCGATCACGGCGGCGCTGCTGGTGCTGGTGGCGCTCGTTGCGACGAGCACCATCGGCCACGGGCACGGCCCCGACACGCAGGCCGCCGGCCACGCCGAGTGCGAGGCCTGTCACTTCCGGCACCTGTCGGTGGTTCCAACGGACAGAGTTCCCGCGCCATCCGCGCCGGACCTCGTCGCGCAGGACGTCCCGTCCGCCCACCCGCAGGGCGAACAGGGCGCGGTCGTCGACAGGCAGTCGACGCGCGGCCCACCCGCGTAGTCCCCTTCCCGCTCGTTCACGACTCACACGTACCCAACGACGCGCCGTCTCAGCAGCAGTGTCGCACGCGCGCTCGCGAGTGGCGTCGATCTTCGCGGTGACGCGGCACAGCCGATCGAGCCGACCGGCAACTCGCTGACCGTCTCCGACTGTCGGGACGGGTCGCCGCCGGTCGACGGCGTGTCCTCCGTCGGCCCCGTCCGCGAGCCGACCGGGAGCAGGCCGCGGCCCCGCCGTGGAGACAGGGCGGTATCGGAATAGCTGGTGCAAACGCGGCAGCGCGCAAGCCGCGACGGTCGGTGGAGGAGCAGAGGAAACGACATCATGACGAAACTTGGAGTCTCCTTCGCGGCCTGCCTGCTGGCCCTGCCGCTTCCGGCCGGCGCGCAGGATCTCGCCATCTCCGGCATCGTGGCCGACCAGACGGGCGGCGTGCTTCCGGGCGTGACCGTCGAGGCGGCCGGCCCCGGGCTCGCGGGCGGGTCGCGGGTGGCGGTCACCGACGGCGAGGGACGCTATGTCGTCGACGGGTTGCCCGCCGGCGACTACTCGGTCTCGTTCAACCTGCCCGGCTTCGAGACAGCGCAACGGGATGGCGTCTCCGCGACGGGGCCGGCCGGCGCCGCGCTGGACGTCGTGCTGCAGTTCGCCAGTTTCTCGGACGAGGTAACCGTCGTCGGCAGCAAGCTCGACACCGGCCGGCAGGAGTTCGGCACGAGCGTCGCGTACCTGGGCCAGGAAAGGCTCGAGTCCGATGCCATCTTCACGGTGGAGGACGCCTTCAATCGGACCGCCAACGCGTTTACCGGCACCGCGCAGTTCGGCGCCTACAGCATCCGCGGCGTGAACAACAACGGCCTGGACAGCGGCTTCGGCAACGCCAACGCGCTCGCCTCCGTCCTGTTGAACCAGACGGCGGTCGGCCCGCGCACGGGGGACTACCTGAACCCTTCTCTCTTCGACGTCGGATCCGTGGAGATCCTGCGCGGCCCACAGTCGACCCTGCAGGGACCCAACTCGCTGATCGGCGCGGTGCTGATCAACTACAACAAGCCCGCCTTCGACGGCTACGACGGCCGCGTTCGTCTCGAAGGGGGCGGGCTCGGCACGCGGCGCGTCCAGTTCATGCAGAACGCCGAGCTGGTGGACGACGTTCTCGCCGCGCGCCTGACCGTCGAGGACCGCTACGCCCGAGGCGCGGCCACCAACGTGGTTACCGGGGACGACGACGTCCAGCGGACCGACGAGCGGACGATCCGGGGGCAGCTCTCGCTCCGGCCCCGCGCCGACGACCGCGTACGCTTCGATCTCACCTGGCTGCGCAACGACTCCGACTCGAACCCGTTCGCTCTCGTCGCCGACAACGAGGCCGAGGGCATCGCCATGCAGGACCGCCGGCAACCCTGGAACCGGCCGGACCGGTACCCGTCGACCCTCGATTTCGTGAATCTCGAGTCGCACGTTGCCCTCGACGACCGTTGGGCGATCGACGCCATCACGGGTTACAGCCGTTTCGACCTGACGCAGAAGTTCGATGCGGACCTGTCGCCGTTCGACTTCCTCAACGTCGACGCCGCGGGTCACGACGGCATCCTCAGCCAGGAGGTCCGCGCGGCGTATCGGGGCGAAAGGGTGGACGGCCTGATCGGCCTCTTCTACTCCGAGGGCGACTATTCGTTCGGGTTCCACGGAACCGGGATCTTCCCGGACGGCATGGGCGGCGTGGCGCCCTTCAACCGCCGGACCCGGCTGCTGGAGGAGGTCGACCAGCTCGGCGTGTTCGGACGCGCGGAGTGGACCGTGAGCGACCGCGTGCTCCTGACCGGAGGCGTGCGGCTGAACCGCGAGACGCGCCGGAACGACAACTTCGCCGACAACAACGGGCTGGTGAGCGATCTGAACGCGGAGAAGACCTTCAGCCAGGTGCTGCCTTCCGGGTCGGTGGCCTACAGTCTGACCCCGAACACGTCGCTCGGGGCTTCGTACGCCCGCGGGTACAAGGCGGGCGGCTTCGCGTTCGCGGTCTTCCTCGGCGTGGCGGAGGCGTACGGTGAGGAGTTCACCGACAACTACGAGCTGTTCGTCCGCCATCGGACCGCCGACGGCCGGCTGACGCTGAACGCGAACGTCTTCACCATCGACTGGCGGGAGCAGCAGATCCCGTACACGGCCGAAGGCGGCTTCCCCGGATTCGACGCGCTCATCGCCAACGCGGGTCGGTCGGCGTTGCGCGGGGTCGAGGTCGAGTCGGAGTACTACGTCAGCAGCGTGCTGAACCTGTTCGCCTCGCTCGGCCTCACCGACTCGGAGTTCATCGACTTCGTGCTCGACGGCGACGATCTCGCCGGGCGGGCCTTTCCCCAGTCGCCGGCCTGGAACGGCGCCGTCGGACTCGGCTGGCGCGACCCGCGCGGCTGGTTCGCCAGCGGGACGTTCAGCTACACGGACGACGCCTACACCGAGATCGCGGCGCCGGTCTACACCCAGGTCTCGAGCCGCCGCCTCCTGAGCGGCCGTGCCGGCTACGGCAGATCGGGATGGTCCGTCTATCTGTGGGGTACCAACCTGCTCGACGACCAGTACGAACTGGCGCGGTTCGACGGGCGGCTGTTCGGATTGCCGGGAGCCTACGGACGGATGGCCGACCCGCGCGCCGTCGGGGCCGGCATCGACTTCGACTGGTAGCGGGAGCCTGGATCGGAGGAACACTCGGGGGCTCGGCCCCCCGGCCCGACAGCCGGCGGGCGGCCGGCCCTGGAGCACGCCATGACCAACGCCATCGAAGGCCTGCGGGTCACCCGGCTGACGAAGACCTACCCGGGCGGCATCCGCGCCCTCGACGCGGTCGACCTGACGGTCGGGCCGGGCCTCTACGGCCTGCTCGGCCCCAACGGCGCCGGGAAGAGCACCCTGATGCGGACCCTGGCCACGCTGCAGAAGCCCGACAGCGGGTCGATCACGCTCGACGGGGTCGACGCGCTCGCCGACCCCGACTACGTGCGCCGGCGGCTGGGGTACCTGCCGCAGCACATCGGCACCTACCCGACCGTCACCGGACGGCAGCTCCTGGAGCGGTTCGCCTGGCTGAAGGGCAGGACCGGCGCGTCCGAGCGGCGGCGCGAGGTCGCGCACCTCCTCGAGCGGGTCAACCTCCGGGCCGACGCCGACCGCGCCGTCGCCACCTACTCCGGGGGCATGCTGCGCCGCTTCGGCATCGCGCTGGCCCTCGCCGGCGACCCGCGCCTGCTCATCGTCGACGAGCCGACGGCGGGTCTCGACCCCGCGGAGCGCAGCCGCTTCCACCGGGTGCTGGCCGACATCGCGGCCGACAACATCGTGCTGCTCTCGACCCACATCGTCGACGACGTCGAGAGCCTCTGCGAGCGGCTCTCGATTCTGGCCGGCGGGCGCATCGTCGCGGAGGGCACGCCGGCCGCCCTGACCGCGCCGCTCGAAGGCCGCCTCTGGTCGCGCGTGGTGCCGCGCGGCGAGCCAATGCCCGGCGGGGCGCTGCACGTCTCGGCGACGCCGGCGGGCTCGCTGGTCGTCGTCGAGGCCCCGACCTCGCCGGGTGGGGCCTGGGCCCCGCAAGCGCCGCGCCTGGAGGACGTCTACCACGCGGCCATCGCGCGCGCGGGGGTCCGGGACGAGGAGGCGGTGGCATGACGGCCCTGCGCTTCGTGGGTGGCGAGCCTCTCCCTGTCCTGCGCGGGAGCGTGGGTGGCGAGCCTCTCCCTGACGTCCTGCGCGGGAGCGACGAGGAGGCCGTGGCATGAAGACCCTGCGCTTCGCGGCGACCGAGGCCTGGTACGAGTTCCGCGCCGGCTGCCGGGGGCCGCTCATCCCCATCGCGTTTCCGGGACTGATCGCCTACCTGATGCTGGTGCTGCTGAACGCGGACTACCTGCGCGACCTCGGCGCGACCGACGTGCCGCGCAACAGCCCGCACCTGGTCTACCTGATGGTCGGCGGGCAGGCGGTCTGGCTGCTCTTCGTCTGGGCCTGGCTCTTCGCGCAGGTCGTGGTGCGCGACCGGACGGCCGGCCTGCACGAGGTGGTGCTGTCGGCGCCGGTCTCGCTGCCCGCCCTGCTCGCCGGCCGCTACCTCGGCGCGGTGGGCCTCGCCTGCGTGCTGTCCCTTGCGACGGGGATCGGGTTCCTGCTGGTGCCCCCGCTCGGCGCCCTCGGACTGTTTCCCCCCGACACCATCGGGCCGCAGCCCCTCTTCGCGATCGGTCACTCGCTGCTCATCCTCACCCTGCCGTCGGCGGCCGGGCTCGGCGCCCTGTTCCTGTGCGCGGCGATCCGGACGCGCACGCTGGCCGGGCCGTTCGCCTGCGCGGCGGCGCTGATGCTGATCTGGATGGTCGCCATGGTGGTGGTGCGCGGCGGCGACGCGAACCCCGCGCTCGCGTCGCTCCTCGACCCGTCCGCGTACGCCGAGGCGGAGGAGCAGGCCAACGCCTGGACGCCGCGCGAGAAGGCAGTGGGCGTTCTGCAGATGACAGCGCCGCTCGTGGCCAACCGGCTTTTCTGGACGCTCCCGCCGCTGCTGCTCCTCGGCATCGTGCTGCGCCGGGTGGAGCGTGAGCGACTGGCCCTGGAACCGGCGCCCGCGGCGCGGGTGGCGGATCGTGCCGGGGGAGAGACGAGAGCCGAGCCGGCGGGTCCCGGCGTCCCTCCGCTCGGCGCGCCTGGGCGTCCGTCGTGGCTCGGCGCCACGTGGAGCGAGGCGGCGTGGCACTTCGCCCTCTCCTTCCGCGGGTGGGGGACGCCGCTCGCGATGCTCGTCCTGGCCGCCATGGGCGTGGGCGGCTCGTTCGTCCACATCATCCTGCACGCCGACGGCCCCCTCCTTCCGCGCCCCGATCTCGTCGAGCCGTTGTTGATCGAGTTCTACTACCTCGTGATCGTGTTCATGGTGGCCGGGTTCGTCGGCGTCATGGCGCGCCGGGACGACCGCGCCGGCTTCGGCGAGATCGCCGACGCCACCCCCGCGCCGCTGGGCAGCCGGGTGGCGGGCCGCGCCCTCGCCGCGGCCGCCGTGACCGTGGTGTTCGCCCTGACGCCGGTGCTCGCGGTGTGGATCGTGACGGTCTTCGCGACTCCCGACGCCTTCAGCCTGTCGGACCCGACCCTCTATTTCGGGTTGTTGCTCGCACCGCCCCTGCTGGAGCTGTGCGCGCTTGTGCTGCTGGCCCACGCGCTGATCCGCCACGCCGGGGCGGCGCACGCGGTCGGTGTCATCTGCGCGTTCTTCATCGTGGTCAACCACGAGCTGGGCGTCACCAGCTATCCGCCGGCCGAGGTCGGCGTGCCGCCGAGCATCACGCTGTCGGAGTTCTCCGGGTGGGCGCCATGGCTGGGCTACGTGCTGACCGCCGACCTGTTCAAGCTGGCGGTCGCCGTCGCCGTCGTCGCCCTGGCGTGGCTCGCCTGGCCCCGCGGCACCGCGCTCACGGTGCCGCTTCGCTGGCGGGCCGGCGTGGGAAGGCTGGTGGGGGGGGCGGGCGCGCTGGCCGCGGTCGCCGTCGCGCTGGCCATCGGGGTCCACACCGTGCTGCACGAAGGGCTCGTGGGGCTGGGCGGCTACGAGTCGGCGGCGGCGGAGACGGCCGGCGATGCCGCGTGGGAAGCGCGCTGGTGGGCCGTCGCGGTGCCGTTCGCGTGACGGGCGGCGAAGCGGTCATCGAGATCGATCCGGCCGAGCGGCGCGCGACCGCCCGCTGGCGTCTCGACGGCGTGCGCTCGAGTTCCCGGATTCTGCACGGCTCGTTGCCGCACGGCGTCGAGATCGCGCGCGCTGTCGTCGGCGGACGCGAGGAATCGGTGACCGTGGAGTTCGATCACTTCGCGCTGCCGCTCGACGCCTGCGGACCCGTGGGCCTGGCCGAAGCGAACCAGGAATCTGCCGCTCTCATGCAGGTGCCAGGGGCAGGGGTGGACGAGGGCCCCGAATCCGACACGGACGACTGCACCGTGGAACTGGAGGTGGTCGCCCGCGGAGAGGGATGGTCGGCCGAGGGGGAGAGCCCGTGGCTGCACCCGTCCGGCGTGTGGCTGCGCGCCGCCGACCTGTTGCCGGTCCTGGGCCACGACCCCGACCGCCTGGTGCGCGCGCCCCGGGAACGCCGGGCCCAAGGTCTGGAGCCCAGGACGGGTTCCGCGGCGGCCGGCGCGCTGGCGCCCGCGGCCGGGGTGGCGCCCGCGGGAGACTGGCGCTGGTCCGTGACCCTCGCCGGCGCCGGCCCCGATGCGGACCGCCCCGGCGGCACCGCGGTCGCCACCACCGGCCGCACGGATGGACCGTTGGACTTCGCGGCCGCCTGGTGGCCCGGCGCGCCGGTCGAGACCCGCGCCGGAGGCCTGGCCGCCCTGCACGGGCCCCACCGCGGGCGCGACGCCGGCGGCGTCCTCGACGACGTCACCGCGATGCGCGCCTGCGTCGGCACGACCCTCGGCCGTGCGCCGGCCGTGCGCACGGTGCTGCAGGCGCCGCGCGAGCGCGGCGAGACCACCCTTTACGGCGATCTCCTGTGGCTGCCGGAGCACGAGGGGTGGGACCTGGCCGGCGAGGGGTTCGCCCGCTGGCGGCGCCGCGCGACGATCGCCGCGGCGTTGGCTGCGCGCGAGACGGCCGACGGTGCCGATCTGCGGAAGGAGCCCGGAGAGGATTGGCTGCGGGTCGGCGTCCCCGGCTGGGTCGGCCTCGAATGCGCCCGGCAGGAGGACGGGGTGGACGCGTGGCTGGCGCTGCAGGCGCGGGCCAGCGATCAGGTCGTTGCGGCGCTCGGCGCCCTCGACGCGCCCGCCGTCGGCGTCGCGGCGGCCGGCAATGCGCCGTGGGTGCAGGAGTACACGCCGCTGGCGACGGTCGGCTGGGCAGAATCCGTCGGCCTGGCCGCCGCCCGCGACACGGTTGCCGCGGTGATCGCGGCCGTGCGGGGCGGCGCGCCGCTCGCCGACGCCCTGGCCGAGGCGGTCGGAGCGGACACGGCCGAGGCGCTGCTTGGACCGCCGTCGTCGTCCGACATCCTGATCGCGCAGGCGGATCGGACCCTCGAGATAGCCGGCCAGCGCTGGCTCTGGCACGACGGCGGCTGGGAGCCGGTCTCGGCCGCCATCCACGTGACGCAGCGCTTCGACGACGACCGCGACCGGCGGCGGATCGGCCCGGTGCCGACGACCGTCGACCCGGAGGCGCCGTTCACACTGATCGACGCCTGGCCGTCGTTCGAGCGGACGCCGACCGACAACGTGTGGCGGGGCGGCCGGAACGACTGACGGAGGCTCTAGCGACGCGCATGGAAGAAGCCCTGCTCCTGCGGCGGATACGGGAGGAGTTTC
>WTFV01000047.1 GCA_011523845.1 Acidobacteriota bacterium | reverse complement strand
GTCAGCAGACGCCGAGACCTGCATGTCTCGGCGGTCTGAGGCGGAGCCTCGCTAGCCCTACGCATCGAGTCCGCGATGACGTCCGCGCCACCCAGGGGGAAGACGAAACCGGCACGCCACTGACGCGCAGGTCCAGGCTCGGTGGACCGGACGAGCCGGCTCCGAACAAGGCACGGAGAATCCGCGCGAGTACGGATTCCCAACGGCACGCACGCCGCGTAAAATGAGGCAGAAACGATGGCCACGACAGCACCACCCGACGTCCCGGTGCGGAGCTTGCAAGACATTCTGACCGCACTCCAGCGGCACCCGGAATGGCGTACCGCGCTGCGCCAGCAGCTGCTCGGAGAGGAGCTGCTCGAACTACCCGCCCTGTTCGCCAAATTCGCCGCCGAGACGACCAGGCGACTCGATGTGCTGACCGCCGACGTGGACACGCTGAAGAACGACGTGGGGATCCTGAAAGGCGCCCACGCCGAAACGAAGGCCCGCGCCGACATCGCAGTCATCACCGACGAACTCGATCTCGAGTACCAACGGATCGTGCCGGGCGTCGAACTCAGGCGCATCGCCAGGGACAACGGCGCCGACCTGCGGGACGACGGGATCAAGAGCTTCGTCGCCAGCGACATCATCGCCGAGACCACGGACGCCCAGGGAGAGACGGCCTACGTCGCGGTCGAAGCGTCGTTCACCGGCGACCTCCACGACGCCGACCGGGCGCGAAGCCACGCGGCGCTGATGCAGCGCCTTACGAACAGACCCTGCCGCGCAGTCATCGCCAGCGCCCGCAACAACGACCGCGTCGTCGAACTGATCGACAGGGGAGAGGTCGCGTGGCACCAGCTGCAGGTCCGGATCCAGCCAGCCAACTGAAGCCAATCCTGACCGGGCACCCATCCGAGGGCGCACCGGCTAGCAAGACTAGCCAGCGGGCGTCCGAGAGCGCGGCGAAGGAGCGAGCCCGGCTCCTGCGCGCAGGAGCCGGGAAAGGTCAACGGCCTTCCGGCCCCGAGCTGCGGCGGAACAGCTCGCGGCCCGTCGGCCGCTGCGCCGGCTCCACACCGGATCCCGGCGGCGCAGCCGGGGCGCGACCGGTGTAGGCGTCGGCGTCCATCGGGCCCGACGGGGCCCGTGGGGCGGTGCACGTTGATGCGCATGTCGCGCCCGCGGTAGCCCGGCGGGCTCTCGGGATCGTCGACCACGCGGGCGCCGGTGCCCTCGGCGAGGCGCAGCAGGTCCGGCGGCTCCAGCGATGCGCGGGGACGAACCGCTATTGCTAGACTTGCTAGACGGACGTCAGAACGATGTCGAGCCTGTCCCGCGCGCGCGGGCATGAACCAGCGGCGGCAGCGCATCGGCGACCGGATGGCGGCCTGTCCCGCGCGCGCGGGCATGAACCCTTGGCCGGGTCCCCCAATCTCCCCGCACCGCGCGGCTTCTTGCTCATTTCGTGAGCGTCGAGCGGCACCCGGGTCGACTTCGAAACTCTGAGCGGGCGAGAATCGACCATGGATCCTGTCCTGGAGAACGTCCTCGTCGAACTGCGGGTCGACCCGGCCGACGCCGACGTCCCGATCATCGCCAGCGCGCCGGAAAGGACCTGGATCTGGTCGGACCTGCATCTATCGGACCCGTCGGTGCTGCTGGGCTGGGGTCGGCCGTTCCGGAGCGTCGAGGAGATGAACTGGCTCCTGCTCCGCAACTGGAGACGCCGCGTCGAGACCGGCGACACCGTCATCTGCCTCGGCGACGTCGCCCATCCGGATGCCTGGCGCGACGACCGTCTGGTGCTCGACCTAGGATACCTAGGAGGCGCCCACCGGCATAGATGCCCCCCTCGCACAACGAGTGCGCGAAGAGGAGAAAACCGGCTCACCCCCATCGCCGTCAATCCGCGCTGCCGGGCGACCGGAGGACCGTTGAACGCCAGCCGACATGGCGATTATCATGATAATCGCCATGTCTTTTGGCGGTGAGCTGCACATTCCGCGTTGTCTCGACCTGGAGCGCCTGCTCGCCCGGCGCTCCGTGTTCCTGTTCGGACCGCGCCAGACCGGCAAGTCCACCTACATCCGGCGGCAGCTCGCCGGTACGGTAGAACTGTCTTTCTCCCTCCTCGACCAGGGACTGCTCACGGACGTCCTCGCCGATCCCACGCGCATCCGGCAGGAGATCGCGGCCCGCGACCTGCGCGACACGGTGATCTGCATCGACGAGATCCAGAAGTGCCCGTCGCTCATGGACGAGGTCCACCTGATGATCGAGGAACGCGGCATCCGCTTCCTCCTCACCGGATCGAGCGCACGCGCCCTCAAGCGCAAGGGCGTCAACATGCTCGGCGGGCGCGGCAGCGACCGGGTGATGCACCCGTTCTCGTGGTTCGAGCTCGGCGAGCGCTTCTCGCTCGACCGGGCGATCAACCACGGCCTCCTCCCGCCGCACTACCTTTCCGACGAGCCGGACGAGGGTCTGGCGTCGTACGTCGACCGCTACCTGACCGAAGAGATCGCCGCCGAGGGCATCGCCCGCAACCTGCCGCGGTTCGCCCGCTTCCTGCAGACGGCGGCGACCACCAACGCGCAGATGCTCAACTACTCCAACGTCGCCCGCGACGCGCAGGTGCCGCGCCAGACGGTCGTGCAGTGGTACGAGGTGCTGCGCGACACGCTTCTCGCTATCGAGTTGCCGGCGTGGCCGCGGACCGTCAAGCGCAAGGCCATCGAGACCGCCAAGTTCTACTTCTTCGACACCGGCGTGGTCCGCGCCCTGCGCCGGCTGCCCCTGGTCAGCGAGGCCGCGGCGGACTTCGGCGCTTTCTTCGAGCACTTCGTCTTCCTGGAGCTCCGCGCGTGGATCGACTACCGCCAACCGCGCACGCCCCTCGCGTACTGGCGCTCCCGATCCGGTTACGAGGTCGACTTCATCCTCGACGATCGCGTCGCGATCGAAGCGAAGGCGACACGTCGCGTCCAGCGGAAGCACCTGCGGAGCCTCCGGGCGCTAGCCGAGGAACGTCTCGTCGAGCGGTTCATCCTCGTCTGCCGCGAGGAGCGCCCGCGGGTGGAGGACGGCATCGAGATCTGGCCGTTTGAGTTCTTCCTGGTCGCGCTGTGGGACGATGGGTTGTGAGCCTGCGTATGGCGGACCCGGGGGCTACGCACGTCAGTTGATTCGGACCATGCTGGTTCTGTAGATTCCAGGCATGAGAGCGACTACCACCAACCTGGAAGGCCCTCGCGAACCTCGGTGCCACCATGCCGGTGGACCAGAGCGTGGAGGGACTACCCGCTCCCGTCCTGGTCGTTTCTGTCGAGTACGAAGTGACAGGGACGGGATCGCTCGTGAATCGGCTGATCTTCGGCGTCACGGACGTCGACGGCCGACCGACCCCGATGCGCGACTGGGAACTTCTGCGGCTGTTGAACGACATGCCAATCAAGGGCGCTACAGCGCCCGCCCGCAGCATGACAACGGCGGAATGCGTGGCCGTGGTAGACCGGTTGAGAGGCGGCTTCGAATCCGGCCTGTCGGACCTTGCACCATCCCTGCGCCGGCCGGTGTGCTGGCCCGAGATGCTCTTCCTGCCGGCGGACTCCCGCTCTTCCGGCGCCGGAGCGATTCCCGAGAAGGCGCCGGCGAGCGCCGGATGAGGATCGGTCGATCTGGAGACTCCCATGAACAAGAACGAACTCCTCGCCCGGATATCGATAGACCCCAACGTCTGCTTCGGCAAGCCCTGCATCCGCGGACACCGCATCTGGGTGTCCCTGGTGCTCGACCTGCTGTCCAGCGGCTGGACGGTACCGCAGGTACTCGAGCAGTATCCAGGCATCGAGGAAGCCGACGTTCTCGCGTGTATCGCATACGGGGCGGAGATGTCCCGGGAACGCTACGTTGAAGTGCCTCTGGAGACCTCGGCTTGAACATCAAGCTCGACGAGAATCTCGGCAGCCGGGGCGTCGCCATCCTGCGGGCGGCCGGGCATCACGTCACGACGGTGGTGGAGGAAGGGCTCTCGTCAGCCAGCGACCGGAAGCTCGCGGAGGTCTGTCGCTCCGATCGCAAGTGTCTGGTCACTCTCGATCTGGACTTCGGCAACCCGTTGCGGTTTGCTCCGTCGCGCCACGCCGGCATAGCCGTCCTCCGGCTGCCGCGCAGGTCCACCGCCGATGATTTGCTCAACGCCGTCCGCACGCTCTCAACCGGGCTCACAAGGAGAACCCTTGACGGCAAACTGTGGATCGTGCAGCGAGGACACATCAGAGAATACCAGGAGGAGTCCGGCGACGGATGATTCCGGCTCCGTGCGCACTGTCTCGCACCGGCGGAACACGGCTGGCGGCGGCCACCCCTGCAGCCTCCCCTGCGGCCCCGCCTGCACGCGGCCAACTGACGGACTTGCGTCCCGCACGCGTGGTCGCCTGGAGGGCCGGCCGCCACTGGTTCAATCGTGCCGGCGCCAGTGCAACGAGATGTTCAGCCCCTTCCTCCGCTCATGGCCCACGGAGGGAATAGCATGGATACCGTGTATCCGATCATGAACGTCCACAACGAATGGCGACCCGAATCGGAACCGATGGGCAGCAAGAAGAAGTTCTGGTTTCGACCGGATGACTCCGTCCGTCGAGACTGGCTCTTCAAGTATCCCCGCCCCGAAACCGGCGAGCACTGGGCCGAGAAGATCGCCGCGGAAATCGCGACGACGCTCGAGACCCCACATGCGAAGGTGGAACTGGCGGTGTTTCAGGGCGATCGCGGATCTCGGGCTCTCGAGCACTCGCCCGCAATCGACGGCACGCGGCTGGCAAGGACGCTGCCGACTGGACGCGGGACGGTGATTCCATCAGCC
>WTFV01000152.1 GCA_011523845.1 Acidobacteriota bacterium | reverse complement strand
GGACTCGCTGACGCGAGTTAAGGTTCTCACACCTGCCGCAGCTTGCTGCCCTGTCCTTCCCTGTCCCCCTCTGGCTACGTCAGGCTACGCCCTGTCCCCCTGTGTCCCCATGTATGCTCCGAAAACCCCTTGGAAAAGCCGTGTGCTCTGGAGAACCGCCAGCGCAATACGGCGTAACACGCGATAAACACATCGCGGTATTTCAAGGGGTTGGAGGGCACCGGAACGGTTCTCTGGAGAATTTCACCCGTCGCGCGGGCTCCGGCGGCTCGCAGGAGCGATCCACGCTGTAGCGCCCGGAGAATACAACTTTCCCATGACACCCCCGGCCCTTTCCGGCGCCCCCGAGGCCCGCGCAGCGACGCCCCGGCCCTGTGTGGCCGGGCTTGGCGCGGGCTGTCCGGTTTCGGAGGAATCGGCGGCCATGACGGGCGCGCTTCGCGACGGTTTGCGAGTCCGTCGCCGGCGTTGATTTGGCCGGAAGGAGGGAGAGGGGCTACATGCCGAGGTCGAAGTCGCGCGATTTATGCTTCGGCTCGGCGGCCTTCTCGTGCTCGGCTTGGCGGGTCGCTTGCTGCTGGCGCTCGCCGCCGCGGTCGAGTCCGCCATCCTTGCCGGCCGATTCCTGTCCGCTTCGCTCGCGCCCGGCGCTCCGGTCGCGCGATTTTCCGTCGCGGTCCCGGCCGGCTTCGCGCTCGATCCGATGCTCGCGTCCGCGTCCGCGACCGCCCTGGCGGTCCGGTTCGAGACCCCGATCCATCGCGTCAGGAGCGCGTGTCAGGCGATTCGCCTCCCGGTCATGGCCCGCGCCACGCTCGAACACGGCCTCCCAGGCGGCCTGTTTCGCCGTCGCATCGAGCGCCGCCAGCCGTTCCCCGGTCGCCCGTTCGAGCTGATCGGCGAGCTTGTGGGCATCGTCGGTGACCAGCAGGGCGGTGTCCCTGGCCCGGCTGATCGCCACATAGAAGGCACGTTGGTCGGTCAACTTCGGATTGGCGGCGGGCAGCGCCGCGACGATCCGGTCCACCGTCCTGCCCTGGAACGCATGAACCGTCGCCGCAAACGCGCGGTCGATATGCCGGAGTTGCGGGTCGCGGTTGCCGAGTTTCGTCACCGTACCGTTCTCCAGACGCAGGCGAACGCCGCCGCGCTCGACGGATTCGACCGTCGCGGTCTCGCCGTTGGTGAGTCCGGACGCGGGATCGTTGCGCGTGAAGCGCACCTTGTCGCCCCGGCGAAGCTCCATCGCCTCGCTGCGGTAGACCTCCACCCCGCCCTTGGCGCCCGCGATCATGTAGGGTCGCCATTCGGTTTCGTTGCCCCTGGCGTCGGCGAGCACGACGGTATGGCCGTTGTGGACGAAGCGCGCGACCCTCCGCTCGTCGCCCTTCTCCACCCCGAGCGTCTTGTAGGGGCGGGTGAAGATCACCGTGTTGCCGATGTTGTAGTTGGACGCGCGGGCCATTTGCGCGCGGGTGAGATCGCGCGCAACCAGTTTCTCGCCCGGCCGGGCGGGGCCGGAGATCGCGCCCTCTGCGACCAGGCCATCGCGGATCGTGGCGTTGATTGCGTCGCGAAGCGCGCGCGTCGGCGCGATCACCCCGGTCCGTTCGCGTTGTTCCGGCGACAGGTTCAGCCACTGGCGCGCGGTCTCGTCTCCGAGTTCGCCGTACTCGACTTGCCGGGTGTTGTCGCCGAGCTTGGCGAACGCGCCCTTCACGTCGCCGGTGAGGCTCGCCCGGACCGCCGCCTTGAGCTCGGCATCGCGCTGGCGGAGGATGTCGTCCATCACAGCGGTCTGCATCCCGGCGGCCTTCAGTTGCTCGAACGGCTTGCCGGCCTCGACCGCGCCGAGCTGCTTCTCGTCGCCCACCAGCACCACGCGGGGCAGGCGCAGCGCGGTCGCGATGCGCAGGAGGTTGCGCATTTGCTCGCTGGAGGCGAGCGAGGATTCGTCCACCACCAGCATCGTCTTCGCGTTGGCGGCGCGGAGCTTGCGCAGCCCCGCCGCCGTGCCCCGCCCATGCGCGATCCCGTCATGGCGGGCGAGGTAGCGTTGCAGGGTCTCCGAGTCGATGCCGGACTCGCCCGCCAGCGTCTTCGCCGCCGAGGCCGACGGCGCGAGGCCGACGGTGCGGTAGCCCCGGCTGGCGGCGAGCGCGCGCAGGCGCTTCAGCATCGTCGTCTTGCCCGTGCCGGCGTACCCCTGGACCGCGACCACGCGATCCTTGCCGGCGAGGATGGTCTTGACCGCCTCTTTCTGGCCCTCGTTGAGACGGCCCCGGTGGAGCTTGGTCTCCGCCACCCAGCGGCGCATCACCGTCTTCTCCGCCCCCTGGCCGGCGCGCATCAGCGCGATGGTCTCGGACTCGCGCGCCAGCGCCGCGTCCGTGGACCAGTGCCGGCCGTGGTCGAGGCCCCGCGCGGCATGGAGCGCGCCGTCGCGTTCGAGCGCCGCGATGGCGCGCTCCGCCGCGTCGACGGTGACCGCGCCCGGCTCGCGCGCGAGCGTCGCCGCCAGCAGATCGGCATGGCCGAACACCGCCTGGCGCTCGGCAAGGTGCGCGACCGCCCAGGCCGCCGCGTCCCCCGCCGCATAGCCCGGACCCGCGAACAGGTCCGGGCCGAGCAGGCCGCGCTCCGCCTTGCGGGCTTGTGAGCGGACCTTGCTTGCCGAGAAGCCGAGCGCCTTCGCCTGGCGCTGCCACGAGCGGCCGAGTTCGCCCCGGTCGATGTCCCGCTTCGCCGCCCGCGTCATCAGCGCCGCCCGCGCCGCCAGATGGGGATTGTCCTTCGACTCGCCCATGCCGCGCTCGGCCATCGCCGCCTCGATCTCCGCCCGGCGCGTCGAGAAGGCGTCGATCACCTCGCGGGTGACGCCCTCGATCTCGAAACGACCGTCGGCATGGGTCTTCCCGATGCCGTAGCCGAGGCCCTTCAGCCCTTGCGCCAGCTCCGCCCGGTAGATCGCGCCGATGGCCATCTTGCCGTTGAACAGGCCGTCATCGACCATCGTGCGCCATTTGCCATCCTCGCCCTGGACCATGTTGGCGACGACGGCATGGGTGTGGAGCTGGGGATCGAGGTTCCGGGACGTATCATGCCGGAACGTGGCCGCGACCATCTTCTGGTCCCCGGCGCGGACCATCGCCCCGGTGGCGGGATCGCGCATCCGGGTCTCTATGGCGTTCTTCTCGATCCAGCCGAGCGTCGCCACGACCGCCTTGTCGTGCGCCTCGACGATCCGCTCGTCGCCGCCCACCATCGCCATCAGGCTGACGGACTTGGGCGCGCTCAGCGTCACGTCCCGGCCCGGACGGTGCGTGATGCTGCCGTCGATCTCCTTGCGGCCGAGACGACGGCCGCCCGGAACCTCGCCTTCCAGCACCGACCGGAAGCGTTCGGGATCGACCGGGCCGGAGAGGCCGAGCGCCTCGGCGCCCCGGCCCGCCCAGGCGCTGGCTTCCTTGTGCGCCGCGTCTTCCTTCGCGTAGTAGCCATCGCGCTCGAAATAGCCCACGCCCTGCGACGGCGAGGCGATCTTGCCGATGGACGCTACCATCGCGGCAGCCTCGCGACGGAGGCGGATTTGGAGGAATCGTGCCTGTCCATACGGGCCAGATATGCGCTCGGACAGAGAAGAACAAGGCCCGAACGAAGGGTCTCATCGCCCTGTCATCGCATGTCCTCTCTTGGCCGCAAAGTTCGCCGAATGTCGTCGCGGCCGGGGCTTGCATGGGCCGCGTCAGTTTGATAACAATTTGATAACCGACGTTGGGAGGCGAACCCATGGTGACGATCAATGTGCGGCGGCTCGACGACGATGTGGTGGACCGCCTCAAGGCGCGCGCCTCGCGCAACAACCGCTCCCTGGAAGGCGAGGCGCGCCACATTCTCGAATGCGCCGCCGACGACGACATGGCGGCGAAGCGCGCGGCGTTCGCGGAGACCATCAAGCGGCGGCGTCCCCTGACCGAAGGGCGCAAGCACACCCCGGCGGAAGTGCTGATCCGCGAGGACCGCGACCGCGGCCATCGCGACGACTACTGATGCGCTTCGTCGTCGATGCGAGCGTGGCGGTCAAGTGGCTGGTCGCCGAAGACGATGCGGACGTTGCGGAGGAACTGGCGACCGGCGGCCACGACCTGCACGCGCCGCGCCTGATGGCTTCGGAGGTCGCCAATGCGCTGTGGCGCAAGGCGCGGACGGGCGAGATAGAGCGCCGTGCCGCCGGCATCCTGCTGGCGGACGTGCAGGACATGCCGGTGCGCTGGGGCGCCGACGAAATCCTTTCCGCCAATGCGGCTCGTCTGGCGCTGGCCCTCGACCACCCGATCTACGACTGCGTGTATCTCGCGCTCGCGCACCGCATCGGCGCAACGGTGGTGACGGCGGACCGTCGATTCGCAAATGCCGTGGCGCCGACCGAGCACGGCGAATCCGTCCTGACGCTGGCCGATTACGCGCAAACGCGATGATCGCGAAATTTTTTTCTCGCACGCCTGTCCTGACATGTCCGGCCAAGCCGTGACAGGGGAGGACAGGAGCGGACAAACTGTTGATTTCATGCAGGAAATCACCTTTCTCGACCGTTTGACATCCCTTGCCGTGCGGTTCAAATCTCCCTTCCAGGGTCACCGAATCCGGGAAGGCAGAGGCGATGCGGAGAGACGGGAACGGCCGCGAGCGGGAGGGAGTCCCCCGCGTTGCCGCGAACGACAATGGCGGGCCGGAGACGCGGATCGACGCCGCCGTGATGCGGCTCGCACGCTTGCTCGGCCGGCAGATCGCCCGCGAGCAGTTCCGGCAGTCCGAAGCCGCCAACGACAATGCGCCGCCGGAGAAGGAGGCGCACGACCGATAGGAGACCCTGGACCATGACCCTG
>WTFV01000006.1 GCA_011523845.1 Acidobacteriota bacterium | reverse complement strand
TCCTGTGGGCCACGCCGACAATCACCCAGAACGTGGTCAGCGGCATCGACGGGGCTACCGGCGCGGTGACCGAGAACGCGGAGCTCATCTTCACCGCGGCGGGGCAGACGGTGCTGGCCTGCCCGCACGCCAGCGGGGGCAAGGACTGGGAGGCCGGCGCCTACAGCCCGCTGACCAACACGATGTACATGCCGCTGCGCAACGTCTGCTCGCGGATGATGGCCATGGCCGCGCCCGACGAGCAGGACGAGGCGCGCCGCCTCTACGCCATCGCCTGGCGCCCCGAGATCGCGCCGGGCTACGACGACGTGGGGAGCGTGCAGGCCATCTCGGCCGAGACCGGCCAGGTGACCTGGAACTACCAGCAGCGGGCCGCCACCATGGCCCTGGCCGCCACCGGCGGGGGCCTGGTGTTCGGCGGCGACGTGAACGGCCGCTTCCGGGCCTTCGACGACCGGACGGGCGACATCCTCTGGGAGATCAACCTCGGCTCGCCGGTCTCGGGCTTCCCGATCACCTACGCGGTCGACGGCCGCCAGTACGTGGCCATCAGCACCGGCTACGGCCGTTTCCTGGAGCTGACGCCGGAGCTGCGCCCGAGCTCCACCAACAACCTGTTCGTGTTCGCCCTTCCGGAGTGACCGCGAGGCCGGACGAGCGGGGGAATGCTGAAGGACAAGCGGGGACCCGAATATGGAGGAACCCTGAAGGGACAAGCGGGGACCTGAATATGGAGGACCCCTGAAGGGCAAGCGGGGACCCTGAATATGGAGGAACCCTGAATCCCTGCAATATGGAAGCAAGCACACGCGGAGAAACCGGAGAAAGAAGCCAAGGAAGAGAAGAGACCATGACCAGACTCACGATTCTCGGCGCGGCCCTCGTCGGCTTGCTGCTCGCGGGCGCCCCGGCTCCCGCTACCGCCCAGGACGACTGCGCCGCGGACGGCGACGTCCAGTTCGTCTGCGGCCCGGTCAGCCCGGAGGACTTCGCACAGGTGCCCGATACCCCCTGGGTCATCGTCCCCAACATGGTGGACAACGGGCCGATTCAGGCGGTCGACACCCGCGACAACAGCGTGGTCACCATCTTCCCGGCCACGGCCGACGCGCGGCATGACCAGGCGACGTACGGCGACTGCCCCGGTCCCGTGACGTCGAATATCCGGCCGCACGGGTTGTACCTGCGCCCCGGCGACGGCGGCCCCCATACGCTGTTGGTCGTCGGCCACGGCGCGCGCGAATCGATCGAGGTGTTCGAGCTGGACGCGAGCGGATCGCAGCCAGCGCTCACCTGGGTCGGCTGCGCGGTGGCGCCCGAGGGGATCGGGCTCAACTCCGTCGTCGCGCTCCCGGAGGGCGGCTTCACGGCCACGAGTCCCGCCACGCTCGATATCTGGGAGTGGCAGTCCGGCGACGGCTGGACCCGCGTCCCCGGCAGCGAGGACATCGGCCCCAACGGCATCGAGATCTCCCGCGACGGCGAGTGGTACTACGTGGGCGGCTACGCCGCGCAGGCGCTCATCCGCCTGTCGCGCAACCGCACGCCGCCCGAGCTGCACCCGATCCCGGTCGACCACTACATCGACAACGTGCGCTGGGGAGCGGGCAACACGCTGCTCGCGGCCGGCCACATCGGCCCGACCCGGGCCTCCATCGGCGAGTGCATCCGCGAGGGCAACTGCGAGGGGGTCAGCTCGCGCGTCACGCGCATCGATCTGGACACGCTGACCGCCGAGGAGGTCGTCAACTACCCGGCCAACGATCTGCTGATTCTCGGCACCGCCGCCATCGACGTGGGGGACGAGATCTGGGTGGGCCAGGTCGCCGAGGGGGACCGGATCGGGCGGTTCCCGTCGCGGTAGCGACAGCGGGTTGTGTGTGTGCGTTGCTGCCCTCGGCTCGGAGGGCTCGACCCCGATGGGTCGAGGGCGGCGGCGACGCGATGTTCGACCCCGTTGTGCCTGCTCGTCCACTGAACGCGTCACGCAGCGAACGGGATGATCTCCAGCTCGGCTGACGCATCCACCCGCGCAAGCCGTTCGTCGATCTTCGCCATGACCGCGTCGGCGACCACGTACTCGGTGCACCCGTCGCACTGCAAGACCGGCAGATCCTTGAAGATGACGATGGTTCGGTCGCCCACCTTGAAGGGCAGATCAGTGGTGTTCGGACGCAGCGAGCTTCCCACACAACCGACATTTCATCGCTGCGGTTTCCTTATCTTCAGGTCAGGTTCCCAATCGTTCGAGGTTACCCCACTACGGAGCCGCCCGCACGCGACCGGACGCTTGGCACCCTCGCTGTTGCGCCGGCCGCTCGCATCGGCGATGATGCGGAGGTTCAGTGTCCGGCGTGCCGGAGGGCCAGATGACGAAGCGCAGAGATGGCGTCGGGGCGGAGCGCGGGAGTCGGATGCATCCGAGGCGCCGCTTCGCGGTCGTCGAAGTGGCGTTGGTGGTCGGGTTGATCTCGGCCGGATGGATTTCGGTGCCCCCGAGCGCGCAGTCCGGCGCATCGGTGGCCGACGGTGTCTTCACCGAGGCGCAGGCGTCTCGGGGGGAGGCGACGTTCCGGCGCGTGTGCTCCGCCTGCCACGATACCGGGGAGTTCTCGGGCGGCCGGTTCCGGTTGACCTGGGTCGGCCAGACCGCCGGCGACCTGTTCGACACGATCGCAACGTTGATGCCGGAAGGGGATCCGGGGAGCCTCACGCCCGCGCAGTACGCGGCGGTCGTGGCCTACCTGCTGCAAGTGAACGGGTATCCGGCCGGCGAGTCGGACCTGCCGACCAGCCTGTCCGCGCTGCGCGGGCTGGAGATCGTGGCCGCTCCGTAGCCCGAGGCCGATCCGTACGGCCATCGAGGCGCGGGCCGGTCGCCCTCGTCGGTCGCAGGGATCTCGTCCGCGTTGCTTGCAGACGGAGGTCGCTCGCAGAAGCAGGAAGGAAGGACCAGACCCATGAAGGGCTCGATGAGACCGTTCGCAGGCCTTCGGACGCCGCTCGGGTTGCTCGCCGCGGCCGCAATCGCGGTCGGCGCGGTGGGCGAAGCTCTGCTCGCTCCGATCCCAGCCGTCGCGCAGGAGAGTGAGACGCCGGCCGGGGAGTGGCGCTACATCGGCGGGGACGCCGGCCACACCCGCTACTCGGGCCTCGATCAGATCACCGCCGACAACTTCGAGGACCTGGAGGTGGCGTGGATCTGGCGCGGGGACAACTTCGGGCCGACCACGCTCGGCGTATCGCGCTCGACGCCGATCTACGTCGACGGCGTGCTCTACACCGTCGCCGGCCAGCGCCGCCACGTGGTCGCCATCGATCCGGCCACCGGCGAGACGCTCTGGACGCACCGCGAGGCGCACACAACCCGCTTCGACCGCGGCATGCGCCAGGGCTACGGCAAGGGGGTGGCCTACGCCGAGATCGACGGCCGCGGCGTCATCTACATCATCAGCCCCGCCTTCTTCCTCCATGCGCTCGACGCGAAGACCGGCCGGCCGCTGGAGAACTGGGGCAACCCCGTGCCGCTGCCCGGCTTCCCGCAGACCGGCGTGGTCGACCTGCTGCCCGACCTCATCGCCGACTGGGGCCCCTGGCAGAGCTGGGACGGCGCCTACGATCCGGACTTCGGCATCCCGCGCGAGCTCGGCTACATCACCAGCTCGTCGCCGCCCATCGTCGTCAACGGCGTCGTGGTGGTCGGCAACTCGGCCGAGCAGGGCTACAACCAGACCCGCGTCGAGAACGTGCCTGGCGACATCCTCGGCTACGACGCGCGCACCGGCGAGCACAAGTGGAAGTTCCACGTCATCCCGCGCCCCGGCGAGTTCGGGCACGAGACGTGGGAGAACGACGCCTGGGAGTGGACCGGCGACGTCTCGTCGTGGGCGCCGCTGTCGGCCGACCCCGAGCGGGGCCTGGTCTACGTGCCCACCAATCCGCCCACCATCGACTTCTACGGCGGGTTCCGGCCGGGCGACGGGCTGTTCGGGACGAGCGTCATCGCGCTCGACGTGCAGACCGGCGAGCGGGTCTGGCACTTCCAGACCGTGCACCACGACATCTGGAACTTCGACAACCCGACCGCGCCGGTGGCGCTCGACGTGACCGTGGACGGCCGCCCGCGGCAGATCGTCGTCCAGGCCACCAAGCAGGGCTGGGCGTATACCTTCGACCGGGTGACGGGCGAGCCGATCTGGCCCATCGAGGAGCGGCCCGTGCCGCAGTCCGAGGTGCCGGGCGAGCAGCTCTCGCCGACCCAGCCGATGCCCACGCGGCCCGCCGCCTACGAGATGCAGGGGCTGACCGAGGACGACCTCATCGACTTCACCCCCGAGCTGCGGGCCGAGGCGCTCGAGATCATCCGGAACTACCGGCTCGGGCCGATCTTCAATCCGCCGATCCAGCGCGGGCACCCCTCGGGGCTGCGTTCGTTCGTGAGCTGCCCGAGCGGCGCATCGAACATCCACGGTCCGACGTCGGCGGATCCCGAGACCGGCATCATCTATGTGGGGACCCGGCGCGGCTGCCGCTCCGAGAACATCGTGCCGGGCGAGCTGATCGACGCCCCGAACGACATCAAGACCACCGGCCGCACCTTCTCCCAGTTCGCGGTCGTGAACCGCGGCGACTTCCGCGGACCGCAGGGCCTGCCCATCTACAAGCCGCCCTACGCGCGCATCGTCGCCATCGACATGAATACCGGCGAGCATCTCTGGGAGACCCCCAACGGAGACACGCCCGAGCGCATCCGCAACCACCCGGCGCTCGAAGGCGTGGACCTGCCGAACACCGGCGTTCCCTCGCACCCGGTCACCATGGTCACGAAGACGCTGCTGATCACGGCCGAGGGTACGGCCGGGCTGCCGCGCCTGCACGCGCTCGACAAGCGGACCGGCGAGCGGCTCGGCACGGTGGCGCTGCCCGCCTCGGGGCAGTACGGGATGATGGGTTACCAGCACGAGGGCCGGCAGTACATCGTGGTGCAGGTGGCGGGATCGGGCCTGCCGGGGTCGCTGGCGGCGTTGCGGCTGCCGTCGCCGTGAGCGGGTGGTTTGCCTATTGCTCACGGCGCGCCACGGCGCGGGCGATATTCGCCCGCGCCGTGGTCGATCGGGCCTGACGGGGGCGCTGACGGCGCTACGGCTGCCGTGAGTAAAGACCCGGCGGGGTCTGCGCCGGCGCCTTTTCTGCGCAGACTTCCAGCCTTGGCGATCGTCGAACTGTGTGCCGGCGGCCGACTGCCCCGGGGTCAGTCCGTCGCCACGTCGAACGCGGTCAGGCCCCGGGTCGCCTGGCTGAACTCCACCCCGATCAGGTGAATCGGCGCGCCCAGGCCCCGGTACTTCTCGGCGTAGCGCTTGTCGCGCAACTGCGCCAACGCCGCCCCTGCGGCGGCTCGCTCCACCACCTTGAATTCGAACAGATACATCTGGTCGTTGAAAGCCACGGCCAGGTCGAGACGCCCCCGACTGGTGCTGTCCTCCACCCGCACGTCCAGACCCAGGGCCGCGAGGCAGGCGTAGAACACGCTCGCGTAATAGCCCTCGTAGCGCGCGATGTCGTTGCTCGCATGCCACTGGTGGGGAATGCCGGCGAAGAAGGCCCGGAACAATTCCTCGAGTCCGGCGAAGTCGTTGACCCGGAGCAGCGCCAACAGCCGCGGACCCGGCTCCGCTCCGCGTGATGCGCCGCGAACGAGATGCCGCAGCAGGCTCTGGTTGAGGCTCTGCCGGACCTCGCGGTTCGGATATCCGAGCCGGTAGTACCGCGTGTCGTCGACCCGTTCCACCTTCCGAATCGTCAGGTAGCCGGTCTGGAACAACAGCGCCTCGGGCGCCACGTCGTCCACGTCGAACGACGACAGCAGCTCGTCCGTGCCGAGCAGGCCGTCGAGGGCGAACGTCTCGACGCCGCGCGATACCAGCGTGTCGATCAGGAACGCCGGCGTGCCCGTCTCGAACCAGTACGCGCCGAACTCGCGCCGGTCGAACAGCAGCAGGATGTCGAACGGGTTGTAGACCGTCTCGGTGCCCACCCACCGATAGCCGTCGTACCAGTCGCGGATCGCGTCACGATCGAGGCCGGGCAGTTCCGGAGCGAAGACCGTGTCCAGATCCGCGTCGGTATAGCCGCAGAGGGCGGCATGGCGCGGGTCCAGCGTGACGTCTATCAGGTTGTTGAGGCCGGAGAACAGACTGACCTTCGAGAACCTGCTCACCCCGGTCAGCAGCGTGAACCGGACGTGGGCGTCGCTGGACTTGACGGTGCCGTACAGGCCGCGCAGGAAGTTGCGGTTGGCGCGGGCTGCGCCCGGTGTCTCGAGCGCGTCGAGGATCGGCTTGTCGTACTCGTCCACCAGCACCACGACCCGCTGTCCGCGCTGCTGGTGGAGCGCCTCGATGAGTCCCGCGAATCGGCCGGGTATCGATGCGTAGGCGCCGGCGAGTCCGGTCCGCCGTTCCGCGGCCGCGAGTTGATCCGCGACGTGCGCCGGCAGGGCGTCCGGAGCGGTGAAGTCACCACCGCTGAAGTCGAGCTGCAGCACCGGATGACGCACCGTCCAGTCCCAGTGGTCATGGATCGCCAGTCCTTTGAACAGCGGCCGGTTGCCCTCGAAGAGTTGCTTCAGCGTATCCACCAGCAGGCTCTTCCCGAAGCGCCGCGGGCGCGACAGGAAAAAGTGCTTGCCCGCGTTGATGAGCCGCCACAGTTCGGCGGTCTTGTCCACGTAGTAGTAGCCGCCCGTCCGGATCTCGCTGAAGGTCTGGATCCCGATCGGCAGCTTGCGCCGCCCTCCTGCTCCCGGCGGCGGGGTCGCGTCCCGTGCGGTCGGCATCGGCTGGCGTTCATTATGCAATGCCGAGCGGACACCCGTGGCCTGCGCCTGTTTCGCGAGGAGTACCCGGAACGGTTCGTCGGCGGCCTGCTGCTGCACGGCGGCCGCGAGATGCAATGGATGGCCGAGGGCGTGCTGGCCGTGCCCTGGTGGCGGGTGGTGTAGCGGCGGCGGTGAAGGAGACGCCGTTCAGGAGGGCGACGACGGACTGTACCGCGAGCGGGAATCGACGCGAAATGGCACTGGTGCCCTCAACAGGAGTCGCGGCGCCTCGTGGTCCGGCACCGCGTTTCGGGCGTCGCGGGGGTCGTTCGCAACTCGCGCGGCTACAGCGAAGCGCCGTCGTCTCGACGCCGGGCCTCAACAGTGCGCGGACGGGCGCGGCACCTCTTTGCCCGTGGTCGGTCTGACGATTGCGCGTCGACGGATCGGGCGCGTCGGCCGCCAACCTAATCATCTTCCGGCAGGGCGAAGACGTAGAGCGCGTTCCCTCCCTCCGGCTGGAAGATCTCCGGACGGAGCTGCGCGGTGAGGCCCCGGAACGCGCCCCCCAGCGAGGCCGGGACCGCGAGGAACTGCCGCCCGCCCACTTCGTAGGTGATGGGATAGCCGTGCGCCGAGGCGCCGAGGCGCGTCTCCCACAGCACGCCACCCGTCCGGATGTCGAACGCCCGGTAGTAGCGGTCGGCGTCGCCCGCGAAGACGAGGCCGCCGGCCGTCGTCAGCGTCGACGTCAGGAACGGCGCGGGCTGCTCGCGGCTCCACAGCTCCTCCATCGTCCGCACGTCGTAGGCGGCCAGCTTCCCCACGTTCCCGTCGGTGCCGGGCATCTCGAGGAACTCGGACCGGCCCGCCGCGCCGCCGCCGCCTTCGACGAACTCCACCTCGCGCCCGGTCAGGTACATGCACGCCTGGTGCAGCGGAATCACCAGCGCGTGGGCGCCGGGGTGATACGCCGACGCCTGCCAGTTGTGACCGCCGAGCAGACTGGGACAGGAGGGCACGCGATCCCCGATGCGCGCGTCGATGATGTCCTGCCGGTAGGTCAGCTCGCCGGTGGTCCGGTCGATCGAGGCGAAGACGTCCTGGTGGACGGTCTCGCGCAGATCGACGAACGCGCCGGTCCGCCGGTCCAGCTTCCAGAGGATGCCGTCCTTGCCGATCGTGAACAGCCACTGCTCGCCCTCGACGTCCACCAGCACCCGCTCGTAGACGATGTCGAGGTCGAGCGTCTCGCCCGGCGCATGCTGGAAGTACCACTGCACCTGCCCGGTGGCGGGGTGCAGGGCGAGCGTCGAGTTGGTGTAGAGGGCGTCCTGGCGCGTCGTCATGCCGCGGCTGGCCGCCACCCACGGCTTCGCCTGCGCGGTGCCGATGTAGAAGAGGCCGAGGTCCGGATCGTAGCTGCCCGGAATCCACGAGTCGCCGCCCGCCCGCAGGTACGGCGGCGTGTCGCCCCACGACGCGTCGTTCGGATCGCCCGGCAGCGCGATCGTCGACGTGCGCCACAGCTCCTCGCCGGTATCGGGGTCGTGGCCGGTGATGAAGCAGGTCTGCTCCTTGTAGCGGCTGCAGCCGTTGGTGCCGGTGACGACGACGCCGTCGGCGATGACCGGACCGGCGTTCCCGCGGAAACCCTGCGTGTAGTCGGCCTTCACGGTGCGCCACGCTTCATCGCCGGTCCGCGCATCCAGCGCGACCAGCGCCGCGTCGGCCGTCGCGAGGAACACCTTGTCGCCGTAGAGCGCCAGCGTGCGGGCCGGCGCCCGCTGGGGCGCATCCTCCGGCAACGGCGAGCGATACTGCCAGATGACGTTGCCGGTGACCGCGTCGATCGCCTGCACCACGTTCCCGGGACTGGCCAGGAACATCACCCCGTCGTGCACCAGCGGCGTCGTCTGGTGGTTCCCCTCCCGGATGGCCAGCACCCAGGCCAGCCGCAGTTCGTCGACGTTGCCGCGCGTGATCTGGTCCAGCGGGCTGTAGCCGTGGCTGTTGCGGGTCCGCCGCCAGCTCAGCCAGTCGCCCGGCGGCGGGTCCGCCAGCAACGCGTCGGTGACCGGAGTCAGATCGTGCGGCACCTCCTGGTTGACGAACCGCGCCGGCCGCCGCCGGGGCGGCTCGCCCGCGTCCGCCGCCCGCCGCGCCTCGGCGATGTCCGCCGCGTTGCCGATGGTGACCGCCGCGTCCGCCGTCAGCGGCGCGTCGCCCGGCCGGGCGCCGTTGGCATCCAGCAGGTAGGCGACCAGGTCCAGGTAGACCGAATCGGCGAGCGAGCCCCCGAGGCCGGGCGGCATCCCGTCCCGCAGGTACTCGAACAGCGCGTCCGTCGTCTGCCCGGCCCAGCCGTTCAGGAAGTCCACCCCGCGCAGCGCCGGCGCTTCCGCCCCGTCCAGGTTCTCCCCGTGGCACTCTCCGCACTGTCGCGCGTATACCGTCCAGCCCGCCGCGGCCTGCTCCGCCGTGTAGCCACCGTCCGCGGCGGCCGGGGACTGCGCCGCCTCGACGACGGCCGGCGCGACGGCTGGTCCGCCGGTCCACCCAATCCCCACCATCAGTCCGGCCAGTCCAACTCGAGCCGCCGCCGAAGCGAGACTCGGTCTCGGGAGGACTTCGCCGACGCCGACGCGAGTTCCCTTCGGCATGATCGCAACTCCCCCGGCGCCGTCCAAGGGCGCCTGCAGACCGCGTGGCCGCCTGTCCCGCCCTTATACCACCGACACGGGGTCCGCGCCATCGCTGCGCCCAGTCCCTCCCGGCCGGGGCACGTGGGTCACATGCCGTGCGTTCCGTCCAGGCGGGCCATTCTCCGGTCGAACGTGCCGACCGGGACGTGTCCCGCCTTGCGGGCGGCCTCCACGATGAGGCAATCGGAGAATCCAATCGAACGCCGGCTTTCGAACATCGAGTGGGCTTTCCTGACGACGTCCTCATCCTGCAACGTCAAACGGTCGTGCTCGATCAGCATGCCGATCACGGTCCCGATCCGCTTCCGGTTCAGCCCGTAGACGGAATCCAGCACCCACACCGTTTCCGCGAGCACCAGAAGAGGCACCCACGCGCCCGGCGCCACGAATGTCTCGGCGCGGTCGACCTGTTCCGGATCGTCGCGGACCACGAGGCGGACGAGGACGTTCGTGTCAACGGCGCGCATGGGTTTGGCGCATCCGGGACCGAATTCCCTCGTCCATGTCCTCGATGCTCTTGCGAGCCGGAGAAGTCCCGAATACGGCCTTGTGAATGTCCAGGGAAGAGTACTTCGACGCGCGCCGGACAATCACCTCGTCCCCGCGTTCGCGCCATTCCACCGTAGAACCGGGCGTCAGTCCCAGCTTGCGGCGGATGGGCGCCGGGATCGAGACCTGCCCCTGGGATGTGATTCTCGATTCGACCTTTTCGTCCATGGCTGCTCCCGGCCGGCGTCCCCGCTATTCTCTCTTGTATTACCCTGGTAAGGCAACCACGGGGCGCCGCCGCGCGGGAGCCCCGCCCGGTGTGAGATGATGGTTCCGGAATTCCGACATGACGAAGCTGACGATCACGGTGCTGCTGGCCGGCCTGCTCGTGGGCCCTTCGACGATGCACGCACAGAGCGGGGACGCCGCCGCGTGGGACGCACGCGCAGCCGCCGCCTACCTCGACCAGCGCGTCGACTGGTGGTCGGGCTGGGAGACGGCGGCGCGCGAACGCGGCACGTTCTGCGTCTCCTGCCACACGACCGGCCCGTACGGGCTGGCCCGGCCGATGCTGCGGCCCGCGGCTCGCGCGCGCGAGGCGACGCGGCCCGAACGGGCGCTGCTGGACAGCGTGACGACCCGCGTGACCTACTGGGCCGAGGTCGCTCCCTTCTATCCGGACGAGCGCTACGGCGCCCCCAAGACCAGCCAGTCGCGCGGGACCGAAGCGATTCTGAACGCCCTGGTTCTGGCCCGGCAGGACGAGCGGACCAGTATGCTCAGCGACCGGACGCTCTCCGCGTTCGACAACCTGTGGGCGCTGCAGGAGACGAGCGGCGACGCCGAGGGCGCGTGGCCCTGGCTGCACTTCGACCTGGCGCCGTGGGAATCGGACGAGGGACCGTACCACGGGGCGGCGCTGGCCGCCGTCGCGGTGGGGCTCGCCCCGGACGGCTACGGCGTCCGCCCCGACATCAGGGACAACGTCGCGCGGCTCGGCGACTACCTGCGGCGCCGGCTCCACGCCCAACCGCCCTTCAATCGTGTCATGGCGCTCTGGGCCTCCGGCCCGCTGCCGGACTTGCTGGCGGATGCGCAGCAGCAGGCCATCGTCGACGACATCGTCGGCCTGCAGCGGGAGGACGGCGGCTGGAGCCTGTCGTCACTCGGGGCCTGGGCCCGGCGGGACGAGACGCCGGTCGACACGCAGAGCGACGGCTACGCCACCGGCCTGGTCACGCTCGCGCTGCAGCAGGCCGGCGTGGCGCGGGATCACGAGGCGGTAGCCGGCGGCCTCGCCTGGCTCACGAGAAACCAGGCGCCCGACGGGTCGTGGCCCGCGTCGTCGCTGAACCGGCAACACGATCCGGCATCGGACCGCGGTCGCTTCATGCGGGACGCCGCCACCGCGTACGCCGTGCTGGCGCTGACCGCGGGCACGAAGTCCGAATAGAGCTGCCGTCAGCGGGCGGCGCGGCCGACGTAGCCCTGGAACGTCCGTTCCACGAAGTCGTCCACGCCCGGGACGAACAGGACGGCGAGGACGGTCACGACCAGCGCCGCCCCGATGCACCAGTAGAAGTGCTGCATGGCGCGGTCCGCGTCGGGGGGAGTCCACATGGGCACGCTCCTGGGCTCTTGGGCCAGCGTCTCTCCGGGCCCGTGCGATTCCATGCGGCGCCGACTCCTACCGCGACGCCGCCTCGAACAACCACGAGTCGCCGGCCTCGACCCCGTCCCGGGTGAGCTGCGACGGGTACTTGCCCCGGATGGACGCGGTGATGCCTTCGAGAATCTCGCCCGACTCGATGCGCACGAGCTGCCGCTCGTAGCGCTTGCCGTCGATGCGGAGCACCGCGCGGCCGTCCCGCTCGGCCTGGATCGGCCAGCGTTTCCACAGCCGGCCGACCAGGGTGCCCATGTAGCCGGACCAGACGTAGAGCTTGCCGTCGTGTTCCGTCGTCCAGATGCGCCGGGCGCGGGGGGGATCGAGCAACTGCAGCTCGATGGTCTGGATGTCGTTTTCGTCCACGAAGCTCCAGTCCGGCTCGGGACCGGCATACAGCTCGCCTTCCAGGAGGGGGCCGCTGGAGAACAGCCGGTTCGGGCCGTCGGAGAAGCGTTGCTTCACCGCCGCGGTCAGGACGGCGGTCACCGGGATCAGCAGCAGGCAACCGACGACGATCAACACGCGCGCAACGAGCGCTCGGGTCTCGACAGCCATGACGCGCCCAGTCTACCACCGCCGCTCGCCGCGCGGCGCGAGCCGGGCGCCTCTCCCGGCTCGATGCCGCGCGGCGTCTCACCACGGACTGCTAGAAGTCGGCCGGCGGCGGTGCGTTGTTGCCGTCCCAGTCCTTGACGTCTCCGCTCGGAACCTTCAGGAACCCGAGCAGGCACCCCGGCGAGCCGTCCCGCACGGGGTGGCAGCGCGCCTTCACGGCGTCGCCGGGCTGGATGTAGCCGCGGGTGATGCCGCTCTCGGCCAGGTGGTTGCGGTCGCTGGCCTCCATTGCCCAGATCTGCGTCTCGCCGTCGGGCCCCTCGACTTCGACGTAGAGCCAGGAATGCGGGACCAGCAGGTGGAGCTCGGTGACCACCCCCTCGATATCGGTGAACTCCTCCGAGTAGTTGCCGTGGGAATGATGCGCCCCGGCCGGCAACGCGAAGAGAGCCGCACAGACGACCGCCACCGTCAGCTTGAACCGCATGCTCACCCTCCTGACTTGCTTCCAATCACTCTCGCACCAGGAACCGACTCGTCTACGCCGTCTCCATTGCCGCAATCCGGACTTCTAGAACACCGCCGGCACGCGCGGCGGCGCCGGGAACCCGTTCGAATAGGGGCCCTGGTAGCGCAGCCCGTTCCCGTTCTCGTCGAGCCAGCCGAGCGACTGCTGGAAGAGCGCCGGCTCCGGGTAGCCCCGCGGAACCGTGCCCTCCGCGACGTAGAGCTTGTTCTCGTGCATGTAGATCGACACGAACGTGCGGGACTGATCGGGGTTGGTCAGGTGCAACTGGTGGCCTTCGACGCGATCGAGGGAGTTGTACCCCAGGTGCGTCACCTCGCCGTCCCGCTGCAGGAACGTCCAGGTCGCGTAGATCAGCGCGCCCAGCACGTCGTGCCGCCAGTACCCCTCGCCGGTCGACCCGCCGCCGCTGCAGCGCTCCGCCCCCGGCGGGCAGTCGCCGGCCCGCTCGGTGAGGATGCGCTGGACGTGGCTGTAGTCGGCCACCGTCACCGAGAAGCGGCTCGGGCCCCTCTCGGCCGCGTAGACGCGCGCGGGCACCTCGGCCCCCATTTCGGAGACCCAGGTGGTCTCGGTCACCTCGGGCTCGCCCGGAAAGTTGCAGGTGAAGCGATCTTCCTGACTGGCGAACTCGGTCCAGTCCTGCGCCGACCCCGGCGCGGCCATGAACAGGACTGAAGCCGCCGCAACGACTGTAATCAGGCGCATGGTCGTTCCTCCCCGATAAAGATCCTCCGTCAGGGGTCCTGCCGGCAGCGATCCGTTCCCACCCCGCGCCCCTCGGCGCCCACGTCCCGATAGACCTGATGGCAGTTGTCGCACGCGGCGTTGAGCTGGTCGGTGACCTCGATGGCGGCGTCCCAGTCCCGCGATTGCGACGCCCGGTAGGCGGCCCGTCCCGCTTCCACGACCGCCGCGGTGTACTCCCGCCAATCGGCCCGCTCCACGGGAACCGGCCTGCCGTTCTCGCACCGGCGGCCCGGCACCAGGAACAGCGGCGCGGACTCGGCGATGGCCAGCGCCGCGAGGTCGATGGCCTCCCAGCCCGGATAGACCGTGGCTCCCCACTCGACGAAGTCGAACGACCTGGTCCCGGTCGGCGCCGGCACATCGTCGGCGGGGTCCTTGATCTGCACGTTGAAGACGATGTTGGAGGCGGGGAAGGCGATGGCCCGCATCAACTGGGCGAGGTTGGCGATCGGGGCGACGGGCACGTCTCCGCCTCCGGCGGACGCCGCAGCGGTCGCCACCGTGGGGAGCGCAATCCCCGGCAGCGCGGCGTCGGTCAGCTCGGCCTGTCCGGCCGGGAAGCCGCCGGCCTGCAGGACGTAGGCCGTCAGGTCGATCGATTCCTGCCGTGACAGGGGCGCCGGGGCCTGCAGCGGCATCGTGTTGTGGATCTTGTCGACGAGGTCCACAACCGAGAGCCCGCTCCAGATCGCCAGGAATCCGTCTCCGGCCAGCGGCGGGCCGACGCTGCCCTCCAGCGCGTCGCCGTGACAGGTCACGCATTGCTCCTGGTAGACCTGCCGGCCGCGCTCCGCCTGCTCGACGGAGTACACGCCGTCCGCCACGCTTCGCGACTGCCGGGCGTGCGCGGTGAAGACCAACGCGCCCGCGAACGCCGCGGCGAGGAACACGGTGACTCCCGCCCGACCTGCGGCGGCCGCAAACGCTCGGGCGATGGGTGTCGCGGGCGGCGTCCGGCGCAACGGGCGGCGAGCCACCCGAACGGTGTCGTCGCTGCGGACTCGGCCTGCCGATCTGCGGCCCCGTCGAATCAGGTGCATGATGAATCCTAGTAGATGAGAAGGAACCGGCCATCCTGCACGACCGCGGCCGCCGTGCTGCCGCTGATGATCGTTCCCGGCCCGCCGCCCGCGTCCCCCACCGGTCGGCCGGCGGCGTCGAAGACCTGCCAGTGGAGCGAGCCTCCGAAGCTGAAGCCGGGCCCGTCGCCCCAGGCGAGCAGCGTGTCGCCCCGCGCATCCACCGCGACCACCGGATTCTTGCGCCGGAAGCGCGCCTCTCCCGGCGGAGAGCGCACGGCGTCGAGCCGGTCCACGTCGGCGAAGTGGACCTGTCCCGCCGTTTCCCACGCCGTGGTGAGCCCGCCGGGGCCGGCGAACAGGCTCGTGGTCGATACCGGGCAGGCCCCGAGCTCCCACGGATGGACCAGCCGGTCGGAGAAGGTGCGGCCGTCATCGGTCGACGTCAGCAGCCGCTGCCCGCGCCGCACGTTGTCGCCGGCGCCCCGGTACGACACCCGGATGGCGCCGCCCGGACCCCGCATGGCGGTCAGGCCGCAGCAGGCGCACGCGCCCTCCGCCGCCGGGCTGACGCGGCGCGGCGGCTCGAACGTGGTCCCGCCGTCGCGCGACACCGCCAGGTACACGCCGCGCCGGGCGTCCTCGGTCGCGCCGGCGTGCCAGAAAACGAAGACGTTGCCGCGGTGGTCGGCGGCGACGGCCGGGCCTGCTTCCAGGGTGCCCTCGTCGCCGGACGAGAGATCGCGGTGGGGCTCGAAGCCGGATCCGTGCGCGCGGCTTCGCGCATGGAAGAAACGTCCCGGCTCCGACTCGAGCCAGACCACGTGGAGCCGATCGTCGACCCCGAGCGCAAGCTGTGCGCCGTCTATGGGCCCCACGCCCGACACGGAGAGATCCCGGCTGTTGACCTGCTGCGGCTCGGACCAGCCCGAGGCGCCGGACTCGCGCGTCACGTGGAAAAGGTTCGCGCGGGCGGTCCCACCCTGGACATACACGACATGCAGCGTTCCATCGGTGTCGACGACCGCCCGGGGCAGGCGGGCGCCGTCGGGAATCCGCAGCACCTCGACCGCGGCGCGTGAGGACTCGGGCGCTTGGCGCGAGGATGCGAGCGCTTGGCGCGAAGACAGACCCGCCCACGCGACGCCCGACAACAGGAGAGCCGCGATCGCGACGCGGCCGCATCGAAGCAGCGCAACCATCACGAGCCTACCTTAGCTTCCATCGGCGTCCCCGGCAAGACGCGGTTGCGGGCGTGTTCGACCACCGGGTCTGCGGCGCGGTCCGGCCCGCCGCCGCGCGGGCCGACCGGCCGCCCCCCGGGAGTCCGGCCCGCCGCCGCGCGGGCCGACCGTGCCGCCCCCCGGGAGTCCGCGCCGCAGACGCAACGGAGCGAGTTCTGCGGAGCAGACTTCCGGGGCGGTGGGGGCCGGGGCCGAACACGGAGTCTTGCGAAGGGTTCGGCGGCCTGGATCTCCTACCGGAACCGACCGCCATCGGGCGCCGCGCCCGCCCCCGAGAAGCTCAGCTCGGGGTCGTACCGCAGCACCGTGCGCTCCACCGAGAGGACCACGCCGGCCAGTCCGGCCGCGGTGTCGCTGGTCCGTGCGCCCAGGGCGCGCTGCATGATGGTGGGGTTGTTGAGCTCGGTGAAGCTCGAATGGTTCTCGACGAGCTGCCAGACGGCCGCCCCGGTTCCCAGGTAGCGCTCGTACATGCCGAAGACCACGTTGTCCCCGCGGAACAGCGGCAGCCGCTCGCGCATGAACGCCTGCCACTCGGCGAGGCGTCCCGGGGCCACTTCCAGCGTCGTGATCCAGGCCAGCGCGAGGCCGCCCGCATTCGGCGACTCGACGCTCAGTTCCGGCCGGTACCGCAACGCGTAGCTCCGATGGCCGGAAATGGTGCGGCGCACGCGCTCGTCGATACGCTCCAGGTCCCGCCGGTCGAGGGCGAACGCCAGCGGACCCCCGCGGTCGAGCTCGGCCAGATCGTCCATCGGCGTCACGAACATCCGCTCGTACAGGTTGCCGAACTCGGCCGTCCGCCACGCCGAGCGCCACGGAACCCCCGCGCGCCGGAGGGCCGGATTGACCTGCTCGAGCTGGGTCTCGATGAACTCGTCCAGTTGGTCGGGGATGACCTCCATGATGTCGACGCGCATCCAGGGCATCGCCTCCTGGGCGCGCGTCACGGGCGCACTGCCGGAGACGAGAAGAGCGACGACGACCGCGACGGCTGAACCGACGACAAGGCGCTTCATGACTTCCTCCTTCGATGGCCGACACGGCTGCCGAGCCGGCCCACCTGCATGTCGCTGACGACGGCGGCGACCCCGCACGCGTCAGCGCGAGAGGGCGACACCGAACATAACTTTACTTCGCGCACGCTCGAAGATCCTCCATCGCACGCCCCCGACTGCTACGGGCCGGAGCGACAGTTGCCGGACAAGGCTCGCATTCGCCGCGGAATGGCGGCCGCTGGCGGGGCACGAAAGGCGCCGGCTCCCCCGCTTCGCGGGTGCGGATCTCGCGGGTTCACCGGGGCGCGCCCTACCAGTCGATCCGGCCGGGGTCGCCGGCATAGACCGAGCGAATGAACGCCAGGATCTTCCAGACCTCTTCGTCCTCGAGCACGCTGTAGACGGTCGGCATCGTCTGCTCGGGGATCTCGCCCTTGATGAGCCGGAACAGCACCTCGTCGTCGCTGCCGAACGTCCACGCGTCGTCGATCACGGAGGTCGCCATCCCGCCGCCGCCCCCGCCGCCGTGGCAGCCCTGACAGCCGACCTGAAAGTACAGCGTCCTGCCCTCCGCGGCCCCGTCCGCGTCCCCCGTGAACGGGTTCAGCTTCGCCGGCGCCGCCGAGGCCGCCGCCGCGGATGGCGGTGCGGACTCCGCGGCCGGGTTCGCCGCGTCCGTTCCGCCGCCGGCCGGGGCGCCGCCGGATCCGCCCCCGGTGGGGACCGCGGCGGATCCTCCGCCGCTGGTGACGACCGGGACGCCGTACTCCTCCAGAATCGCCAGAATCTCCGCCTGGCGCCGGTCGATCGCCGCCTCCAGCCGGTTCTTCAACGCCTCGTTGCCCTTCGCGACGCCCATCGAGATATCGAAGGAGAGCGGCACGCCCGGCTCGTCCGCCAGCGGGACCAATTCGAGCGGGGCGTCCGACGTCCTGGCGGCGTAGCCGGCCAGCGGGCCCCACGCGACGGCGACGTCCACCGTGCCGGCCACCAGGTCGTCGAGCAGCTTCCGGGGCCGGTCCCGATCGCCGCGCGGATCGAAGAACAGCGAGTAGGTCGACACGTTGTCGAGCAGGCCGCGCCGCGCGAGGCTCTCCTCGGGCGGCGTGTTGACGTGGACGCCGATGCGAAGCTGTTGCAGCTCCGGCGCATCCAGCGACCGGAAGTCGTAGCCCCGGTCGTTGCGCCAGGTCATCACGTAGGACGAGCGGTAGTACGGCTTCGTCCAGAGGACGAAGTCGAGACCCTCGGGAACGCCGAAGATGACGTCGCACGTCCCCGCGTCGATGGTGTTCCGCACCAGACCGCGCTGATGCGGCCACCAGGCGTAGACGGGGGTGGCGCCGAGCTCGGCGGCGACGACCGCGGCGATCCGGTTCTCGAAACCCTCGAGCCGCTCGTTCGAGTACGGCAGGTTGTCGGGGTCGCCGCAGACGCGAAGCGACGCCGGCGGCGACTGCGCGAGCACCGGGGTAATCGATGGCGGCTGCGCCGCCAGCAACGCACAGGCCCCGACCGCGGCGACGACGACAACACCTCTGAAGGTACCGGTCACGGCAATCTCCGTGCGCCTACTCGAGCGCGAAGACGTGCAACGTGCCGCCGACGGAGGTCACCCTGTCGAGCCCCGAGTCGTAGGCGGCGCCGACCGCGCCGAGCGCCCCGAGCGGATCCTCGCGCGAGAGGTCCGCCGCGACCGGCAGGCCGAACCACCCGCCGATGCCGGAGTAGATGGCGACGTACTGCTTGCCGTCCGGCGCAATGAACGTCATGGGGTTGCCGATCGATCCCGACGGCAGCCTGGTCTGCCACAGCGGCTCGCCGCTGCGGGCGTCGACCGCCTTGAACCAGCGGTCCATGGTCCCGTAGAAGACCACGTCGCCGGCCGTGACCACCGTACCCGTCCACACCGGGAACGGCTCGGTGATGCCCCAGACCTTCTCGGCCGCCTCCGGGTTCCAGGCCATGAACTCGCCCTGGTAGCCGCCCGGCCCGGCGAATATGCGCACGTTCGCGCCGACGTAGGGCGCCCCGGCGATGTAGCGCACCTCGAAGCCCTCGTAGTTCATGCACAGGTTGTTCGTGCCGGCGTAGATCAGGCCGGTGCGGGGCGAGAACGACACGGGCTGCTGGTTCTTGGCGCCCATGGCGGAGGGACAGATGTCCAGGGTGTTCACGCCCTGCCGGGTGCGCTTCTCCGGCACCTCCACGGGACGGCCGGTCTCCAGATCGATGCGCTCGGCCCAGTTGGTGTGCTCCACGAACTTCTCGGCCGACAGGAGCGTGCCGTCCGTCCGGTCGAGCACGTAGGCGAAGCCGTTGCGGTCGAAGTGCACGAGCGCCTTCACGTTGCGTCCGCCGATGGTGAGGTCGAGCAGCACGTGCTCGTTGATGCCGTCGTAGTCCCAGGCGTCCCACGGCGTCATCTGGTACGCCCACTTCGCCAGGCCCGTATCGGGATCGCGGGCGAAGATCGTCATCGACCACTTGTTGTCGCCCTCGCGCGGCGTCGGGTTCCACGTCCCCGGGTTCCCCGTGGAGTAGTAGACGAGGTCGAGCTCGGGGTCGTAGGCGTACCAGCCCCAGGTGGCGCCGCCGCCGTTCCGCCAGCGGTCGCCCGGCCACGTCTCGGTGCCCGCCCCGAACCGGCCGTAGTGGGGGTTGGCCTCGTTGAAGTCGGGCGCCAGCAGGACGTCCTCGTCCGGGCCCATGCTGTAGGCCTTCCAGAGCTGCTCGCCCGACTCGACCGCGTAGGCGGCCACCCAGCCGCGGATGCCGAACTCGCCGCCCGAGACGCCGACGATGTACTTGTCCTTGACCACGAGGCCGGCCATCGTCATCGTCTCGCCGCGCAACGGGTCGGCGTTCCTCACCTTCCACAGCTCCTGGCCTGTCTCGGCGTCCAGGGCCAGGACGTGGCCGTCGAGCGTCGTCATCAGGATCCTGCCCTCGACGTAGTTCACGCCGCGATGGACCAGGTCACAGCAGGCGACGGGCACGGCGCGATCGTCCTGAACCGGCGTGTACCGCCACTTGATGGGCCAGCCCTCCTCTGCGAGGTCGATGGCGTACACGTGGTTGGGGTACGCGCTGTGCACGTACATCGTCGAGTCCACGACCAGCGGCTGCCCCTCGTGGCCGCGCAGCGCGCCGGTCGAGAACGACCAGACCTGGCGGAGATTCGCGACGTTGTCGGCGGTGATCTGATCCAGCGAGCTGTAGCGCGTCGCCGAGTAGTTCTTCCCCGGCAGCACCCACTGGTTGTCATCGGTCTGCCGCGACACCAGATCGTCGTTGGCGGAGATTGCGAGCGGCAACCCCAACGCGAGAACCACGATGACGCAGATGCTTCGCTTCATGGCCTTGTCCTTTCCCTGGCCGTCCCCGGACGCCGCGGTCGCCCCGGCCCGGCGATTCCTGCCGAGAATGGCCGCTCGGGTGACCGGCGTCAAGGACTAATTCGGCGGAGCCTGCACCGCGCTGCGGGCGGTTCGCGTCGGCTTCCGCTCAAGGGTCCCTCCTCGCGCCGCCAATCGGTCCGCAGTGGGGCTCTAATCCATAAGTACACGAAAAGAACATCGGAACTACACGCCAACGACATGATTCGTTCGACAGAATACCAAACGGGTGCTTGCGTCTACCGCTCACCGCGCTCTTGTTCCGGCTTCAGGACGCGGTTCGTGCTGAAGGTCATGAGCACCGCCATTTCTGAGGACGACGTGGCCAGGCTACTGCCCGTGCAGGCGAAGATCCGCTACGTACTGCGGGAAGCAGGGTCCGCTACGTGCTGCGGGAAGCGCCCCGCGGCCTGCCGCCGACGTCGGCCCCCGGGGGCCGCGACCGGCTCTGACGCCAAAGCATGAGATTCGCCGAAGAGTTGCTGTTGCTCCTGTTCGACGACGAGCGCGGAGATCTGACCGGCACGTTGCCGCCGGGGCGGCTGGGCATCCTCCTGGCCGGGGCGGTGCTGATGGATCTGGCGCTGGAAAACCGCATCGATACGGACCTCAGACGGCTGATGCTGGTCGATCCGACGCCGCTCGACGACGACCTGCTCGACCCCGCCCTGGCTGACATCGCGCAGACCTCCGATTCGCACGACATCGACCACTGGGTACGACGCCATGCCGACCGGGGCGAGGTGATCCGCGAGCGGGCGTTGGCCCGGCTGGCGGCGAGCGGGATCCTGGAGTCCGACGACGCTGCCGCCGGTTTCCTGCTGTCGCGCCGCGTATCGCGAGCGCGCCGCTACCACCCGGCGGCCGACGGTACCGTGCAGGAGGAAGTCCGGCTGCGGATCATGCGCGTGCTGTTCAGCGAGGACATTCCGGACCCGCGCGACACGGTGATCATCTGCCTGGCGGACGCCGGCGGCGTCTTCGACTACCTGCTCTCGCGCGAGGAACGCGCCGAGGTGCAGGACCGGATCGACCTGGTGACAAGACTCGATCTCATCGGCCAGGCGGTCGCCAGAGCCGTCCGGGAAGCGGAGTCCGAGACGCCGGCCGCGCCGGCCGCGCGACCGGCGTACGAGATCCCGTCCGCGGCCGGTCTGCCAGTCGCCGGCAACGCCCTCGATCTGCTCCGGGACGCCGAAGGCTTCCTGTTGAAGCAGTACCGCCGGCTGGGTCCGATCTTCCGTGTACGGGCCCTGGGGCGTCGGTTCATCGTCCTCGCGGGTCCCGAGGCGAATCGCCTGCTGGCCCGCGGCAACGTCCACTTCCGTACCTTCGAGATCTGGCGGCGCTTCGATGCGGACGTGGGCGCACAGCGCCAGATCATGAGCATGGGCGGCGGCGACCATGCCAGGCTGCGCAAGCACCAGGCGCCGGCATACTCGACCGGCATCCTGAAGAACGGCATGGCCGAGGCGGTCGACCTGGTTCGAAACGAGGTCGCGAGCTGGCCCGAGAACGAGCCGATACCGGGGCAGTACCTGTTTCAGCGGATCCTGCTGGAACAGCTCGGCCGCCTGACGACCGGCCGGTCCGCGCGGCCGTACGTGGACGACCTGATCGCCTATTTCGAGGCGCTGCTGCTTACGCATTTCACGGGCACCCGTCCCCGACTGATCCTTCGCCTCCCGCGCATCCGGCGCGCCCGTCGCCGCGTCATGGAGCTGGCGGGGCGCATTCTGGCGGATCACGATCCCGCGCGGCCGACCGGCCGGCCGCCGGACTACATCGACGACGTGCTCGCGCTGCACCGCACCGACCCGGAGTTCCTGCCGGAGACCGACCTGCCGATCACCGTGTTGGGGCCCTTCCTGGTCGGCCTGGACACCGCGTCCAGCATCAGCGCCTGCATGCTCTACGAGCTGCTGCGGCGTCCGGACCTGCTGGTTCGGGTGCGGGCCGAGGCCGACGCCCTGTTCCATGGCGGTACCCCCGCGCTGGGCGACCTGCGCGGGCTCGACGTGACCCACCGCGTCGCCCTCGAGACGATGCGCGTCTACCCGCTGGCCCCGGTGGCGCCGCGGGTGGTGGCGAATTCCTTCGAGTTTGCGGGGTACGCCGTCCCGGCGGGCGAACGGGTGCTGATCGGCATCGCGTTGCCGCACCGCATGGCGGAGTACTTTCCCCATCCGGATCGTTTCGACATCGATCGGTACACCGCCGAGCGCGCCGAGCACCGCCAGCCGGGGGTCTATGCGCCGTTCAGTGCGGGGGCGCACAGTTGCCTGGGCCGCGGGCTGGCCGAAGCGTTGGTGATGCTGAACATCGCAGCCATCGTGCACCAGACCGAGCCCGCGCTGGACCCGCCCGGCTACACGCTCAAGCTGAAGCGAACACCGTCCACGCAGCCTGACCGCTCGTTCAGGATCCGCGTGAAGCGACGCCGCAGGACGGGAGCCGCGCCATGAACGGCGCAGAATCAGGGCCGGCGCTGCCTCGCTACCACGCGCTGGACGCGTTGCGCGCGGTCATGATGCTGCTGGGGCTGGTGCTGCACACGTCCATCAACTACCTGCCGGCCATACCGGAGAGCGCCAACTGGCCGTACCAGGACGCCCGCACGAGCCTGATGTTCGGCTGGCTGATTGCGTTCATCCACATCTTCCGGATGCCGGTCTTCTTCGTGGTGGCGGGTTTCTTCGGCGCATTCGTGTACGGCCGGCGCGGGGCGCGCGGATTTATGCGGCATCGCTTCGCGCGAGTCGGCGTGCCGCTGCTGTTCGCGTGGCCGGTCCTCTACGCGGTGCTGGTGGGAAGCGCGCCCTACGCCCAGGCCTTCACGGCCGCCCCGCCGCCGCACCCGGAGATCGGCATTGGCGCCGGCCTGCTGCACCTGTGGTTCCTGTACCACCTGCTCATCTTCTGCGTCGCCGCGGTGCTCGTGGACGGCGGCGCGCTGCGGCGCGCCCCGGCGGCTTGGCGCGAGCGCTGCCTGGAGGCGTTCGACCGTCTGGTCCACCGCGGGCGCGGGATCATCGCGCTGGCCGGCGCCAGCTTCCTGCTGCTGATGCCGATGGAGAGCTGGCACTTCGACACCGCGTCCTCCCTGCTGCCGGGCGCGCATGTGCTGGCGGGCTACGGGGTCTTCTTCGCGTTCGGCTGGCTCCTGTTCCTGCGGCGAAGGCTCGTCGAGGAGTTCGAAGCGCGGGGCTGGACGTACTTCGGAGCAGGCTTCGTCTTCCACGGCGTCTACCTCTTCCTCTTCGATCAGGGCTTCCCCGACCCGACGAATCCCGAGAAGGCGCTGCTGGCGCACCCGATGTACTCGTCGCTGCATGCCGCCGGTCTGACGGACGCGGCGGCGGCCGGCACGCACGCGGCGGCGATGGCGGCCCTCGCGCTGTCGATCTGGCTGCTGATCTACGGCTTCCTGGGTCTGTTCCTGCGCTATTTCGGACAGCCCAGCGCGGTCTGGCGTTATATGGCGGACGCGTCGTACTGGATGTACCTCGTGCATCTGCCGCTCGCCATCTGGCTGCCGGTGCTGCTGGGCGGCCAGCCCCTGCCGGTGGGACTGAAGTTCGGTCTGTCGCTGGCCGGCGTGACGGCGCTCACGTTGAGCACTTACCACTACCTGGTGCGGTCCACCTTCGTCGGCCACTGGCTGAACGGGCGGCGCCATCCGCGCACGCTTCCTTGGCGTTCGGCGAGCGCGGCGACCGAGGGCGCCCAGACACCGGGAGGGAACGCCGCATGACTGACGTGACCGGCAGGACCGGGGAGGAGGGGGCGGCTGCGAAGCGACTGCTGCCCATTTCGGGAGGGTCCGCGATGCTGCGCCTGCTGCGGCCGATCTGGCGGCGCTTCGAGGCGGCGGCGCACGATCCGGAAGAGGCGCAACGCAAGCTGTGGGCCGGCATCGCGCGCGAAGCCGAGGGCTCTCCCATGTGGGGGGAGCGGTGGGGCCGGTCCGGCGCACCGCCGCTGGCGGAACTTCCCGTAACGGAGTACGCGGACTACGCCGAGGCGTTCGAGAGGGCGTTCGAGCAGGGCGTCGCGCCGACCGCCGCCCGGCCGGTCGACTATTGGGCCGAGAGCAGCGGCACGACCGCCGCGAAGCCCAAACGCTTCCCGTTGCTGGCGGGCAACCGCCAGCAACGCCTGACTGCTTTTGCCCCCATCGGCGCCTACCTGTACCGCCTGTCGCTTGCGGAGCCGCACATTCCCGCGCTGCCGATCCTGGCGCTGGCCAACGCCGGCAGCCATCCGCCGTCGCCGGCCGGCGTGCCGGTGGGGTATGCGACCGGCTACTTCGTCGCCAGGATGCCCGCGGCGGCGCGGAGGACGATGGCGATTCCCTGGGAGGTCTACCAGCGGCCCGACCTGTGGGACGAGTGGGCGCCGCTCTACGCCGTGGCCAAGGATCTGAGTGTGGCGGTCGGCCTGTCGGCCGGCTGGCTCGCGGGTTTCTACCGGACCCTGCTGGAGCGGATGGACGACTACTGGCCCTACCTCGCCGGACGCGCCGCGCCTCCGTCACCGCTGCCCCGGGTCAGGGTTCGGTCGAGGCGCCTGCGCCGTCTGCGGCAGGTGTTCCGCGGCGGCGCCCCGACCATCCGCGACGTGTGGCCGCGCATGGCGGTCATGCTGTGCTGGACCGGGGCAAGCGCGGCGGCGCAGCTTCCGTTGCTGGAGCCGTTCCTGGGAGGCGTGCGGGTGCGCGACTATCCGTACATCTGCACGGAGGCGGCGATAACCGTGCCGCTGTACGACGACGCCCAGGGCCATCCGCTCCACCCGGGCGCCACGATCGTCGAGTTGCTGCCCGAGGGAGCCGAGCCGGTGGCCGAGAACCTGCTGCCGTCGTGGCAGGTGGAGTCCGGCCGCGACTACGAGGTCTTTCTGACCACGGTGAACGGCCTGATCCGCTACCGGCTCCACGACGTCGTGCGGTGCGACGGCTTCTTCCATCGCTCGCCACGGCTGACGTTCCGCTCGAAGTCCGCCTTCCTGCTGAAGGTCACGAGCACGGTGATTCCCGAAGACGACGTGGTGCGGGTGCTGCGGCGCATCGGATACCGCGGCGAGGACGACCTCCTGCTCGGTCCCCATCCTTCCCGGAGTGCGTTCACGATGTACGTCAGGGAGGGATCGGCTGCCGGCACGCTGGCCGGGGCGCTCGACGACGCCTTCCGCGAGCACGCGCCCACGTACGAAGTCGAGCGCGTCAAGGGAATCATCGGGCCCGTGGAAGTGGTCACCGTACCCGAATCGCATCCGATGTGGGACTTCCGGACCCGCGGGCAGGCGAAAAGCCGTTACGTCCTGCCGACGGCGCCTCGTGACCTGGAACCTGCGACACACGGCGATGGCCATGGCCGTACGTGACCGGCCGGCAGATCCGGGGGAACGGCAGCCATGACCCGGGGGATCGCGTGGCTCGCCCGCAATCCGGTGGCGGCGAATCTGCTGATGGTGGTGCTCGTCGCAAGCGGCCTGCTCGCGACGACGACGATCCGGCAGGAGGTTTTCCCGGAGGTGGCGCTCGATCAGATCAGCATCCACGTCCCGTATCTGGGCGCCGCTCCCGAGGACGTGGAGCAGGGGGTCGTCATCCGGATCGAGGAGGCGATTCAGGCCATCGACGGCATCCGGCGGATTCGGTCGACGGCCAGCGAGGGCGGGGCAACGGTGGTCGTCGAGCTGGAGCTGGGCGCGGATTCGCGTCGCGTGGTCGACGAGGTCAAGAACAACGTCGATGCGATCACCACGTTCCCGATCGAGACCGAGATCCCGATCATCCGCGAGATGATCGGCCGCAACCAGGTGGTCGACGTCGTCGTCTCTGGCAACACCGACATCGTCGTCCTCAAGACCCTGGCCGAGCGGGTGCGGGACGAGCTGGCCCTGTTGCCGGAGATCAGCCAAACGGACATCGTAGGCGCGCCGCCGCCGGAAATCTCGATCGAGGTGTCGGAGGCGGCACTCCGCCGTCACGGCCTGACTTTCGACGACGTGGTCTCCGCCGTGCGCCGTTCGTCGCTCGACCTTCCCGGCGGCTCGGTCCGCACCGACGGGGGCGAGATCCTGCTGCGCACAATCGGGCAGGCCTACCGGGATGCGGACTACGAGGACTTGGTGCTCTGGACGCGGGCCGACGGCAGCCGCCTGCGCGTCGGCGACGTGGCGACCGTCGTCGACGGCTTCGCGGAGACCGATCAGCAGGCGCGGTTCGACGGCGAGCCGGCCGTCATGATCCCGGTCTTCCGGACCGGCGATCAGAACGCCGTCGACATCAGCGCCGCCGTGGACCGCTACGTCGAGAACAGGCGAACCAGCCTCCCCGAGGGGATTTCCCTGACCGTCTGGCGCGACGAGGCGGAAGTGCTGAACGACCGCCTGTCGCTGATGCTGGGCAACGGCGCCAGCGGATTCCTGCTCGTGTTCGTCGTGCTGGCGCTGTTTCTGGAACTGCGCCTGGCGTGCTGGGTCGCCCTCGGGATTCCGATCGCCTTCCTGGGCGCGGTCGCGATGCTGCCGGCGCTCGGCGCGTCGATCAACGTCATCTCGATCTTCGCGTTCGTTCTCGTGCTGGGCATCGTGGTGGACGACGCCATCGTGGTCGGCGAGAACGTCCACCGCTATCAGGAGGCGGGCGGGAACGACCTGCACGGTGCCGTGGAGGGTGCGCGGGAGATCGCGAAGCCCGTCGTGTTCGCGGTACTGACGACGGTGGCCGCGTTCCTGCCGTTGCTGAACGTGCCGGGCATCGCGGGAAAGTCGTTCCGCGCGATTCCGCTGATCGTCATCCCGTGCCTGCTGGTCTCCCTGATCGAATCGCTCGGCATCCTCCCGGCCCATCTGGCGCACGGCAGGCGGCGCGGTCGGGCCAACGCCTGGCGTCGGTTCCAGGAGCGCTTCGCCAACGGCCTGAAGTGGTTCGTGCGGGCGTGCTATCGGCCTCTGCTCGACGCGGCGCTGCGCTGGCGCTACGTTGCGGCGGCCAGCTTCCTGTCGTTGCTGATTCTGACCGCCGGCCTGCTGCTCGGCGGCCGGACCACCTTCCACTTCTTCCCTTCGATCGAACCGAACTACATGACCGTGTCGCTGACGATGCCGCAGGGCACGCCGGTCGGCGTCACGTCGGCGGCCCTGGCGAGGGTCGAGGAGGGCGCTGCGCGCGTACGGGAGCGGCTCGTGCAGGATCTCGGCACCGACTACTTTCGACACGTCTCCACCACTGTCGGTGACCAACCCGTGCTGTCGCGCGGCGGCGGTCCGATCGGGCCGCTGGCGGACATGGCGGCGTCGAACGTCGGCGAGATCACGGTCGAGCTGGCGCCGGCCGAGACCCGCGAGTACAACGCCGAGCAACTGGGCGCGATGTGGCGTGATGCGACGCCGGCCATCCCGGACGCGGTCGATGTCTCCTTCGACCTGTCGGTGCTCAATGTCGGCGACGACATCGACGTGCAGCTCGTGGGGCCGGATCTGGATCGGTTGCGCGCCGCCGCCGACGCCATCAAGGGTCGGCTCGCGGAGTACGTCGGCGTCTACGACGTCGCCGATTCGTTCCGCGCCGGGAAGGAGGAGATGCGGCTCCGCATCCGGGCGCGGGCGGAAACGCTCGGGCTGTCGCTGCAGGATCTCGGCCGCCAGGTGCGGCAGGCGTTCTACGGCGACGAAGCCCAGCGCATCCAGCGCGGCCGGGACGACGTGCGCGTGATGGTGCGCTACCCGCGCGAGGAGCGGCGGTCGCTCGGCAACCTGGAGAGCATGCGCATTCGCACCGCCGATGGCGGCCAGGTGCCGTTCGGCGAGGTGGCCTACGTAGAGCCGGGACGCGGCTACGCGACCATCACGCGCGTCGACCGCAACCGCGCGGTGAACGTGACGGCGGCCGTCGATCCGGACGTTTCGTCGGCGGGTCCGGTGGTCGCCGACCTGGCGGCGCGGATCCTCCCCGACGTGCTCGCGCGCTATCCGGGGGTCGTCTACTCGTTCCAGGGCGCTCAGGCGGAGCAGGCCGACGCAGTCAGCGGATTGCAGCAGGGGCTGCTGCTCGCCCTGCTGCTGATCTATGCGCTGCTCGCAATCCCCTTGCGTTCGTACGTGCAGCCGTTGATCATCATGGCCGCCATCCCGTTCGGATTCGTCGGGGCCATCTGGGGGCACATCGTGATGGGCGTCGATCTCACGATGATGTCGATGTTCGGACTGGTTGCGCTGGCCGGCGTGGTCGTCAACGACAGTCTGGTCATGGTCGACTTCATCAACAACGCGATGGCCCGCTCTGCCGCGCCCGGCGGGCGCGCCGATGATTCCGGGCTCCGTTCCAGCCTCCTGCAGCGCGCCATCCGCGAGGCGGGCGGAATCCGGTTTCGGCCGATCCTGCTCACGTCGCTGACCACGTTCGTCGGCTTGTCGCCGCTGATGCTCGATCGCAGCATGCAGGCGATGTTCCTCGTTCCGATGGCGGTCTCGCTGGCGTTCGGCGTGCTGTTCGCCACCCTGGTCACGCTGATTCTGGTCCCGATCGCCTACCTGATTCTCGAGGACCTGCGGGAGTCGACGAACCGCATCTTCGTGCGCGTCGAGAGCCGGAAGGAACAAGCGCGCGCAGGCGCCGCGGAAGGTGCTCCCGGACCCCGGGAGGCTCCCGCGCAGCAGGAGGGGGAGCAGGGATGAGGGCAGCCCTCGTCACTCTCGTGCTCGCGCTCGCGGCGCCTGCTGCCTCGCAGCCGTCGCTGGCCGAGTTCGACCTGGAGGTGCTGGAGGCCGCGCGGGTCGAGATCGGTGCGACCGGCCGGGCGCGCATCGAATTGCCGCGTCGAGTGGGGTTCGGCTACCCGGTGATTCTCGACGCGACAGGCCCAACGTCCGCCGGCTACTACCTCAAGGGAGCACTCGAAGGATTGCCCGATTGGCCCGTGAAGGTGGTGGTTCACGGTGAACTCGTCGCGGCGGCAGTGCATTGGTACGTCTGGCGGTCGGGGGGAGGCGGCTCCGCAGCCGACGCGCCGCTGTCCCGCTCTCCGGCGGCGTTCGAGCCGTGGGGCAACGATGCCGTCCTGGCTCCGCGGCCGTCCAGGCCGGTGCGGCTGACTGCCGAGGATGCTGCCGCTCCGACGGAGGATGGGAGCTGGATCGACGTGCTGGTGTTCTACACGCCGGAGGCGAAGCAGGAGGACGCGGGCGGAGATGCGGCCATCATGGAGCTGCTGGTCGACCTCCTGATCGTCCACACCAACGCGGTGTACGCCGAGAGCGGGGTGGCACATCGGCTCCGGTTGGCGGCTGCGCCGACAGAGGCGGAGCCGTTTCGGGAAGCGGGCTTCCGTTCCTCCTCCGAGATGCTCCGCATGCTCTCGGAATGGGAGCGCGGACGCGAGCTGCGGGACCGCTACGCGGCCGACCTTGTGACGCTGCTGTTCCGTGGGAGGGGGTTGGCGGACGCGTACGCCCGGGCCTTCATCAACTTGCCCGACCGGGTGTCGGCGGATGAGGCTCTGCCGTTCAGCGTAGCGTGTTCGGACTGCTCGAGGGCCTTCCCCCACGAGATTGGGCACAACCTCGGCTTGCGTCATGACCGGCACGAGTGGAAGCAGTCGGAAACGTCGGGCAACCGGCTGATCGACGCTCCGTATCCCGAAGCTTTCGGGTTCGCGGGGCCCATCGATGGCGACCCGGACACCGACTGCATCGTCACGATCATGGCCACCGGACAGCAGTGCGTGGAGGACGGATTCCTGCAGGTCGTCCGGTTCAGCAACCCGGAGCGGGAGACCCGTGGAATCGCAACCGGCATCCCCGGAACCGAGCCCTCAGGCGCGACGGACGGCCCGGCCGACGCGGCAGGGCACATGAACAGGATGAGGCGGTACGCTGCGAACTGGCGGCGAGCGCCGTGTCTGAGCGGCGGCAGCAGCGTCCGGCTGCAGGCGAGCAACGGGCTGTACGTGGGAGCGGTGGGGAACGGCGGCGGGGCGGTCAGGGCGGATCAGCGTCGACTGGGGCCTCACGGGTTGTTCACGCTGGTCGACCACAACGGGGGGCCGTGCGTCGAGTCCGGCGACAGCGTGTCCCTGCATACGTCGGATGGCTTCTACCTGCAGGCGCAGCTCGGGGGCGGCGCGCAGGTCGACGCCACCGCGCGGCAAGCGGCTCCCTCGACGCGGTTCGTCATGCGGCGGCAACTCGGGTCGGGCGCGCTCCGCGCCGGGGACACGCTGTCGCTGTACACGGCGAGCGGGCATTACGTCGTTGCCGCGCAGGGTGGCGGCGGGGAGGTGCGAGCGGACTCGGAGGACCGTTCGCGGCCGTGGTCGCGCTTCAAGGTGGCGGCGCCGTGGCGAGACCCGCCCGCGCACGGCAGCAACCGACCGCCCGCAGCGATCGGCACCCTGCCGGACTGGCGGCTGCCGCCCGGGGCGCGACGGAAGGTGGACGTCGCGGGCGCGTTCCGCGACCCGGACGGCGACCGGCTGATCTACACCGCGGCCTCTTCGGCGCCCGGCGTGGTGACGGTGAGCGCGGCGGGAGCCGGCGTCACCTTGACGGCGGCGGGCGAGGGCAGAGCGACGATCCGCGTGCGGGCGAGCGACCGCGGCGGGCTCGACGCCGAGCAGACGTTCGCGGTGATGGTGGACGAGGCGGCAGTGGTGCCGGTCGCCGACGACCCGATAGTCCCCGGGGTGACGCCGATCCGGGCCATCCACTTCACCCAGCTTCGTACGCGTATCGACGCCCTGCGACGGGACGCGGGGCTGACGCCGTTCCGCTGGACGGACCCGGTCCTGCGGGCGGGGGTGACGCCTGTCGAGCTCGTGCATCTGCTCGAGCTGCGCGAGGCGTTGGCCGCGGCGTACGTCGCGGCGGGGCGGTCGGCCCCGCGCTGGACGGACGCGGCGCCGTCGGCGGGGTCGACCCCGATCCGGGCGGCGCACGTGACGGAGCTGCGCGCCGCGGTGCTTGTACTGGAGTGAGAAGGCTTCGGTCTCCGGGCCCCGCGCCCGGTGCGAATCGCATACGGAACGGGCAACGACCGCCCCAAGAAGCATCCCAAGCCACTGACAACAGGCCAGACTGCGCTATTTCGCGAGTGGGTGCGGCCGGAACTGGAACTTCACCAGGATCGGCTTCGAGATTGATCGGTACTCGCCGTTCTCGACGGCAAGTCCGTCCTCGGCGTGCCACACCGTGTCCGAGCCGGTCGACGAGTAGACGCCGCGTCCCTTCCAGCCGGCGTCCGGATCGTCGATGCGGCCGTCGAGGCCCCGCGGGTGGAAGCCGGCCAGCGGATAGGGCACGCGCATGACCACCGTGTCGCCCGTCTCCGGCAGCAGCGCCACCAGCGAGTCCGAACCGGTGCCGGTGGCGATCGGTACGTTCTCGCCGAGGCCCAGCGTGTCGAACTGGTCGACCCAGTTGTAGTAGTTGTAGTCGGCCCGGACGTTGGTTCCCTTGAAGACGGGACCCGGCAGCGCATGCAGCGTCCACCCCTCCGCGCAGTGCCGCCCCGTGTGCGCCGCCGGCCCGGTCAGCGGCCCGCACTTGCTGCGGTCGAAGCTCGCGAGGTGGTTCGTCCCCGACAACGCCGTCCAGAGGACGCCGTTGCGGTCGACGTCGAGGCCGCGCGGCATGAAGCCGCGCTCGCCGCTCGCCTCCACGTCCCAGCGCTCGGAGGGGACCTCGAACACCTCGGCGATGCAGCTCTCCGGCGGATCGTCGCCGACCACCAGGCGGACGATCTTCCCGGGATAGGAATCCTGCGCGCCCCAGACCGAGCCGTCGACGGAGTTGACGATGATCCCGTAGGCGCCAATCGCGACGCGCGTGTCCAGCGTCGGATCGAAGTCGTAGGTGCTCCGGGTGGCGTCCTCCTCGAAGCGGGCGCCGCCGACCACCGACGGCTCGTTCCACGGCTTCGTGATGCGGCCGTCGCCGTTGGTGTCGACCACCGTCGGGCACCAGCCTTGGGCGAGCTGCCCGTCGCCGGTCTCGTCGAACAGCTTCGTGTCGACCCAGCCGAACACGTCGCTGTTGGGCCGGCTGAGGAACAGCGTCTCGTTGTCGTCGTGCGCGAACTGCAGGTGGTGGCTGCCGAAGCAGGTATCCACCATCGTGAACTGCCCCATCTCCGGATCGTAGTAGCTCACGTTGCGCCCGGACCGCTCCACCGGAAAGTACCGCGCGTACTCGTTGTCCGAGCCTTCCAGGCACCAGTCCGGCTGGTTCTCCGGGGGACGCAGCGTCGCCGTGTACCAGACCCGGCCCCGGCTGTCGAGCATCGGGTTGTGGATGCTGGCCGGGTTGAAGCGCGCCAGGTCCGCCAGGCGCGACGGCGGGTAGCCCGACTGCGCGTAGGAGGCCCGCATCGTCGAGCGGTCGGCCAGGGTCGGGATGCGAACCATCGTCGCGGTGTGGGTGTTCGGATCGAGCATGGCGAGGTTGTCGTTCGCGATGTCGACGCCGTAGATGGGACCGTTGGCGTTCACGGTGGGGTTGCGCTTGTCGGTGGACGCCTCGTCGTGGATCTTGCCCATCTCGTCGGTCCACTCCCACTGCGTGAGGACCAGGTTCCGCTCGACCCCCTGCGGGCGCGGCGGCGCCGGCGGCACCTCGCCGGTCGCGATGCGGTCGCTCCAGTCGGCAAACATCCGTAGCCCGCGCTCGCGCCCGAAGCGCGACATCCACATGCTCATCTCGGGCCCGCGCTGCCCCATCCGAACGCGCGCGTCCCACGCGTCGGCGGCCGAGTCGTAGTCCTCCGCGTCCGGATGCCCGCGCGTGAACTCGCCGCCGACCTGGTGGCAGCGCAGGCAGGCCTTCACGTTGTAGAGGTACTCGTCGCGGGTCCGGAGCTGCTCGCTGATGCCGTTGCCGCCGGCGCCGGTACCGGGGAACTCATCCGCCTCCGGCGGCTCGATCAGCGACAGCCAGTGGGCAGCCGGATAGACCGCGGCGGCTTCCTGCGGCGTCCGCGCGACGGTGGCCGTCAACCTCAGGTCTTCACCCGGCGCGGCCGTGACGGGCGTCGAGTCGACCAGCCCGTAGCCCCGTACCCAGACCGAGTAGCTCGCCGCCGGAAGCTCCGGCAGCAGGAATCGGCCGTCGTCGCCGGTCACCACGATCTTGCGGAACTTCGTCGGCAGGTCGCCGGTCTCGGCGATGACCCAGACGCCCGCCTCGGGGCCGGCGCCGCTGGTCACGACGCCGGTGATGGTCGTGGGGTCGGCTTCCTGCGTGCCCACCGCGAGTCCCGCGGCGCCGAGGGCGAGGAGGATCGCAACCGCCAGCCGTTCGAGTCTTCGTCGCATCGTGATCTCGCTTTCCGTCCGGCCTTTCCGGCCGAGCTCCTCATGCCGACGATGACCGTTCGGAGGATTGGCGTCAAGGGCCGGTGAAAGCGATGCCAATTTGATATGAATTTGATGGTGATGTACAAGTGATGGCGTGGTAAGAACGCAGATTCAGCTTCCGGACGCGCTGTATCGCGACATCAAGCGGCTGGCCGCCTCACGGGAATGGTCTCTGGCGGAGACCATGCGGCGGGCCGCCGAGCGGTTCCTGGCCCAGCATCCCGTCGTCACGCCGCCCTCGACGCCGTGGCGGCCACCGGTGTCGGACACGGTCGGCTGGCGCGGGCTGAGCGCCGAAGCGATCCGCGAGGCCGCGCTCGACGACATCGAGGCGTGGACCGTCAACGCGCTTCGAGAGACCGGGCACCAGGCGAGGCGGCGGCGGTGACGTCGTTCGACACCAACGTCCTGCTCTTCGCCTTCAGCCGGGACAGCCCCTTCCACGACCGGGCCCGCGTCTTTCTGGAGAACCTGACCCCCCGCGACGACGTCGCCGTCTCCGAGCTGGTGCTCGTGGAGTTCTACGCGCTGCTGAGGAATCCCGCAGTGCTCCTCCGCCCCCTGCAGGCCGCCGCGGCCGTCGAGGTCGTGCAGAGGTACCGCCGCCATCCGCGGTGGATGCTCATCGGGTTCGACCCCGACGGCACCGCGCTGCACGACGAGCTCTGGCGGCTGGCCGCCACGGCCTGCTTTGCCCGGCGCAGGATCTACGACGCACGCCTGGCCCTGTCGTTGCGGCGACAGGGCGTGACGGAATTCGCCACGGCCAACGTGAAGGACTTCAGCGGCTTCGGGTTCGATCGAGTCTGGAACCCGGTGGGATGATTCGGCGCGCCGGCCTCCACTCTCGGGCGCGGCGCCGGGCCTCGGCGAGTTCGGCCCGGGACATCTTCTGCTCGGCCCGGGCGCGCCCCTGTATCGCGCCGTCCCGTACCGCGCCGGTGCCGTGGCGCGACGCCAGGATCAGCCACATGTAGGCGCGCACGTAGTCCTGCGGAACGCCCTGCGTGCCGCGGGGTGCGAGCCTGGAACGGTCCCCTGCCGCCGCCGGGCCGCTCCGAGCAGCTCGTCCGGACGCCTGCAGGGCGTCCTCGGCGCTCCGGGGAAGGTCGAGGCCGTCGCCGTACATGAAGCCCAGGTTGTATTGCGCCACCGGATGTCGTTGCTCGGCCGCGAGCGTCCACCACCGCACCGCCTCGGCGCCGTTCGGTGGGACGCCGTCGCCGCGGGCGTACATGCCTCCCAGGTTGTTCTGGGCGTCGGCGTCGCCCTGATCCGCCGCGCGGCGATACCAGCGGATGGCGCGCGCATCGTTCTGCGGTACGCCACGCCCTTCGCGGTAGTGGAAGCCCAAGTTGAACTGCGCCTCCGCGTGACCCTGCTCGGCCGCCGTCCGGAACCACCGCGCCGCCGCGACGTCGTTCTGCAGCACGCCTTCGCCGCGCCGGTACTTGAATCCGAGCGAGGCCTGCGCCTCCGCCTCTCCGTGCCGGGCCTGCTCGTGCAGGGCAACCAGCTCGGCCGAAAGTACCGGTGCCGGCGCCTCGCCGATACCCGCACTCGCGGAGACGACGATGGCGACGAGAGCGATGACACGCAGACGGATCTCCGGCATCCGCGTCCTCCGGTACCACGCCGCACATCCACGCGAACCTGCCCATCCTAGCCCTGCCCGTGCCCCGGATGTCCGGGGCTGGACTGTAACGAGCAGGAAAT
>WTFV01000017.1 GCA_011523845.1 Acidobacteriota bacterium | reverse complement strand
TTGGCGACCTGCCCGAACCAGAACTCACCCACAGATTCTGCTGACGAGGCCGATTCTCGACTGTCGCCGCGTGAGCCGCCGGCGACGAACGACCTTGTTGGGCGTCTCGACATCAATGCGGAATTCCGCGATGCGGTCCAGGAAAAGGAGTAGAGGCACATCGAGGTCATTGAGCGCCTGAACCTGGACTTTCGCCAGATCTATCGCCTGCTCCGTGCACAGGGGCAAGACGATGACGCTCGCGTAGCCGCGGCGCGCGTACGACACGACGGCGTCCGGCTGCTCGGCCACCGGCACAGGCACGAGATATCGCGGCACCGTGCGGGCAACATGGCGGGCTGTGGCTGCGTCGATGCCGTCCGCCCTCAGCAGGCACTCGATCTCGTCCACATGGGCGAACCGGAAGCAGTAGCCGTCGAAACGGGCCGACGCGTTTCTGCCCCTGCGCGAGAATATCCGTACGTCGTCGGTCAGCGCCTCGACGCTCCTGAAGCCCAAGCCTTTGTTCCCGATGCCCTCGCCGATCTCCTTGGCAGTGGTCGCGAGGTTCTTTATCGCGTCGACGTCCTTCCTGCGAAAGCCACTGCCGCCGTTGGCGACGTAAAGGGTGCCGTCGGTTTCCGACCGAATGAGTAGCCTGACGGCTATGCGTCCCCGGTCTTCGGCCCGGTGCGCGTCGTGAGCATTCTGAATCAGCTCGTAGAGCACTCGGTCGCCGTACTCCGTGCCGATCACTTCGTTCAGGTTCCGAAGACTCTCGTAGACTTTGAGGCCGTCCTGGTGCGCAACCACGGCGTGGCGCAGCACGGCTCGGACCTGCCTGTTCAAGTCCTCGCCAGGAAGCAGCCTGGGTCGGTGGTCATCTCGTTCGGCGCGGTGGGGCACAAGGGTCATGCGGCGTCGTTCCGGCTATGGCCTACAGAATGTAAGCGCCGTGACACGCACCGGTCGGCGGTCGGCTTGGCGAGGCGGCCACGTCCGGTGGCGTCGATGGAGTCCTGCACGGTGAACCGTGCAGGCTAGATCGTGCGTTCTGGCGGCATCTCCGACACGGGCAAGCTGAGAGCATACGCCATTTGCCGTGATGGTCGGTGACGGACTTGCCGATCCGAGAGATTCGCGAGCACTCCTCACAGATGACGTCGTCTGTGACCAACTGGTCAATCGTCCCGCCGGGTCTGAACGTCGGATTCAGTTGGAGCAGCGGCTCCGGCCAGAACCCTTTCACAGCCTGCTGGCCGTCACCGCCAGCGGAAGATCCTGAGCGCGACGCCGAAGCTCGCCGCGCCCCAGGCTGCGAGGATGAGCAGCTCGGGTCCGTTCGCGATCAGCCCGTCCCCGTCCAGCATCACGCCCCGCAACGCGTCGTTGAGCGCGGTGAGCGGCAGCGCCTGGATGAACGGCTGCATGGCGTCCGGAAAGTTCGACGAGGCGAAGAAGACGCCCGAGCAGATCCACATGGGCGCCATGACGACGTTCATGATGCCCGAGACGCCCTCGATCGTCTGCGCGCGGCTCGCCGTGAGCAGCCCGATGCCGCCGAAGGTCATCGCCCCGAGCAGCGAGACGGCGGCGAGGCTGACAAGCGAGCCCTCGATCGGCACGCCGAACATCAGGCGGGCGAAGCCGACCAGCGCCACCAGCTCGAGCGCGAGCAGCACGAGGCGCGCCGTCACCAGGGCGGCCAGGTACTGGTGGCGCCGCATGGGCGTTGCGATCAGCCGCTTGAGCAGCTTGCGCGTGCGCTGCACGACCAGCGTGAAGCCGATGCCCCACATGCCGGTTCCCATGATGTTCATGCCGAGCAGGCCGGGGATCAGCCAGTCGATGTAGCGGCTGCCCGGGGCGGTGACGGTCTCGCTCCGGCCGGTCCAGACGTCCTTGCGCCCGGCCGCGCGCTGCAGCAGGTCGTCGACCGTCTGCCGGGCCAGCCGGCTCTCCGGCCGTGTCGGGTCGTAGCGGTACGTGGGCGGCTCGCCCGGCGCGACCACGACGTGCGCCAGTCCGTCGCGCAGTGCCGCGCCCGTCGCGCCGGCATCGATGGAGACGACCTCCACGCTCTCGTGGGCCGACAGGGCGTCGACCAGCGCCGCGTCGCCGGGACCTTCCTCGACGGCGACCGCCACCGGCGTCTCCGACGGCGAGCGGAAGGCGATTCCGAGGGCCAGCGCCATCAGCAGCGGGAAGATGAAGACCCAGAAGATCATCTCCGGCTCGCGTACCAGGATGAGCAGCCGGGTGATGGTCATCTCGACGAACGGATGACGCGGCTCGGCGGGTCGGGTCTCAGTCATCGCGGAGTCGGTGCCCCGTCAGCGCCACGAAGACGTCCTCCAGGGTGGCGGTGCGCGTTGCGAGCGTCTCAATCTCGACACCGGCCTCCGCCGCCACGCCCACCAGCGCCGGCAGCGTGCGGTGCAGGGCCGTCGCCGTGACCGTCCAGGCGTGCGCCGTGCCGCCCGCGCGCACCGTGTCGACGTCGGGCAGGGCGGCGACCCGTTCCTGCAGGTCGCCGGACCCCGGCCTCCGGCTTCCGGCGAACGCCACCTCGACGATGTGCGGCGCCCCGATCGAAAGGATCAGCTCGTCGGGACTGCCCTCGGTGACGATACGTCCCTGGTCGACGATGGCGACGCGGTCGCACAGCACGTGCGCCTCGTCCATGTAGTGGGTGGTCAGGAGGATGGTGCCGCCCTCGGCCCGGTAGCGCTGCAGCAGCGCCCACAACTGCCGCCGCGACTGCGGGTCCAGCCCGGTGGTCGGCTCGTCGAGGAACAGCAGCTCCGGATCGCCGACCAGCGCGCACCCGACGGCGAGACGCTGCCGCTGGCCGCCCGACAGCTTGCCGACCCAGCTTGCGCGCTTGCCGTCCAGCTCCAGGAGGCCGAGCACGTCGTCGACCGGACGCCCGCGCGGATAGAACGACCGGAATAACCGCAGCGTCTCGAGCACGGACAGCTTCTCGTCCAGTTGCGACTCCTGCAGATGAATCCCGAGCCGCGCCCGCAGCGCGTCGTCGTTCTCTCCCCACGCGCGGCCGAGAACCCGCACGCGACCCGCGTCCGGCGCCAGCAGCCCTTCCAGGATCTCGATGGTCGTCGTCTTCCCGGCGCCGTTCGGTCCGAGCAGGCCGAAGCACTCGCCGCGCCGCACCTCCAGGTCGAGCCCGTCGACCGCCAGCACGTCGCCGTAACGCTTGACGAGGCCCGTGCAGGACAGGGCCGCTTCAGCAGGATCGGCCATCGTCCCGTTGCGCGCCCGGCGCGGCGCGGCGGCCGGTGGACGCTCGCGCCGTCGGCGGGGAGCCCCATCTCGCCAATTCCTTCATGGCGCCAGCGCCGGGGTCGTCCGCGGCGGCTCGCGGCGCTGCGAACCCTGCTCGTAGGCGTAGGCCAGCTCGAACAGCGTCGCCTCGGTGAACGGCCGGCCGAGCATCTCCAGTCCGATCGGGAGTCCGTCGGCGGTCAGCCCGGCCGGGAGGGTCAGCGCCGGGAATCCGGTGGCGGGGCTCAGGAACCGGTTGTTGCCCCGCGCATACGCGTCCTGGGTGTTCGCGTTGGTGAGGGCGTCGGGTGCGATCACCGTCGTCTGGTGATCGAACGTGGCGTAGACGAGCGCGTCGAGGTCGTTCTCGGCCATCGCGGTCAGGACGCTGCGCCGCAACTCCTCCCGGACACGGAGAATCGTCAGGTAGCCCGGGTCTGTGGTCGACTGGCCGACGACGTTGATGAGGCCGCGCGCCCGCCAGGGGGTGACCACGCCCGAGACCAGGATGTCGCGGACGGTCTTGACCGGCGCGTTCTCGTGCTCGGCGAGATACTCGTTCATCGCGCGTTCGGTCTCGTAGTTGTTGGTGGTGTACGCCCGCTGCGCCGATTCGAGGCCGGCGATGGTCACCGGATCGACGACGGTGGCCCCCAGCGCACGCATGTCGGCGAGGGCCCGGTCGACGAGCGCCCGCACCTGCTTGTAGTCGTCGGCGCCGGGATCGGTCTTCGGGTCCATCGACTCGCGGATGACGCCGATGCGCGCTCCGCGCAGGCCCTCGGTGTCGAGACCCGCGGCGTAGGACTCGGGCACGTGCCCGACGGTGTACGCCGTGATCGGGTCGTTGGCGTCGTAGCCGGCGATGGCGTCGAGCAGGAGGGCGGCGTCCCGCACCGTCCGGGTCATCGGGCCGAGCGTGTCGCTGGACGGGTTGGCCGGCATCATGCCGAAGCGGCTGACCAGCGGCAGGGTGGGGCGCAGGCCGACGAGCGCGTGGACGGCGGCCGGGCCGCGGATCGATCCGCCGGTGTCCTCGCCGATGCCGACCATCCCGAAGTTGGCGGCGATGCCCGCGCCGGTCCCGCCGGACGAGCCGCTCGGGTTGCGGGTCGGATCGTAGGCGTTGCGGATGATCCCGAACGCCGAGCCGACGTAGCGCGAGGCGAACTCGCCCATGTTCGTCTTCGCCAGGATGAGGGCGCCCGCTGCGCGCATCCGGACCACGATGGTCGCGTCCCGCCGGGACATGAATCCCTCGAACAGGGCCGAACCGTAGGTGGTCGGCATGTCCCGCGTCTCCACCTGGTCCTTCAGCAGCACGGGGATGCAGTGCAGCGGCCCCACCGGCCCCGACTCGGCGTAGGCCGCGTCGAGCTCGTCGGCGCGTTCGAGCGCGCGGGGATTGACCACCTGGATGGCGTTCAGGTTCGGGCCGGTCTGGTCGTAGGCCTCCATGCGGTCGATGTACTGCCGGACCAGGGCGCGGCAGGTCAGCTCGCCCGACGCGAAGGCGGCGTGCACGTCGGCAATCGTCGCCTCGATCAGTTGGAAGCCCTGGGCGCCGGCAACAGCCGGGGCCAGCAGCCAGACGGCGACGGCGACCGCCAACCACCGTCTGCCACGCCGCGCTCTCTCGTTGGTCTCGCAGTGCGCCGCCGTCCCTCTGCTTCGCGTCACGGTACTTCCTCCATCGGCCGGCTCGCTGCCGGCATCCGGGGACTATGCCACGGGCGGAGCCTGTTGGGAAAGCCGGAGCGGGCAGTACCGTGGAGCCGCCAGCCACGTCCCGCCGCGTCTGTTCCGGCAGTTGCGGGTTTGGAAAGCCGGAGCGGGCGGTGCCGCACAGCCGCTTGGGCTGCCAAGTGCGATCGCCACCGCGCGGAGACGTTGGAAAGCCGGCGCGGTGATGCCGCGGAGCCTGCCGGACCGGAATCGGCGAACTCTCGTGCGGGAATCGTCTTATCATGGGCGCACAGGACGCGGGGCGTGCACCCGAACCGACGCCGCGCCCACCCGAATCAGCGAGGGGACAGCATCATGATCGTCACCGGAAAGGCGCTCCCGCGGCGCACCGTGTTGCGCGGACTCGGCGCATCGCTGGCGCTCCCGTTCCTGGACGGGATGGTTCCGGCGCTCGCGGCGCTGCGCAAGGCCGCGGCGACCCCCGTTCCGCGCCTCGGCGTGGTCTACGTGCCCAACGGGATGCGGATGGAGCACTGGGTCCCGGCGACGGAAGGCGCGGACTTCGAGTTTCCCCTCGTCCTGAAGCCGCTCGAGCGGCTTCGCCACCACGTGCAGGTGCTGTCCGGGATGCACGGCGTCACCAGTCCCGGCCCGCACCCGCGCGCTTCCACGCGCTTTCTCACCGGTGTTCCGGCCAAGCCGGAGAACGGCGCCGACGTGCTGGCCGGCGTCTCGATGGATCAGCTCGCCGGTCGCGTGCTGGGGCGGCAGACGCAGCTCGCAACGCTGGAGCTGGCAATAGACGGCCGCGACTTCGCCGGCTCGTGCGGCAACGGTTTCAGTTGCGCCTACACGAACACCATCGCGTGGGCCGACGCCACGACGCCGCTGCCGATGGAGAACGACCCCGGCGTCGTGTTCGAGCGGCTGTTCGGCGACAGCGGCACCACCGACCCGGCGATTCGGCGGGCGCGGCTGCAGAAGGACGCCAGCCTGCTCGATTCGGTCACCGAGCGTGCGCACGACCTGTCACGCGAGCTCGGCGCGGGCGACCGGCGCAAGCTGGGCCAGTATCTCGAGGCGGTGCGCGACGTCGAGCGGCGCATCCAGAGGACAGCGGCGCAGTCCGCCCGCGAGCTTCCCGCGGTCGATCGGCCGGAGGGCATCCCCGACACCTTCGGCGAGCACGCCGGGCTGATGTTCGACCTGCTGGCCCTGGCCTGGGAGACCGACCTGACCCGGGTCGCCACGTTCATGCTGGGCCGCGAGCTGACTGGCCGGACCTACTCCGAAATCGGCGTGGCCGACGCGCACCACCCGATCTCGCACCACCAGCGGGACCCGGAGAAGCTGGCCAAGCTGACCAAGATCAACCAGTACCACGTCGACGTCTTCTCGCGGTTCCTGGACCGGCTGCGGTCGACGCCGGACGGCGACGGCTCGCTGCTCGACCACTCGATGATCGTGTACGGCGCCGGCATGGCCGACAGCAACGCCCACGCCTCCGACAACCTGCCGATCCTGCTGGCGGGCGGGGCCGCGGGCACGGGCGGGCGCCACGTCCGGTATCCGTCCGACACGCCGCTGGCGAACCTGCACCTGACGCTGCTGGACAAGCTGGGCGTGCCGGTGGACTCGCTGGGCCACGCGACGGGGCCGCTGCCGCTGAGCGGGTGATCCGAGCCGGCAGAACGTCTCAACGACTCTCGGTCCAAGGGTTGACGGTCGCGGCGCCCGTGTTCCGGAAGTCGCGCTGGTTGCGTGTGACGATACGCAACCCGTGGCTCACGGCCGTGCCGGCGATCATCGCGTCCGGCAAATGGTCGTCGAGCGGCTCGCCCCGGCGGCGCTTGTTCTCCAGAATCAGCGCGCAGGCGCGGGCGTCGGCGGCTGACCAGTGGAGTATCCGCTCTTCGAACAGGTCGTCGAGAATGCCTTGGAAACGCTCTGTGAGGTCGTCCCGCCGCCGGCCGGGATCGAGACGGCCGATGCCGTTGAGGACCTCCCAGACGGTGACGGCGGAAAGGCCGATCCCCTCGGCGGCAATCCGGTCAAGAAACCGGGCGACCCTGGGTTCCGGGGTGGGCCGCATCATCTCGGAGACGACGTTCGCATCGAGAATCCAGGCAGTGCGCGCCCTCATTTCTCGTCGTCCTCGGAAAACGTGACCGGCCGGTACCCATGTGACCTGGGCAAGGGCAGCTCAATGCCGTGCTCTGTCCCGAAATACCGCCGGAACGCCGCGGACGGTTTCTGGTGACCTTCGGACGTCTTGCGTTTTTCACGGATCAGACGGCGTACGTACTCTTCCATCGATATGCCGTGATGCTCGGCCTCGCGCCGGACCCAGGACTTGTCGCCCGGGTCGATGTCACGGACGGTGATGACGCTCCCAGCCATGATCGATGCTAGCATGAACTGCTATCGCAAAGCGGGTCACCGACCGGTTACCCGCCGCGGCGGAGACGTTACGGTTCCAGCCAGTTGTCGACCGGCGTGGACAGGAACGTTTCGAGATCGATGCCGTCCCCGCCGACGAGCAGCTTGCGGGCCGGCCGGAACGCCTCCGAGAACGCCGCCATGCCGGGCAGCGTCTCGGGTGCGCGCCCGCTCTTGACCTCGATGGCGACCAGCGTGCGGCCGGTGCTCACGACGAAGTCCACCTCGCGGTTGCGGTCGCGCCAGTAGTGGACGTCGCAGTCACCCATCGCCGCGGCGTTGGTCAGGTGCGCCCCGACCGCCGACTCGACCAGGCGGCCCCGGAAGGTGCGGTCCGCACGCGCCTGCGCGAGCGTGATTCCCGCCTGGGCGGTGATCAGGGCGGTGTTGAAGACCTGCAGCTTGGGGCTCGACGCCCGCCGTCGCGCGACGCCGCCGGCGTACTTCTGGAGCCCGGTGACGAGACCGGCGCCGGAGAGCAGATCGAGATAGTGGGCCAGGGTGGTCGTGTTGCCGGCGTCCTGGAGCTGGCCGAGCATCTTCGTGTAGGAGAGTATCTGTCCGGAGTAGGCGCACCCCAGCTCCAGCAGGCGGCGGAGCAACGCCGGCTTGTCGACGCGGGAGAGGAGCAGCACGTCGCGGGAGACGATGGGTTCGATGAGCGAGTCGCGGACATACCGCATCCAGCGACCTGGTTGCCGGATGAGCGGGGCCGCGCCGGGATAGCCGCCGTAGAAGAGGTACTGCTCCAGGGACCAGCCGAACGCCTCGCGCATCTCGGCGAAGCTCCAATGCGGCAGGCGGAGCATCTCGAAACGCCCCGCCAGGCTTTCGCCCAGGCCGCGTTCGACGAGCAGGGGCGCGGATCCCAGGAGGACGACCTTCAGCCGCCGGCCGGTGCGTGTGTCCGCGTCCCACAGGTGCTTGACCGCCTCGGACCAGCCCGTGACCTTCTGCACCTCGTCGAGCACGAGGAGCGCGCCCTCCGCGTCCGCCTCGACGGCCAGGTTGCGCGCGGCCTCCCACTGCTGCTGTATCCAGTGCGTGTCGCGCAGGGTCGGCTCGTCCGCGCTGGCGTGGCGGGACGGCAGACCGGACCGTGCGGCCGCCCGTCCCGCCAGCGTCGTCTTGCCGACCTGCCGTGAACCGGCGAGCACCTGGATGAAGCGGCGCGGTTCCCGCAGGCGCCGCACGAGCTCGTCGGTCTGGGGTCGGGAGTATGGTGAAGAATTACTCAATATGAAGAGTTATTTTACTCAATGTATTGAGTAATTCAAGAGCCGAAGAGCTTTGCCCGCCACTTCCTCTCGCTTTCGCGCACGAGTCACGGGGATGGCGAAGGAAGTTCTGTCCGGCGGTACTCGACGTTGGTGACGGCCACGGCCACGAATACGAGTCACGGGGATGGCGAAGGAGGTTCTGTCCGGGGGTGGCCCGCAGACTCTCCGCCCGCTCTCCGAGCCACAGGGATGGCGAAGGGGGTTCTGTCGGCTGCCGCAGACTCAGTCCGCCCGCAGCAGGTCGTAGTACTCCAGCGCCGCGCCGAGCACCATGGCGCCGCCGCGATCGTCCGCGCCGTTGACAGCGGGCCGGTCCAGGTAGTGTCGCCTGGTCGGACCCGCCCCGGTGCTGAAGCAGACGTCCACGAGTGTGCCGTCGTCGGCGACGTGGGCGAGCAGGGCGCGCCAGGCGCGGTCGACGACCGGGCGGTACGAGTCGTCGAGCCAGCCGAGGCGAATTCCCCGGGCCATGGCGGTCAGGGTCATCGCGGTGACGCTGGTCTCGCGGTAGCTGCCCGGCACGTCGACGATCTGCCGCCACATGCCGTCCGGCGCCTGCCGGGAACGCATCCCCGCGAGGTGCCGGCGGTGGATGTCGAGCACCGCCTCCCGCTCCGGATGGTCCGCGGGGAGGACCGTGAGCAGCTCGGAGAGGCCGAGGGCGCCGAACCCGTTGCCGCGGCCCCAGGCGGTCGGGGCGTCCGCGTCGTGGTGGAACAGCCCGTTCGGCTGTTGCAGGCGGGCCGCCGTGGCCGTCACCAACCGAACGGCGGCGGCGAGACCCTCCGAATCGCCGGCGCGGACCGCAGCGATGGTGCCCAGGAAGAAGTCGTCGCTCCACCCGGACGCGTGCTCCGGCATTCCCGGCGCGGACTCGGCCGCCGCCAGCGCGACTCCCTCCGCCGCCAGCCGGGCCGCCGTCTCACCGTCTTCGCCGGGCAACCCGGTCAGCCGGCTGAAGATCATCGTTCCCGCCAACGCGGCGAAGGAGATCCGGTTGCCGAACAGCGGCCGGCCGCCGGAGAGCCAGGGACGGACCTCTTCCAGCACCTTGTCGCGCAGGGATGCATCGTCGTCCATTTCCGCGACCCGGAACGTGTGCACCCAGGCGAGCGCCGGGATGTAGCTGATGCTGGGCGTGCCCGGGTAGCGCCGGGCCATCAGCCGCGCCACGGTGAGCGGGTCGCGCGCCATCCGGCGGTTCAGGACGTTGCGCAGCGGCGACTGCCGGTCCCTGGCGCGGGCCAGCACGGCGCGCATGACCGCCGCGCCGTCCGCGGCCCCGGCGGTCGCCAGGAGCGTGGCGACCGGACCGAGGCCGGTGTGGTTCGCCGGGTCCGCGAGCGCCGCGGTCAGCGAGCGCGCGGGCAACGCCTCGGCGTCGGAGCCGCCGCCGGCGCGAACGCGCAACCCGTCCCCGGCGCGGATCTCGACGACGAGGTCGGGCGCCTGGTAGGCGACCCAGCGCCAGACGTAGCGGCTCTCGGGCCGCTCGGGGTGGTCGAAGAACCCGTCGACCGGCGGAAACGTGGCGGGTAGGGCGGCCGCGTCCGCACCGGGCAGGGCCAATGGGAGCGCGCTCACCAGCCACCGTGCACGCTCCGCTTCGGGCGCCTCCGTCTTGAACCACCGCACGGCATCGAGCACGATGCGGGCGGCGTCCGCGTCGCCGTCGAGTCCGCCGACGAGTACGAGGCGGCGCTCGGGGCGCGACGCGTCGAAGGGCGATCCGTTCTCGAGGGTGAGCAACGGCACGTCGTCCCGCGCCATGCCGGCGCCGCTCACGATCCGCGGCTCACCGCCGACCGCGGCGACGGCATCGAGCGCCGCCTCCAGGGCAGCGGTGTCCGCGAGGGAGGACTGGGCGCGCGCGCTCACGGCGCCAGCAAGGATGAGCGCCGGCGCGGCGATGCCGGCCACGGCGCGGATCACTCGTCCACGTCCAACTCGAACGTCCATGCGTCGATACTCCTGTCAGGCATGCTCCCGGGGGCGCGGCGCTCGAAGCAGGCGCGCCGCGTCGGAAGCGGCGCCGTCGGAACTGTGAAGAACGTCCGCCATCGGAATTCGCCGCGTGCGAGGTCGCCCTCGACGAACGGACCGAATTCGGGCTCGCCCACAGTGCCTACCGCCCGCTTCGAACACGAGGTGCCGGCAGGCGATCCGAAGCTCGCGCCGCGTCATGGCTCGGTCGAGCGACGCGACGGCGGCGGAAGTGACCACCTCGGCCGCGATCCGAGGCTTGCGCCCCGTCATGGCTCGGTCGAGAGGGTCGCCACGCCGCCGTCGAGGGCGTGCAGGGCACCGACCTCGTCGTCGGTCAGGGGGCGGTCGAACACCGCCAGCTCGTCGAACAGCCCCACGTAGTTCACGCCGAGCCTGATGGCGCCGCGCTCGACGTCCCAGGTGAACGGCTCGTCGATGTCGTCCGCCCCGCCGGGCACGCGTTCGCCGTCCAGATACAGGGTGGCGGCGCCTCCCGGCTGGCCGAGCCCGGCGTAGGTGATCGCCACGTGCGTCCAGCGGTCGCCGGCGAACGGCGGCTCGTCGACCACCGCGAGCCGGTCGGTGAAGGCGGGATTGTCGTTCGGTCCGAGTCCGTCCGGGTTCCACACGTCGAGGTCGCCGAATACCCCCAGCCGGAACTGGCGCGGGTTCTCGCCCGTGAAGTCGACCCAGATCGCGGCGTCGTTGTACGCGGCGTCGGTGATCTGGATCGGGTCGCAGAAGCCGGGCTCCAGGTCGGTGGCCGGGTCCAGGCTGAGCCAGAACGAGACGGTCCCGCTCCAGCCTTCGGGGGAGTAGCCGATGTTGCCCTCCGCCCGGTAGAAGATGGCGTGCTGGTTGCGCTCGGTGAAGCGCAGCGCGTGACCGAAGCGCCCCGCGCCCTCGGCGAGCATCACCGCCGGGTTCCCGAGCCCCGGCTCCGCGTGATCCTGCTCGTCGTACGACGGCGCGGTGTAGAGCACGGGATCGCCCCCCGCCCGATCCGCATCGAGGCCGTTGTCGAAGGAGGCGTGGAACGTGAGGGCATCCGCGATGGCCCCTGCGGCGCCGCCGCGTTCCTCTGCCGGCGCTTCGGCAACCTGCGGCTCGGGCGCGGCGGCTACGCCGCAGCCCGCGAGGAACAGCACCAGCAACCACGCCGTCCGTGAACCGAACATCGCTCGCTGCATCGTCATTCTCCTGCCAGCCAGAACATGCAGCCGGGCCCGGAACCGGCCCCGGTCGCGAACTCGTCGACCACTTCGAGCGTCTCCAGATCGATCACCGCCACCCGGTCGTCGCCCCGCAGCGCGGCATAGGCCACCGCGCCGTCGGGCCGCACGAGCAGTGCGTTCGGGGCGAGGTCGAAGCGCGTTATCTCGGTCCGGGCCGCGGCGTCCATGACCACGACGCTGGTGGCCGAGTCGGACACGAGCACGCGCGCGCCGTCCGGCGTGAAGGCCAGCCGGTTCGGGTCCTCGAAGTTCAGGTCGAGCCGCTCGCTGACCGCCTTCGCGGCCACGTCGATGATCGACACGTCGCCGTCGTTGCGGGTGGCGACCCAGAGCTCGGCGCCGTCCGGCGACAGGTCGAGCCCCTCCGGATACGCGCCCTCGGCGGGAATCGAGGTCACCTGCCAGTCGGGCGGGCCGGCCGCCGCGCCCTCCACGATCGACACCGTGTCCGACTCGCGGTTGGCCGTGAAGATCGTGTCCCGGTCGCGGCTGACGATCATCATGTGGGCGCCGTCCTGCCCCAGGCCGAGCGTCCACTCGACCTCGTCGGCCTGCGGGTCGTAGCGGGCAATCGCCTTGAAGCCTTCTATGGTGAAGTACAGCCTGCCGCCGGCGAAGCGGACGTCGTGCGGCACGCTGCCCGCGCCGACGTCGAGGCGCCGCACCTCGGTCATCGATTCCAGGTCGATCACCGAGATCCCCTCGCTCGGACTGGCCACGAAGGCCAGCCGGCCGTCCGGTGTCGCGGCCACCTCGTGCGGGTTGCCGACCGTCGGGACCTGTCCCAGCACGGTTCCCTCGGCGGGGTCAACGACGGCCAGGGCGCTGGCGTCGCGCAGCAGGACCAGCAGCCGCGGCTCGGAGGCCGTTTGTGCTGCCGCCCCGGCGGCGCTCGCGGCCAGCAGGGCGAGAGCAGCTACCGCCGCCAAACCCGTCGCCAGGGTGCCGCGTTCGGCCCCAGCCCTTACCGCCCCAGGAGTCTGCCCCGCAGAACTCACTCCGTTGCCTTCTTCGGCGCAGACTCCTGGCCATCGGATTGCCTGTAACGGTGCACGCACGGGTCACTTCCTTTCCTCGACACGTCCTCGACGCTCCGTCACGCTCTTCTCGCCTCCGCGGCGCGGCCTGCCCTGTCCGGGCCGGCGCCCCGAAAACGCCTCGCCGGCTCGGCGTTTCGGCCCATCCCCCCGCTCCATGACCCTGCGCCGCAGCACTTCGCTTCGCTGCGTCCTGCGGCGCAAGCTCCTGGCCACGCCGCTTCGACCGCGACGCGTCGAACGGCTTGCCCCCTACTTCGCTGCGTCCTGCGGCGCAGGCTCCTGGCCACGGACACGATGGCCGAACTGCACGTATCCTACCGCCGTACGGTCGGATATCGACGGCAATCCCGGGACGGACAGGCGATCGCGTCCCGACGGGCATGAGGAGGAACGACGATGACCAGACTGGCGACAGCTTTCTGCCTTGCCGCAATCACGTGTTTCGTCGCGGCTTGTGGCGCACCGGAGCCGGCCGCCGATCCGCCGGCCGAGGCGCCCGCGCCGGACAACGGCGCCGGCACGATACTGCGCGTCGACCCCCGCTTCGATGCGCTGGTGCCGGCGGATTCCCGAATCGAGAAGCTCGCCGACGGCTACGTCTTCACCGAGGGCCCGGTCTGGGACCGCGCCGAGTCGCGCCTGCTGTTCTCCGACGTGCGCGGAAACGGCGTCTACCAGTGGTCCGAGGCCGACGGGGCGAGCCCGTTCATCGAGCCGGTGTTCGAAGGCGACCGCACGGGTCTGCGGTCGGTCAGCTCCAACGGACTGACGATCGACGCCGAGGGACGCCTCGTGATGTGCGAGCACGGCAACCGGCTCATCTCGCGGGTGGAGGCGGACGGCACGCGGACCACCCTGGTGGACAGCTACGAGGGCCGCCGGCTGAACAGTCCGAACGACGCCGCCTACTCGTCGGACGGCTGGCTCTACTTCACCGATCCCGGCTCGGCGCTCGAAGGCCGCGACGAGTCGCCGCTCCGCGAGCACGACTTCAACGGCATCTACCGCCTGAGCCCGGACGGCGAGCTGGAGCTGCTGTATCGCGATCAGTCACGCCCGAACGGCATCGCGCTGTCGCCGGACGAGGCGGTTCTCTACGTCGCCAACTCGGACCCCGAGCAGAAGGTCTGGATGGCGTACGACCTGAGCGAGGAGGGCGTCTCGAACCCGCGGGTGTTCTTCGACGTCAACGATCAGACCGCCGAGGGGGCGGCGGACGGCCTGAAGGTGGACAACGCCGGCAACCTGTTCGCCACCGGGCCGGGCGGGGTGTGGGTGATCGCCCCGGACGGCACGCACCTGGGAACGATCATGCCGGACGAGGTGCCCGCCAACGTGGCCTGGGGCGACGACGGCAGCACCCTCTACATGACGGCCCGCACGGGGCTCTACCGGATCAGATTGACGACAGAGGGCACGATTCCGGGGCCGTAGCCGGCGGGCAGGCGGTTCGGAAGACCCGTTCACGGCCGACATCCTCCTGAACCGCCTGGTGAAGGCGGCCGCCCACCGCCTCGGCAGGCTGGAGTTGCGTTCGCGGGAAGCGCGCAACCGTGTCGCCTGGGTTGCGGAATCGCTGCGCGACGTGTCGCTCGCCGCCTTTCCGTCCGGCGCCGTGCCGGAGGTCGGTTTCGACCGCCTGAACCAGCACTACCGCGGGGTGGCGGCGCTCGCGCGACTCGTTCTGCGGCACGGGGCGTTCGAGGCCGGTCGCGGCAAGGTGCGCGCGTCCGGCTTTCTAATGGACATGAACCAGGTCTTCCAGGAGTTCGTGACCGTTGCGCTGCGGGAGTGCCTGGAACTCTCCGAGCACCGCTTCCGTTCCGACGATCGGCTGTCCGGCGACTACCGGTTGCACCTGGACGAGGCGGACCACGTCGGTCTCAGGCCGCACCTCTCCTGGTGGGACGACCGGATCTGCACGTTCGTGGGCGATGCGAAGTACAAGCGGACGAAGGCCGAGCGGGCGCCGAACGCCGACCTGTACCAGATGCTGGCGTACGCCACCGCGCTGGACCTGCCCGGCCGACTTCTGATCTACGCGGAGGGAGACCCCGAAGGCGGTCCCGCGTCGTATCGGGCCCGCCATGCGGCGAAGCACCTCCACGTCGCGACGCTCGATCTCGGCGGTCCGATTGCCCGCCTGAAGGGCGAAATCGGCGCCCTGGCGGCGCAGGTGCGGGGGCTCCGATTCCTGAAGTGGATGGTCGATGCCGTCATCGCCCTGTTGCTCGCGGGCTTCACAGTAGCCGACTCCGAAGCCGCGACACAGGGGCAGGAGGACAGCTCTACGTTGACAGCGAGGCGAACGAAAACTAGCGTACACAGAGGAAGAACATGGAGAGCCCCGGAATCATCCCGACACTGCTGACCGGCATGGGCATGGTCGCAGCAGTACTGCTGGGCGTGTGGGGAATCGTGGCACGGTACGACGACCGGGTGCGAAACCGGATGGATGCGCTCCGAGACCGGATAGACGCCCAGGGGAAAGAAACGACCGAGCAGCTCGGGCAACTCCGAGACCGGATAGACGCCCAGGGGAAAGAAACGACCGAGCAGCTCGGGCAGCTCCGGGAACGAATGGCCAAGCTCGAAGGGCTCCTGGAAGGCCTCCGGGAAGCAATCACGGGAAAACGGGCCGCATAGGCCCGGCCAGATTTCGGGTGGATTCACAGACGTCGTACCGGCAGAGCCCAAGTGTCCACGATCTGCCGTCGGTCGGGCTGACGACCAAGGTCCTGACCCTGTGTCAGCAGTACGGCACCGAGCGGCTTACGGTCCGCATCGTCGCCGCCGGGAGGAGCACCGGAGTGCCGGGACTGCCGCACAACGACGATTGGACGGCGTGGGACGCCGACGAGATGCGCGCGGCCGTCGACTACCTGGAACTCAGACGCGGCAGCCGATAGCGCCGAAGGCCCCGCGGGTACGTCCCGCCCATGGCAGCAAGAGCTCCGCACACGCGCGAAACAGAATATCTACGGAACCCGAGTGTGGGACGGAACGTGTGCAGTTTCTGGCGGCGACCGCAACACCCGTCTTTTCAGTAGTTTACGGGCGTGTGCGTAGTAGCGGGGAGCCGCAACGCCGAACCGGCCGACGGCGTCGATGTGACGCCGTCGGCCGGTGTGAGCGTGGGGACGCGGCCCTCGCCGCGAGCCGGAATGCCTACGGCTGGTCGGTCGCCCGCTCCTGGGCGCGCTCGCCGCCGAGGATGTTGGTCATGCTGTAGTTCCCCTCGTGACAGGCGTACTCGAAGAGGAACGGCAGCTCGTCGGCCGGGAACGCCGTGAACGGGAACTCCCCGGAGACGGCCTGCGTGAAGTGGGTCGGATCGTCGATGGTGAACTCGTAGTGCAGGCTGTCGGGGCCGCTGCGGGTGAACCGCTCGGTCACGGTGAGCGTGTCGTCGGACCGGCCGTTCGCCATGCGGAGCAGGATCGGGTCGCCGCCCACCGCGCCCGCGTTCGCCGTCGTCTTCCGCAGGTTGGTCGTCTCGACCACCAGCGTGTCGCCCTCCCAGTGGCCGCGCGCGTCGCCGTGCCACTGGCGGATGCTCGTCGGCACGTGGCCGCGCCCGTCGATGGGGATGATGCGCGTGTCGTGGATCATCTCGGCGTAGATCACCACGTGGGTCGGCGTCTGCAGGACGATGAAGTTGTTGTTGTAGGCGCTCGGCAGCATCGGCGGGCCGGCCGACCAGACCAGGCAGCGGTCGTTCAGCTCCAGGTCCTCATAGGAATCGAACGGGCCGTCGACCGGATACGCCTCGTCGTGCGCCGCCTTGCGCGCCGCGGCGTCCGCCGTCCGCGCCGGGAGCCGGCCGTTCGGCGGATCGACGATCAGCGACGTGCGGTTGGTGGGCCGCGTGCCGCCGTCGAGCCAGAAGTTGTTGTAGCCGCCGACGTTGCCCCCCGCGACGGTGCGCCGCGGCGGCGCCTCCAGCAGGTCCTGGTTGCGCTGGACCCGCGCCTGCTCCTGTTCGGCGATCTCCTCGTCGGTCAGGAACACCTTGTCGCCCAGCGCCTCGGGGCGCTCCAGCGGCGTGATGGTCTTGTTCGTGTAGGTCCCCTGGAGATCCGGGTCACCCCAGGGGGTTCGCGGAGCATCCTGTCCGGCTGCGGCGGCCGGCACGAGCACGAGGAGCGTGAGCACGCCCAGCGCGGCGCGGAGATATGGCCGAGTCATCTGACACCTCCCATACTTGGCCTTGCGGCCGTTGCCTGGCTTCGTTCGTCGACGGTCGATCCCTGAATTATACGCCCGCGCGCCGTCGTGCCGCGCCGTCTCGTCGCGGCGCGCGCCGCGATCGCGCGCCGGAGATTCCCGAGTGGGCCTGCGGCGGCGAGGAACGGCGCCGTCTCGTCGCGGCGCGCGCCGCGATCGCGCGGGGTCTCGCGCTTGTGGTAGCTCTGATGGCGGACTATCATCCGGCTCCACAGACATTTGCAGATTGCCGGGAGGATACCGATGCGTAGAATGCTTGCTGCTCTCGTCGCGGCGTGCGCGCTGGCGGCGCCGGCCGCGGCCCAGGACGTCGGACAAGTGCTGGAGGCCGCCGCAGCGGCGATGGGCGACGTGAGCACGATCCGGTACTCCGGACACGGGTGGGTGGCCAACGTCGGCCAGAGCCACACGCCGGCCGACGACTGGCCCCGGTTCGAGGTGACCGCCTACGACCGCACCATCAGCTACGGCCATCGCGCGTCGTACGAGATCTACAACCGCCGGCAGGGCGACTATCCGGCGCTCGGCGGCGGCACGCCGCTGCAGGGCGAGCAGCAGCACGTCTTCTTCACCGCCGGCGAATACACCTGGACGCTGGCCGGGGACGACCCCGTGCCCCAGCCGGCCAACGCCGAGGTCCGGCAGCTCGACATCTGGATGTCGCCGCACGGGTTTCTGAAGGCGGCGGCCGAAGCGGACGACGCTTCCGCGACCGCATTGATGCTCGAGGGCCGCCCGCTGACCATCGTGTCGTTCGCCGCGCTGGACAGGTACCGCGTCAACGGCACCATCAACGAGGACAACCTCGTCGAGCGGGTTCTGACCTGGGTTCCCAACCCGTACTTCGGCGACATGATCTACGACCACCGCTACACCGGGTACCAGGACTTCGACGGCGTGATGTTCCCGACCGTGCTGCACTCGCACCAGGGCGACCCGCGGGTCAATCCCGGCCACAACTGGATGGAGATCACGGTGACGGGGGTGCACCCGAATCTCGACCTGGACCGGGAGCTGGTGATACCGGACGTGGTGCGGGAGGCGACCGTACCGCCCGTCGTGGTGCGGTCGACACAGATGGCGCCGGGCGTCTGGCGCGTGTCGGGCGGCTCCCATCACAGCATCGGGGTGGAGTTCGACGACTTCATCGCCGTCGTGGAGGCGCCGCAGAGCGAGGCGCGCTCGCTCGCGGTGATCGCCGAGCTCCGGCGGCGCGTGCCGGACAAGCCGATCCGCTACGTCGTCAACACCCACCACCACGTCGATCACGCCGGCGGCCTGCGGACCTACGTCGCCCAGAGCGCCGCGGTCATCACGCACGAGGCGAGCCGCGACTTCTACATGGACGTATTCCTCCACCCGGGCACGCGCTCGCTGGAGCCCGACATCCTCTCGAGCCTGATGCCGTGGTTCGCGCCCAACCGCATCCCGGCGCTGGAGCTGGTGAGCGACGAGTACACGCTGACCGACGGCGAGCGGGTGATGAACGTCCACGCGGTGCCGGACCTCGGCCACGTGGGGACGATGCTGGTCGTGCATCTGCCGGCCGAGCGGATCCTGATCAACGCCGACCTCTACTCTCCGCGGCTGCCGAGCGCGGAGCCGCCCCCGGTGAACGACAGCATGCGCACCCTGGCCGCGACCATCGAGCGACTGGAGCTCGACGTGGCCCGGCACGTCGGCGTGCACGGCCTGGTGGGTTCCCACGTCGATTTCCTGCGGATCGTGAACGGGCAGTAGGCGCGCCGTTCCTACTACATCTTCCGGGCGCGTGGACAGGGTTGGAGCAGAGCACGCAGTAATCCATGGCGGACATGAAGCGAGGAACGGCGATCGGACCCCAGCGCGCCGAATTGCGGCTCCTGCTGAAGAGCCTGGACCCCGAGACACAGGGAGAGATCATCGTCGACATCAATCCCGACGATCCCGAGCTGTCCGCCGAGGATGCTGCGGCGGGAATCGAGCTGCTGAGCCGCTTGGTCAAGCAGCGCGAGCGCGAGAACGAGAGGAAGGGGAAGGAGAAGAATGAGATCCGCGACGGCTGCCTGAGCTTGCTGGGCATCGCCGTCCTGCTGCTACTGGTCCTTGGGTGGTGCGGGAGCGGGTAGACCGCGGTGTGAACGGGCGCGGGAGCGTCGCGAAGAATGATGCGCGGGGGCGACGGCCGGACGACGGCCCCGGTTCGCGGAGAGCGTTGCCCAGCGTCCGCCGGCCGATTACGATTGGAAGGAATGCAGTCTCGGTGCGAGAATCAGTAGAGGAGGGCTTCCCATGATGTCTGCGTCCGTCTCCCGGAGAGTTGTGCCCATGCCGTGGGCCGCCGCGGCCGTCGCCGCCGTGGTCTTGCTCGCTGCCCCCGCCTCCGCCTCCGAGGGGGCCGAGACCGGCGCGACCTACACCAGGGACATCGCGCCCATCCTCGAGCGGAGCTGCCAGCAATGCCACCGGCCCGAATCGGTGGCCCCGATGTCGCTGCTCACCTACGAGCAGGCGCGTCCGTGGGCGCGGGCCATGAAGTACCGCACCGGCCGCGTCGGCAAGCCGGACGTGATGCCGCCCTGGTACATCGAGAAGGACATCGGCATCCAGCACTACAAGGGCGACGTCTCGCTGAGCGCCGACGAGATTGCCGCCATCGCCGAGTGGGCCGACAACGGGGCCCCGCGCGGGGAGCCGGTCGAGGAGACCGTCGCCGCCGAGGTCGCCGACGACTCCGGCTGGGAGATCGGCGAGCCCGACCTCGTGCTGACGTCGCCCGAGATCGAGGTGTCGCCCACCGCACCCGACTGGTGGGGTCCGATGGGGGAGACGGAAACGGGTCTGACCGAGGACCGCTACGTCTCGGCCATCGAGATGCGCGAGGTCAACACCTTCGAGGGGCCGCCCGAGCGCGACACCATCGGGGGGCTCTACGTCATCCACCACCTGGTCCTCATGCCGGTGGGCCCGGACGGGAAGCCGGTCGCCGAGGCGGGCTTCTGGCCGGTCCACGAGGTAGGACGCAACGCCGACGTCTTCCATCCCGACTCCGGCAAGCTGCTGAAGGCGGGGTCGAAGATCCTGTTCCCGTCGGCCCACCTGCACTCGAACGGCCGCCACACGCGGGCGCACCTGGAGATCGGCCTCAAGTTCCACCCCGAGGGCTACGAGCCGGCGCGCACGGTGCAGATCATCGGGCCGGCGACGCTCGACCTCGACATCAGGCCGCTGCAGGCCGACCAGAAGTTCGAGGCGTTCAGCACCCTGATGGAGCACACCAAGATGACGGTGTACGAGCCGCACATGCACGCCGCCGGCGTGCGCATGTGCCTCGACGCCATCTGGAACAACACCATCGAGACGCTGAGCTGCGCCGGCTACAACCACAACTGGGTGCGCGTCTACACCTTCGAGGACGACTACGCGCCGCTGCTGCCGAAGGGCACCATCCTGCGCATCACCGGCTACTTCGACAACACGCCGACCAACCCGAACGTCTCCGACCCGCGCAACTGGTCCGGCCTCGGCCACCGCTCGATCGACAACATGATGATCAACATCGGGCAGGCGGTCTTCCTCGACGACGAGGAGTTCGCCGAGGAGATGGCGACCCGCCGGGAGCGGCTCGGACTGCAACCGGGGGAGACGCCGATAGGGTGCCCGCTGTGCGGCTATGCCGAGTTGCCGGGGCTGTCGTCGACCGCCACCGACGACGACGCCGGGGAGCAATGACGATGGCTGGGAGTCCGACTCCTGGGAACCTGCCACGCACGCCGACGCGATCGGCGCCCGCCGTCGCGGCGTCCGCGGCGCCGGCCGCCGCCCTGGCCTGCGCGCTCATCGCCCCGGCTCTCGTGCTGGCTATGGCCGCGGCACCCGCCGCGGCGCAGGTCTACCCGCAGACCGAGCAGAGCATCGCGCCGGCCTACGAGGGCTGGGAGCAGAACGACGACGGGACGTTCAACCTCGTCTTCGGCTACATGAACCGCAACTGGGATCAGGAGATCGACGTCCCGATCGGGCCGGACAACCGGCTCGAGCCGGGCGGCCCGGATCGCGGTCAGCCGACGCACTTCCAGCCGCGGCGCAACCGGCACGTCTTCCGGGTGCGGGTGCCGGCGGACTTCGGTGACGGCGAGGTCGTCTGGACGCTGACCAGCAACGGGCAGACCGAGCGCGCCTACGCGACGCTGCACCCGGACTACTTCCTCAACGACATCGCGATCATGAACAACAACGGCGCCGGCGGGCCGGCCGGCGGCGCCTACAACATCTTCGGCAACGAGCGGCCGGTGCTCGATGTCGAGGGCGACCCGGTCCGGCAGGTGCGGGTCGGCGAGCCGGTCGTGCTGACCGCGGTGGCCAGCGACGACGGCGTGCCGAGGCGGCGGGCCATGCCCCCGCCGAGCTGGCGGCTCGGCCGCGGCGGCGCGGGCACGCCGAACAGCGCCAGCGGCCTCCGCATCGCCTGGATCGTGTACCGCGGCGAGGACCACGTCACGTTCGACCCGCCGCAGTTCGAGGTCTGGGAGGACTACCGCGAGGGCGCCGACTCGCCGTGGGCGCCCGGCTGGGAGCCGCCCCAGGTGCCGGCGGACGGCACATGGGTCGTCCGGGCCACCTTCAGCGAGCCGGGCACCTACGTGCTCCGTTGCCTCGCCCACGACGGCGGCCTGGCAACGCACGAGGATGTGACCGTCACCGTCAGCCGGTAGGCAAGTCGGAGTACTCCCCGTGGGACGTTGCCCATCGCGCAACGTCCCACGCAGCTCCTTGCGCTGGCAGAAGTCGCCCTGACCGAGCCATGGCGCTGTCTGTCCTGGCCCGCACGGACGGGGTTCGCGAGTTTCTTTGGTCAGAGTTCCGTCACATCGACAGAGAGAAGGAGCCATCCGGTCCGTTGACGACCAACACGCAGTTTTCGAGCAAATCGCGCCCGATCAGAGCGATCAGTCCTTGAGGGCGCAGGTTCGCACCCAGAGCTGACCTCATCTTGATCTCGAAAGGCAAGCCGGTAATTCTCAACTTCCCCGCGTAGATCGGCACGATCTCGTTCTCGTGCGTCGCCGACGTCATCTTACCGCTTCCGACCACAGATAGCCCTGCCTGCTCCGCGGCGTGTCGATCGACGCATGTCGTTAGAGCTCCCGTATCGATCAAGGCCCGACCCGCCACGGGTTCTGGCGACTCTGGGGTGGGTTCGCCCGCGGGGAACAACGAAATCTGGACTTGGGGGCCGAGTTCTCGGAGACCAGCCCTGCCCCGATTCACATGCCCATTAAGGATTGGCGACAAGCGGAACCCCCACCGACAACGCCGGAATAATCACCGCATCGGCATCGTCGGGATGAAGAACCGACCGCACCAGGAATGGGCCACGCCCGAACTTCGCAACCCCCACGTCAACGCCTTCGTCATAGGTCTCGAACCCTCCGTGCACGGCTTCGCCCTTGATGAGCAGGTACTTCCCCGGGTACTTGCTGGCCAGCTCGTCCAGATGAGCCTTCAGGTACTGCTTCTCAACGGCGAGAGGATCCTCCTGGGCTGGAGCTCTTCGCACCATTCTCACCTCCATTCTCAGGGGTTTCCACGATTATACCCACGCTTGGCCGCAAAATTCCTGCGACCCAAGCCCCGTCGACGCAGTGTTTTCCCCCGCTCGGAAGGGCGCAGGCCGTAGCTCTTCTCGGACGATCAACTCGGTTCGCGCTGAGAATACCGAGCCTGTGCAGCCATGAGGGCGGCGCGCGCAAGGCACGTATGGACCAGCCTCATTTCCGGTTGACGGTGGCCTCGGCGTGGATATCCTCGGCGGGAAACACGTCGACAGGGCTGGCTTCGTACGCCGCCCAGCGTTCCTCGAGCAGCGTCTTCTGCGCCTCGGTGAGCGGCGGCAGGCCCTCCTCAAGCAGCGCATCGATCAGTTCGATGCGCTGCCGGGGAGGGAGGGCCAGTGCGTGTCGCTTCAGTTCGGCGCAGGTCACGAGGTTCAGTGTAACTCGGTTCCGGTCAGGGGCCTGCGCCGTGGTAGCGACGCAGGCTCCCGGGCAGGCTCGGCTGGGCGGCGAGCGGAGCCTCAGGCGACGATTGCCGGGCTACTCCTCCCGGTTCGGCATCAGCTCCCAGTAGAGGTGCCCGCCGGCGAGAACGCCGTCCTCTGGGCCTCCAGTCATCGAGCGTCGACGCGGCGGGTGATGACGACGAGCTCGGCTCCGCCGAATTCGGTCTCGCCCACGGTCAGTCCGACGACCTCGAATCCCCGCCGGCCGGCGGTGCGCAGCTCCCGCTGCAGGGTCGAGGTCTGGTTGGTAGCCAGCAACTGGTAGTCGTAACGCACGGCGGGCGCCGCGTCGTCACGCTCAAGAATGACGACGATCTCCTGTCCGCCGAAGAACGACGAGTACACGGTCTGCCCGCGGTGGTCGTAGCCCTCCGCCCCGGCCTCTTCCAGCTCCGCCTGCATGGTCGAGGTCAGCGTGGTCGCCAGCACGCGGTAGCTGCGGGCTCCCCGTGACGCATCGCGCACCATCACCGCCACCAGCTCGTCGCCGCCGAACTCGGTGTCTCCACCCATCACGGACGCGAAGCGGTAACCGTCCGCCGCCGCCTCGTTCATCTCGCGCTCCATCGTGGAGGTGCGGCTGGTGGCGAGCACCAGGTACTCGTACTCGTCGGCCGGTTGTGCGCCGGCGTGACTCGCCGCCGCCAGCGCGACTCCCGACATCCAGGCGCACAGGGCGATCCGCAGCATCGGTTCCTCCTTCGGCGCGCGTCCCGTTTCGGTTCGGCGCTGGTCACGACGTTTCGTTGCAGCCCGGTTCCGGCCAGGATTCTGCGCCATGCGAGTGGCGCAGAATCCTGGACAGGCTCGGCTGGGCGGCGAGCGGAGCCTCAGGGGACGATTGCCGGGCTACTCCTCCCGGTTCGGCATCAGCTCCCAGTAGAGGTGCCCGCCGGCGAGAACGCCGTCCTCGTTCTCGCTCGGCCGGCCGCCCAGCCGCAGGACGTCGCCGTCCAACTGGTAGAGCCGCTCGGCGTCCGTCACCCCGGTGGTCGGCCGCGACCTGCCCTCCTGGTGGTGGACGACGTAGATCGGGTCCGCGTCCTCATGGACGGTGAAGCGCCCGAAGTAGCCGCCGTAGGTCCGGTAGGCCGCCATGGACTCTTCCGGGGTCGGGGTATCGCCCGCGTACGGGGTGCGCCCCTCGCGCGCCATCAGGTGCACCATCATGTGGCCGGTCGGCGTGTAGAGGATGACCGAGCCGGCGCGGTCCTCGTTCCGCTCGCCATCCTCGACCGGCTCCCCGTCCTGTACCGTGTACCGGGTGGTGTACAGCAGCTCGCGGTGGCCGAGGAAGCGCTGCGCCTCCTCCGAGAGCTCCACGTCCGGCAGGCGCTGCCAGACGACCTGACGGTTGGCGTCGTGCTTCATCCCGGTCTCGGACGCCGGGGTGAGGATGAGCTTGTCGTCGACGAGGTCGTAGTAGCGCTTGGCGTCCACCTCCCCGCCGGGGTTGATCTGCCCGGTGCGGTGGTGGATCAGGTAGCCGCCGTCCTCGTCCTCGTGGACGGAGAAGGGGCCGTAGTACCCCGTGTAGCCCTGCAGCGCCGTCTGCACCTCCTCCGGCGTCGGATTGGCGTCGTCGGCGAAGGGCTCGCGGTCGAGGGGCATGACGTTGACGGCCATGTAGCCCCGGTCGCTGTAGGTGATGTAGCCGAGCGAGTTGAAGTCCTCCACCGGGACGAACTCGCCGTTCTCGTCCTTCACGTTGCGTCCGATGAGCTCGTACGTCCCGACGAAGGGATCGCGCGGGCTTGCGCTGTCGACGGCCGCCTCCTCGGCGGCCGGGGGGGATGTCTCGGCGGCGCATCCGCCGAGCGCGAAGGGCAGACCGACGACGACGGCGATGAGGGCGATTCTCAGGTTCCGCATGCTGCTTCTCCTTCGTTCGCGTGGTGATTGGTTCAGGGCAGCGCCCTGTCGGCGCCAGTTTCGATCACGGGATGAAAGATCATCCCACAGACAAGCACCAGCACATGAAGTGCCGCCAGGAAAACGTTCCATCGATTGATCGACAGCGGAGCGTCCGTATTGTTTGATTCCTTCATAGCCCCCCCTTCCTTCGTCATGTTCGAATTCACGGAAGATGGCGCCGAAGGACGCTGCTCCGGAGCATTCGCTCCCCTGAACCAACACGAATTCCCCACAGGCTACGGTGCATTGGCGCTAACCGCGTCTTCCCTCCGGCCGTGCGAAGTCGAACAGGGCCGTCACGTCGACGGCGAAGCCGTCCAGAAGCGCCGAGGTGGCCGTGTCGCCACGCGAGAACATGCCGTGCTCGGCGTAAGTTCCGCCGCCGAGGGTCAGCACGGTCACCGTCTCGGCGCGTGGATCGACGATCCAGTACTCGGGGATGCCGGCCTCGGCGTAGTCGGCGCGCTTGGCGACCAGGTCCCGCGCCGGGTCGTCGGGGCTGACGACCTCGACCACCACGTCCGCACCCCGCCAGTAGCGCGGTTCGTTCCGGGGGTCCGATCGACTGCGGAGAACGGCCAGATCGGGTTCGCGGAACTTGCCTTCGCGAATGCGCACCCGCAGCCCCGCGAACAGCACGAACCCGCCAAGCGGAGCGAGGTGAGCGTCGAACAGACGATTGAGGAACGAGAGGATGGCCTGGTGCTCGACGGTGGGCATCGGCAGCAGCTCGACGGTGCCGTCGGTGAACTCGATCAGCCGGTTGGTCCAGTCCGTGAGCCACAGGTAGAGAGCTTCGCTCCAGCAGCCCTGGGGCGGCATGACGTCGCACAACAACGCGTTCAACTCGGCCTGGGATGTCCGTGGCGTCGTCGAGCCTGCCGCCGTCGTCGTAATCGCGGCCTGTGCCATGCTGTCCTGGTCGTCGCCTGGTGCCTCTGCCTTCCCGCCCAACCAGGCCAGGAATGTGAGCCGCGGGGCGCAGATTCCCGAGCGTGGTTCGACGGCGCGCTGCCGGCGTCGTCTGCTCCCCACGATATCACCCGGCTGCCGCGCGCGCTACGGTGCGTTGGAGCCTGCCGCGTCTCCTTCCGGGAGCCCGAAGACGAACAGCGCCGCCGCGCGGTCGGGCGGATTCCGGATCTCGGGCGCGAGCGCCGAGTAGGCCCGCGTCAGGTACCCGCCGCTGCCGACGATCGCGGCGACGTACTGCCGCCCGTCGACCGCGTAGGTGATCGGCGGGGCGTTGGGGACCTCGGTGAGCCGGGTCGCCCACAGCCGGTCGCCGGTGGCGGCGTCGTAGGCGCTGATGCGCCGGTCGAGCGAGCCGGCGAAGACCAGCCCGCCGCCGGTGGCCAGCGCGGCGGTGGTCTGCGGCGCGCGCTGGCGCGAGATCCAGGCGGTCTCCCCGGTCGCGAGGTCAATTGCTTCCAGCCGTCCGTACTGCCCGTCGCTCTCGGGCCGCGGCCGGACCGTCCAGCGGACGCCGGTGGTCAGGCTGCCGCGCTCGCCCTCGCCGACCGGGACCAGATCCATGCAGGCCTCGATGATCGGCACGTAGGCGATGTTCGTCCCCGGATCGTAGGCGGTCGGCGCCCAGCTCCGACCGCCGCCGACGTGCGGGCAGAGCCGCTTGGTCTCGCCGTCGCCCGGAATCAGGGTCGGATCCTGGGTCTTGCGGCCGGTGACCGGGTCGATGTGGGTGATGCCGGTCTGCAGGCCGAGGTCGATGGAAGAGACGTACTTGCCGGTCGCCGTCTCGACGAAGTCGAAGATGGCCTGCTTGCCAATGGTGACGACGACGCTCTTCGTCTCGCCGTCGAACGGCAGCTCCGCGACCTGCCGCTCGAACGCCCAGTCGAGGTCCCACTGCCCGTTGGCCTGGTGCTGGAAGTGCCAGGCCAACTCGCCGGTGTCCGGGTTCAGGGCGAGGGTCGCGTCCAGAAACAGCCCGTCGTTGTTCGTGCCGGGCGGTCCGACCGGGTCACGGAGCGGGGCGGTGTCGTAGGTGTTGCCGGTCCCGAAGAATGCCAGGTTGTTGACCGGGTCGTAGCTGCCGGGGATCCACACCGACGCGCCGTTGCGCTCGACGTGCGGGATGCCGTTCCACGTGTGGCCGCCGGGATCGTCCGGCCCGGGGATGGTCCCGAAGCGCCACGCCTCCTCGCCGGTCTCCACTTCGAGGGCCACGATGTAGTTGCCCCCCTCGTGCCGGCCCGTGGTCCCGACCATCACCTTGCCGCGCGCCACGAGCGTGCCGCCGGTCATCCGCAGGCCGGCGTCGAGGTCGCCGACCTGCGTGTCCCAGAGGACGCCGCCGGTCTTCGCGTCGAGGGCGACCACGTGGGCGTCGGAGGTGGGGACGAAGAGGCGGTCGCCGTGGATCGACATCCCGCGCTTGAGGCTCGGGGAGACGTCGCGGGGCAGGCGCCGGGAGTACTGCCAGAGGAAGTCGCCGTTCGCGGCGTTCAGGGCCTGGACCCGGTCGCCGTAGCCGTGCACGAACAGCACGCCGTCGTGCACGATCGGCGTCGACTCGTTCGGACCCTGGGGCAGCGCCCACGACCAGGCGACGCGCAGGTCGTCCACGTTGTCCCTGTCGATCTGGTCGAGCGGACTGAAGCCGTAGGCGCCGTAGGTCCGCCGCCACAACAGCCAGTCGCCCGGGGGCGGATCGTGCAGCATCTCGTCGGTGACCGGCCGCATGGCGTCGAGCGGGTTCCACGGAGCCGGCCACGGCGGCAGGGACGCCCCCGGCGACAGGCCGCCGCCCTGCGAGCTCCAGCCCGGCGCCAGATCCGCCATCAGGTCCGGATCGGACGGCAGGGCCGCGGCGCCGGCTTCCACGCCGTTCTCCTGCAGCATCAGGGCGACCAGCGCCGTGTTGGTCTCGTCGTCCAGCGCGCCCGGGCGGTCCTGCGGCATCGTCTCGGCGGTCAGTCTGAACAGCGCCTCCACCGAGCGGGGCAGCCACGTCTCGCGGAAGACGGCGCCCCGCAGCGGCGGGGCGAACGGACCGTCGTCCAGGTTCGCGCCGTGGCACGTGGCGCAGTGCTGCTGGTAGGCGGCGAACCCGGCGTCGGCCTGCTCGGCCGTGTAGCTGGCCGGCTCGCGCCGCTGTTGCTGCTGCTGGCCGGCCGTTGCGGCCGGGGCGAGCACGAACACGACGAGTGCGCTGAGCAGTGGCCGGACTCCCGGAATCCGGTCCAGGCCGGTGCCGTGACGTCGATCCTGTGCCCGCATGTCCGTGACCTCCTCCTCGGACCTCGCGCGGCGCCGCAGGCGCCGGCACGTCGTCTCGACGCCTTTATACACCCTTCCCGGCCGGCGCACGTCCGTTTTTCGGGGGGCGGCGCGGAGAGGCGCCTGGCGGTCGAACGTGAAGCGCTGCGCGCGCCCGTGCGGCACGGCCGGGTGCCATGAGCCGTCAGTCCGCAGCGTACACGGCTTCCAGCCTGCGAATCAGCAGGTCACGCTCGAACCCGTGAGGGGCGCGGACTCCCTGTCCGGGCGCGACGCGTCGGGCCCCGGCCAGGCGAATCGCCCGGGCCAGTCCGCCGACGTCCCCCCAGGGCGCCAGCAGCTCGCCGCCCGGGTGCCACTCGCGCACCCCGCCGCTGTCCCAGGCGGCGACCGGCGTGCCGAGGGTCAGGGCCTCCAGCCCGACGATGCCGAACGGCTCCTGCCAGCGCGAGGGCATCACGACCACAACGGCGCGCCGGCAGGCCGCGGACAGGCGGCGGCGGTCGAGCCAGCCCAGCACCTCGACGCCTTCGGCTTCGATCTCGGGGCGCAACGGGCCGGTTCCCGCCACGACGAAGGGAAAGTCCGACCCCGAGCGCCGCCAGGCCTCGATCGCATCGCGGATGCCCTTGGCCTCGACCAGCCGCCCCACGAAGAGGACGCAGGGCGGGCCGTCGGCCCGCGCCTCGAGGTCGAGGCCGTACGCAACCGGCGGGACGACCGTGACCCGCCCGGCCGGGACGCCCGCCTGCATCAGCTCGCGCTTCATGTAGGCCGACAGCACGGTCAGGCGCATCCGCTTCAACGGTTCCAGTCGCTCGGCCGTGAGCCGGAAGGTATCTTCGAAGTAGCTCCGGTCGTCGAAGCAGCCGGCACAGACCTCGCGCTCCATCGCGTCGCCGCACACCCGGCCGTCCGACGTCCACTTCCCGCGCCCCGGACAGAAGAAGCGGTGGTCCTGGACCGTCATCACCGCATGGCGGCCGGCCGCCCACTCCAGCACGGCGGGGTTCACCACGTTGTGCACGTGAACCAGATCGGGTCGCAGCCGTCCCAGCAGGGGATCGAGTGCAGTGCCGGTGCGCGTCCTGGAGTCGAGTCCCGGCACGACGCCGAGCGGGCAGGGCGGGCGCACCGTACCGTCGTTGCGGCCAACCGCCAGGTGCGACTCGTGGGCGTCCGCCAGTGCGTCGAGCAGCCCGAGCAGGGCCAGGTCCGCACCTCCCCGCTCGCTCAGCCGATCGGCAACATGGAGGATCCGCATCGTCGTAAGATAGCGGGAGGCTGTGTCCGGACGCCCGGGCCGCGGGTCGCGAAGGCGTGTCGGGCGCGAGAGGAGGATGGCATGAACTGGAAGCTGCAGCGGGAACGGTTGCGTGTCGGCCTGTTCGTGGGCATGGTGGCGGCGGTGGCGGTGGTCTGGGTCGGCCAGCAGACGCCGTCCGGCCAGGAGAATCCGTTCACCGGCACCTCGTTCCGCCTCGAGGCGGGGGATGTGCGCGTGTCGTCGCGCGGCTTCGAGGCCGGCGCCCGCACGCACTGGCATACCCACAGCGAGCAGTTGCTGTTCGTGAAGGAGGGCAGCCTGCGCTACCAGGTCGAGGGCCAGCCGGTCCGGAACATCGGCCTGCACGAGACCGCGCACCTGCCGCGCGGCGTCCGCCACTGGCACGGCGCGACGCCCGGCGAGGCGCTGACGCACGTCTCGATCACGTTCCCGAACGCGGACGGCGAGCACCTGACCATCGAGTGGATGGAGCCGGTCACCGACGACGTGTACGGGAGCGGCGCAGGACAGTAGTGCTGTGCCACGCCTGAGTGTCCGGGCGCCCGGTGCTGGGACTCGTCAGCGATTGCGCGCTGTAGACCCATGTCCGTGTCCGAAGATTAGGGCGTGACGGACCAGTAGGAGCCCGCGAGCGCACGCGGAAGCTGCCGAGCGGGGTCGGGTCCGCGCGATCACATTGCACTTGCGCGACCTCGCGCTCCGTGGCTCCGCGCTCCGGGGCCGGGGGGCGCAGTCAGCGCACGCGATCGAGCCCAGCGAGGTTGTCGGAAGGGAGACGCGCCGATGCCGAGACGGACACGCGCGGGACAGGGCGGCGGATGCAGCGACCGTCGGGCGTCGCGGAGGACACGACCGCTCGCCGGCGTCGCGGGCCTGGCCGCCGTCGGACTGGCCCTCGGCATCGCCGCACCGGCCGGTGCCCAGCCCGCCGAGGGCGGCGCGTTCCTCGACGCGCAGGCCGCCAGCGGACGGGCGGCCTACGGCCGCTCCTGCGCCTCCTGCCACGGCACGACGCTGCGGGGCGCGGTGCACGGGCCGGATCTGACCGGTCCGGGCTTTCTGGGCAACTGGGGATCGCAGACCGCGGCGGCGCTGTACGAGTACGTGCGGGCCGAGATGCCGCCGGGGCTCGGCGGATCGCTCCCCAGCGAAACCTACCTGCGCATCGTCGCCTATCTGCTGCAGGTGAACGGCCATGCGGCGGGACCGCGGGCGCTCACCGCGGACGCCATGGCCATCGTCGGCGCGCCCGGGGCCGCGCCGGCAGGGGGCGCGCCGGCCGTGGCGGATGCGTCCGACGCGGCGCCGGCGGACGAGCCCCGCGACGTGGACGCCGTGCCGGCGCAGCGCGCGTTCGTCAACCGCGAGGTTTCCGGCCTCACGCCGGTCACCGACGAGCTGCTCCGGAATCCGCCGCCGGCGGACTGGCTGACCTGGCGGCGCACCCGGGACAACCACGGCTACACGCCGCTGGACCAGATCGGGCCCGACAACGTGGCCGGCCTGCGCCTGGCCTGGGCGCTGGCGATGCCCGAGGGCACCAACCAGACCGCGCCGCTCGTCCACGACGGCGTGATGTTCCTGGCGAGCCCCGGCAACGTCGTCCAGGCCCTCGACGCGGCGACCGGCGAGCTGTTCTGGGAGCACCGGCACCAGTATCCCGAGGACGCGGAGAGCAGGCGCGCGACCCGCAGCATCGCCCTCTACCGGGACAAGGTCTACCTGGCCACCTACGACGCGGCCATCGTCGCCCTCGACGCGCGGACGGGCGAGCCGGTGTGGCGGACCACGCGGGCCGACTACCGCAAGGGCTTCGCCCAGACGGGCGGGCCGAGCATCGCGAACGGCGTCGTCGTCAGCGGCATCAACGGCTGCGAGCGCTTCGAGGACGAAGGCTGCTTCATCACCGGCCACGACCCGGACACCGGCGAGGAGCTCTGGCGCACCTCGACCATCGCCCAGCCGGGCGACGTCAACAGCGGGACCTGGGGCGACATCCCGCCGCACCTGCGCGGCGGCGGCGACACCTGGATTCCGGGCGCCTACGATGCGGACCTCGACCTCTTCTACATCGGCACCGGGCAGGCGAAGCCGTGGGTGGCGGCGAGCCGCGGGATGTCGACCTACAACGACGCCCTCTACACCAACTCGACGCTGGCCCTCGACCCGCGCACGGGGCAGGTCGCCTGGTACTTCCAGCACGTGCCGGGCGAGACGCTCGACCTGGACATCGTCTTCGAGCGGGTGCTCGTCGACGTCGACGATCACAAGTGGCTGTTCACGGCCGGCAAGGACGCCATCCTCTGGAAGCTCGACCGGCGCACGGGGGCCTTCGTCGATCTGGCCGAGATGCTGCACCAGGACATCTTCGAGTCGATCGACCTCGAGACGGGGCGCGTCAGCTACCGGCAGGACATTCGCGACGCCGGCGTCGACGACGCGGTGGATGCCTGCCCCAGCCTGTACGGCGGCCACAACTGGCAGGCGTCGGGCTACAGCCCCGAGGCGAAGGTGATCATCTATCCGCTGCACCAGGCGTGCATGACGCTGACCGGCCGTCACGTCGAGCTGGTGGAGGGGGGCGGAGGTCTCGGGGTCTCCGCCATCGAGCTCCACGAGATGCCGGGCACGAACGGCATGCTCGGACGCCTCGCCGCGTACGACGTGCGCACGATGGAGGAGGTGTGGAGCCGCGAGCAGCGCGCCATCTTCCTGACGTCGGTCCTGACGACGGCCACCGGCCTGGCCTTCGTCGGCGACGTCGACCGCTACTTTCGGGCGCTCGACGTCGGCACAGGCCAAGTCCTCTGGGAGACGCGCCTCGGCCAGTCCGGTCACGGGTTCCCGATCTCGTACGCCGCGGGCGGCAGGCAGTACGTCGCGGTCCCGACCGGCGTCGGCATCTTCCGCGGCCTGAGCGGGGTGCTCAGCCCGGACATCTACCAGCCCCCGTCCGGGAACGGGCTCTACGTCTTCGCCCTCCCGGACCACGAGTCGGCACCGTAGGGCCGCGCGCACTCTGTCAGTCCCGATCTGGCGGAAGTCGAGTTGCGGCTGCACAACGAGTCGGCGCCGTAGGGCCGCACTCTGTCAGGGGATCGTCGAACGCAAGGACACCATCCCGATTCTCGGGAACGTCCTGCTCGAAGCGAACGACGGCTCCTGCGGGATCTGGTTGGGCACCATGCGGAGGCGGTCGACGACGATGCGACGTGCAGAGGTGCGCCTTCCCGATTGCCTCCGCGTAGCCGGCGGCCGGGGAGTGCGCGGAACCGTTTCGAGCCGGCATTGGGGTTGCCCCGGCCATACGGGCTTCGCATGGCCGGGGCAACTCCGGACGCGCCGGCAGGCTACTTGAGCTTGGAGTAGTCGGTGGCGCTCATCATGAACACTTCGGCGCTGAGCGGCACCTCGTACTTCGCGCGCAGTTCGTGCCAGGCGGGGTCGTCCCGGAAATCGGCGAACACCTGATCGCGATGGGCGCGGTCGCGGTAGGCCAGCATCCAGATCAACGTGTTGGGATTGTCCAGACTCTGCCACGCCCAGACGACCTCGGCGCCGTGCTTCTCGAAGAGCGCCACCTCGCCCTCGCGGAAGCGCCGGTGCAGGTTGTCGATGCCGCCCTTGCCGTCCATCTCCGGCTCGGCCGTGTACATGCGGATCTCGAAGCAGCGCGAGTCGGCCGCGACATTCCCGGAGAATTCCATCGCGAGGTCGCCCGCCGGCCCGCAGGGCGGCGGCGGGTCGTCCTGGGCGAAGGCCAGACCGCCGAACACGAGGCTGATCACCGCGGCGAGCATGGCTGTTCTCATCTTCTGTCCCCTTCCCGATATGGTCGCCGGTGTCCGTGCTGCGCACGGAATCCTAACACCCATCGAACGCCGGCGTGCGTTGTCATTTGCGGCCCGATGCCGGCGGGCTTGACCGGGCTGTTCGTCCCGGCGTCCGTGTCCGGTCGGCCGGTCTGCTTGCGAGTCGGGCGCCGGCGCGGCAGGCCGCTCGTGTCGAGCCGATGGACGGCCGTTGAGGGTCGATTCGCTTTACCTATTGACATTCGATAGATCCTGTGAAATTCTATAGGTATTCGATAGGAGTCAGAGGCTCGCGGAAGGATCACGGGGTACTCGCCATGGACATCTCTCGACCCGATCTCGCACGGAAGAAGAAGCTGCGCCAGGCTCGGTATGCCGCAACCGCGGTCATGGCGGTGGCGGTCGTCACGCTGGGCGTCTCGCGGCTGGAGCCGGCCGCGCCGCGCGTCGACCGCGACACCATCTATCTGGACACGGTGCAGCGTGGCCCGCTGGTCCGGCAGGTGCGCGGCACCGGTACGCTGGTGCCGGAGCAGATCCGCTGGATTCCGGCCACCACCGACGGCACCGTGGAGCGGATCGTCATCCGCCCCGGCGCCCTCGTCGCCCCCGCCACCGTGATCCTCGAGCTGAGCAACCCCGAGCTGGAGCAGTCCGCGCTGGAGGCGCGGCTGAATCTGGAAGCGGCCGAGGCGCGTTACAGCAACCGGCAGGTCGAAGTGGAGCGCGAGCTGCTCAACCAGCGGGCGACCCTTGCGACCACCGAAGCGCAACTGAAGACCGCCCGCCTGCAGGCGGACGCCGACGGGCAACTCTTCACGCAGGGCCTCGTCTCGTCGTTGCAACTGCAGCAGTCGCAGTCCGCCGAGCAGGAGTTCGACACGCGCTACGCGCTCGAGCGGGAACGGCTGCAGATGGCCACCGACACCGTCGAGGCGCAGCTCGCGGTCGAGCAGGCCGAGGTGGATCGCCTCCGGACGCTGTACGAGCTGCGGCGGCGGCAGGTGGCCGACCTGCACGTCCGGGCCGGGATGCCCGGGGTCCTGCAACAGGTGCCGCTCGATGAAGGGCAGCGCATCACCACCGGCGCGAACCTGGCGCGGGTAGGCGATCCGGCCGTGCTGAAGGCCGAGTTGCGCATCGCGGAGACGCAGGCCAAGGACATCCAGGTCGGCCAGTCCGCGGCCATCGACACCCGCAACGGGGTCATCGCGGGCCACGTCACCCGCATCGACCCGGCGGTGGAGAACGGGACGGTGACGGTCGACGTCGCGCTCGACGGCGCGCTGCCGCGGGGCGCCCGCCCGGATCTGACGGTCGACGGCACGATCGAGCTGGAGCGCATGGACGACGTCCTCTTCGTCGGCCGGCCGGTGTTCGGGCAGGAGGACAGCGTGGTCGGCCTGTTCCGGGTGGAGGCGGACGAGGTGCACGCGTCCCGAACGCGGGTGAGCCTGGGCCGCGCCTCGGTCAACACCATCGAGGTGCTGGACGGGTTGCAGCCGGGCGACCGCGTGGTCCTGTCCGACATGTCCACCTGGGATCGGTTCGATCGGGTGCGTATCGACTAGGGCGCTCTCCCGCGTCGAGCAAGGGAAGAAGACCGGTCCGGAGCAGGAACGTCACGTCTGAAACGGAGGCATGCCGAGATGAGTGAAGCGTCAGCCTTGATTCAGTTGGAGAACGTCTCGAAGATCTTCTACACCGACGAGGTCGAGACCCATGCCCTCGACGGCATCGACCTGTCCATCCACCCCGGCGAGTACGTCGCCATCTCCGGTCCGTCGGGTTGCGGCAAGTCGACGCTGCTGT
>WTFV01000059.1 GCA_011523845.1 Acidobacteriota bacterium | reverse complement strand
GCACTGCCACCGTCGCCCGGTCACTGCCGCGCCGCCAACCGAAAGCTACTCTGCACTATGCGGAGTTCAGGACTATGCTGAGTCAATTCCAAGATTCATCCGCAAGTAGTTCTGAAAAAACGGTTTGCGTGAGTTGATCGGGTTCGATACTCCGCATAGTCACGGGATGCTCTGACCGGCCTGATTGGCCGGAAAGGAGCATTTCCATGACCGTTCATGGCTCGTGGACCCTCGATCGTCTGGTCGAGGCGTACAGCCACCACCAACGACGTACGCGCGGGCTGCGTCCGCAGACTCTGCGTGGCCGCGTCCGGCTTGTTCGGATGTTCGTCCGGGCGGCTCTTGGCGAGGACCCGGTCGAGCCTGCCCGCCTTGCGCCGGTCGATGTGGTGGCGTTCATCACGTCGTTGCGAGGCCGGTTCTCGCCGGGGTCGATGCGGACCGTACGGTCGACACTGCGGTCGTTCTTCCGGTTCCTGCGCTTCGAGGGTTTCTGCGGCGATGAGCTCGAAGCCGCCCTCCCGGCGGTTGCGCATTGGCGGCTCGCGACGCTGCCTCGTTCCCTGACCGATCAGCAGGTCCAGCAGGTGCTGGGGTCTTTCGACGCCCCCACCCCGTGCAGACAACGAGACCATGCGATCGTGCAGTGCCTGTCGACCTTGGGGCTGCGGCCCGGCGAGGTCGCCGACCTGCGCCTGGACGACATCGACTGGCGGGGCGGGACCATCGAGGTGCGCAACCGGAAGAACCGGCGAGGCGCCGTGTTGCCGCTGCCTCGCGTCGTGGGGCAGGCGTTGGTCGACTATCTGAGCGGGGAGCGCCCGGCGACCGACGAGCGGCGCGTGTTCGTGCAGCACCTGGGAGCGCGTCGCGGCAAGCCAATCTCGAGCACTGCCGTCTCGGGGGTCGTGGTCCGCGCGCTTCGCCGGGCGGCGGTCGACACGCCGCTCGCCGGCGCCTACGTCTTCCGGCACACCGTGGCCAGCCGCATGGTGCAGAAGGGCGCCAGCCTCAAGGAGGTGGCTGACGTGCTCGGCCATCGCAGCCTCGACACCACGGCGATCTACGCCAAGCTGGATCTGCCGTCGCTGCGTGAGGCCGCGCTCCCCTGGCCGGAGGTGCTCCGATGACGCCCCCGAGCTTCGACCGGCTGGTCGACGAGTACCTGAGCGTGCGTCGTGGTCTGGGCTTCGACCTCGAAACGCCCGAATGGCAGTTGCGGGACTTTGCCAGCTACGTAGACCGGATCGGGCACAGCGGACCCCTGACGATTGCGCTCGCCGTCGAGTGGGCGCAGTCCTCGCAATCGAGCAATCCGGCGCAGGCCGCACGCCGACTTGCCGCCGTGCGACAGTTCGCGCGACACCGCGCGCTCTTTGATCCGGCGACCGAAGTGCCACCGGTGGGGCTCCTGGGACGCCTCCCGCGCCGCCCGCCGCCCCACATCTACACCGAGGCGGAAGTCGCCAGGCTCCTGCGCCAAGCAAGCCGCTTGTTGCCCCGACACGGGTTGAGACCCGCCACCTATGTGGCGTACTTCTCTCTGCTGGTCTCGACCGGACTGCGGCTCTCCGAGGCCTGCCGGCTCACGACCGACGCAGTCGACCTCGTCAACGGCATCCTCGTCATCCGCGAGACCAAGTTCCGCAAATCCCGACTCGTACCGCTCCATCCGTCCACGACACAGGCACTGGCCCGCTACGCCGACCGCCGCGACGCGTGTCGTGCTGCATCCCAGTCGGAGCACTTCTTCCGCACCGAGCATTCGCTCCGACTCACGCGCGACGCCGTGGAGAAGACGTTCAGCCGGATCAAGCAGCGTCTGGGTTGGACCGGGCACGGGCGCGCGCGCGACCCGCGCATTCACGACTTGCGCCATTCCTTCATCACGAAACGGCTGCTGCGCTGGTATCAAGACGGCGCCGATGTCGATCGCAAGATGCTGGCCCTGGCGACCTACGTCGGCCACGCCAAGGTCACCGACACCTACTGGTACTGCACGGCCGTTCCCGAGCTGCTCGCCTGCACCTCGCAGCGTTTCGAACGCTTCGCCCACCGGGCCCTGGAGCGCCCGTCATGACGTCGGTCGAGCGGGCGTTTCCCGCACTCCTGCAAGACTTCTTTCACCGGCGCCTTGTCGCACAAAGGGGCGCCAGCGCCCACACGATCGCCAGCTACCGCGACACCTTCACGTTGTTTCTCGGGTACGCCGCAGAGCGCACCGGACGGACGCCCTCGGCTTTGACCCTTGAGGACCTCGACGCGCCCATGGTCCTCGACTTCCTCGACCATCTCGAAACCGAGCGCGGCAACTCCGCGCGCACGCGCAACCTCCGTCTTACCGCCATCCGGTCCTTCATGCGCTACGCCTCGCTGCGCGAGCCAACCCTGCTGCCCGTCGCGCAACGCGTCCTGGCGATTCCCGTCAAGCGCTTCGACCGTCCCGTCCTCGGCTACCTGTCCCGCGACGCGGTGGCCGCGATCATCGATGCACCGGACCGATCAACCTGGAGCGGACAGCGCGACGCCGTCCTCTTCGCCGTGCTCTACAACACCGGAGCCCGCGTCTCCGAATTGGTTCGGCTACACGTGGCCGACGTGCTTCTCGATCGCGCGTCGTCCCTGCTCCTGCACGGCAAGGGACGCAAGGAACGGGTCGTCCCGCTCTGGAAGAGCACCGCAACGCAGCTCCGGGCATGGCTTCCCCGAATCGATCGAAGCCCCGACGCCCCCGTATTTCCCAATCGCGCGGGCAAGCCAGGCAAGCCCTTGTCGCGCTCCGGCGTCGAGCACCAACTGCGCGTCGCCTGTCGAAAGGCCTCGGAGCGTCATCCTTCGCTCGCGACGCAACGGATCTCGCCCCACACGCTGCGCCACACGACCGCGATGCACCTGCTCCAGTCCGGAGTCGACATCACCGTCATTGCCCTCTGGCTGGGCCACGAGGACACGGCCACTACCCACCAGTACGTCGAAGCCGACCTCGCCATGAAGGAAGCTGCCCTCCGGCGTGTCGAGGATCCCGCACCGCAGCCACTCCGCTTCACCGCTACCGATCGGCTCCTCGACTTTCTGGAAGCCCTCTGACTATGCGGAGTACCACTTCGCGTGACGGCCCGCGTTCACGCGGGTCTCCAACCCAACTCCGCATAGTCCTGACCTCCGCATAGACCCGGTTCCGTGGACACCTATCCTCTTGGCGAGGAGGAGGAGGAGTCCACGATGCCGAAGTCGAGACCGCCGTACCCGGCGGCATTCCGACAGCAGATGGTCGAGCTGGTTCGGTCCGGACGTACACCGGGAGAGCTGGCTCGGGAGTTCGAACCGTCGGCCGAGGCGATACGCAACTGGGTCGCGCAGGCTGATCGCGATGCGGGTAAGCGCACCGACGGCCTGCGTACCGAGGAACAGGAGGAGATTCGTCGGCTGCGCCGGGAGAACCGGCGGCTGCGCGAAGAACGCGAAATTTTGGCAAAAGCCACGGCCTGGTTCGCGCGGGAGACCGGACCCGGGAGGTCTACCGGTTCATGAGCGCGAACCAGGCTCGTTTCCGCGTCGCCACGATGGCCCGCGTGCTCGGTGTCTCCACGAGCGGGTACTACGCGTGGCGTCAACGTCCACCCTCGGCTCGGTCGCAGGCGGATGCGGACCTGACGGCCCGCGTGCGAGCGATTCACGCCGATAGCCGGGGAACGTACGGTGCGCCACGGATTCACGCCGAACTGGCCGAAGCCGGCGTCGCGGTCGGCCGCAAGCGAGTCGCACGGGTGATGCGTGCAGCGGGCATCGCGGGCGTGAGCCGGCGCCGCGGGCCGCGCACGACGCGCCGAGCTGTCCAGGCCCGGCCGGCGCCGGATCGGGTCGAGCGCCACTTCGCGGCGGACGCACCGAATCGTCTGTGGGTCGCCGACATCACCTACGTCCCGACGCTGGTCGGCTTCCTTTACTTGGCCATCGTTCTCGACGTGTTCAGCCGCCGGGTCGTGGGCTGGGCGATGGCGCCGCACCTGCGCACCGAGCTGGTAGTCGAGGCCCTGGAGATGGCCGTGGAGCAACGCCGACCCGAAGCGGTCGTGCATCACTCCGACCAGGGCTGCCAGTACACGTCGCTGGCCTTCGGTGGGCGCTGCCGGGAATGGGGCGTGGCGCTGTCGATGGGTTCGGTGGGGGATTGCTTCGATAACGCGATGGCCGAGAGCTTCTTCGCGACGCTCGAGTGCGAGCTGCTGGCCCGCACGGTCTTTTCCACGCACGCTGAGGCGCGGGCGGCGATCTTCGAGTTCATCGAGGGGTGGTACAACACGCGACGCCGGCATTCTGCGTTGAGCTACGCGTCGCCGCTGGAGTTCGAACGGCTCCACGCGGCAGTCCCTGTGGACGGCGCCCGGCCGGTGGAGGTTCTGCAGGCGCCCACGAGTCAGGTGGAGCTCGGATTGCCGGGGGCGACGAACGGTGTCACCGGCTTTGCTGCGGGAGCTTGAGCACCGTTACGTAACCGTGCATAGTTGAGCTGGAAACACTCGGGGGAAATGGTGGCCAGGTACACGGCTCGCCTTCGGCTTCGCGAGGCGAACCGCCGTTGCGGGACGTGTCCGCATCCACGGGGGGGCGCTGCGGAAGTGCCGGGCCTATGGACGCCCGGTCGACGCTGTGCTGCATCTGAAGGTCGGCGAGGCGGGCGTCCACAGTCCCTTGGAAATCTCGCGGGCGATCGCCGCCGCCCATGCCTGCGCCGGGGCCGCGAGATTCCCACACTCCCACAGCGGTCATTGTCGATGACCGACACGGAACGACGTTCATCCGAGGATGTGTCATGATGTGAGCCCGCAAGCGTCAACCCGTCCACGGGATCGGGGCAACCTCAGCCCGGCTTCTCAAGAAGATGGGATTCTCGCTGCGCGTCAACCACAAGAAGCGTG
>WTFV01000210.1 GCA_011523845.1 Acidobacteriota bacterium | reverse complement strand
ACGGCAACCAGGAAGTGCCGCATCTGCACGCGCACATAGTCGGCGGCCGGCAGCTGGGAGGCGCGCCGCGCGGGTGAGAAATCCGGGCTGGAGCGGGCTCGTTAGCAGAGCCCGAATTGTCGTCCCTGGACGATGCGCCAACGGCGGTCCGGAATCGCCATCCAACATAGCTCCAGTGCAGGCCGGCCTCTGCTCGGCTCGGCCGAGCGGACGCGCGTCGCAGCATCGACGGCATTCCGCCCCTGGCCGTGCATGCTTTCCGGCGGTCGCTGTCCGCACTGCTGGTGCAGCGACGGAGTTCCCGGGGATGACCCGGGCAGCGCATTCACCCCGAGGCGGCTGAAGCGCCCGGAAGCGCATAGCGGGGAGTCAATACAACAGACCCAGCATCGCCGCCTTGACCGTGGCGGCCAGTTTGTTGGCCGCCCCAAGCTTGTTCACGGCGTTTCTGATGTGGAAGTTGACGGTCGATTCGGAGATACCCAGGATGTCGGAAATCTGCTCGGCCGTCTTGCCGTCGCCGGTCCAGCGCAGGGCCGCCAGCTCCCGCTCCGTCAATCGCACTTCGCCCTCCGGCAGCATCTTGTCCATCAGGCATTGGGCCATGCCCAGATGCGCAACCTGGGTCAACCAGGTCATCGTCAGTTCCTTGGCCGAGAGCTCCGCGTCGGTCAGCGGTTCTCCCGACCGCGACAGCGACAGCATTCCTGCGACGCCCGACGCTTCGCGGCTCGATTGCGCCCAGCCGACCTGCAATCCGAACGAACGCGCCTCTTCCCAGAACTCCGGCGTCGAAGCGAATACCTCGTCGCTCCAGACTATGGGCAGAAGCGATTGCGCGCCGTGGCGCACGGTCGGATCGATTCCCAGATAGCCCCGCTCCCGGTAGCGTGTCTGCCAGTCGGTCGGATAGTTGTTGATCATCACGATTCTGGGCGACGACACGGGAAAGGGAAATCGGAAGCCGTAGGCGGCATAGTCGAAACCGAGATCGCGCGCGATCGCCGCAACTGCCTTCAAGAGCTCGTGTTCGTTGCGGATGTTCAACAACGACTGGATCGCTTCTTCCTGCCAACCGTTCATCTTCCCGATGCTCCCAACATGATCGTCATAGACAGGAAACGCGAGTTCCCGTCCCGGCTTGCGGAACGTTCTTTCCTCGCTCCGGTCAGTCAGCAGCCAATGATCGGAAGGTCGCCGGCATGCCGTCCGGGGCGCCCGGTGCTGCAACGCACACTTCACCGCTCACCGGAGCAGTCGCAGCTTCGATGGGCGGACCTCGCCCCGTCTCGCCGAAGCGCCATGGAACCGATGTCATTGAATCCCCTCCGCACTCCCGCGTGCATCGCTCAACAAACGCACTGCCCAAGGACGAGACCGGCAGACTGGCGAACACTTGGCAGCAGTAATTATGCTAAGTTTCCACATAAATATTGAGAAAATCAATATCTAGTTCATAAATTTCGGCCCGAATCCGCCGGGTGTAGTCGAATCGGGGGCCGAGACCCCAAAGGCGCTGAACACCGGTAACGCGGGGCGGGTCCGTGTCCGGTTGGCCATCGGCTGTGCGGGCGTAAATCGGCGCGGGAAACGCCCCGACAACCTGACAATTCTGCCAGTTGTGGGCTTTCCGCAAGTCCTTCACCGTACCGCAATCGCCAATCGAACAGGGCTTCCAAAGTCAGAATTTTCAATGGAAGCAATAGTGAAATCACGACCGGTCCAAACGCAGGTCGGGCATGTATCTCGGCCCTCGACGCCTCGGACCTCCTGTTCCGAACTGCGTGGCTTGAAACGGCATCGAGGGGCCGTGCAACGGCCGCTTCCGAGGTCCGGAAAGGTAAGAGAATATGTCGGATAACCGTGGACTGCCGTCGGGGCAGTATGGCGTCAGCGACGACAGGCTCTACGGCGATGCGGCCCAGGTCCCGCTCAATGGAGGGTCCGGCCACGATCTGCTCCAGCGCCGGAGCGTCTGCCCGAAAGGGATGAGCGCCGCCTCTCCCGCCTCCTTCACGGTTCCGTCCCGTCACGCCGCGCGCGGATGGCGCAAGGCGGTGTGTGCGCTCGCCGCTGGGCTGCTCTTGCTGCTCGGCGTAGGGGGCGTTGCGGCACAAGACACGCTGCCCACGGTGAGCGTGTCCGATGTGCAGGCCTACGAGGACGACAGGTGGATCGACTTCGCGGTGTCGCTGTCGCATCCGAGCAGCGAGCAGGTGACGGTCGAAGTCGCGACGTCGAGTGGAACGGCCACGATGGGGACCGACTTCAGGGGCGGGTCGCAGACGCTGACCTTTCCTCCGAACCGGAAGGATCCGCTGCTGGTGTCCGTGAAGTTGTATGACGATCTGGAGACCGAGCCGGACGAGACCTTCACGGTGGCGCTGACGAATCCGACGGGCGCCACGCTGGGGGATGCGACGGCCACCGGCACGATCAGGAACGACGACACCGCGGCGACGCTCGCCGCAAGCGATATCGGGGACACGACCGCGACGCTGACCATCAGCGGCCACACCGACGGCTGGTGGTACAGGCGGGACGAGTGGCTAGGAAACGTGCATCCCTGCACGGCGGTCACTGCCGGCACGACGGCAGTGAGCATCGGCGGTCTCACGGCAGCGAGACGATACGAGTACACGGCTTTCAGCGACAGCACGTGCGCGACGAGACTGGCCAGGGTGAGGTTCTGGACCCTTGCGCCGGAGGGGACGCCCACGGTGAACATATCCGATGCGGAGGCCTCGGAGGACGGCACATGGATGCATTTCCGGGTGTCGCTGTCACAGGCGAGCCGTGAGCCGGTGACGGTTGATGTTCGCACGTCGAGTGGAACGGCCACGAGCGGGACCGACTTCAGCGCCAATTCGGAGACGCTGACCTTTTCTGCGAACAGCAGGGGGCGGGCTTTCAGCGTGATTGTGCATGACGACCAGGAGCCCGAGCCGGACGAGACCTTCACGGTGACGCTGACGAATCCGACGGGCGCCACGTTGGGCGACGCGACGGCGACCGGCACAATCAGGGACGACGGCGACACTGCGGCGACGTTCACGCCGAGCGATATCGAGGACACGACCGCAACGCTGACCATCGGCGGTCATACCGACCGCTGGTGGTACCGGGGCCGGAGTTCGGGCACCTCGTTGCCTTGGGGAGCCTGCACTGCTGTTACCGCTGGCACGACGGCAGTCAGCCTCAGCGGTCTCACTGCGTTAACGAGCTACGAGTACGGGGCGTTCAGCGACAGCGCGTGCAGCACGAAACTGGCCAAGATGGAGTTCCGGACCATTGCGCCGGAGGGCACGCCCGCGGTGAGCGTCTCCGATGCTGAGGTCTCCGAGGACGGTACGTGGATCGAATTCAATGTGTCGCTGTCGCATCCGAGCCGGGAGCCGGTGACGGTCTGGTACGAAACGTCGGGCGGGACAGCCACAAAAGGGACCGACTTCAGGGGCTGGTCGGGACATGTGTCCTTCGAAGCGAACAGCTCGGCGACCACCCGTCCCGCGAGCGTGATCGTATATGACGACCAGGAGCCCGAGCCGGACAAGACCTTCACCCTGACGTTGACGAGCGCGCGGAACGCCACACTGGGCGATGATGTGACAGCGACCGGCACGATCGTGGACGACGACACCGGGGCGACGCTCACGGCGGGCGACATCGAGGACACGACGGCGACGCTGACCATCGCCGACCACACCGACGGCTGGTGGTACAAAGGGAACGCGCATGCATGCACGGCGGTCGCCGCCGGCACGACGGCGGTAGGCATCAGCGGTCTCACGGCCGTGATGGACTACGATTACTCGGCGTACAGCGACAGCGCGTGCAGCACGAAGCTGGCCGAGGCGGCGTTCCGGACCCTTGCGACGGAAGGCGTTACGCCGACGGTGAGCGTGTCCGACGCGGAGGTCTCCGAGGACGGCGGGAGGATGCAGTTCTGGGTATCGCTGTCGCAGCCGAGCCGCGAGGAGGTGACGGTCGACGTCCAGACGTCGGACGGGACGGCCACGAGCGGGACCGACTACAGGGCCGAATCGGTGACGCTGACCTTTCCTGCGAACAGCAGGGAGCGGCAGCTCCTGCCCGTGCCGGTGCACGACGACCGGCAGCCCGAGCCGGACGAGACGTTCACGGTGACGCTGACGAATCCGGTGGGCGCGACGCTGGGCGATGCGACGGCGACCGGCACGATCAAGGACGACGGCGACACTGTGGCGACCGGCGTGACGGCGGCGTTCGTCGGCATGCCGGCCGAGCATGACGGCAAGAAGCTGTTCAGCTTCGAGCTGCGCTTCAGCGAGGACTTCCCCGGGCGGCTTCGCTACAAGCTGCTCCGGGACGAGGCGTTCCAGGTGACGAACGGGCGTGTCCGGGTCGCGAAGCGCATGGCGCAGAGGCAGAACCGGCGCTGGACGATCAAGGTGCGCCCGGCCTCGTTCGAGGATGTGGTGATAACGCTGCCGGCGGCGACGGACTGCGCGGCGGCGGGCGCGGTGTGCACCGAGGCGGGCAGGAAGCTCTCGGCGACGGTGACCGCGACGGTGCCGGGTCCTGTGGCGCTCTCGGTAGCGGACGCAAAGGCCCGCGAGGGCGTGGATCCGGCGGTGGTGTTCCCGGTGACGCTGAGCCGCGCCGTCTCGCACGAGGTGGCGGTGCGTTACAGGACCGTGGACGGCACGGCGAAGGCGGGCGAGGACTACGCCGCGGCCAGCGGCAGGCTCGTCTTCGCTGCCGGCGAGATCGAGAAGACGGTCCGGGTGCCGGTGCGCGATGACGCCCACGACGAGCGGCGGGAGAGGTTCCGGCTCCGGCTCTCGAACCCGCAGGGCGCACGAATTGCCGACGGCGTGGCTGTAGGGACGATCGTGAACAACGACCCGCTCCAGAAGATGTGGCTGTCGCGCTTCGGGCGCACGGTGGCCATCCAGACGATCGAGGCTCTGGAAAGTCGTTTCGCCCTCGCGTCGGAGGCGTCGCCGCGCATGGCGATGACGGTGGCGGGCCAGAACCTGGACCTCTCGCGGGCCGGCGAAGGCAAGGCGCTGGCGGAGACGATGACGGGCCTTGCGCGGGCGTTCGGCGCGCCGGATGCGGCGAACGATGA
>WTFV01000229.1 GCA_011523845.1 Acidobacteriota bacterium | reverse complement strand
AAGCCGGATTCGGCACGTCGCATCGACGGGCTCGGCAAGTGGAGCCTCGGCCTCGAACCGGACGAGGTTCTCCGCCCCCTCACGCCAGACCTCGTCGTGCGACATCCAGGGAGAGAGTTGCTGAATCAGGAGCCCGCCCACGTCGCCGCTCCAGAATCCCGCGTCGGGCCGGGTCGTTGTTCTGGTCGAGAACGTTGTTACCGCTATACGTCCGCTCAGACTGCTACCGGCTGGAGCGACAGTTGCCGGGCGGGATTCACACCCGCTGAGGATGGCGCCGTCACGGCCCGCCGAATGATCCCGGTTGGTAGTAAGACAGCTGCCTTCGACGTTGCGACAATGCAGTTTTCCTGGTGTTCTGGAATGGAATTCGGGTGCCGTCTCGTCGTCGACTCGCGTGGCCGCAGGCCCAGCTCGCGCGTGACAGCGGTTTCTCGAACACACCACTGTTCAGGCGCTGGGCGGTGAGGTACGCGAATGGACCGACAGGAGCCGATGAGATCGGACGCGTCGGCGTCTTCTTCCCGGGAGTTGTTGGAGCGGGCGCGCGAAGGGGATTCCGGAGCCCTGAATCGGTTGTTCGTACGCTATCTTCCGCGTCTCCGACGATGGGCGCATCGACGCGTGCCGACCTGGGCGCGCGACGCGGCTGACACCGCCGACCTGGTCCAGGATACCGTGTTTCACACGTTGCGTCGTCTCGATTCTTTCGAGCCGCAACGGGATGGCGCGCTGCTGGGATATCTTCGGCGCTCGCTCCTGAATCGGGTCCGCGACCAGTTCCGGCGGGCCTCCCGCCGGCCCCGGCTCGACCCGCTGGTGGACGAGCTCGACGAGCGAATTGCAAACGACGAACAATCGCCGCTCGACGTGGTGATTGGACATGACGACCGGCGACGCTACGAAGCGGCGTTGAAGCGCTTGCGACCGATGGATCGGCGGGCCATCGTCGCGAGCATAGAGCTCGGCTACACCTACGAGCAGCTCGCGCTGGTGCTGGACAAGCCCTCGAGCCAGGCGGCCCGACTTGCGGTCCGACGCGCGCTGCTTCGCCTCGGCAATGAGATGCATGGTGCATGAGCGACAGCGCGCTCGTCGAATCCGTCGCTGACGCCGTCGCGGCCGGCGAGGCCGTGGACTGGCGAGAGGTCGAGCGGGCGGCGGTGAAGACTCGCGACGCCGACCTGATCCGCCAGCTCGAGATCATCGCAGCCATTCGGGCGGCCCGCCGCACCCACGCGCCGCCCGGACCGACGTGGTGGAGCCGGACGGTGGAGACTGGCGTGGCCGTCGTACTCGCCATCGCCGTCGCCCAGCTCGCACTGGCGATCCTGGGCGCTCCCGCCGCACTTGCCCGGGTCGGGTGGCCTCAGATCATCAACGTCCTCATTTTTGGTGGAGGCGGCCTGGTCTTGTTGGCCGGCGGGGGGCGTGACCGTCGGCTCGCATTGTTGGGCGGCCTGTTCCTTACCATCAGTTCCGCTTTCGTGCTCTGGTTGATGCCACCGCCTGGAACCGGCCTCGGTACGCTCACCGCCGCGCTTCGGCCGCTGCAGCCGGAGGCGTTCCTGGCACTGATGTTGTGGCGTTTCGTTCGGGAGTTTCCCGTCGACGTTCAACGGCCCGGAGCGCGGAGGGCTGCAAGCGTCTTCGTGGGCGTCTCGTTCGCTGCCGGCACGGTGCTGTTCACGACCAACGCCATCTCATGGCTTGGCGACTCGACGAGTCCGGCGTGGTTGATGACGCTCTTCCAGCTCTTCGACCGCGACGATCCGGAAGGGGCCTACTGGCTGCTGACCACTACCATCGCTGCCCCCGCCGTTCCGTTTCTGCTGTGGAAAACTCGGCTCGAGGCGTACGACGACCGCCGCCGCGTGATGCTCTTCGTCGGGGCGCTGGCGGTCGGACTGACGCCGTTCGTGCTCGCGGTAGCTGCCGCGCCGTTCGTGCCGCTGCTTCGGGATCCGGTGGTGCAGCAGCGGGCGGGCGTCTTCCTCCATGCGGCGCTCGCGTCGATCGTGCCGATTACCGCCTACTCCGTCATGGTGGACCGGGTGATGGATCTGCAGTTCCTTGTCCGGGTCACGCTGCAGTACGCCCTGGCGCGGTACGCCGTGTGGGCGGTCAGCCTGGGTCCGCTCGTCTACGTGGGGTTCGACATCGAGGCGAACCAACACTTGACCATCGCCGAGTATCTCGAACGCACTCGACCCACCGGACCTCTCGCGCTCTCCACGGCTGGCGTGATCGCCCTGGCATCGCGGCGACATCTGCTGCGCGCCATCGACCGCTGGTTTCTCCTCGAGCCGACCGACCAGTCACGAACCCTTGCCCGCCTCGAGCGGCGCTATCGAACGGTCGAGAGCGTGCGTGGTGTGACCAGCGCGCTTGCCGAGGAGCTGAGCCGGGCGCTGCATGCAAGGTCGATTGCGGTACGGCTTGTCAACGACGAGGGGACGGAGCTGGTGCCGGTGAAAGGAACGACGGAACCAATCCGGCGCGATTCGGCGCTGCTCGATATTCTCCGCTCGACCAGGGGCGACGTTCAGCTCGACTCTCATGCGCTGATGTCGGTTGCGCGATTGCTGCCGCCGGAAGATCGAGAATGGCTGGACGCCGCTGACGCACATCTGCTCGCACCCCTCGTCGGGTCGACGGGGATGCTCTTGGGGGTAGTGGCGATCGGCGAGGCCCGGACCGGTCTCCCGTATTCGGCGGCCCACTTCGCGCTGGTGGCAGCCGCCGGCGGTCAAGCCGCCATGCAGATCGAGAATCGCCGGCTTCGCGGCCGGGAAGCCGGCCAGCCCCGTCCTCGGCACGACTTCGGTGCGCAGGGACCCGACTGGCAGGACGAGCCCGCCGTGTACTGCCCGGCGTGCTCGCTGGTATGGAGTCCCGAGACTCGCCGATGCTCGTGCGGGAGCGCAACGATCGGCGCCGCGTTGCCGTTGTTCGTCCAGGGCAAGTTCCGCCTCGAGCGCCTGATCGGCACAGGAGGCATGGGCGTTGTCTACCTGGCGGTGGACATGGTCCTCGACCGTCACGTGGCGATCAAGACGTTGCCGTCACTTCGGTCGGAATCGGCCGAGCGACTGCACCGCGAGGCGCGAACGATGGCGAGGGTCCTGCACCCGAACCTGGCGCTCATCTACGGAACCGAGCAGTGGCGCGGCACGCCGATGCTGATCGTCGAGTATCTGGGCGGGGGCACGCTGCGTGACTGGATCCGCCGCGGCCCGGTGCCGTACACCGAGGTAGTCGATCTCGGGATCGTGCTTGCGGACGCCCTCGATCGTGTGCACGCGTCGGGAGTGCTGCACCGCGACGTGAAGCCGAGCAACATCGGCTATACGAGCGACCGCCGACCCAAGTTGCTCGACTTCGGGTTGGCCCTGCTCAATCGAACCCGGGATGCCCGCACAACGGGGGAGCCGCTGACGGGCCCGGCAACCGAGGCGTTGCGTCGGGCAGCCGACCCGGCAGCCACGGTGACCGTTGGCGAACGACTGGTCGGAACGCCGTTGTATCTGGCTCCGGAAGCGCTCGCCGGCTGTACGCCTCAGCCCTCCTTCGATCTCTGGGGGCTGGCTCTGGTGCTCTACGAAGCGGTCGCCGGGCGCCACCCGTTCGCGGCCGATGACGTGAAGACCGTACTGGATGCCGCCGAACGGGCCAATGTTCCCGATATCCGCCACTACCGGCCGACGTGCCCCGTCGGGTTGGCGGCATTCCTGCGCGACGCGTTGTCGCCGAACATCACGCGGCGACCCGAAAGTGCGGGTGCCATGCGAAGCGGACTGCACGAACTCCGGGCGAGCGTTCAGGAATACGTTCACTGACCGCCGTTCCACGAGTGTACCGAATCCGGGCGATCGGCGTTCTTCCCCACAGTGGGAGGGATCTCTCACAAGGAGGCGCCGATGGCTCGGCCCAAAGACCTCGACTACATCCTCTCCGACTGTTTCCTGGCCGTTGGTCAGGCCGTCGGCCCCGGCAAGACCATCGACTTCGACACGGTGACCTGGTGGCACCGGCGCTACCGGCGCGCCTTCCACGATGCAATGACGACCAGGGGCGCGTCGTGGGCTGCGGACCGCCGCCGGGTGACCGCAGTCGGTCGCTATCTCGGGCAGCGAGTGGTCGCGCACGCCGGTCGTCGAGCCGGCATCGACCGGGCAGCAGCGGCGCGCGCCTCCGCCGAGGTCGAACGTGGCTGCCAGATGACAGCGACCCGTGAAGCTCTCCTGACGACCGACTGTACGAAATCCGGCGCGACGGCGTTCTCCTCCTAGACGGCACCGGGACTCGCCTGATGCGGTCACGCCAGGGAGGTAACGATGAGCGAGACGATTCCGCAATCGCAGTCTGCAGGACAGCCCGCAGTCTCCCGTGTTTCGGTCGGTCCGGGGGCAGTCGGCGCGGAGTCCGCTGCCGAAGGGCAGGCACTCGAGGAGGCGGTCGAGTACGTGCTGGGCGACTGTTTCTTTGCGGTGGGCCAAACGGTCGGCATGCGGACGACGGTCGACTACGACGCGGTGGTCTGGTGGCACGATCACTTCCGGACGAAGTTCCTGGCTGCGATGCGCCGTCAGGGAAACCGGTGGCTGGAAGACCGGGAGAACGTGACCGGGGTCGGGTGGATGCTGGCGGAGCGCGCGGTGCGACATGCCGCTGGCCGGGATTCGATCGACATCGAGGCAGCTCGTCGTGCCGCCGCTGATGTCGAACGGTATTGCGAACTTCGCTCGAAGCGAGCGGCGCAAGCCGGCGACCGCGATGCTGCGAGCAGGCCCCGGCTTGCCGGATACTGGTGTATTCGCCCGCCCTGGTAGCAGGCTGCTGAAGGACACTCGGGGTGATGGAAGAGTTCAGGCGCATGGCGGTGAACTGAGTCAAAGCGAGTCGTGCCTGACGAGTCCCGGCCGGCCAGGAAATCGGGTAGAGTGCGCGGCCGCGCTCCCACGTGGCTGCGGTTGGCAGTCGTCTGTGTCGTGCTGGTAGTCGTTCCGATCACCGCCTACCTGTTCGTCTACCAGAGGCAACGCGTCGAGCAGGCCACCGTCCGCAATTTCCGGGCCCTCGACGCGGCGTCCGACCGGGTCGTCGAGGTCATGGAGAGGCTCTCCGGCGTCGTGGGTGGCTCCTCGTTCGGCATATCCCCCACCATGCTGGACGAAGTGACGGAACGCATCACGGGCCAGAGGACGGGATGCATCACTGACGAGGGTGTCGGGCCCCGCCCCTGGGACGACCCTGTCGAGCGCCCCGGCGAGTTGTTGCGCCTGCGCCGGCCGGCGGCGGCGCAGCGCCTGGAGTACCGGTACCGGCGCGCCGCCGAGATTCTCGTCAAGCACAACAGGAAGAATGGACGAGCGACCGAACGGCTCTGGAACCAGTTGCACTGTCTGATCGACACGCACCGCCGGTATTCGGCGCCGGTCGAGACCATACAGGTCGAGGTCGGCGCGTCCCCACGGGTCTCGCTCCGCCCACCGACCCTCTTGAGCCTATCGCGCCAACGCTGCGGCGACCAGCAGCCGGACGCGCGATGCCGCAACCTCCTCCGCGAGCTGCTTGCATCGGAGGAATGCGAGGCATCGGTGCAGTCTCCACGGCTGAACGCCGGCCGGCGGGGCATGGAGGCGACAATCGCCGACTGTCGTCCGTTCGACCAGCGGAATCGCGACCTTCACCGGGCATTGGAGGCGTTCGACGGCTCCGAGGGAGTGATAGAGGCCATCGATCTCTTCGGCATCCAGAGCAGGGCGCAGCTCAACCAGTTGATGCAGCAGGCCACCGGGTACCTGTCCAGGTTCTTCGACAGCCACCTGATCGCGGACGGCGGCGGCCGAATCCTGTTCGAAGCCGAGGCCGTACGTAGCGCGGCGACGGAAATCGACGAGAATCGCGTGGCGACGCCCGCCTTCTCCGGCCACGTCGACATCTCGGAGCTCCTGCGGGCCGACTCCCCGCCGTCCGCCCGCATCCGCCCCCGCACCGGGGGCAACGGTGAGGATCGTGCCGCGCCGTACTTTCTCGGACGATCCTTCGTGAAGATGGTGCCCGTACAGGACATCGAGTTGCGCGCATTCGTCCATCCCTTCATCCTGGACGGCATCGACGTTTCCGGCGGTTCGGAAGGCACCGCCGAGCAAGACCGGACATCGTCGACGGGGGCCGGGCGGCCCACGTTCTACATGGTCGGCATCGTCGACAACAGCGAGTTCCAGAGCGCCGCCATCAAGTTGCGCCTGTCGCTGGTCATCTACGCCACGCTGCTTCTGCTGGTGCTCCTGACCCTGAGCCCCGTGCTGTGGTTCTGGACGGCGGGCGACCGGTTGATCATCGGTCGCCTGGGGTTGGCCGGGGTCTGTGCGACTCCCGTCGTCGGCGTCGTCCTGCTCGTCGTGCTCGCCTGCGCCATGGTAACGAACCGCATCGACGGTCAGGTCCTCGACGGCACGGTGGTTCAGGTGGCCGACCGCATGGTCGAGCTGTTCGATCAGGAGCTGCGCCAGGAGATTCTCGAGCTTCAGCGCAGGGTTCCACGCCTCCTGGCAATAGCCGACGGCGAAGCGGGACGGCGCCCGCCGCAAGGTGGAACGCACATATGGCAAACGACGAACACGGGTCGGAATGAACTGAGTCAACTGGAAAGAACGTTCTATTGCGACGATTCGGACCGGAGCCTGCCCTACCATCCCCTGCAGCGCGATTTCAACGTCATGCTCATAGATGACCAGGGCCTGCAACTTGTCTGCCTGAGCAGCGGAGCCCTGACCAGGACTCCGAAGCTGGGGCTGCAGTTTCGCGGCTACTTCCAACTGCCGAAGGCGCGTGCAACGTGGCGCCCGCCGACCGGTGGACAGCATCCGGTCCGCTGCCGCGTTCGCGACCCGCGGGACGAGGAATCCCGGATCCCCTGCATCGTCGACGATTTGCCGGAGCGGTCGAAGCGGCTGGTGACCCTTGCACACACGCCCCGCCCGTCGGCCGGCAGTGCGGAGGTTCCATACGTCCTGGAACGCATAGATTCGGTCGTGCGGGCCGACGTCCAGACCGTGCTGGGCATCAACACCGCTCGTCCCGGCAAGCCGGTGGCGGCGGCCGGGGTGCGCCTGAACTCGCTCGATCGGGCGGTTCCGCCGGAGCACATCGACTTCGCCGTCATCGATCGCGAGACCGGCAAAACACTGTTCCATTCGGACGACGGCCTCGCCATGGCGACCAATTTCGTCGAGGACGTCGGCGGGTCTCCCGCGCTGTGGTCGCTGCTGCACGCCGGCGCCCGCGGCACCATCGATCTCGCATACGCCGGAATCCCGATCCGCGCCCACGTCAGGCCGCTTCGGGAAGGGATGCCGTGGGTCTTGATCGTGTACCGCGGTCACGAGATCGAGGACCGGCTGACCGTCGTGACCACCGCGCTCTCCATTTTCTCCACGCTGCTGTGGCTGGTCGTTGCCGCGACGTTCGCCGTCCTGATGCCGCTGGTGATCCACTGGAGCAGGCCGGGGATGCTGGAAGGCGTCGCTTCGGGTCTCGGACGCGTGATGGGGATGAGCTCACGCTTCCGATGGGCGGCCGGCGCCGCACTGGCGCTGGCGCTGGCATTGCTGCTCTACAGCCCCTGGCTCACGTGGACCCCGTGGCCCGCCTCGAACCCGTGGCTCCCGTGGAACCCGTGGGACCCGGACAGCGTGTGGAATCCGTGGCGGGCCTTTCCGTTCTTCGCGGCCTATGCCGTCATTGCCGCCGTCGCTTTCGTCGTGTACTCCGTTCTCGGCGCGAGCAAGCCGACGGCCGGCAATCGCTACGGCGCCGGCACCTTTCGCAGGGTGCTGGTGCTTGCCGCGGTCATCGTCTGCCTCGCGGTCGTGCCGCCCGGACTGTGGTTCGGACATCACCGCGCTGCACTCGGCGTCGGCGTGAACCACTATCTGGTGGACCGGACCCTGGATTCGGTCGCCCGCGCCCGCGAGGACTACAGACTCGCCAGGCTCAGGGAGTTCGGCGCCGGGCAGGCCCCTGCCGGCGACCGAACGCTGCACCGGCTGCACGAGGAGCCGGAACCTGACGAGGGTTGGATGTACGCGGCGTTGCGTCCGGTGGTCGGGTTGTCGACGCTCTCCAACGAGTTGATGGTGTACCGCGCCCTGCCGCCCGCCACTGCCGACGACGTCGCTTCCCTCTACGGGGCGTTCAGCAGGACGTTCGGTTACGACATACGTTGGCCGTTTCCCGAACCGCACCTCGGGCCGCTGTCCATCCTGTCGTCAATCTGGCTGCTCCTGATGGCGATCCTGGTGGGGGGTGTCGCGTACTTCATCTGCGCGATCTGCACGATCGTCAGAGGCCGCCGCGGCGGCGTGGTGGAACTGCCCGACGCCAGGGTTGCGGTGGACGGCTTGAACAAGGGGGACTCCTCTACTGGTCGACTGCTGCGGGTCATCCTGCTGTACCGGAACCGGGGCGATGCCGACACCGTCGTCGACAGATTGAAGGATGAGTCGCCGCTCAGGTTGCTTACGCACCATGTCGAAAAATGCGGCAACAAGTGCCCCCGCCACGTCGTCAACTGGACACCCCGGGTACCGAACGATACAAGGGAAGAAGGAGTGCTCTACGTGTTCAACGATCTGGGGAAAGTGCTGGAGGACAGCGCCGAAGGACGCGCGCTGTTCGACGAATTGGAGCGTCTCGTCGACAAGTCCTCCCCGATTCTGATGTGGTCCAGAGTCGTGCCTGACTACAGGTATTCGGATCGTTTCGGACCGACGGACCGGTGGTTCGGCAACCGCCGTGGGGATGATGAGGATCGGAGAAGCCGATGGGGCAACCTGGCTCGTGGATTCCGTTCCTACGTGCTTCACCGTGCCGAGTCGCACGAGGAGTCTTTCCGCAAGGAGCTGCACGACAGGACGGCGGCGACCGCGCGCCCGGCCATCGGGCACGCGAGCGAGAAGATCCAGGAGACCATGCTGGATGAGGCCGTTGCGAACCCGGAACTGCTAGACGCGGCGGTCGGCGTGGCCGCCGACGCAGTGGTGGACCTGGAACCCGAGACGATGCATGCCGACGAGGCCTGTGCGCTCGCGGTCACGAGGTTCCGCAAGTGCGCAGGCTCGTATTTCAATGAAGTGTGGGAGCAATCGACGCATGACGAGCGCCTGCAACTGTACGCGCTTTCCCGCGGCGGCGTGGTCAACTCGCGGCGGACCGCGGCGCTGTCCAGTCTCGTGAATCGGGGCATAGTGGAAGTGAACGATGCTACGGGCATGGTGCGCTTGCGCAGCACGGCGTTCCGAGAATTCATCGAGCAGGAGACCGACAAAGGCGAGCTCGACGCATGGCGGAAGGAAGGCGGCGGTGGGGTTTGGCAGTCGATCTGGCCGCCGCTGGCAATCGCCGCCGTGCTCGGCCTGGCGTTCCTGGCCATGGCCAACCCGGAAATACGCACGACGCTGTTGACGGCGTTGCTGGGACTTCTCCCGGCCGCGCTGCCATTCTTCCGTGGCGGCCAGAGCTACCCGTCGACTGGATCCACGAGCACGTAGGTAGTGACCGGCGACACCACGAAATCACTGTCGCGATATCAGCAGGAGGATCTCATGCCCGACAATCCAAGCGACGGCGGCGGAGGCAATCCAGAGCCAGAGGGTCAGAGCGGTGGTGGCGGCTCCCAACCAGAGCCGGCGGGTCAAAGCACAAGGGGCGCCACCGTAGCGCCTCCCGGCCGCTCGACGGATTCGACGGGTACAAGGATGAGCAGCGACACCAGGTTGATCATCGGTATGGTCGTCGCCGTGATCGTCGCCATGGGCGTTGTCGTCGCCGTCGTGCTCGGCACGGTGCTGAGCTCCCAGATCCTTCACAACGGGACGCAAGTCCGAGATCTCGCGACACGGATCGACGACCACCGGGACGTGCACGCGAGCATCCACACCGCGATACAAGCGCTGAGAGGCGAGCTGGCCGCGAGAGGTGACGCCGGACTCGTCGACGAGATGCGGCGGGACCACCGGCGTCTGCACGACCGCATGCACAACATCGAGAACGAGTTGTCGGACGTCGATCAGAGCATCAGAAGACTGCGCTCCGACGACGCGGCAACACAAGCTCTGAACGAGCGGCTGCAGAGCATCCAGAACGAGTTGGAACGGATGAATCGGAACCTGCAGAACCCGCACGTAGCGGGCGCCCGGAACGCGTCGCCTGAATGAAGGCCCTGCGAAGCTCGGCGACCCGGTCGACGAAGCTCCTCACGGACGAGCTCCGGAAGGGCTGCAAGCGGAGGAGCCCCCCGGCGTCGAGGGGGTCGGTATCGATGCCGCCGCTGTCGCTTGGCGATGGCCCGGGCAGACCCCGGACATGATGTCCTTCCAGACGTAGAACCACCGAGACTCGCGGAGGACTCCCGAGTGGCCGCCGGGGATCTGGCAGTTGAGGAGCGCTCCGCGCAGCCTCCGGGGTCCGAATCGATTCCCCAGCCAGCGCATCCTCGACTTCAAGCCGCGGCCGCTGTACAGGTGGGTCCATCGGCCGTCCACGGCAGTCAGCGCATCCTGATAGGTCTCATCCATGCCGCGCGAGAAGAAGAACAGGAACCTCCCCGTTCGGACCGGCATGTCGACGGTGACGACCCGAATCTTCGGCAGCACGGTCGAATGCTTGCCATTGTCACGCATGGTCTGCAGCGCGAACGAGACGACCTGGCCGCCGTGGGAGTGCGCGATGATGGCGACCTCCTCGCAGTCAACCAGCTCGCGACGCCGAGCATGGAAGAACCGGACGAGGTTCTCCGCTCCCTCGCGCCAGACCTCGTCGTGCGACATCCAGGGAGAGAGTTGCTGAATCAGGAGCCCGCCCACGTCGCCGCTCCAGAATCCCGCGTCGGGCCGGGCCGGGTCGTTGTTCTGGTCGACTCGCGCGTAGCCGAGGTCGTTGAGGAGGGCGTCGATCGACGAGCCTGCCCGAAACCAATCGTCGTTGCGGAACTTCTTCCGTCCCCAGGTCCCGGCGACGGGGATGTACAGCTTCATCCGACGACTCCCCTGCGTTCCACGGCGGCGGCGACGGCGAGTGGATGACGGCCTCTGCGGTTGGGAGCGTATACGCCAGCGCGCCGTGGAATCAACCCCGGGTGGGACGCAACCACGGGGGGCTGGCGCCGATGGTCTCCACGTCGGCGCGTTCCCCAGAGGCTCCGGCGTGCTCTTGATGGACGGGCAAGCGTGCCCTTGCCCTCGCCGCCCCATGAGTCCTACTTGGCGCGTCGCGCCGACGCCGTGGCTGGTGATGACGGCGGGTGCCGCTGACGGCACGCGATTTGCTTCCGATGAGGAAGCAGGGCGGGAACGGAAACGCGCCGCACGCAACCCCGCGGCAACTGGTAGGATGGGCAGAGCGATGTTCGGCAAGGACCAGATCCCATTTTTTCTCGGCATCGGCGCCATCGTGGTTACCCTTGGCGTCGGCACGTGCTCGACGAACGCACGCATCGACGACCTGAACGGTCGCATGGACGACATGAACCGCCGCATGGACGACATGAACCGCCGCATGGACGAGCGTTTCGACGGCGTCGACCGGCGTCTGGACGATCATGTCGCGGATGTCGACCGCCGTTTCGATGGTGTCGACCGCCGTTTCGATGGTGTCGACCACCGTTTCGATGGTGTCGACCGCCGATTCGACGAAGTGCGCGCCGACATCGTCCGCATCGACGAGCGCCTGCGGGCCGTCGAGGTCGCCTTCGGCAGGGTCGACCAGCGGCTGCTCACCATCGAGCGCGTCGTGCTGCCGCCGGCGTCGCCCGGCGAGTAGCCGGGCAACGCGACGCCTCTCCGTCGTGCCGGCGCCAAGGAACAGAACGACCTCGACCTGCCGTGCGCCCCGAGACGCTGTACGTGGCGGAGCCCGGCCCCCGGCTGGCCGAGGCAGGCTTGCGCGGGACGGCCGTCACGGAGCGATCCTCTTGGGTATGGACGACGTCATGCTGGCGACTGCCGCGGTCGGCGGCGTGCTGGGTGCGGCAGGGGCATTGTGGAACGGTGTCCAGATCGCGAGGCTGGCGGGACGGGTGGACGCGCTGGAGTCCACCATGCAGGCGGTGATCAGCGCGCTGCTCTCGCGCCCGCCGGCATCGTGAGGCGCGGTATCCGGTCTTGCCGGGTGGTGGCTATTCCGAGGCGTCACGCCCCTGCAGCAGAACGATGAGCTGCAGCGAGTCCTGGAGCGACCAGTCGTAGCGGATCGTCTTCCACTTCGGACAGAGCTCTTCGAGCGTCTCCGCCGTGCTGGTCTGACCGAAGGTCACATCGCCGTCGATTGGCGGCTGTGCCCGGAGACGGACGGCGAGCCGCAGTGCGAGACGCGCACCTTCGGTGCACTGACCGATATCGGACCATCGAGCGCGTCGTGCTGCCGCCGGCGTCGCCCGGCGAGCAGGCGTACCGTCGTCACCCGCCGGGCTTCAGGCTCATCAGCACGTCGATGTGCTCGGCCCGGATGCCCAGGTCGAGGCGGTCGTACTGCAGGATGACGGTCGGCATCCGCGTGCGCTCCAGGATGCGCGCGGCGAGGTCGTACCCGAAGTGCCACGTCACCAGCGATCCGTGCGGGTCCACCGGGTTGCCGTGGTACTCGGGCTCGGCGTGGTGGCGGACCGACCCGTCGGCGGCCCGCGACGCGCGGCACTCGGTCGGCTTCGTCTTTCGCACCAGCGGGGTCGTGAAGATGTGCGCGCCGCCGGGCCGCAGCGTGCGGCGGATCTCCCGGGACGCCGCGTCGATGTCGAAGATGTGCTCGAAGACGTCCTGCGTCACCACCAGGTCGAAGGCGCCGTCCGCCCAGGTCTGCCGCTCGGCGTCCTGGTTGATCCAGCCCGAGGGGGTCCGTTCGCCGAGCGGCAGGGCCGGATGGTAGTGCGAGCCCTGGTAGCCGGCCGCCTCGCGCAGCTTCTTCGAGGCGCCGCGGCCGATGGGTGCCATTTCGTGGATCCGCAGGTCCTGCCAGTGCGGGTAGAAGGCGGCGACAACGTGCATCAGGGCCCGTTCGCGCGGTATCGAGCCGCACCGGGGGCACTTGAGGTGGTCGCGGAACCAGTCCTGCCGGGCGGTGAAGGTGACGTCCGCCTCGCAGATCACGCACCAGCCGGGATGCTCGAAGCGGTAGGCCTTCATGTGCGCAGCGTCTCGCGGTGCGCCCGGGCCGGCCGCATCAGGCGGGCCCCTGGCAGATCCAGACGCAGTCGCGCGGCACGGACTCGTCGTCCTTGACCAGCACCCGGTAGCCGAGGTGCCGCAGGAAGCGTTCCATGATGGCGGCGGTCATCACCGAGAAGGCCGTGCCGTGCCGGCCCTGCAGGTGTCGCCGCCAGTCCCGCAGGAACACCCGCCAGCCGGCCTCGCCGAGGATGTCGGTATGGTGGAAGATGCAGAAGCGGTCGCCCTTCAGCAGCGCGGGGATGCGCGAGAGGTAGTTGAAGATGTCGCGCGGCTCCAGGTGCACCATCGTGTCGTAGCAGAAGCACACGTCCACCGAGGCTGGCGGGATGCCGTCCAGGGTGATGCCGTCGAGCTTCACGTAGCGGACGCGTTCCTCGCCCAGGCGCGCGCGCGTCGCCTGCAGCATCCGTGCGGAGATGTCGGCGCAGACGAGCCTGTCGCAATGCGCCAGCAGGAGCTCCGCGGTGCGCCCGCCGCCCACCCCGATCTCCAGCACCGCGTGGTCCTTCCTGACGAAAGGCGCGATGAACCGGCTCTCGATCAGCGCCGTGTACTCCGCGAGCGATTGCGCGGCACCGGCCTCGACGCCCTCCCATTCGTCGCCGATATGGGCCTTGTCCGGATGCAGCTCGCGCCAGTCGCCGGCGTACCGGTCCCAGTGTCCCTCGTAGTCGATTCCCTGTCCCGGAGGCGGCATGGCTTTCAACGGGCCGGCGTCGGCGGCGACAGTACCCCGCGGCAGGGGCCCTGTCAATAGCCCGCCGCCGCTCTTTGCCGCCGGCGTCCTGCTCGGCGATGAAGCGGGAGCGGCCGACTCGACGATGAAATCGTGCCCCCGCGCGGCGCGGCATTCCTTCCACCGGTGATCCGATCCGACGTTCATGGAAGACATGCGTCGCGTCACGGCCGAGGCGTCGTCCGCGGCGGCCGGCCACGGGTAACTTCCGGCTGCCGCGTGCTGCGCCTACGACGGCGTGGGCGCCAGCGTCGGACGCGACGCGCGCCGCGTCCAGATGGCGACGTCCTGGATGTCGGCCCAGCCGGCTTCCTTGTAGCCGACGAGCTGCGCCGCGTCCGCTTCCGGTCCGGCCCCCAGTTCCGTGACTCGCGCGATGGACGAGAGGTTCTGCCCCCAGGAAGTGAAGTGCTTGTAGATCTGGTATCCGAAGCCGGTCTCGAGATAGTCCCGGATCATCGGATCGTAGTATCCCCGGGGATTGAACCACTGCGGCTTGTCGACCATTCTGCGGTAGCAGGACGCTCCATGAAAGGTGGGTATGAAGCAACCGTTCGGTGCGAGTGCGCCGAACAGCCTAGCCCAGAGCGCCTGCGACCGGTTCCAGTCGAGGTGCGTGAACAGGCTGCCGACGAAGATGACGTCGATGTCGCGGGGCAGATCCACCTGCGCGAAGTCCTCATGCGACCGAAACCCTTCCGCCCTCGGAAACTGCCGGGCGCAGAAGGTCCACGCATCCTCGTCGATGTCGGAGAACAACAGCGTGGCGTCCGGAAACAACAGCCGCAGATGGCGGGCATTTCGCCCGTAACCGCACCCGAAGTCGAGAACGGTTCTTGCTTCCTGCAAGTTGCTGAGGACCAGTGCCTGCAGGATGACGTCGACCGATGACGCGCCGAAACGGCGGTACGCGTCCCAACTGCCGGACTTGAAGAACAGGTCGTCCACTTCGCTGATGGTCCGATCCAGGCTGGGCAGACGGCGTTGGTAGCGTTCCTGCAATGCGCTCACCCGGGCTATGTCCACTGGCAGGCTTCCTCCTCGTCGGCCGGGGTGACGCCGCGGTTGCCCCGCCCGAGCCCGGTTCCCGGCGCCGCCCCACGGGATGATATCCTCGAACGGTTTCGTTCACGCGAGTCCAGGCCGGTGCCCGTTCCCATCGTCCACATCGGTTACCCCGGGTCTGCGACGGCGTGGCTGCAGCGGCAGTTCTTCCCGGGTCTGGGCGACCGGGTCGCGTGCTTCGGTCTCGACAGGTTCCGGGAGGAGCTCGTCTCGCCGTCGCCGCTCGACTTCGACCCTCATTGCTGCAAGCGGCACGTCTCCGGTCTGCTGGCCGCGCATCCCGGCCGCGTCTGCGTATTTTCGGCCGCGCGTCTTTCCGGCAATCCGCATGCGGGCGGTTGGGACGGCGCGGAGATGGCCCGCCGCATCCGGGCCTCGTTCGATCAGGTCCGGATCCTGATCATCGTACGGGAGCAGAGGGCGATGCTGGTATCCGGCTACAAGCAGCACGTCGGGGCGGGGGGCACATGCAGTCTCGAGGAATACCTGGCGTCGCAGGGCGATGGCCGCGGCCCGTTCGTCCGGCTCGATGACTTTCGCTATCACCGTCTGGTCGAGTACTACGTCAGGCTGTTCGGCGATCGTCGTGTGCTGGTGCTGCCTTGCGAGCTCCTCCCACGGGACCCGGCCGCCTTCGCGCGGCGCGTCCTGGACTACATCGGGCTGGAGGCGCCGGACCACCCGGAGCAGGGCGGCCCGGACGCGTGGCGCAACTCGCCGACCGACCTGCACACGCGTATCCGGCGGCGGGTCAATCTGCTGGGGGCGGATGATTCGTCGTACCTCGCACGGCGGACGGTGCCGTGGCTGGCGGCGCGGCTGTGCCGCCTCGTCGACCGGCTGGGTGCCGCGAGCCTCGGCCGGCGACCTGCCGCGCGGTTCCACGAACGAGCCGCGTCGGTCGTGGGCGACCGTTACGCGGCGAGCAACCGAAGGCTCCAGCACCACTTGCCCTGCGACCTGCGCGCCCTCGGCTACCGCGTCGCACCGCCGCAATAGAGGCTCAATCGGCGCCGCTGCGCGGCGAGGGATAGAATCTGCGCATCGGTTCCACGATGGCTGAGTGTGTGCTGCACGTCGGTTTCGGAAAGACCGGGACGTCCGCGCTGCAGACGCATCTGAGCCGGCACCCGGAGCTGGGCACGCCCCGGGGGCACCATTACGTGGTCGTCGACGGGGCCGGTGCGGTCGTCGCCGGCGACCAGGTTCGGGCACGGGCGGCGGGCGGGTCCTTTCCCTACGTCGCCTCCGTGCCGGATCTGTGGGGACGCGACGACCTGGAGGCGATCGGCGGGAAGCTGCAGGCGGTCGGGCGGCGGGGCGTCCCGGTGCTGTCGCAGGAGGACTGGGGCCGTACCGGACGCAGATGCGCGGATGAACGCGCCCTGGAGCGGATGGGCGTCCAGGCGCACGTGGTGGCCTACGTCCGGCCGCAGATCGAGTGGTTCAACTCGGGGTGGTGGCAGTGGTGGACGTGGCAGGAACAGTTCGACACGCCGGCCGACGTGCTGGAGAAGTGGCGCACCAGGTTCCTGTGGTGGAGGCGGCAGCTCGACCGGTGGGCCGGGAATCCGAACGTCAGCCGGCTGACGGTCAGGCTGTACAGGCGCAACACCATTCCCGACTTCCTGCAGTTGATGGGCGCGGACGGCGAGGTGCCGGCGGGCGACAACGTGGTGAACGCATCGCTGGCCCCGCTGCACATCCAGATCCTGAAGTCGGTGTCGCACCTGCGGGGACCGCACAACCCCCAGTTCGACTGGGTGCTGCAGCAGTGCCTGCCTTCGGCCGAGTCGGCGCCGTGGGCGCTCGAGCCGCGGATCATGCAGGCGATAGTCGACGGTTGCCGGCAGGACAACGAGCGGCTCCTCGAGCTGCTGTCGCCGGAGGATGCGGACGAAATGCGGCGTGATCAGCGCTGGTGGTCCAGCGAACCCTACCGCGATCGTGCGGTGGCCACCGACGACGAGCTGCAGGCCACGCCGGCCGAGCTGGTCCGTGCCGTGGAGGCGCTGCTGCGCATGGCGGCCGGCGTCCGCCGCTGAGCAGGCGGCGCTGCAACGACCAGCCGCGGCCCATCGTTGTCCGCTGCGGGCCGCGCGTCTCAATCGCCTCCGCCTCCGCGCACGATGGAAATGGGCCGCCCGGGACGCGGGCACATGACGTGACCGACTTCATACCCGCCGCCATCGGGTTCGGCACCGGTCTGCTGGTGGGCGTTACGTCGACCGGCGGCGGCGCGCTGCTGACCCCGGCGTTGATCCTGCTTGCCCGGGTTCCCCCGACCGTCGCGATTGGCTCCGGCGTGCTGATCGCCAGCGGCATGAAGCTGATCGGCGGCGGCTATTACGCGCTCCACCGCCAGGTGCACTGGCCCACGGTGGGGCGTCTGGCGGCCGGATCGATTCCGGGCGCGCTGGCCGGGATGGCCATTCTCGACCGGCTGCCGGTCGAGCAGATCGAATCGTGGCTGACCCGCTTCCTCGGGTGCGTGCTCGTGGCGGCGGGCGCCGCGCTGCTGCTGCAGGCGACGCGGGCCGAGCGTTCGCGCCCGCATCGCGCGCCGCCCGCCACGGTGACGATGGGACTCGGCTTCCTGACCGGCATCCTCGTGACCATGACCAGCGTCGGCAGCGGGTCGCTGCTGCTCTCCGTGCTCGCCCTGCGCTATCCGCTGCGGGCGCGCGAGGCCGTGGGCACCGACCTGGTCCACGCGCTGCTGCTGTCGGCGGTGGCCGCTTTGGGCCACGCCGGCGCGGGCCGCGTCGACGCCGCCCTGGCCGGCGCTACGCTCGCCGGCGCCGTGCCGGGCGTCCTGATCGGGGCGCGGCTGGCGACCAGCGTCCGGGAGCGGGCGCTGCGCCGGGCGCTGGCCGTCGTGCTGATGGGCATCGGGCTGCCGCTGGCGGTGTTCGGCGTCTAGCGCTACGTGGATCTGTGGAGCGCGACGGCCTGGAGCGCGACGGCGTGGCGCACGCGTTCGCGGCGGCGGGCTGACCGGCGACCGGCCCCGTATCGACCAGGCTGTAGCCGAACCGGTTCGCGCGCGGCTCCAGGCGGGTCTTCAACCGCTCGACGTCCCCGGCCGCGCACTCGTCCCGCAGGAATGCGCTCCAGCGTTGCAGGTAGCGCCTAGCACGCCCGCGTGCGACGGAGGGTTCGCCGCTGTCCGCGTCGGCGCCCGCGGCTGACGGACTGGCGTGGCGAGCGCGGAGAACGCCCACGGTATCCTGACGACATGGGGGCGTGCTATCTTGAACATGGGCCGGTTTTCATCCCGCTTCCCCATGGTGGCGAGCACTTTCGTGTCCCTGATGGCACGCCACTTGCTTCGATGGCGCTCATGGGTATCTTGACAGGCGTGCTGCGCGTCCTGAGCGACTTCGGCGACGCGGCCGGGTGGTTGATCGCGGCCCTGGTGCTCTTCGCCTACGGCCGTCGCATCATCGCGGAGAACGAGAAGGCGCACGAGGAGATCACGAAGAACGTCCAGGAGAATCGCCGGCGGATCACGGCACTCGACGCGAAGGTCGACACCGTCGCGAAGGATCTCGACGCGAAGGTCGACACCGTCGCGAAGGATCTCGATGCGAAGATCGACGCCGTCGCGAAGGATCTCGACGCGAAGGTCGACGCCGTCGCGCAGACTCTGGCCGCTGTCGCCAAGGACGTGTCGTTCCTCGCCGGCCGGCAGGCCGAACGCGACCGAGGGGCAGGATTGGGGATGCGATGATGGGAGATCATTTCCTGGAGCGCAACGGCGTGGCGCACGCCTTCGCGGCGGCGGGCTGACCGTCGACCGGGGTGGTCGCGGAGGTAACCGGAACAGGGGAGATGTCCCGCTACGGTGCGACCGCGACGTGGCGTGCATACCCAGGGCTTGGTCGCGCTGACACACCCCCGTGAAGCCGGGTCGATTCGCGCCCGCGCAGCGCAGCCCTGGGCTCTCGAAGCCCAAGGGATCGGGCACTCCGGTCGATCCACGCTCCACGGCTCCACGGGCGCTCCCGGACGTCCTCGCAGACAGGCTGGTCCGGGTCCGGCGGCGGCGACCGATGCGGGAAATGGTCTCGTTACACCGCCGCCTGCCGAGTGATGAATCTGCCTAGCAGTGGAACCGCAAACGAGTACCGCCCGTGCCGGTTCTTGTACACAAGTCCCTGAGCGGACAACGTGACGAGCATTTGATTGACGTGGCTGCTGCTGAATGGCTTGTCCAGCGTGCGCCGCGATTCCTCGACCACTTCCTGAACCGTGAACTCGTCGCCGGCGCCGTCGAGACGCGCGATCACCGACAGCAGCTCCCGTTGCCTGTCGGTGGCTCGTGCCCAACGCCCCGCAAAGAAGTCCGTATCGAGCTTCTGTTCGATCTCCGCTACGGGAACCGACCCCCGCAAGCCCTTGTCAATTCGTTGAATGAACGCGTCGAAGACCTCACGGCAGATGAACTGCAGGAAGTAGGGATAGCCGCCGGACATCTCGACGATCGTTCGAACGGAGTCGTCGGCGAGTTCCACCGGACATGCGGCGTCCTCCATGGGTTTGCGAATAGCGTCCGTGCTCTCTTCCTCGTTCAGGCTCCGGACGAAGAGGACCCGGAACATCCTCTCGGCGAACGTCCGGGCCTCCACAAGCCTGGGGAAGAGCGTCGGCAATCCGGTCAGGACCAGCATGAGCGGAAGCCCCATCTTCTGCAGGGACTGGAACGCATCGAGCAGGAGCGACAGCGGGTGCTGGTCCTTCGCCGGATGGTCGGCAAGATTCTGCGCTTCGTCGTACGCAAAGACGATACCCCGGACATGCGGCGCCTGCGAGAGCGCCTGCCAGGCGTGCTGCACTACTGCCTTGACCTTGTCGAGCGCGAGACCGGGACTTCGGTTGTAGAACTCCACCAAGGCATCGTACCCAAGGGTGTGCGAAATCGTTTCGGTGTTTGTCCCGAACCCGGCGATGCGCCGCTGTCCGGTTGCGACGACCACGCTGGACGTGAACGGCGACAGGTCGGTGCACAGCCGCGTGGCCAGATTCTCCTCACTCAGGCTGGTCGACTCCGACAGGTCGGTGCCTGCCCAGAGCCACCCGCGAGCCTGCGCGAGCGGCTTGAACGTGTCGAGCAGCACTGTCTTGCCCACACCTCGGAGCCCCGTGAGGATCAGATTGTCGAGGATCGTGCGTTGGGCGAGCAATCGGACGAACTCCTCGCGCTCCACATGTCGGCCGGCCAGGTACGGCGGCGCGTGCCCCGCACCGGGGCGGAACGGGTTCGAGAACTCTGCCATGAGCGGTGTTTACCTGCACTAACCCCTTGCACTAATTTTAGTCCGGCCTATGAATTTCGACCACCTTCAGGCTCCCGTGCTTGCGGGCGACCAGACCGTCGAGGATGCGCCGGCCGTTCTGTCACGGATCACCGCGGTCTTCGAGGAAGCGTTGCCGGTGCGGTAGACACTACCCGCTGGCCGACCGGTTGGTCCGCGGGCGGTTCGGGCAGGTCCACGCGAACGGGTCGTCCGTCAGATCGAATCGCGCAGCAGCTGCGCCATGAATCGATTGCCGCGGCCGATGGACGCGCGACGGCCGTAGACGACGTCGATCGGGTGGATCTCGTCGGTCGGGAATCATGCACCCTGACGTGCGACTTCTCAAGCTGACGGGGCCGAAGGGCCGGGGCGGGTGGTAAACTCCAAGGAGCATGCGGGGACGGCGGGGACGAAATGGGTGAAGTCGTACGGTTGCTTGGCCTGACGCAAGACGGGGCGCTGGTTCCGTACCTCGTCGGCGGGTTGCTGGTCTGGGCCACGATGTCAGTGCGCGCACTGAATACGGCCGTTGCGCAGTTGCGCGACGATCACCAGGCGATGGACAAGACCTTGAAGGATGTTGCCAACGACATCGCTTCTCTCCGGGAGGACGTTGGGTTTCTCCGAGGGAAGGTGGATACGCGCAGTGCTTGACGTTCCGCCGATGCCGAGCTGCTGATCGTCAAGCACCCCTGCTCGGTGGGTGTGCACGCGAACGGGTCGCCCCGTCAGATCGAATCGCGCAGCAGCAGGCGCTGCAGCCGGCGCCGCTCGGCGAGGTAGGACAGTCCGAGCAGCGCCAGGCGACCACCCGGTGCCGCCGGCCGCCGCGGTCGCCCGCGTAGACGATCCGGGGCGGGATTCGAATGTCCTCCGAGACCCCGAGGAAAGCGAAGACCTGCCGCAGGACCGCGTCGTGGTCGCGCAGGAGGTCCTCGGAGCGGAGGACGAGGATCCGGTCGCGGTCGAAGTGGCGGAACAGGTTGCGGAGCTGCACGCTGTAGAGGCCGCGCCGGCGGTAGGAATGCCGGCGCAGGTGCGAGTCGACGTGCGTCGCGTCCTCGCGCCGTCGCAGCCGGAACGGCTCGGCGAGCAGGGCCAGCCACAGCGGGTCGGGCCGGATCCGCTATCGAGTCCGAACCGGACGAAGACCTCCTGCGCGTAGCGGTGGGCCTTCCGCCGCACGTCGTCCGGCTGCGGTCGCACGCCGAACGTGCCGTCATCTCTCCCGAGCAGCCTCCTGTGCGGCTGCGATTTCCTCGGCGCTCATGACGTCGGCCAGAGCGTCCCGTAGCTGGCGCGCGTTCTCGACCTCTCGTGTCCCTGCAAGATTCAGCCATTTGTGCGCGGCAACGTAGTCACGCGGGACGCCCCGCCCGTTGGCGTACATGATGCCGAGATTGTTCTGCGCGCTCGCGTTTCCCTGCTCCGCCGCGAGACGGAACCACTTGACGGCTTCTCCGGCAGCTCGCAGGACGCCTCGCCCGTCGGCGTACATGACGCCGAGATTGTTCTGCGCGCTCGCATCGTCCTGCTTCGCCGCGAGACGGAACCAGCGGACGGCTTCTCGGTCGTCCTGCCGGACGCCTCGCCCGTTGGCGTACATGACGCCGAGATTGTTCTGCGCGCGGGCGCTTTCCTGCTCCGCCGCGCGGCGCAACTCCCTGAGAGCTTCCCGATCCATCTGCGGGACGCCCCGTCCCATCGCGTACATGACGGCGAGATTGTTCTGCGCGTGCTCGCTCCCGCGTTCAGCCGCGCGGACGAACAGGCTGAGAGCTCTCTCATCGTCCTGCAGGACACCCCGTCCCGTCGCGTACATAACCCCGCGAGTGTTCTGTTCGCTGGGGTCTCCGCGCGCAAACATAGTGGCGTAGTCCAGCCGACCCGTATCGCCACGCCCTTCCAGTGACCCACCGCCCGCTACGATCCTCATCTCCTCGTCGAACGGCAGGTCCAGCACCAAGTTCTCCGAGCCGTTGCTGCCAACCCGCCCTACCAAGGTTCCGGCGTTCCTCGGGTGGCCGGTCAGGTGCTCCCTGGTCCAGCTTTCGACATCCCCGATGCGGTCGTCCAGGCCGCCGATCCTGTCGTTCACGTCGTCGATGCGGGTATTCACGCCACCAATCAGCACGTACATGAAGCCGGCTAGCAGGCCGGCGCCCACGACACCGGTTCCGACGATGGTCCCGATGATCGCCTCCGTGTCGCTGCTCATCGTGCGCGTGCCTCGCCTTTCCCCTCGGGTCTTATGTCGTTTCCGACAGAATGACCGGCCAAGAGCAGTTCCTCGCTCGCCTGCCTTGCTCCCGGATTCGGCGCCAAGCTCCGCCGCCGGCCGCACCGGATCATCCTTACGAGTTCACCGACTCGGCGGAACAGTCGCAGACGCACCGGCAGCACCCGCGGTCAGGCTTACGCCGCCACTGGTCAAGATCAGCAGCGTACCACGGCTTGGCGTAAATGCTCGACGGAGCGAATGTGCTTGTTATGGATTTCACAGCCGTAAACGGGACCATTCCCGGCGGGGAATTGCCACGAAGACGACGGAGGCGCCGGTGGCAGTCTCCACGCGCCGCGCTCGTCTTCGCGCGCATCAGCCCGGGTCGCCGGCCGGCTTGTGGCCCACCGCCCACAGGTCGAAGCCCTTGCGCCGGACCCGGACGGGGCGGAAGCCGGCGCGGACCAGCTTCGCGCCCAGGGTCTTGGCCGTGAAGCCGGTCCGGTGCGCCATGAATCGATTGCCGCGGCCGATGGACGCGCGATGGCCGTAGACGACGTCGATCGGGTGGATCGGCCCCGCCGGCGACTGGTACAGGACCTCCTCCAGCTTGCCCTCGGCGATGTAGCGGCAGACGGTCTGCAGATCCGGCAGCGTGATGAGCGCGAGCCCGCCCGGCTTCAGCACGCGGTGGAACTCGCCCAGGGCCGTCGGGACCTGGTGGGCGTAGAGATGCTCGACGTTGTGCGACGACCAGACCGCGTCGACCGACGCCGCCGGCACGGGCGACAGGTCCACGATGTCGGCCACGATGTCGGGCTTCACGTCGGGGTCGATGTCCAGCCGGACCTCCTTCCAGCCGTCGCCGCGGAACGTCGGATGGAGCTTGTTCGGATTGGGGGCGCCGCAGCCGACGTGGAGCACGGTGCGGCGCGTTGCGGTTTCGGTCTGCGCGGCCATCGCCCCGTACTCTATGCCGACTTGCGGGTGCGTGGAGCCGCCGCGGCGGGTCGTCAGGTCGGGACGGCCACGCGGGCGGCGTCGCGCTCGGCCTCCAGCGCCGCGATGCGCTGGTTGCGCTCCTCGACCGCCTGCCGCAACGTGTCGCGCTCGGCCTCCAGCGCCGCGATGCGCTGGTCGCGCTCGTGCAGGTCGCGTCGCGCGTCGTCGCGCTCGGCCATCCGGCGGTACAGGTCGCGGCGGCTGGCCGCCACGATGCGGCTGAACGCGGGCGTCGCCTCGTCGAGGGCCGCCCGGATCCGGTCGAGCGCGGCGCGGTCCGCCTGCCGCTCCCCGTTCCGGGTCCAGCCGTCGAGGATGGCGAAGGCGGTCCGGACCCACGCCGGGATGCGCGGGTTCGACAGCAGCCTGGCGTCGTCGCTCCGGTGGTGGCGCAGCGCCGGGGAGAGAAAGGCGTCGATGTCCTTCTTCATCTCCGGGCTCGACGCCCGCGGCCACGCGACGTCCAGATCGCGGCCGATGCGGTCGACGCAGGCGTGCGCGTCGGCGAGCAAGTCCTCGTAGCGGACGTGGCTGCGGGGCAGGCCGCGCGAGCCGACCTCGGCGTCGAGGACGTGGCGCAGCCAGGCCAGGTAGGCCACGAACGGATCGATCCGGTTGCGCTTCGCCAGCGACGCGGCGACGTCGAGCGGGTTGCGGATGGGGGAGACCACCAGCGGCCGCGCGCCGAACGCGGCGGCGGCGTCGAGCCAGAATGCCGGCAGGCGGCAGACGCGCGGGTCCTTCAGGACGAGCAACCGGGCGTCGCCGAACTCCCGCCGCAGCGCCTCCCGGGCGCGGTCGCGGAACCCGGCCGCGGCGGGGGACTGGTACCAGCCCCGGTCGAACGGCCGCCAGTCGAGGTGCGAGGACCCCGACGACACCAGGATCTCCTCGTTCAGGTCCGACAGCGCCTGCGACTCCCAGAATCCGGTGACGTTGTCCGCCTGGGGGGCGACCAGCGTCTTCGGCAGATCGCAGCCGGCCAGGGCCAGCACGCGGGCCAGCGCGGAGGTGCCGCTGCGGTGCATGCCGGCCACCAGGATCATGGTCTTCGGCGCGCCCGCGGCCGGTGTCGTCCGTGTCGCGTTCTTCCCCACGATCGACTGCACGGAGCACGGGGCAGCCCGTGACTCCCTTCTATGCCACCCGCTTCCCGGCGATCGCCTCGCGCAGGCCGTCGAGCAGGCCTTCGAGGTGCGCCATTCGTTCGCGGAGCAGGCCCATCTGCTCGCTCTGTGCGTCGATGCGCTTGCGCAGGTCCTCGCCCTGGGCGTCGATTCGCGCGTGCAGGTCCTTGCCCTGGGCGCGCATCTCGTCCCGCAGACTCCGAAAGGACGCACCGATCGCGACGAGGATCGCGACGGCGGCGCCGACGACCGTCCAGGCGGTAGCATCCATTCCGGAACCTGCAATCCTCAGCGTAGCACGCCCGGGTGCGACGGAGGTCCGCCTCGGCGCCCGCTCGGGCGCGGGCTGAACCTCGCCTCGCTGCTCTACGCCCGGGTGCAACGGAGGGTCCGCCTCGGCGCCCGCAGCTACGGACTGGCGTGGCGAGCGCGGAGAACGCCCACGGTATCCTGACGACATGGCGTGCTATCTTGAACATGGGCCGGCTCCATTCCGCTTCCCCCTGGTGGCGAGCACCTTCGTGCTCCTGATGGCACGCCACTTGCTTCGATGCTGGAAGGAACGTCGATGCGGAGATCTGGAATACGGGTTCAGTCCCGGCGGCGCTCGGGTGTTGGCCCGCCGGGTCCTGGCGGTCGTTCGCTCGGCACCCGCACTGCCGGGTCGCCGCCCGTTCGCAGGGGCTTGCGGTCCTCCATGCCCGGCCAGCCCTGGCCGGCGGCCTCTTGCTCGAAGCGGTTGATGACCTCGTTCGCCTGCTCGATGCTGCGTACGACGCCGTCGCCGCTCGTCCGCTGCAGCACGCGCTCGCGGGCGCCCTGCTCCTCGTCGGCGCTTGACGGGTCGGTTACGCTCACGTCGAGCCGGTCGCCGGCTGCGACGCACCGGATCCACTCGGCGCGGTAGCGGCGGCCGCGCTCGCCCTCGGCTCTCAACACCTCGATCGGCTCGAGTTCGACGGGCGTTTCCATTGGCGCCATCCCGTCCCGGGTGCGCGCCTGCCGCTCGTAGGCGTTGACCGCCGCGTTGGCGCCCGCGAGCGTGCGGATCGGACCCGGCGCGCCGTAGATCCGCCGGACCGGCCGCTGCTCGTCGTGATCCGGCGCCTCGGGGTCGCGCACGGTCACGTGCAGCGTCTCGCTGCCGTCGGCCCGCTCCTCGGCCATCGCCTCGTAGCTGCGGTTGCCGGCGCCTTCGGCGCGCAGCGTCGTGTTCTTCTCGAGCGTCAGCTCGGGTACCGGCTCGCCGCGCTCTTCGCGCGCGTCGGCGATCGCGTCCCCCACGTTCCTGCGTGTCCTCTCCATGACCAGCCAGCCTGGGTACGCCCGTTCGCAGATGCGGATCGCGTCGCTGGTTCTGATGATGCCGAGGACTCCGGCCAGGTGCTTGATGTCTTCGAGGTCCGGCCGCCGCCCCGCGAACACCTTCATCGCCAGCAGGTGCTCGGCCGAGGCCCCGGTGACGAGCAGTCCGGGGCTGTTGTGGATGGTCTTCGCGCGGACGTCGTCGCCGCGCGGCACGAACTGCGCCGCTCCGAGGTCGAGCCAGCGCTCGTCGAGCCCGTGGCGCTCGCCGATGGCCGCCGCCGCGGCGAGGACCTCGTCCTTGGCTTCGTCGATACGCACGTCGACGTCCTTCGTCGTGCGGTCTCTGCCGTAGCCGGTGATCATGGCGCCGCCGCCGATCAAGTAGACGTGGCCCCGCACGCCGCGCGCTTCGAGCGCTGCCGACAGCTCATCGAAGAGCTGTCGGATCAGGGCGTGATCCAGGGATCCAGACATGTTTCTCTCCGCCCCGTGCGTCGAGGTCGCGGGCGTTCGCCAGCGCGCCGTGCCGAACGAACGCCGCCGGCGCGTACACCACGGTCTCGATGTAGTCGTGACGGGTCGTGAAGAAGTGCGGGATGTCGAGGAAGCGCTCCGGCTCCTGGCTCCACGCCGGCGGCTCGAGGTCGTGCAGTTCACACACGTGTTCGACCATGGCGGCCAGCAGCACGTCCCACGGCGTGCCCGTCATGGGCGGGCGCTCGGCGAGCAGCTCGATGCGGCGTTCCCGGTCGAGTCCCATCAGCGAGCGCGGCAGCTCGTGCAGGTGCAACCGCAGCAGCTCGCCGTCGCTCCAGCCGTCGACGACGGCCTGGGCGTATTCCGGCATTCTGGCTGGGCTCAAGTCCATTTTGTCCTGTAACCGAAACCCGAAACCCGAAACCCGAAACCATACACACTCGCGACGCCCTTGTCCGTCAGGCCGTCGGCCGCACCTGAAACACCCGTTTCAGGGTAGCCGGATGTACTCGGCACAAGCAGATTCCAGCGAAGGTGGCGCCGGTTCCCGCAACGTGCGATCCCGACACATCGCCGCAAGTGTCTCGATGTGCGGCTGGCATTCCCTGGCGCGCGGCAGACGAGGATAGTCGCGTCGTGCTTCATCGACAGTCTGTCCACCGAGATAGGCGATCCATGTCTCGATGTTCCAAGTCGGCACCAGGACGAGGACGCGTTCATCCAGTTGGCGGATATCCATCCGGTTCGCTCGACACGCTTCGTCAAGCTCGGCATGCCGCCGTTGCGCTCCCTTCTTGTCGCCGTCCAGGATGACGATCAACGCCTGCGCTACCGCTCCCCGTCGCCGGCGATATGCCCCCAGTTCTCTCGGAAAGTGAACCCTGACGAACTGTTCCGCGGAACCTCGACCACCGGGCGCCTTTTCGACGCGCAACCGTCGCGTGGACCAACCCGCCTCTTCGAGAAACCGCCGAACGAAGGCCTCGTGTTGCGTGTCCTCGCACAGCAACACGATCTGGACTTTCCGCTTCACCCTGCCCACCCGCGGGCCACTTCCTCGGAGAGCTTGAGGCCGCCCTGCAGCCGATCCGGATCGAACCCCCTGGTAGTGATGATCCCTGAAGCTTCGCGACTCAGGATGAGTCCCGAGCTTGCTCCCAGGTAGTCGATCAGCTCCGGATGGTGAGAGCAAACGACGGCTTGAGGCAGCGAGTCTCCGCAGGCGTCCGCGAGCTTCATCAGCCACGGCTGGATTTCCGGCAGTGCAACGTAGTTGTCCGGTTCGTCGAGGAAGAACGTGTAGTCCTGCCCCTGGGCGAGATGAATGAGCCCATAGAGCGCGATGAGTGCCCTCTGCCCGTCAGAGATTTCATCGAAACGGAGCTCGTAGCCCTGCCCACCTTCATCGAACGTAACCATGAGCGCGCGGGTCTCCTGGCCGACTCGCTCCAACCGGATCGAACGAAACCCTTCGATGACTTCCACGAGCGCCCTGGTGAAGCCGGGAATCACGTCGGGACGCTCGAGAAGCACATGCCTGTACCAGTCGGCGAAGTTACTGGCGTCACGCTGCAGCAGCGCATCCTCGTCGGACGATTCGGCGCCAAAGCCGGCGGGATACAGACCGCACACCACGACGCGGTTCACGAAATCCCGAAAGCGCGTGAGGCGTCGATTGTCGTCTCTGGCGGCAACTCGCGCGAGTGCCGATTCCGACCAGTCCACCGCGTAGCTGGGCCCTCGGGAGTGATCGTCTCGGTAGAGCTGGACGGTACCCATTTCGCACTCGAACAAGGGCTGTCCGCTGGACGTGAGTTCTTCCCGGCGGATGCGACCCTGTCGGGTACCGCGCTGGTGCTGTACCTCCAGGCGGTAGCGAAACGTCTCCTTGCCAAGGCGAACCTCTACCTCGAAGGTCTGCAGATCGCGGTCTTGCCAGCGAGTCAGCGTCCGAGTCGGGAACGCGTCAGGGGAAGTCACCCTGACTGCACCGCTCAGCAGACGGCGAAGAGCGAACACGACGTCGAGGACCGACGTCTTGCCGACACCGTTTCGCCCAAGCAGCAGGGACAACTCCTGAAGCGGCAGTTCGAAGTTGACGAGGCACTTGTAGTTGTCGATGTAGAGTCGCTGCAGCATCGAATTCCCAGACCCGGGGCGACATCGAGACGCGGAGCGGAGAGCCGTTCGACGGTTCGATCCTAACACCTGAATCTAGCACGGCCCGGGTCACGAGTTTCCTCCCGCACCCTCGATTCGGGTGAGCCTCTCGCCCGTCCGCCGCAGAATGCGGGGAGTAGTCCGGCGCGTCGAACAGGTGCGCTTCCTTGGGCACCGACGTGCAGAGCTGCGGCTGCCGGTAGAGGAACGAGGCCAGCGCCGAGGTCCCGCCCTTCTGGACGCCGACGATCATGAAGCCGAGCAGGGGGCGGCGGGTTTCCGGCACCGGTCGTCGGGCGCCGCGCTTCAGCGGACGGTATCCGCCACGCCGCCGGCGGTCTTCTTCACCTCACGGGCGGACGGCTTCACGTCGTGGCCCGCCTCCGCGGTATCGGGGGCGGTTTCCGCGGCATCGGGGGCGGTTTCCGCGGCATCGGGGGCGGTTTCCGCGGCATCGGGGGCAGGCTCGGCCTCGCCCGACAGCACCGGCGCGGACGCCGCGAGCTCGTCCAGGGTCGGGCCGGATCCGCGATCGAGCCCGAACCGGGCGAAGACCTCCTGCGCGTAGCGGCGGGCCTTCCGCCGCACGTCGTCCGGCACCGGATGCCGCTCGGCCACGAAGCGCTGGACGGCGAGGATCTCCCGGAGGTGATCCGCGCTCCCGTCGGAGGCCGCGGTGGAGACGGCGATGCCGCCGGCGTGCCGGCGGTGGAGGTTGAGGGCCCGGGCGCTGAACGCGACGCGGCCCCGTTCGAGGCACAGGACGTAGGTGAGCCAGTCGCCGGCCACCTTCAGCCGCCCGATGCGGTCGAAGTGCTCCGTCATGACCGCGGCCAGCGGCTGCCGCCGGAACAGCGTCCCGCTGACGTTGGGAATGGTGTTCTTCACGGCCAGGCGCCGCGCGATCTCGTCGGCGCCGTCCGCCACGTGGTCGGCGCGCCACTTCTCCCTGGACAGGTCGGCGACGTAGTCCAGGTAGTCCGCGCCGGCTATGCTGCCGTCCTCGCGCATCTGCTGCGACTGGCAATAGCTGAGCACGGTCTCCGGGTCGTCGAAGGCGCGCACGGTGGTCCGCAGGAAGTCGGGCGCCGCGAGGTCGTCGGCTTCGGCAATCCAGACCACGTCGCCGGTGGCCAGCTCGACGCCCCTGCGCCACTGGTGGAAGGCGCCTCCGGAGTTGCGGTCGTTGAACACCAGGCGGGCCTCGGGGAAGCGGCTGCGCGCTTCCTGCTCCAGCCATTCCCGGCTGCCGTCGGTGGAGGCGTCGTCGAGGACGATCAGCTCGTAGATCGGATGCGTCTGCGCGGCGATGGACTCGAGACGCTCTGCCAGGTACTGCCGGTAGTTGAAGTTCGGGACGATGACCGAGACGCGCGGCACCGGCAGGCCGGCCAGGTGCGCGAGGTCGAGAACGAAGCGGGTCCACCCGAAGCGCTCTGCCACGAGCTGCCGGCCGCGCGCGCCGAGGCGGGCCGCGGCCTCGCGGTCCCGCAGGAGCGCGCGGACCTCCCCGGCGAAGGCCCCGGTGTCCTCGAACGGCGCCAGCACGCCCGCCCCCTCGCGCAGCAGCTCCTCGCACCCGCCCGCATCCTCGAAGCCGACCACCGGCAGGCCGGCGTCCATCGCCTCCAGGACCACGGACGGAAAGGGGTCCTCGCGCGACGTCAGGGCCAGGATGTCCGCGCCCGCGTAGAACAGATCCGTGTCGTCCCGGCGGCCGGCCAGGTGCACGCGGGCGCCGGCCTCGCCGCCGCCGGCGATCCGCCGCCGGATGCCCGGCTCCATGCCGACCTCGAGATGGCCAAGCCATGCGAAGTGCGCGCCGGAGAGCGCGTTCGTCACGTCGAGGGCGACGTCCACGAACAGGTCGATGCCCTTGCGCCGGTCACCGAAGCCGACGCCGAGGACGACGGCGGCGTCCGCGTCGAGGCCGAGCTCCGCGCGCAGCTCCCGGCGGGCCGCTTCCCGGTCGGCCGCGCTGCGCCGCCGGTTCGTCTTGTACAGGCCCTGGGGGCGGATGCGGACCTCGCCTTGCGGCTGTGCGAAGCGCGCGAAGCCGCGCCGCACCGCGTCGTGCGCGAAGACCATGACGTCGGCATGCCCGGCCGCGTGCGCCGCCGCCTGCTGCAACTGCATGGACTCGATCACGCCGGGCAGCTCGTGCACCAGCACGACCGTCCGCAGCCCCGCCGCCTTGAAGACGGGCGCCAGCGCGCCGGAGACCGTGGTGTTGAGGATGGCGGCCGAGGCACCCTGCGCGCCCAGCCGTCCGGCCAGCGCGGCGGCGGCGGCGGCGGGATCGGCGGCTTCCCACAGGCGGTGGACGGGAGCGAGCCGTTCGAACCGCTCCAGCAGCACGCCGTCGCCGAGGGCCGCCACGTGCACCTGCACGCCGGCCGTCTTCGAGAGCCCCTCCACCTGCGCGAGCGCGTTGAACTGCGCGCCGTGCGGATGGGCGTCGTGCAGCACGTAGACGACGAGCGGGGCTTCCTGTGCGGACGCCCGCGTCGCAAGGGCCTGCCGGGTCGCCTCGAGCCACGCGAAGCCGTACTTGCGGTCCGGTTCCAGGTGCGCGCCCTCCGCCCATTCGTTCCAGGCGTTGACGAACACCAGCCGCCGGTCGGGGTCGGCCATGCGCCGTTGCGTGTCCGCGATGGCGTTCTCCAGCCAGCGGCGGTAGCCCGCCGGCGTCGAGTTCACCCATACGGTCGCGGTCGCGCCCCGCCGCGCGGTGTTGTCCCAGCCGCAGTTGACGGTGCGGAAGAGCGGATAGGGGGGAGCGGCGTAGCGCTCGCTGCGGGCCGGGAACACGGACCAGTCGTAGATGCTGCCCCGGAAGTCGGGATCGAGTCCGTCTACGCCTGCCGCGACGTCCGGCGTGTCGGTCAGGTTCGGGGGAAACTCGATGGCCGAGTCGAAGCCGATCCGGCCCGGGTCGACGACGTCGAACGACTGCGTGTAGGCCAGGTGGATCTCGCCGATCCCGTGGTCGCGGCACCAGCCCCGCCAGCGCGCCGCCGTCCCGGCGGCATCCGGCAGCAGGCTCGGCCGGTAGACGATGACCAGGGGCTTTCCGTCGATGCGGACGTAGCGGCGGTGCCGCAGGTAGCGGCCGAGATCCTCGATGCAGCGGAGGTCGTCCTCCGGGGAGTGCGCCTGGCCGATGAGCACGTCCTGGTCGAGTCCGTTCCAGGCCCGCGTCCAGTTCTCGTTGGCCCAGCAGACGCAGAACGGAAGGTCGATGTCGTCGTCGCCGGCAAAGCCGTCGAGCGGCGCCTCGAGCAGCCGCCGTCCCGCGAACCAGTAGTAGTAGAAGCAGAAGCCGGCGATGCCGTACGCGCGGGCCAGCTCGACCTGCCGGCGCTGCACGTCGCGCACGCGCAGGTCGTAGAAGCCGAGGTCGGCCGGCAACTGCGGCTGGTGGTGTCCCTCGAACAACGGCTTGCCGGCGGTCACGTTGGTCCACTCGGTGAACCCCGGTCCCCACCATTCGTCGTTCTCGGGGATGGGGTGGAACTGCGGCAGATAGAAGGCGATGACCTGTACCGGCGGGGGCGCGGCCGGGGGGCGCGGGTCGAGGGCGACGTAGTCGCCGTCGCGGGAGACGTCGTGCGGCGCCGCGGCCTCCGTCGCCGGGCCGTTCCGCGCATCCGGACTGCCGCTGCCCGGGCCGCGGGCGAGCCATTCCGCGAGCAGCGCATCCGGTCCCGTCGGCTCCGTCGCCGGGCCGCGCTCCAGCCACTTCTTGAACCGCTGCGCGGCGAGGCCGAGGCGGCCCCGATAGACGCGCCCCCGCGCCCTGAACGGGAGGCGGCGAAAGGCGCGCCACGTCAGGCGGTAGGCGAGGCGCCTGGCCAGGTGCGGGCAGTGCTGCAACGTCCACTTGATCGCCCGCAGGCCCGCAGCGGCGCGCCACGTCCGGCTCCCGAGCAGCGACCGGATCCAGGTGGCGGTCCATTCCAGCTCCGCGGACAGGGATTCGATGCGGCGGTCCCGGTCGCCTACCTCGAGGTGGAGTGCTTCGACCTGCGCGTCGCGCTCCCGGACTTGCGCGTCGCGCTCCTGGACCTGCCCGTCGCGCTCCCGGACTTGCTCGTCCCGCTCGCGGATTCGCGTCTCCCGCTCCCGGATCTGCTCGTCCCGTTCCCGGATCTGCGCGTCGCGCTCCCGGACTTGCTCGTCGCGCTCCCGGAGCCGGGCGTCTCGTTCCGCGACCGCGGCCTCCGTCCGGACGAGCTGCCGCCCGGTCTCGCGCGCAGCCGCCAGGGCCCGGCTGAACGCGGGGGCCGCCTGGTCGAACGCGCGCCGTATCGCGTCGAGCGCGGCCCGGTCGGTCTTCCGCACGTCCCCCGCGGCCCAGCGATCGAGGATGTCGAAGCTCGACCGCGTCCACCGCGAGACGCCGGGGTCTTCCAGCAGGCTGGCGTCCGCATGCGCCTGGTGGCGCAGCGCCGGCGACACGAGCTCGTCGATCTCCATCTCGACGTCCGCGTAGGCGGGCCGCCTCGACCACGCGATGCCCAGCTCCTCGCCCAGCCGGGCGACCACGGCGTGCGGGTTGTCGACCAGCTCCTCGTAACGCAGGAACCCGCGGTTCAGGGGGCGCGATGCCCGTTCGGCGTCCAGGACGTGACGCAGCCAGAGGAGCGGTGCGAGAGGTCCGGTGGACGGGTCGACGCCGTCGCGCGCCGCGAGCGACGCGGTGACGTCGAGCGGGTTGCGGATTGGCGAGACCACGACCGGATGGGCCCCGAAGTCGGTGATCGCCGCGGCCCAGAACTCGAGCAGGCGGCACGTGCGCGGATCCGCGAGCACGAAGAACCGGCTGTTGCCGAATTCGTTCTCGAGCAGTTCCCCGGCGAGCGTGCGGAAGCCCTTCGCCTCGGCGGAGCCGTGCCACCCCGCGTCGAACGGTTGCCAGTCGTCCCAGGTCGACCCGGCCGACGTGAACATCCGGTCGTTGAGGTCGATGACGTCCTTCGACGTCCAGCACCCCCGTTCGTGGGCGCCGGATTCGGTCACCGTCCGGGGCGCGTCGCAGCCGAGGATGTGGAGAACACGGGCGACCGCGCCGGCGCCGCTGGCGTGCATGCCGGCCACGAGAACGGCGATCCGTCGCGCCTCGCCGCCCACTGCCGCCGGGCGAACGGCGGCCTCCCGGGTCGGGGGCGCCGGGACCGGCGGCCCGGGGGGACGGGTGTCCCCTTCGTTGCCGGCCTGGCCGGGTGTCGCGCCCTGCGCGGTCGGGGCCGGCGGCCCGGGGGGACGGGCGTCCCCTTCGTTGCCGGCCTGGCCGGGTGTCGCGCCCTGGGCGGTCGGGACCGGCGGCCCGGGGGGACGGGCGTCCCCTTCGTTGCCGGCCTGGCCGGGTGTCGCGCCCTGGGCGGTCATCGGGGAGAGTGGCCGGCGCGCGAGATGCGGGGGGCGGCCGGGCGGCGGGAAAGCCTGCGCCGCGGCGCGATCGGGCGCGGCGGCCGGGGCCGCCACGGGCGCGCGGGCGCGCGGGGAGACATGAGTTGATATTGTACATGCCGGACCGGCGTTGCCCGGCGTTGCCCGGCGTTGCCCGGCGTCGCAGACGTTCACATGACCCCGGACCCTTCGCACGCCCCGGCGCTGTCCGCGGTGGTCGTCAACTGGAACAGCGGGCCGCACCTGCGGGGGGCGCTGGACGCGCTCTTCGCGTACCTGCCGGGCGGCGACTGGGACGTGACGGTGGTCGACAACGCCTCGTCGGACGGCAGCGAGGCGAGCGCCGAGGGCCGGGGGGCGCGCTGCCGCCTGCTGCGCAACACCGGCAACCGGGGCTTCGGGGCGGCGGTGAACCAGGCGCTGGCGGCCACCGCGGCTCCCTTCGTGCTGATTGTGAATCCGGACTGCCGGATCGAGCCGGAGTCGGTGGCGACGCTCGCGGCCGCGTTGCGGGCGGACGGCGAGTGCGGTCTCGCCGGACCGGCGGTGTTCGGGGACGACGGCGTCGTGCAGGGCAGCGCGCGCGGCGATCCGGACATGCTGACGGGGCTGTTCGGGCGGTCCTCGGTGCTGCGGCGGCTTCTGCCCGCGTCCGCGGCGGCGCGGCGCAACGTCCGCGACGCCGAGCTGGCCGGTGCGGGTCGCGGCGGCGCGCGGGTCGACTGGGTGTCGGGCGCCTGCATGCTGGTCCGCCGGCGGGCGCTCGAGGCGGTCGGCGGGTTCGACGAGCGCTACTTCCTCTACTGGGAGGATGCCGACCTGTGCCGCCGCCTCCGGGCGGCGGGCTGGAGCGTGCGTTACGTGCCGGCGGCGCGCGTCCGGCACGCCGGCGGCGTGTCGGCGCGGGCGGCGGGGCCGGCCGCGGCCCGGGCCTTCCACGAGAGCGCGTTCCTGTACTACGCAACCCACGTCGCACCGGGGCGCTGGAGCGTGCGGCGCTGGCTGGCATGGACGTTGCTCCGCGTTCGGTGTTTCTGGGCGATGGGCAGAGTCATCGTGTCAGGGCGATAGCTGCTGGCGTTGGCTCGGTGTTATTGTCGTGTGGGAGCGATAGAGCGGGCCGGGGCTCTCGCGCGATTCCGGCCCGACACGGATGACGCCATTGCGGAAGCGAAGCGGACAGGCCGATAAACGAGCCATGCGGCGCCATTGTCCAGTCGACCGGAATCCGTCCACTTGACCACGCTGTTCACGCCGTTCGTCACCGCCCTGGTGCTCTCCCTGGTTCTCGCGCCGCTGTGCGGGTGGCTGGGCCGCCGCCACGGCTGCGTCGCGCATCCCGCCTCCGACCGCTGGCACCGCCGAACCGTGCCGTTGCTCGGGGGCGTGGCCATGTTCGCCGCGGTGATGCTGGGCCTGCTGGTCCTGCCCGCCTCCCCGTTTCCGGCGGTGCTGGTCGGATGTGCGGCTGTACTGTTCGTGCTCGGCCTGGTGGACGACCTGCGGGACCTGAGCGCGGCCACGAAGCTGGTCGCGCAGTTCGCGGTCGCCGCCGCCTTCGTCTTTTTCGAGGGCGGCGCCGGCTGGACCGGCTGGCCGGCCGTCGACACGGTCCTGGCCATGTTGTGGATCGTGGGGGTCACCAACGCGTTCAACCTCATCGACAACATGGACGGCCTCTGCGCCGGGGTCACGCTGATTGCCGGCGTGGCGTGGCTGGGCATCCTGAGCGCCGCGCCGGGGTCCGCCGCGTCGGCCGACGCGTGGTACCTGGCGCTGCTGCTGGGGGGAGTGGCCGGGTTCCTGGTCTACAACCGGCGCCCCGCGTCGATCTTCATGGGCGACGCGGGCAGCCTGTTCCTGGGATCGAGCGTTGCCGTCCTCACGCTGGGGCCGGCCGCCGGCGCCTTCGGCCAGGCGTTGTCGCTGCAGGTGGCGCTGCCGCTGCTGGTCGTCCTCGTGCCCCTGCTGGATACCGCGCTCGTGACGTGCACGCGCCTGCTGGACGCGCGCCCCGTCGTCGACGGGGGCCGCGACCACACCTCGCACCGGCTCGTGGCGATCGGCCTGTCCGAGGGGCAGGCGGTCGCCGCCCTGTGGGCGCTGGCGGCGGCGGCCGGCGGCGCCGCCTGGACCCTGGCGACGGTGGACGGGACGTGGCCGGTGCTGCTGGCGGCCGCCTGCGCGCTCGGAACCGTCGTGCTCGGGACGTGCCTCTCGCACGTCGACGTGTCCGCCGCGTTCGGGGACGACGGCCGCCGCGGCCTGCGGCCGGTGCCGGCGTCGTCGAGTCC
>WTFV01000120.1 GCA_011523845.1 Acidobacteriota bacterium | reverse complement strand
GCTGTATGCCTACCATATGCCGCCCGGCGGGCGGACCTTCACCGATCCGCTATTGGAAGCGGGCGTTACGGTCTTCAGGACGGTCCACGTTACCGAGCTTCGTGACCGAATCGACGATCTTCGCATTGCGAACGGACTGTCGGCGTTCTCGTGGACCGATCCGGTCATTCTCTCCGGGGTCGCGGGCCTCCCCGAGCGTCACCAGCGGCCAGCCGCCGAGCCCGAGATCGCGGCGCTTGCCGTTGACGGTGAGCCTCTGAATCCAGCTCTTGGTCCCGCCCGGTGCGACGTTCAGATACAGCGTCGGGCCGGCGGCGTACCGGCCCGGCTTCGCGAGGGAGCGCACCCTTGCGACGGTCAGCCGTTCTCCCATGTCGCTCCCTCGCTTTCCCCACGCCTTACCCACGTCATACTCGGGAGCGTATGGGAATGACCGGGAATCGTCAAGCGCGTAAACGCCTGCACTCCAGCCAGTTATGGGGTTTCTTGGGACTCTGCGGGAACCGGGGAAAAGGTGGGGTGGCGTCCCCAACGGGATTCGAACCCGTGTCTCAGCCTTGAAAGGGCTGGATCCTAGGCCTCTGGACGATGGGGACGTCCGTGGGTGCCGATCAGAAAAGTATACACGGCAGAGCGTACGACCGGGCGGGAGGCGCGGGAGGCGGCGGGAGGCGGCGCGGCTGCTAGGATCCACGCAGCCATGCACCCGGATCTGCAGGAGGCCATCGATTTCCACGAGGCGATCGTCGCCGAGGGGGCCAAGGCGCTCGTCGGCTACGAGCGCGAGAAGGTGCTGGCCAACACCGTCCTGCTGTCGGAGATCCCCACGACCTACGACGCCGACGAGAACCGGCAGGTCAACGCCGGCAACCTGCTGTTGCGCGGCGTGCCGGGGGTGGGCAAGACGTTCTTCGGCGTGATCCTGGCCGCCATCAGCGGCGCGAAGTTCGCGCGCCTGCAGGGGCGGGCCGACCTGCAGCCGACCGAGGTGGTGGGTTTCCAGATGATCAACCCGGCGACGGGGCAGTTCATCACCGAGTTCGGCCCGCTGGCGTCGGCCGAGGTGATTCTGCTCGACGAGATCAACCGTATCCCGTTGAAGTCGCAGAGCGCGTTCCTCGAGGGGCTGCAGGACCGCACGGTGACCGTCGGCAAGGACACCTACCGCCTGCCGTCGTTCAGCTTCGCCATCGCCACGATGAACCCCATCGAGCTGGGGCAGGGGACCTTCCCGTTGTCGGAGGCGGCGACCGACCGGTTCGCGATCATGGTGAACATCGGCTACCTGCCGCCCGAGGAGGAGCAGCGGCTGGTGGGCTTCGACTTCAAGCAGGTGTCGCTCGACGGGCTGATGTCGAAGGAGCGGGTGGTCGAGCTGCGGTCGAGCATCACCGAGCGGGTCTTCCTGCACGACGCCATCGCGCAGTACATCCAGCGGCTGGTGGCGGCGTCGCGGCCCTACGACGAGGAGACCGACTGGCTGCGGCGGTCGCCGTCCGAGCTGGTGGAGCGCTACGTCGACCTGGGCGGCTCGCCGCGCGCGACCATCTGCTGGGGGCGGCTGGTGAAGGTGTGGGCGTTGCTCGCGCGGGGGCGGGCCGAGGTCTACCCGGAGGACGTGCAGGACTTGGCCGGGTACGTACTCGGCCACCGCATCTGGCTGGCGCCGCACGCGGCCGGCCAGGGGGTCTCGGTCGAGGCGGTCATCGGCGAGATCATCGAGCAGGTGCCGATCCCGTGAGCGTCCGCACCGGCGAGGAACTGGTGAGCTGGACCGAGGTCCAGGACATCGAGCTGGTCATCGTGCGGCGCATGCGCGAGTACATGGCGGGCGCCCATCCGAGCGTCTTCCAGGGGGCGGGGTTCGAGTTCGCGGGGCTGCGGGACTGGCAGCCGGGCGATCGGCTGACCTCGATCGACTGGCCGCAATCGACCCTGACCAACTTCAGCCCCCTGGTGACGCGCGAGTTCGAGCAGCAGAGCACGGCGCGCCTGGTCATCGTGGCCGACACGTCGCTGTCGACCCGTTGCGGGGCCGCGGGTGCGCCGATCGCCACCGACGTCGCACGGACGGTCGCGACGCTGGCTCTGGCCGGCGCCTTCTTTCAGGATATGGTCGGGCTGATCACGTTCGATGCGCGGTCGCGGCGGTTGGTGGTCCGGCCGCAGGTGGGCCGGAACCATGCCATACACTGCCTGGAGGCGTATCAGGATCTCGTGCTCGAACGGTCCGAGCACGAGCCGCGGCGGATCGACGACAGTTTTCTCGGCCTGCTGCGCAAGCCGTCGATGGTGCCGGTGGTGTCGGACTTCCTGTTCGAGGACACGGGGCCGCTGCTCGACGAGCTGCTCGCGCTGAACGCGACCCACGACGTGTTCGTCGTGCTGATCGACAGCGGTCACGCGTTCGAGCTGCCCGAGCTGTCGGCCGGCTGGGTGGAGGGCTGCGACGTCGAGACGGGCGAATCGCGGCTCCTGTCGGCCGACGACGTGCGCCGGCTCGGCGAGCGGGTCGCCGCGTGGCAGGACGAGGTGGAGGCCCACGCGACCGGGCTCGGTCTGGAGGTGCTGCGGCTGGGCGGCGACGCCGAGCGGTTCCACCACCAGGTGGTCGAGTTCCTGGCCGACCGCCGGCTGCGCAAGCGATAGGGAGGGAGTGTGCGGCACCGCGCGAGGCTTCGGAACGGATTCCTGGCCGCGGGCCTGACCCTGGCGTTCGACGCCGTGTGGCCCGCGCCCGCCGCGGCCCAGCCGGGGCCGGACATGGTGGCGGTGGAAGCGATGCAGTGCTGGCGGCGCATCGCGAGTCACGCGGTGCACGTCGGCGAACGTTTCGACATGGTGCTGACCTGCGCGGTGGTCGATACCGAGACGGCGCGCGTGGCGCCCGACCTCGCGTGGCTCGAGCCGGAAACGCTCGGGGTGTCGCCGTTCGAGGTGCTCGACGGCGAGCGCTACGACGACGTGGTGCGGGGGCCGCGCCGGTTCTTCCAGTACCGCTATGCGCTGCGGATCATCGGCGAGGACTACTTCGGCCTCGATGTGGAGCTGCCGCCGCTGGAGCTCCGCTACCGGATAGAGCGCTCGATCGACGGGGGCACGGCGACCGAGGGGCGCGAGCTGGCGTACGTGCTGCCGCCCGAGTCGGTCCGGGTGCTGTCGCTCGTGCCGGCCACGGCGGTCGATATCCGGGAGCTTCCCGGCGAGACGTTCGGCGACGTCGAGGCACGCCTGTTCCGGGCGAACCTGATCGGCATCGCGGCCACGGCGATCGGGGTGGCGGCCGCCGGGGTGCTCCTGCTGGGGATGGTCCGGGCGCGGCGCGAGTGGCGCGGCGTGGCGGCGGTGCGCGAGGACGGGGTAGCCGCGTGGCGGGTGGCCCGAACGACGCTCCGCGAGTTGCGGGCCGTGCGCGACGCGACGACGGCACAGGGCTGGACCGGCGACCTGGTGGCGCGCGCGCTGGCGGCGTTGCGCATTGCCGCGGCGCTGGCGCTGGGCCGGCCCGTGGTCCAGCAGACCGGCGGCGCGGTGGGCCACGGGACGGCGGTCGGTGGGACGGCGGTCGACGGGGCGGCGGTCGATCCGGAAGGCCGGCTGCCGGTGCGGAGGGGGCTGTTCGGCCGGGAGACGGTCTTCTTGTCCTCGGCGCTCACCGAGCGGGACATCCACCGCGAGTTGCCGCGCGTGCGCGCCGAGTCCGAGGAGGGTGCGCCCGCCATCGAGACGTTGCGTGCGGGACTGGCCAGCTTCGCAGCGGCGCGGTACGGCTCCGTGTCGGAGGCGCCGGCGGACAATCCGGCTCCCGCGGTGCCGGCGATCGACCTGACGGCCGACCTCGATGCGGGAATCGTGGTGTTGCAGTCGCTGCAGGTGGAGCTGTTCGAGCCAATCCGCCGCGCGAGTCGCCTGTACCGCAACTGGAGGCAGTGGGCCGCGAACCGATGGAGATCTTGAGCGTGATGCTCGCGCGGCTCGGCGAGATGCTGGCCGAGCTCCGCCTGCTCGGCGACGCGGGCCTTTCTCTGCTCCAGCGCGACGCGGCGGTCGTCGTGACCGGCGGGCTCGCCGTCGTCGCCCTCGGCATGCTGCTCTGGCGCACCGTACGACCGCGGACCCCGGGTGCCGCGAACATCGTCCTGCCCGCCCTGCCGGCGCGCCGCCTCGCGTCGCGAGCGCACCTGGCGCCGGTCCGGCATGTCACGTTCGCCATCTTCCTGGCCGGCTTCGCGCTGTTCACCGTGGCCCTCGCCGACCCGCACACCGCGCTCGTGCAGGAGGAGGAGTCGTATCCGGGCCACCGCATCGCGATACTGATCGACGCGTCGCTGAGCATGAACACGGCCTTCGCCACCGAGCGCCTGGCGGCGGGGAACACCTTCCTCGCCAACGTCGCGGCGGCGGAGTACTTCGTCCGGCGCCGCATGGAGGGGCCGTACCACGACCTGACGTCGCTGGTGCAGTTCGGCAACGAGGCGTACATCGTCACCCCGTTCACCACCGACTACGAGAACATCCTGCTCAGCATCAGCCTCATCGGCACCCCGGAGGAGTACCGCCGGTTTCCCGACCACGGCACCCTGGTGATGAACGCCATCAGCCGCGGCGTGCAGCTCTTCCGGACGTTCGACTTCCTCGGCGCGGCGGGCAACCTGATGGTGATCTTCAGCGACGGGCAGGACACCCACGCGCGGTTCGAGGACCTGACGCTGGATGAGATCATGCAGGAGGCGGCGGACAACGCGATCCCGGTCTACTTCATCCGGACCGCCTACGACCAGGCGCTCGGCGAGGTCATCTCCGACCAGCAGTGGAAGCTGGCCGTGGAGCGGACCGGCGGCAGGTTCTTTCCGGCGCAGAACGAGGACGCTATTCTGGCCGCCATCCACGAGATCGACGAGCTGGCCGAGGGGCGCATCCGCGTGCGGCGCTACACGGCCCACGAGCCGCGCTTCGGCCCGTTCGCGCTGGCCGCGGTCCTGCTCTGGCTGATCGCCCTGATCCTGACCCTGGGCGTCAGGCACTTCCGGAGGTTCCCCTGATGAAGGCGGCATTCCAGTACCTGGTCACCGCGCTGATCCTGGGCGGGATCGCCGCGGCGGTGGCCGCGGCCGGCCGCCTCGATCGCCGCGTGGCGCGGGCCGAGCAGCAGGTCGCGACGTTCTCGTTCGACGGTGCGGAGACCGCCTTCGCGGAGCTGGAGCGCTCCCTGGACGTCGCGGGAACGGTGCCGTGGCTGTTCGGCGGCACGCGGGCCGACGTGGAGACGCGCCGCGCGGCGCTGCGCTACTGGCGCGGCGACTACGCCGGATTGCTGGCCGACTACGCCGACGCGCCGCCGGACGCGGCGGGGAACCTGCGGCTGCAGTTCGTGCTGGCCAACGCGGCGGCCCGCGCCGCGCTGGATCCGGAGGCCGATCGCGAGCAGGTGCTGCGGGCGCTGGACGGCGCGATCGACGTCTACCTGGGGGTGCTGCAGGAGAGCCCGGGTCACCTCGATGCCGCCTACAACTACGAGTACCTGCTCCGGCTCCGCGCGGACATCGCCTCGGGGGCAGAGGTCCCGGCGCCGCCGCGCAGCCAGCACGGCCGCGAAGGCGAGGCGCCGGAGGACGGCGAGCTGGAGGAGATCGAGATCTACGTGCCGGTGCAGCGCGACGTGGATCCGGAGATGGACGAGTCGCCGACCCTCGGCGCGGGGGACCGCATCCGGAGGCGGGGATGATGCCGCCAGTCCGTTTCGTCGAGCCGCTGCTGCTGTGGTTGCTGGCCGTGCCGGCGGTTCTGCTGCCGGTATGGCTCTGGCAACTCGCGCGGCGACGTCGAGACGTGCGAAGGCTTCGGGCGCTGCGGACGGCGCCGGTTCCCGAGCGTCACCGGTTCGCCGGGGGCCTGGGGTTCTGGCTCGCGGTGAACGTCGCGGCGGCGCTGGCGGTCGTGGCGCTGGCCCGGCCGCAGGCGCTGGTGTCGGTGACCGAGTCGGCCGGGGTCGACTTCGTGGTGCTGCAGGACGGCTCGACCTCGATGCGGGTGGCCGACGTCGAGCCCGACCGGTGGCAGCGCTCGGTGGCGTGGATCCGGACCTTCGCCGAGGTGCTCGGCTGGCGCCGCGAGCGGGTGGCGCTGGCGCTCTTCGCCCATCGAGCCGCGCCGCAGGTCCGCCTGACCAGCGACCCGAACGCGCTGTTCTTCTTCCTCGACCACCTCGCCGACGAGCCGCCGTTCCGGTTGCGCGACGACACGAGCTGGAACACCAACATCGAGGACGGCCTCGCCTGGGGCGTCCGGATGATCGAGAAGGACGAGGAGCTGTACGGCCCGCGGCTCGGGGCGCGGGCGTTCGTGGTGCTCTCGGACGGGCAGGCCTGGAGCGGGGAGGTGGCCCGCTCGCTGAAGCTGGCCCAGGACCGCAACATCCGCGTCTACGTCATCGGGGTGGGCACGACCGGCGGCGGCTTCATCCCGCAGCTTCCCGTCGGGCGCTACCAGGAGCCGGAGCCGCCCATCCACTCGGTGCTCGACCGGCGCTCGCTGCGGGCCATCGCGCAGGCCGGCGGCGGCCGGTACTTCGAGCTGGGGTCCGAGCCGGACCACGTCGTGGCGCTGCGGATCCTGTCCGACGTGCAGCGGTCGGCCCGCGGCGTGGTGCAGCGGCAGGAGACGTTCACCGATCTCTACTGGTACTTCCTGCTCGCCGCCGCCGTTGTGCTGGGCGCCGGCACGCTGCTGCTGAAGGAGCGGACGCAGCTCTGGTGGCAACTGGCCGCCGCCGCGGCGCTCGGGGCGGCCCTGCTGCCATAGCAGGCAGCCCGTGGCATAGGCCCGGCTGCATTGACGGTCCGCCGCGCCAAGCGCGCGAGACGCGACGATAGCGGGCCCGTGGCAAAGGCCCCGCTGCATTCGAGCCGCGATGCATCCCGCCCGGGCTGCGTTGCTCCTCGGTTGACTACGCCCAGTATCGAGAGGGAACCGTTGCGGGCTCAGCACCGCGTGGGACGGGGGCCGCCGGGCAACAGGTGCGCGGCGGCCAGCCTGGCTTGCGCCCGGAATCCATCCGCGCACCGCACCGCGCGGATCGTCGGCGAACGGTCGAACGCATCCGCCTCGATGGGCGCGGCGCGCAACTTCAGGTGCGCGAACAGGGGCCGCGCCCCGCCGGCGGGGTGAAGGTCCCCGCTGCCCGGCGCGCTCCTCGCCGGCAACAGCTTCAGGGCCACCGTGCCCCGCACGTTGCCCCCGATGGCCAGGATGCGATTCCGGGCCCGGTCGAGCTTCACGACGACGTCGCAGTGCGTTCGCGCGCCGTTGCCCATCTGGCGGCGCCGTTCCGCAATCGAGCGATAGCGGGGTCGCCGCGCACTGCAGAGCAGATCCCCGGGCGCGATCGGCGTCGTCCCGACGTCGTAGGCGGCGAACGCGGCCGGCGTCCCGTCGGCGGCACGCGCACGAATGGCCTGGTCGATATACACGTGGTGCGCCACCGCGCGCTGAAAGCGGTCGGCTTCGCCGAGGCCGCCTTCGCACATGACCCACGACACGAAGGCCGCCGACCATGGATACCGCCAGCGCGCGGCGACGCCGCGCGGTCCCCTCCAGACGGCGTTCTGCGCGTCGACGATCCAGCCTCCCTGCGGCGTCACGGCCCAGTAGCCGGCGATGGAATCCGCGACCCGCGCGGACTCCGTGCGACTCGGCCGCCGCCAGCGGCGTCGAGTGCGCTGCGTCGTGCGACCCGCGCCGCCGGCGTTCGTCCGATCCACGACGGTGAACCCGAAGAAGCCCCATTCCTGCACGGCGATGTCGACGATGCGGCGACGGACGTCCGGCAGCGGCAGGTTGCGGCAGGGTGTCCGCTGGATCGTCATCCTTCCCGGCGCCCCGCTCACGCGCCCGGTTGGCGGGGTGACCTCCAGGCGGGCGGGCGGCAGGCGGTCGACCGGCGCCTGCTGTGCGAATCCGACAGCCACCGTTCCCGCGACGGCCGCCGCCGCCACCACCGCGAGAGTCACCGCCGAGCGGACACCTCGTCTCGAGCGCTCCATACGCATCTGCCTCCCGCCAGCGACGCCGGCGACGCCAAATCCGTCGCAAGGTTCCGTGTTCGGCCCCAGCCCGCACCGCCCCACGTCCTTGCGCTTCAGAACTCACTTCGCTGCGTTCCGCGGCGCAAGCTCCTAGTCCACGATCGCCTGCATCACGGCGTTCTGGAAGTCGGCCCGCAGCGGGCCGCCCGGCGTCTGCACCATCAGAATGGCGGTCAGGTCCTCCTTCGGATCGACCCAGAAGGTGGTGCCGAAGGCGCCGCTCCAACCGAAGCTGCCGGTCGACCGGTGGTCTTCGCGGGCCTCGACGGCATCGAGCACGACGTCGACGGTCAATCCGAAGCCCTTCCCGGGACGACCGCCCGTGCGGCCGGCCTGCGCGTAGAGGTCGCCGACGTGATTCGACGCCATCAGGTCGACGGTCCGCGACCCCAGCAGCCGCGTGCCGTTCAGCTCGCCCCTGTTGACGAGCATCTGGGCGAACTGCAGGTAGTCCTCGGCCGTCGACCAGAGACCGCCGCCGCCACCGTGCAACGTCGTCGTGGCCACCCATTCCGGCACCGCGCGGCGCTCGAGTCCGCCGGGGGTGCGCCGGTAGAGCGTCACGACGCGCGGCATGCTGTGATCCGGAACGTTGAAGGCGGTGTCCTTCATCCCCAGCGGTTCGAAGATGCGCCGCCGCAGGAACTCGTCGAAGGTCAGCCCCGAGGCGACCTCCACGATGCGCCCCAGGGTGTCGATTCCCGCCAGCCCGCTGTACGCCCAGCGGCTGCCCGGCTGGAAGTCGAGGGGGACTGCACCGAGCGCGGCCGTCCAGCCCGCGACGGTATCGGTCGGCCTGCGCGGCGCGATGCGCGACGCCGCCTCGCTCCCCGCGCCGCCGCTCACCAGACCCGATGTGTGGGTGATCAGATCCTGCACCGTGATCTCGCGCTTCGCCGGCACGGTATAGATGTCGTCATCCTCACCCGCGGCGTTCGATCGCGGCATGGCGACCTGCGTGTCGCGGAACTCCGGAATGAAGCGGGAGACCGGATCCGACAGACGGACCTTCCCCTCCTCGACGAGCATCAGGATGGCGACGCCGGTCACCGGCTTCGTCATCGATGCGATCGGGAAGATGGTGTCCTTCCGCATGGGGGCGTCCGCTTCGATGTTCTCGAGGCCGTGCGCCTCGAAGTGGGCGACGCGTCCCCGCCGTGCCACGACGGTGACGGCGCCGGAAACCTGATCCGCGTCGATGGCGCGCCGGATCAGCTCGCCGATCCGCTCGAGGCGCTTAGCGGACAGGCCCACGTCTTCAGGCGTCCCGGCGGGCACCTGGGCTCGCGCCGTGGCGACCGCGAGCAGGGCAACGAGGACGAACGGCAACGACATCCGGGTCGCGAGGCGGGCTCCGTCACGGATACTGTTGGCACGCACCGGCAACTCCTTTGCTCGAGAAATCGACCCGTAGCTTACCGCACCGCCGCTGTCGTCCCATCACCGGGCATCACGCGGCGTCTCGCCACGGACGGCCAGCGCCGCCAAACCCGTCGCGAGGCTCCGTGTTCGGCCCCAGTCCCCACCGCCCCAGGAGCATGCGCCGCAGAATTCACTCCGTTGCGTTCTGCGGCGCATGCTCCTAGACTCCTTCGACGACGGGAATCTTTACCGTCGAGTCCGACATGAACGCGACCGCGGGGCCCACCGTCCAGTCCACGCACGGGTTCCACCTCGACTGGAACACCTCGGATCCGGTCGAAGTCCGGCGCCGCATCCGCGCCGGCCGGTATCGGGGCCACACGGGCGGGCTCGCCAGGGGCTGTGTCCAGGCCAACATCGCCATTCTCCCGGCGGCCTACGCCGACGAGTTCGCCCGTTTCTGCCAGCGGAATCCCAAGCCCTGTCCGTTGCTCGCGATGTCCGAGCCGGGCAGCCCGCACCTTCCGGAGCTTGCCGAGGACCTCGACCTGCGCACCGACGTTCCGAGCTATCGGGTCTTCCGCAACGGCGAGCTCGACGGCGACGTCGCCGGCATCGGCGAGCTCTGGCGGGACGACTTCGTGGCGTTCGCGCTCGGCTGCTCCTTCTCGTTCGAGGAGGCGCTGGTCGATGCCGGTCTCTCCGTTCGGCACTGGAACGACGGCAGCGTATGCCCCATGTACCTGACCGACATCGAGTGTGCCCCGGCGGGCCGGTTCCGCGGCCGGCTGGTGGTCTCGATGCGCCCCTTCACGCCGGCGGACGCCATCAAGGCGGTGCAGATCACGAGCCGGTATCCGCGCGTGCATGGTGCGCCGATCCATCTCGGCATGCCGGAACGCATCGGGATCGACGACCTCGGGCGTGCGTGGCAGGGCGACGATCCCGTCATCGCATCCGGCGAGATGCCGGTCTTCTGGGCCTGCGGCGTGACCCCTCAGGTGGCGCTGCGCGCGGCACGGCCGCCCATCGCGATCACCCACACCCCGGCGCACATGCTGGTCACGGACGTCCGGAACGCATCGCTCGCGGTCGGCTGACGCGGGATATTCCGCGTGTGCAGGTCGACTTTCGCCGTCTGCGCCTTCCGTGCGGCGGCGGAATTCTCGACAGCCGTGAATCCGAGGCGAGTGTGGCGCCCCATGGACCCGAGTTTGCATGCTTCCTGGGACGGAGGATTCCATGAGAGTCGACGCACTGATGTCAGCGGACGTCGCCAGCGTACGTCCGGACATGAACCTGCGGAACGCAATCAACGAGATGCGCTCGCATGACTGCGGGTTCCTGCCCGTGGTGGATGGCGACAGCCGCGTCGCGGGCGTGCTCACCGACCGTGATGTCGCACTGGCCCTCGGCACGGACGATGTCCGGCCGTCGGAACTGCTGGTGGCCGATGTGATGACCAGGGATCCGCACACGTGCCGCGTCAGCGACTCGGCTCACCAGGCGCTCCGCCGAATGCGTGGCGCCCGAGTACGACGTCTGCCGGTAGTGAACGAAACGGGCCATCTGGCCGGCGCCGTCTCAATCGACGATCTCGTGCTCGTCGCGCAGAACGTCCGGGCGGGCGTCGACCGCGTGTCGTTCGAGCAGGTAATGGAAGCGGTCGAGGCTCTCGCCGCACGTTCGTCGAAACGAACCCGACCTGGAGGTCGTCCCTGAACGCGCTGCGACCGGTACGAACGCGGCGTCGACCCGGGGGACCGACCGGGCGGCTGCGGACCGTGGAAGAATGACCGAACCCGTTTCAGGAACGCAGCGTTCCAGGCGTCCGTCGACACATGTCGCTCCCGACGGCCTCTACGAGACAGCGCAGCACTACGTGGGGGATCTCGTCTACGGCGCAAACGACGGCATCCTGACGACGTTCGCCGTCGTCGCCGGCGTAACCGGGGGCGCGCTGTCATCGACCACGGTCATCGTCGTCGGCATGGCCAATCTGGCTGCCGACGGGCTGTCGATGGGAGTGGGGAACTACCTCGGCATTCGCGCACGAGAGAGCGCGCTCGAGCGACAGGGACGGCCGCAGGAGGAAGCGCAGCCGGCACGACACGGACTGGCCACGTTTCTGGCCTTCGTGGTCGCCGGCTCGGTGCCGCTTGCCCCGTACCTCGTTCCCGGGGCCGGCGACGAGTTCATCCCGGCTGCCTGCCTGGCGTTCGGCGCGCTGTTCGCCGTGGGCGCCGCACGCTCGCTGGTGACCGCCAGCCGGTGGTGGTCCAGCGGTCTGGAAATGCTCGGTCTCGGGGTCCTGGTGGCGGTCGTGGCGTACGCGACCGGCGCCGGGATCGCCCTGTTTCTCGAGGGCGGAGCGGGATGAAGATGGCAATGCAGCGGGTCGAAGCGCCGGGAGGCCGACCTCGCACCAATCAGCGCGATGGTTCAGATCGCGCTCCAGGAGGCAGGATGATCAGACTGTCGCGTCGTTTCGGAGCTCTGACCGTTATCGTGGTCCTGTCGGCCGTGACGCCGAGTTCCGGCCAGCTTCCGCCCCTCGACGAGCTGATGCAACAGAAGCTCGATCACACGCAGCGTCTGCTCGAGGCGGTTGTCCTCCGGCAGCACATCACCGTCGAACGCTATGCCCGCGAGCTTCTGCTTCTGAGCGACGCCACGACGTGGACGAGCCTCCGGAGCGACGAGTACGTGCGCTACGCCTTCGACTTCCAGGACACGGCACAGGAGCTTGCGGAGTCGGCGCGTCTCGGCGACGATGACGGAGTCGCGCTGGCGTTCTCCGAGTTGGTGCTCGGATGCGGCGACTGTCATGCGTACGTCGGACGCGAGGATTACCAGCCCGGTGTGCGGCGACCGGCGCGGCGATGACGCCGGCTACGTTGCGGGCTCGGGCGCCGGCGGTTCTACCGGCACGGCCGGCATGACGAACACGTGCCCCGCCTGCTTCACCGTGAGCACCGGGCACGACGCCTTGCGCACCACCTTCTCGGCAACGCTGCCGAGCAGGAGGTGCTCCACCGGCCCGCGCCCGTGCGTTCCCATCACGATCAGGTCGATCTCGTTGTCGGCGGCGTACTGCAGAATCTCGACGAACGCATGGCCGATGCGGACCGCCCGCACGGTCTGGGGGCCATCCAGCCGCACCTCCTCCAGACGGCGCTCCGCATCGGCCTTCCATCGCTCCGCCAGATCGGAAACGACGGGCATCGCCTCGACCGTCCAGTTCTGCATCGGATCGGGCACCACATGCAGCAGGTGCACGCCGGCGCCGAACCGCCTGGCCAACTCGCGCGCGTAGTCGAGCGCGTACTGGGCGGTGTCGCTGAAATCGGTCGGCAGCAGGATTCGCGTCAGAGTCATCTCCCCGGTGTCCTTTCAGTCTTCCACCCGGCAGGGCCCGGACCGGCGCATGGAAGAAACCTGGGTGGATTCCCAGGTAGGCACTTGCCACACGCCAAGCCGGATACTCGCACGCGTCGACCGCCGCGCCGGCCCGGCGTGGTCCGCACCAGCACGATGCCTCGCGCAGATTTCCGGAAACCCCAACGGACTTGCGAACTGCGGGGCCAGGCCGCGCGTGGCGTCACGGCGCGGGGTTCACCAGCTCGCTCAACAGTGCAGCCGTGCGCTCCTGGGCCGTCTCCAGGCGTTCCTCGAGCTGGTCGAAGACGAAACGGTGACCGGCGCGCCGCGCCTCGATCACCGGGATCTCCGCCTGCAGATACGCCGCCTCCAGCGTTCGTCTGCGCCCGGCGTCGCGGACACGCTCGATCAGCCGGCGGGCCGCCTCCAGCGACTCCCGCACGTTGGCGATGCCCTCCAGCAGGAGGCGCGCGTCGGCCGCACGCCCCGGGCGGGGTTCTATACCGTCGGGCCCGTGGCACTCCGCGCATTGACGCTCGAGGCCCTGCGGCGACAGCAGCCGCCCATCGACGCTGCCGTGGCACGTCGAGCAGGTCGGGACGCGGCGGTCGCCCTGGCCCAACAGCTCGTGGTGCCGGCTGGCCTGGAAGTTGACGTAGGGACCCACGTGACAGGAGCCGCACGTGGCGGGCAACTGCGTGCGATGGACGGGGCTGGACGGATTGAAGCTGCTCAGCACGCCCCGATGCGCCTGCAGCGACTCGAACGTGTCCGGGTTGCCTCCGTGGCAACTGTCGCAACCCACGTCGGCGCGCTGATGCGGCGACAGGCTCCAGCGGTGCAGGTGCTGCTGCGCCGGCTCGGTATAGGGATTGGCGAAGTGGCAGTCGGCGCATCGACTCCGGTCGAGCTGCGCGAGCGCCACCGGTGATTCGAGCAGCCCGAGGATCGCCAGCGCGATCACGATCGGCGGCAGGTGCTTCACTGTGGTCGAGATCATGGAGCCCTCAACGGGTTACCGGGTTTCCGCCAAACGAAGTGCACTCGAACCCGTCGCGCGGCGCGGTCATGCTCCTGCCAACAGGATCGCCACCAGGTACGCAGCCCCGGCGATCAATGCGAGGACCAGCAACCCCCCCACCAGCCACGCGGCCTCGGTTGCCGACACGGGCGTCTTCGTTGCCGACACGCGCATCTTCATCACTCCTGCGGCAAGACAGATATTCGAATAGCAAGGCACGTGCCACGACCTGCGCAGCCAATTCAGGTACGGGGGACACGCATGCCTGCGCGTGCAGTCGGAGCCCCGCAGAGAAATGCGTGCTGGCTTTTCCCCATTCGAGCGGGAAAAATTCCGCACCCTGCGGCGGACAAGGGCGGCTCGCGCGGTACCCCGCTGCCCGCGCGAACGCCGGCTCCGCCCGACTCAGGCCCCGGCACCGACCGCCTCGCGAAGCGGCAGCGTCACCGTCAGCACCGTTCCGCCGCCCTCGCGCGGGCGGGCGGTCAGCGAGCCGCCGTGCGCCTCGACGATGCGCCGGGCCGTGGGGAGCCCCAGACCCGCCCCTCGGCTCCTGGTGGAGAAGAAGGGCTGGAATATCTTCTCGCGCAGGGCAGGCGCGATGCCCGACCCGCGATCCGCGACGGTGACCACGCACCCGCCGGGCGCCGTCCCGACGTCCACCTCGATGTCGCCGCGCAGGCCCATCGCCTGGGCCGCGTTCAGCAGCACGTTCAGAAAGACGATGTGCATCTGTTCCCGGTCGAGTGGCAGCGTGGGGTCGTCTCCCCGGAGTTCGACCGCGATGCCGCTCATCGCGGGGTCCCCGCGAATGGCCGCCGCGGCCTCGCCGATGACGGCGCGCAGCGCGCTGGGAGCGGGAGCAGGCTCTCTCGGGCTGGCGAACGTCAGCAGGTCCTGCAGCATCCGGTCCAGGGCGGCGATGCGATCCTGGATGTCGTCGAGGATCTTCCGATCGCGGCTCTCGGCCGCCAGCCGCGAGCCGACGACCTGGAGCGCCCCGCTGATGCCGGCGAGCGGGTTCTTCACCTCGTGCGCCACCATCGCCGACATCTGCCCGAGCCGGGCCAGCGTCTCCTGCCTGCGCAGGCGCGCCTCGGCTGCCTTTCGTTCCGTGACCTCGTAGTGAATCGCCATGTACTGGTACGGCTGACCCTGCGCGTCGAGGAAGGGCACGATCGTCGTGTGGACCCAGTAGATGCCGCCGTCCTTGGCGCGGTTCCGGATCTCGCCGTTCCAGATCCTGCCCGCCGCGATGGTGCTCCACAGGTTGCGAAAGAAGTCCGCGCCGTGATGCCCGGAGTTGACGATGCGATGGTTCCTGCCGAGCAGCTCCTCGCGGGAGTACTTCGAGATCTCGCAGAACTTGTCGTTGACCGCGGTGATGACGCCGTCGAGGTCGGTCGTGGCGACGATTGCCGACTGATCGAGCGCGAACTTGACGGCGCCGAGCTCCTTCAGGAGCCGTTCCCGGCTCTTCCGGTTCTGCTCCCGGTCGGTGATGTCCAGACCGGAGAGGATCATGCCGGCCACCATCCCGTCCGCCAGCCGGACAGGCGCCGCGTGCCAGGCCACCAGACGCTCGCCGCGCGTCCTGCTGAGCACGGGACTCTCGAAGTGGCCCACCTCCTCGTCGCCGGCCATGCTCTGCCGGAAGAGCGTTCGCATGCGGTCTCGGACGGAGGCCGGCACGAACGTGTCGAACCAGCTCGACCCGAGGATGTCGGCCTCTTCCCGGCCGAGCAGCTCGCAGCCGGCCCGGTTGATGTGCGACACCCGCCCGCGGTTGCTCAGGGTCAGCAGCATCGTCTGCGACACGTCCAGGTAGTCGTCGAGCTCGACGGCCACGAAGATCGGCGGGACGCGTCCGGCGACGTGATTCACGGACTCGCTATCCCGGCGAGCAGGCATGGAAGCGGATCGCCGTCGACATGGCCTCATGCTAGCGCGGAAATCGTCGCCTGCGGCTCCGAGTGCCCCCCAACCGGGCCTGTCCGGACGTCTGCACCGTTCTGCGGCGCAGACTTCAGCGGCAGGGATGATGCGCGTGTGGACCGCGTGCAGGGTGGCCCCCGGCGCCCTGCACGCGGCGGCACCGTCGGAACTGGCCCGGATCGTGCATCGGAGATCGCAGGGCGCCGCGCGTACGGAGCGCGAGGATCAACCGCGGCTCGATGAAAGGGTGGACGAACCATGCGGGACACGGGTGCACGACCCCGGATCGGAATCAGGAATGCGCTCCTCACGCTGGCAATGCTCGCGCTGGCAGCGGCTCCAGCCGTCGCCCAACCGGACCTGGGCAGCTCGATGCGCCAGAAGCTGGATCGCGCACAAGGGCTCTTCGAGGCGGTCGTCCTGGCCCGCTTCCCGGCCGCCCGGCGCTACGCGGGCGATCTGCTGCGCATCAGCGAGCAGTCCACCTGGACGCCGCTGGCGACGCCGTCGTACCTTCGCTACGCGGGGGAGTTTCAGGAAGCCGCGCGAAGCCTCGGCCAGGCGGCCGCCGCCCGCGACATCGACGAGGTGGCGACCGCGTACATGACGCTGACCTCCACCTGCGTGCAATGCCACCGGCTGCTGCGAGAATCCCGGCAGGCCGAGCACGACCGCGCGCCCGGCCGCCTGGCGCCCGGCGTTCGCAGCCCCCGTCCGCCGGGTTCGCTGGTTGCTTCAGGACAATGACCGAACGCGTGACCGAAGTGCTTCCGCCTCTCGAAGGGCGCGCCGCGCCCCCAAGCTGCCAGCGATGAGCAGGGCGACGATCCTGATAGCCGACGACGAGCGCCTGATCCGCTGGTCGCTCGCCGAGCGCCTGTCGGCCGAGGGATACGCCACGGTCGAAGCGGAATCGGGACGGCAGACGCTCGCGCGCTTCGGCGACGCCGTCGACCTCGTGCTCCTCGACTACCGTCTCGGCGACACGGACGGCCTCCACGTTCTGGAGGCGCTGCGCCGCCGGGACCCCGACGTCCTCGTCATCGTTCTCACCGCGTATTCCGACGTCGAGACGGCTGTCGCCGTCATGAAGCAGGGCGCCTACCACTACGTCACGAAGCCGTTCAATCTGGACGAGATCGCGCTGCTGGTGGGCAAGGCGCTCGAGACCACCCGGCTGCGGCGGGAGCTGCGGGCGATTCGCGCGAGCCAGCGGGAGCCGTACAGCCTCGACCGCATCATCGGCGACTCCCCGGTCGCTGCCCGGGTCAAGAAGCTGCTCGGCAAGATTGCGGCGAGCCCGGCCTCGACCGTGCTTCTCACCGGCGAGAGCGGCACCGGGAAGGATCTGGCTGCGAAGGTGATTCACTACACGAGCGCGCGGGCCGCGCGGCCCTTCATGAACATCACCTGCTCGGCGCTGACCGAGACGCTGCTCGAGAGCCAGCTCTTCGGCCACGAGCGGGGGGCCTTCACGGACGCGAAGCAGCAGAAACGCGGCCTGCTGGAGTCGGCCGACGGCGGGACGGTGTTTCTCGACGAGATCGGCGAGATGGCGCTGCCGCTGCAGTCCAAGCTCCTGCGGTTCCTCGAGGAGAAGACCTTCAAGCGTGTCGGGGGCGCGGCCGACATCGGCGTCGACGTGCGCGTCATTGCGGCCACCAACCAGGACCTGGAGCGGAAGGCGCGCGACGGCACGTTCCGCGAGGATCTCTTCTATCGCCTCGACGTACTGCCCGTGAAGCTGCCCCCGCTGCGTGACCGGGCCGACGACATCCCGGTACTCGTCCGCTTCTTCGTCGACGGATTCAACCGCGAGTTCCGCAAGCGCGTGGAGGACGTCGACCCCGGCGCGATCGAGGCGCTGCAGCGCCATACGTGGCCCGGCAACGTGCGCGAACTGCGCAACGTGGTCGAACGCGCGGTGTTGCTGAGCGAGGGCAACCGGTTGACCGAGCGGGACTTCCCGATGCTCCGCCCGCGGGACGGAATGCCGACCGGGGTCACGCTGCCGCCGGCGGGAACGAACCTGGAGGCCATCGAGCGCGACCTCGTCGTACAGGCCCTGGAACGAACCGGCTGGAATCAGACCCGCGCCGCCACGCTGCTCGGACTCAATCGGGACCAGATCCGCTATCGGATCGAGAAGTTCGCATTGACGAAGTAGGTTGCGTCCACGGTCCATCCGTCACGGCGGCATCCCGGCGTGGCACGCGATTTGCTGAGATCGTGACGAGACGGCAATATCGCCTTCCAGGACAGAGGTACAGGTGCAATGGCGACACAACCAACGGGTCGAGGGCGAAGGTTCATCGAGACCGGCGAACGGATTCTCGGCCACGTGGTGGCCGTGGCCGTCGGGTTCGTGTTGATGGTCGTCGGCCTCGGGCTCGGGGTGACGATGATCATGCTGCCGGTCGGGGTCGTCGTGGGCCTGGTCGGGGTCGGGTTGTTCGTGTGGGGCCTCGTCGGCCATCTGGGGAAGGACCAGTAAGATGCGGCCGCCCACACCACTGGTCGCAGCCCTGCGGGTCGGAGACGTGATGAGCCGCGACCCGAGGACCCTCGGCCGCAACGACCATCTCCAGGTAGCCGACGACCTTATGCGCACCGTACGCTGCCGCCACCTGCCGGTGCTCGACGAGCGCGGGCGCCTGGCCGGCATCGTGAGCCAGCGCGATCTCTTTCAGAGCGCTCTGCTGCGGGCGCTCGGATACGGCTCACGGGCCCGTGACCAGGTGCTGTCTTCGGTCGTCGTCAAGGAGGTCATGACCGAGCCGGTCATCACCACGACACCTGACACGTCGCTCGCCGACGCGGCGCGCCTCATGTCCGATCGCAAGATCGGGTGCCTCCCGGTCGTCGAGCAGGGAGCCCTCGTCGGCATTCTCACCGAGGGCGACTTCGTGCGGATTGCGGCCGGAGGCCGCGACGACGCAACGGCGTGACGATGAGCCCCTCGGTGCGCGCGCACCTGACCGTCACGGGATCGCGTTGCTGACCGCAGCCGCGCCGTTCCGGCCGAAAGTCGCTACAGTATCGCCACATGGATGCGTGATGTCGCTTGTACGTCATTGAACGTCGGCTATTATTGATGACTGCAACTACATGATCGACAATCGGAAGCTACTGCACCGCATCGTCTGCCCGGCTGCATTCGTTGCCCCGGGCCTCCCCGGGTGCGGCGGGCGGCGGCCGGAGTTGCGCTCTCTGCCGCCGTTGCGATGATGCATCCGGGGTCGCCGGAGGTGCAGCGACGTCGCCGGGCCATGCTGGCGTTGCTGCGGGGGTTCCGGTGGCAACGGCCGCCGGCTGCGGCCAGGGCGCGCGAGCTGGCGGCGGAGGCGTTGGAGGCGGCGGCCGTCGAGGTGCGGGCGCGGCGGGACGATCGGGTGCGGGCGGCCATCGAGCGGGCCGTACGGCGGCTGGCGCTCGTTGTCGACCTGGAGGATTGAGACCCGGGAGCGGCATTCCCGGTCGCGTCGCGCGGGCGCCAAGCGGCGCGCAGTGCACGCATGTCCTGGCCGTCGACACCGGTACCGGTGTCGACGGCTGTTCTCGAAGCGGGGGCAGGGCCTCGTTCCGGGGGCGGAGCCATGGCCGCGGACCTCGCGTTCTCGCCCGCCGAGCGTGGGGTGCGGGTGTTGCTGTTCGGGTACGATGCGAGCCTGCCGATTGGACGCCGTGAGATCATGGGGGATGAGAGCGATGGAAACGAAGGCATCCCGGCCGGCGCACAGGGGAGGGCGATGAGCGGCGCCGGTGCGGCGGCGCGGCGCCGCGAGCCCGAAGCGCCTCGCCGGGCCACCTACCAGGACGTGCTCGACGCCCCGGCGCACCGGGTGGCCGAGATCGTCGATGGGACGCTCTACACCCAACCGCGGCCCGCCATGCCGCATGCGCTGGCGAGCTCGTATCTGGGCGATGAGCTGGTCGGGCCCTTCGGCAAGGGCCGCGGCGGTCCGGGCGGGTGGTGGATCATCGACGAGCCGGAGTTGCATCTCGACGAGGACATCCTGGTGCCGGACCTGGCGGGGTGGCGCCGGGAGCGGATGCCCGACTATCCCGACGCGGCCTACGTCACCTTGGCGCCGGACTGGGTATGCGAGGTGCTCTCCCCCTCGACGCGCAAGCTCGACCTGCACGGCAAGCGTCCCATCTACGCCCGCGAAGGGGTCGAGCACCTGTGGCTGGTGGACCCGGCGGACCGGACGCTGGAGGCGCTGGAGCTGCGCGAAGGGCAGTGGGTGCTGATTGCGAGCGCGAAGGACGCCGATCCGGTGTGCATCCGTCCCTTCGACGCCGTCACCTTCAGCCTCGGCGACCTCTGGCCCTGAGGCGTGCGGCGCCCTCCGTCCGTGTTCCTGTTCCAAGCGGAGCGCGTTCAGCCTCAAGAACTCGCCAACCCGGGAAGTGTACTGTGGCCCGCTATCACTCGCGAGTTGTCCTCGCCGCCATCCTGTCGCTTGTCACCGCGTTCCATTCGGACGCCGAAGCACAGGATCGGAATCCAACGCAGGATTTCGACATGACCGACCTGCAACCCGGGATCACGCGCCCCAGTGGCGTCTGGTCGGACGGCACGACGATGTGGGTGGCAGACACGTGGAACGGAAAACTGCATTCCTACAACACCGAGACCGGAAATCGCGACGTCCGAAACGATTTCCGTACTCTGAACGACGTGGGGAACACCGACCCCGTGGGTCTCTGGTCGGACGGCACGACGATGTGGGTGGCAGACGACCGTGATCGCCGGTTGTATGCCTACAGTCTGGCGAGCCGGAACAGGGATCCTGCAAAGGACGTTACTGTCGACGACTACGGGATACTCTCTGTTTCCTCCGACGGCACCACCCTCTGGGTGGCGGCTCGGGGAGGCAACAGGCTGTACGCCTACAATCCGGCGGACCGGACGCGGAGTCCCGCGAAGGAAGTCGACAGCGTCTGGAAGCTGTCAGGCAAGCATGACGCGTCGGGTGGGATGTGGTCGGACGGCACGACGATGTGGATGGCGGACCGCTACAGGACCGAGAAGGTGCATGCCTACAGCCTACGGACATGGGCCCCGGATCCCGCCAAGGATTTCGATCTCCTTGCCGGGAACGGCGACCCAAGCGGGATCTGGTCGGACGGACGAACGATGTGGGTGGTGGACCAGTCCGACGCGAAGGTGTATGCCTACAGCCTGGCGACCGGGATACCCGACCCGGCCAAGAACATCGACCTGAATGTCGCCGCGACGACGAATGACCATCCCACGGGTCTCTGGTCCGACGGCGCGACGCTCTGGGTCGCCGAAGACGATAGTGACGCAAGACTCTATGCCTATAGTCTGGCGACCGGGAATCGTGATCACGGCAAGGAGTTCGATGCCCTGGACGCGGCGGGAAACGAGGCTCCCGGGGGCATTTGGTCGGATGGCACGACGATGTGGGTTGCGGACTCGCACGACGCCCGGATATATGCCTACAACCTGGGAACCGGGAATCGCGACTTCGCCAAGGAGTTCGAGTTGTCTCCGGGGACCCCCGGTGATTCGGATTGGAGGCCTTCCGACATATGGTCGGATGGCAAGACGATGTGGGTGCTGATTCATCGTGCAATACGTGCTTATAGTCTGGCGACCCGGAATCGCGACCCCGGCAGGGATTTTCCGGAACGCGCCATGCGTGCGGCGGGCAATGCGAGTCCTGCCGGCATCTGGTCGGACGGCGCAACGATGTGGGTGATGGACGAGGTCGACGACAAGATCTACGCCTACAGTCTGGCAAATCGGAATCGGGATCCGGCCAGAGACCGCAGCGTTGACGAAGTGAAGCTGTCTGCCCACATCTGGTCTGACGGCACGACACTCTGGACTACGGGCTTCCGGGAAGATGGTGTGTCGGCTTACAGTTTCGAGACCGGGTTCCGGGAGCCCGGGCGGGATGTTGCAACCGACTCCTTGCGCCACGGGGTGAACCGCGCCCCTCGCGGTATCTGGTCTGACGGCACGACGATGTGGGCGGTGGATTCGAGTGAACCACACCCCCTCGGTGCTCCCCCACCGATATATGCCTATACCATGGCAACCTGGACACGCGATCCTCCCAAGGACGCCGGCTTCTTGTCGGCTTACAGTTTCGAGACCGGGTTCCGGGAGCCCGGGCGGGATGTTGCAACCGACTCCTTGCGCCACGGGGTGAACCGCGCCCCTCGCGGTATCTGGTCTGACGGCACGACGATGTGGGCGGTGGATTCGAGTGAACCACACCCCCTCGGTGCTCCCCCACCGATATATGCCTATACCATGGCAACCTGGACACGCGATCCTCCCAAGGACGCCGGCTTCTTGTCGATGCTCTTCTCGCGGAATCACCACCCGTGGGGCCTTTGGTCGGACGGCACGACGATCTGGGTGGGGGATCATTCCGACGATAAATTGTACGCTTATGAGCTGGAGAGGTCCACGTGGTACCGTCGCGGCGCAAAGGACATCTTTCTTTCCGTGGCAAACGTGGAGCCACGCGGCATGTGGTCCGATGGTACGACGCTGTGGGTGGCCGACAGCTATCACGACAGGCTCCATGCGTACGCGCTCGCGACCAGAACCCGTGATCCCGGCAAGGACGTCGTCGGTCTACGTGAACGGGGCAATGCCGACCCGTCCGGCATTTGGTCGGACGGCACGACGATCTGGGTGGCGGACTATTCCGACGACAAGCTCTATGCCTACGCTCTGGCGACCCGGGCCCGCGAGCCTGCCAGGGACGTCGATACTCTGCGGGCGGCCGGGAACGGCGCGCCGCGCGGTGTATGGTCCGACGGCGTTACGGTATGGGTGGCCGATGAGCTCGACAACATGTTGTACGCCTATCGTCTACCGAGGGGTAGACCATTCACGGATCCCTGGATCAACGGCGGTGAAACGGTAGTGAGGGCGGCGCATTTCACCGAACTGCGGAATCGGACGAATGCCCTGCGGCTCCGGGTCGGACTCCAGGCGTTTCCGTGGACGGATCCTGCGATCGTGCGGGGCGTTACCCCGATCAAGGCCGTGCACCTGAACGAACTTCGGAGCGCCCTCAATCAAGTGTATTCGGTAATGCGACGCAACCCGCCGAGTTACACCGACGCGGCATTGCGACCAGGCGTGCCGATTCGAGCGACGCACATTCGTGAGTTGCGGGCTGCGGTCAGGGACCTGGAGTGATTGGTTCGGTGCCCCGAACACTGCGGCAGCCGGCCCGCGGCCGTCGAGCCGACGCGCCATCCCCGGCCCGCTCCAGGATTTCACCGGACAGCACCGAGTCGCCACTCGCAACGGCGTGACGCATGGCCGCAACCGGATTGCCCCGAGGAGAGCGCCGCACGACACGGTGCTGGGCGTGCTGGGCCGCATCCGGTCGGAGCCGGAAGGGGCATGCTCCGGGCATGCCCCCGGGTTGAGACGGACGCAGTCGGGCCCGCTCGCTGCAGTGGCCGCCGCGGGACGGACGAATCCCGGCTCGCGGCCACGAATGGCGTCCGCGTTCCGGTTTCCTTTCCGCGGCGGGAGCCGCCTTGCCTGTGATGTCTGTGGCGACCCTTGTCCCCCGGCGACGCCCGGGAGCGGCCATCAAGGGAGCGAGTCGACCCTGTTTGGACCCGGCCGAAGAATCGCCGAAAGCGGGCTGTCGCGCGTACTGCCCTGGAATCGGCAAACTTGGAGGTGGTGCCGAGGGCCAGAATCGAACTGGCGACACCATGATTTTCAGTCATGTGCTCTACCGACTGAGCTACCTCGGCACGTCGGAGGGGCGTCAACCAAGATAGCGCACGGCGCCCGGTTCGCGCAAGGCGGATGGGATGCGGCTTGGCGTCCCGCCGGGACTGGTGTACCGTCCTTGTGAACGTGCGGCGGGGGTCTCGTGGACGCCCGTTTCCCCTTGCGACGTGACGAGGCATGCGATGAGAAACGTGTTGTGTTTCCTGCTCGGGATCGTGCTCTTGCCGGCCTCTCCCGCCGAGGCCCAGCGGGTCGACGTAATCGAGCAGCGGCTGGACAACGGCCTGACCCTGCTGCTGGTGCCCCGGCCCGGCGATCCCAACGTGGCGGCCGGCTGGGTCGCCAAGGTCGGCTCGGTGTACGAGCGGCCCGGCATCACCGGCGTGGCGCACCTCTTCGAGCACATGATGTTCAAGGGGACGCGGACGATCGGGACCCGGGACATCGAGCAGGACCTCCAGATCATCGCGCAGCTCGATGATCTGCGGTCCGAGATCCAGGCCGCCGAGGAGGAGCTCGATCGCCGGTTCCATCTCGGCGAGATCGATGACCCGGACGATCCGGCCGCGCGCAGCCCGCGGCACCGGGAGTTGCTCGACGAGTTCGAGGCGCTGCTCGCCCGCCAGAGCGAGCTGCTGATCCCGGAGGACTTCAGCCGCATCTACACGGCCGAGGGAGCCTCCGGCATGAACGCCGGCACGAGCTACGACTTCACCATCTATTTCGTCAACGTGCCCGCCAACAAGCTGGAGCTGTGGTTCTGGATGGAGAGCGATCGGCTCGCGAACCCGGTGTTCCGGGAGTTCTACGCCGAACGGAGCGTGGTGCACGAGGAGCGGCGGCTGCGGACCGACAGCACGCCGATCGGCAAGTTCCGCGAGCAGTTCGAGGCGATGTTCTGGCAGTCGTCGCCCTACGGCTGGCCGGTGATCGGCTGGCCGAGCGATCTCGAAGGCATCACGCGCGACGAGGCGCTGGCGTTCTTCGACACCTACTACGCGCCGAACAACCTGGCCGCGGCGCTCGTCGGCGACTTCGATGCGGACGAGGCCATCGCTTTCGCCGAGCGGTACTTCGGCCGCCTCGAGCGCGGCGCCCGCCCGCCCCTGCAGCCGCGCACCCGCGAGATGCCGCAGCTCGCCGAGAAGCGGATGGTCGCCTACGCCGACACCAACCCGCAGGTCGTGATCCGCTATCACTCGGTTCGTGACGGGCACGTCGACGAGCCGGCCCTGGTCGTCCTGGGACAGTTGCTGAGCGGACGCACCGGACGCCTCTATCGCGCCCTCGTCGAGGAGCAGGAGGTGGCCACCAGCGCGTCCGGCGGCCAGGCGGGATTCCAGTTCGAGGGCATGTTCGAGCTGCGCGGAACGGCCCGCCAGGGCAGGACCCCGGAAGAAGTCGAGGAGGCTCTGTACGCCGAGATCGAGAGGCTGAAGACCGAGCCGGTCGGCGAGCGCGAGCTGCAGAAGGTGAAGAACCAGAACGCGGCCGACACGTTCCGCGGCCTGCGCAGCAACTTCGGGCTGATGATGCAGCTCCTCATCCGCGAGGGGAACCGCGGCTGGGAGCACATCAACACCGACCCCGCGCTCTACGACGCGGTCACCGCCGAGGACGTCATGCGGGTGGCCAACACCTACTTCGAGCCGGAGACGCGCGCGGTCGCCGTCTACTATCGCGACGAGGGCGCCGAGACGGAGGACGATCCGCTGCTGGCCGGGCTGAGCGACGAGGAGCGACAGCAGGTCCGGCAGGTGCGCGCGATGATCGGGCAGATGTCCGCCGAGCAGCTCGGCCAGTTCCTCGCGCAGGCGGAGCAGATGGTCGGGCAGGCGCCGCCGGAGAACCGGGACATGGCCGAGGCGCTGGTGGCGCTGGTTCGGCAGCGGCTGGGCGAGACGGGAGGTGGGCGGTGACGCGGGCTGAGCGGTTCGTGGTGTCGTGCGCGCTGGGAGTGCTTTGCGTCGGTCTGGCCGCACCGGCCGCCGTCGCCCAGCCCATACCAGCGCATCCGCGCGATCTGGTGTACGAAGACCTGGCGTTCGAGCCGCCGGACCCGGCCGCCCATCGCCACGAGCTGTCGAACGGCGTCGTCGTGTACATCGTGCCGGATCGGGCGCTGCCGCTGGTGACCGTATCGGTTGTCGTCCGGACCGGCGCCTACCTCGAGCCGGCGGGCAAGGCCGGACTGGCGGCGTTGACCGGCGGCCAGATGCGGGCCGGCGGCGCGGGCGAGCTTGCTCCCGCCGCGTTCGACGAAGAGGCGGCGTTCCTTGCCGCCGAGCTGTCGAGCAGCATCGGGAACACCGCGGGGAGCGCCGGCGTCAACAGTCTCACCAAGGACCTCGACGCCTCGCTCGACCTGCTCTTCGACATGCTGCGGCGGCCGCGCTTCGATGCGGACCGTCTCGCGCTCGCCAGGAGCCAGGCCCTGCAGCAGATGGAGCGGCGCAACGACAGCACCCAGAGCATCGAGGTCCGCGAATGGGGCAGGCTGCTGCGCGGCGCCGGCCACTTCACCACGATTCCGGCGACGCGGGCGAGCATCGAGGCAATCACGCGCGACGATCTGGTGGCCTTCCATCGCGAGTACTACCATCCGGGAAACTTCATCTTCGCGGTCGCGGGCGACGTGGAGCCGGCCGACTTCCTTTCCCGCCTGGAGGCCCGCATGGCCGACTGGCCGGCCCGGGAACCGGTGTCCGCTTCCGTGCCGGCGCCCGACCACGCGATTCGGCCCGGCGTCTACATCGTCGACAAGGACGACGTGAACCAGGGGCGCGTGGTCATCGGGCATCGCGGGACGATGCGGGGCAACCCGGACCGCTACGCGTTGATGGTGATGAACGACATCCTGGGCGGCGGCGGTTTCACGGCGCGGCTGTTGACGCGCATCCGGTCGGACGAGGGCCTGGCCTACAGCGCCTACTCCTCGTTCGGATTCGGGACGTACTATCCGGGCGCGTTCCGGGCGAGCTTCCAGTCGCGCAGCGAGACGGTGGCGCGGGCGGCCGCCATAGTGCTGGAGGAGATCGACCGCATCCGCTCCGCGCCGGTCACCGAAGCCGAGCTCCGGACCTCGAAGGCGTCCTTCGTCGAGACCTTCAGCCGCAATTTCTCGAGCGCGGCGTCGACCGCACGGCTCTTCGCGAACGACGAGTACACGGGCCGCGACCCGTCGTACCTCGTCGCCTACCGGGATCGGATCCGAAGCGTCACCGGCGACGACGTGCTGCGGGTGGCGCGCGAGTACCTGGATCCGGACCGGCTGGTCATGCTGGTGGTCGGTGATCGGGCAACGATCGAGGCGGGGGATCCGGACAATCCCGAGGTCAGCCTGGCGGGACTCGCCGGCGGGGAGATCACTGCGATCCCGCTCCCCGATCCCTTCACCATGGAGTATCCATCGTCGCCATAGCGAATTTCTGTACGGGCTCCGGGAGCGGGCCAGGCAGCCCGTGGCAAAGGCCCCGCTGCATTCGAGCGGCGCCGCATCCTGCGTGGACTGCGTTGCTCATCCGTCGAATATGCTGCACGGGGCAGGCGTCGTGGTTCGGACCAGCCCGACAATCGTCGCCTGCGGCTCCGCTTGCCGCCCAACCGGCCTCTCTGGGAGTCTGCACCGTTCCGCGGCGCAGATTCCTGGCTGCGACGGGCTGTTTCGTGTATCGTGGGTGCACCCAGTGCCTGCTGATCAGTCTGCGCCTCCGCGATCCGCCCGGCGGCGACGGCCTGCGGGTCGTGCGATTCATTACCTGCTGCTGTTCGCCACTTGCGCGCTGGTCGTGAATGCCCTGTTCGGAGAAAGCGGCATGCTCGCCATACGGATGGCGAGCCTTCAGCAGGCCCGCCTGGCTGAACGCATTGCCGACTTGAGGGCGGAGAACGACGCGCTTCGCGAGAAGGCGCGGCGGCTTCGAGAAGACCTGACGTTCATCGAGGAGGTCGCCCGCCGCGAGTTGGGCCTGATTCGCCCCGGCGAACGGGTCTTCATCATCCATCCCGCCCCCGGAGAGGCCGACCCACTCGGGCCTGCCGTCGAGCAGTAGGCGACGTTCCGGCGCCGCCCGTTGCCGCGTAACGGGCGGCCAGGGGTCTGCGCCGTAGTCGAGCGGCGCGGACTCCTGGAGGGTTGCTTGGGCGGCAGGCGGAGCCGCAGGTGACGCTTTCCGGGCTTACGCGGTGGCGCTTTCCGCGACGCGCGCGGGCGAGGGTTGGGCGGGCGTCATGCCGAGCGCCTTGCGCACCTCGGCTTCGAGGGCGTCGAACAGCTCCGTTTTCTCCGTCAGGAGCGTCTTCACGTTCTCACGGCCCTGTCCGAGCCGCTCGCCGCGATAGGAGAACCAGGCGCCGCTCTTCTCCACGATGCGTCGCTCGACCGCCAGGTCGAGCAGGTCTCCTGCGCGGGAAATCCCTTCGCCGTACATGATGTCGAACTCCGCCACGCGGAATGGCGGCGCCAGCTTGTTCTTCACGACCTTCACGCGCGTGCGTCCCCCGATCACCCGGTCGGCGTCCTTGATGGCTCCGATGCGCCGGATGTCGACGCGCACGGACGAATAGAACTTCAGCGCCCGGCCGCCGGTGGTCGTCTCGGGGTTGCCGAACATTACGCCGATCTTCTCGCGCAACTGGTTGATGAACAGGAGGCAGGTGCGCGACTTCGCCACCACGCCGGTCAGCTTCCGCAGCGCCTGCGACATCAGGCGGGCCTGCAGCCCGACCTGCGCCTCGCCCATCTCGCCCTCGATTTCGGCCCGCGGCACGAGAGCGGCGACCGAGTCGACGACGACGACGTCGATGGCGCCCGAGCGCACCAGGGTCTCGACGATCTCCAGCGCCTGCTCCCCGTGGTCCGGCTGCGAGACCAGGAGGTTGTCGAGCTCCACCCCGAGCTTGCGTGCGTAGATCGGATCGAGCGCGTGTTCCGCGTCGACGAACGCCGCGTTGCCGCCGGTCCGCTGGGACTGCGCGATGACCTGCAGGGCGAGCGTCGTCTTGCCGGAGGATTCGGGCCCGTAGACCTCGACCACGCGGCCGCGCGGAACGCCGCCGATGCCGAGCGCATGGTCGATGCTGATGGATCCGGTCGAGATGCTCGGTACCGCCGATACCGCGCCGTGCGCGCCGAGGCGCATGATCGAGCCCTTGCCGAACTGCTTCTCTATCTGGCCGACGGCGATCTCGATGGCTTTGGAGCGTTCGCGGGCTATTCGCTCGGGGGTCGACATGGACTCTCCATTCTGCATGCAGGCACGGAACCGCGTGCGGCAAGACGTATTCTAGGATCGTGCCAGGTGCCTGTCAAGCGAAAGTATATTGCAGAACAGATGCAAATCGCCTTTTCATTTATGTTTACGGAGTACCGGACTTTCGCTGTCCTGGCCACGGGGCTGCAGTCTCCGCCAGTCGCCGCGCGATTCGCGGTAGAAGATTCTGCATTCGTGCCGCCGCCAATCGGAAGGTGGCGAGACAGCGATACAATGAGGCGGTCGGTACGGACGCACGACGTTCGCGCGGGACGGCGGCGACGGGTTCGCCGGGCTGGTAATCTGCGCTGCGGGGAATCGCCCGGGCGCAAACGACGCCGAGTTCCGCGCAGGGAAGGGGTGCCAGGTGAGCAGCGAGAGACGACACGCGTCCCGGACACCGGGTGGGAAGGCCGAGCGGCGGTCCCGTCGAGGGGGAGTGCGCGTGGCGGTCGCCTCCTCGTGCGCGGCTCTCCTGCTGGCTTGCGCAGCGCTGGTGACGAGCGGGCAGGAGGACGAGTCGCCTGTCGGCCTCACCATCGAGGTCGACCAGGAGGCATTGACGCTGGAAATAGGCGAGACGGCGCAGTTGTCCGCCACGGTGCGGGACGCCGGAGGCGCCGTCGTCGACGACGCGCGGGTCGTCTACTACTCGCGCGCGCGCCGCAGCGTCAGCGTTACCCGTACGGGCCGTGTCGAGGCGTATCGCCCCGGCGAGTTCACGCTCATCGCCCTCGTGCCGTCGAATCCGGGGGACCGGAGCCGGCGCCCCGATGCCCGCGCGCTGGTCGAGATTCCGGTGACGGTGCCGCTGCCGCCCATTGCAGAGGTCGCCTTCACCGAGGTTCCCGACGTCTTCTTCGCGGGGACCCGCCCACGCCTCGACGTCGCGGTGACGGACACGGTCGGCGCCCGCAGGGCAGACGTGCCGGTCACGTTCGCCACCAGCGATCCGGCCGTCGCCACCCTCGATCGGTTCGGCTTCCTGGCCCTGCTCGATACCGGGACGGTCACCGTGACCGCGGCGGTCGCTGCCGAGCGCGACGCCTTGACGATCGAGGTTGTCGAGAACCCGGTCACCTCGCTGGTCCTGGAGGTCGGCGCGGACATGGCGCGCACCGGCGACGTGCTCCGCTTCACGGCGGTAGCCGCGGACGCCGGCGGGCGGGAGGTGCCCGGCGTGCCGGTGCGGTTCGCGGTCGGCGGCGAGACGGCGCCCGCCATCGTCGCCGCCGGCGCCCCGGCCCAGATCGACGCGGACGGACGGTTCGTGGCGGAGCGATCGGGCACCTACACGGTGATCGCGACGGCGGGCACGCATACGGCTGCCCGGACGGTTGCCATCGAGCCGCGCGACGTGGCCCGCGACGTGGAGGTGGTCGGTCGCGGCAAGGTCCTCGACCGGCGCTCCTCGGACCTGTGGGTCTGGGAGGGTACCGACGGCCGGGACTACGCGATCACCGGAACCTGGGGCGCAGACGGGCATACCTACTTCTGGGACGTGACCGACCCGGCCAACATCGAGAAGGTCAACGAGGTGCAGGTCGACGCCCGGACCGTGAACGACGTGAAGGTCTCGGCCGACGGCGAGCTGGCGGTGATCAGCCGCGAGGGCGCCTCGAACCGCCGCAACGGCTTCGTGGTGCTCGGGGCCGGCAATCCCCGCGAGGGCGTCCCGGTACTGTCGGAGTTCACGAACCAGTTGACCGGCGGGGTCCACAACCTTTTCGTCGACGGGGACCACGTCTACGCGCTCAGTGCCGGCCGGCGCTACGACATCGTCAACATCGCGGACCCGCGCAATCCCGAACGGGTCGGACGCTTCGAGCTGGAGACGCAGGGGCACAGCGTGCACGACGTCTGGGTCAGCGACGGCATCGCCTTCTCGTCGAACTGGTCGGACGGCGTCGTGGCCGTCGACGTGGGCGGCGGGGGGCGCGGGGGAACGCCCGAGCGGCCGGTGGAACTCGGCCGCTACGCGTATCCGAACGGCTGGAACCATGCCGCCTTCCCGTACCGCAGCCAGTCGACCGGCAAGTTCTACCTGTTCGCGGGCGACGAGGCGTATCCCTACGGCGGGCTGGCGAACGAAGCCGAAGACGCCCAGTTGCCGTTCCGGACCGCCGGCTGGATCCACGTCATCGACTGGAGCGACTGGGACGACCCGCAGGAGGTGGCGCGCTACCAGGTGCCCGAGGCGGGGTCGCACAACATCTGGGTCGAGGACGACATCATGTACGTCGGCTTCTACTACCCCGGCGGGTTGCGCGTCGTCGACGTGTCCGGCGAGCTGATGGGCGACCTCTACCGGCAGGGCCGGGAGATCGCACGGTTCGTGCCTTTCGATCCCGAGGGCTTCGCCCCGAACGCCCCGTTCGTCTGGGGACCGCAGCCCTACAAGGGACACATCTTCTTCACGGACTACAACAGCGGGCTCTGGGCGGTGCGGCTCGAGGAGAAGACCGGCCCCGGTCGGGTGATCGGCGAGCCGCAGTAGGAATCCGCGGCGCAGAAGGGCGCGGCCGCCGGGCGAGCGGGTCGGGCGGCAAGCGGAGCCGCGGGCGACGCGTGACGGGCGAGGATTCCAGGTGCAGTCAGTTGCACCGGGCGAGGAAGGGGCAAGCGGAGCCGCGGGCGACGATTGGCGGGCGAGGGGCAGCGGTCGTGCCCCTTGCGAGGCCCGACAGGAGAGGTGGATGCGGATGCGATCGCTGGGTGCGGCAATGCTGTCGCTCGTCCTGCTGGGCGGACTGGCCGCGTGGGGAGCGCGAGCCCCGGCGGCGGCCGCGCCGCCGGATCCGCCGGCGCGGAGCTACTACGTCTACGTCTGCGCCGAGTCGGAGGACGAGGTGGCGCTGGTCCGCTACGGTCCCGGCGGCGCAGAGGTCGTCAAGACGATAACGGTGGGCAGCTACCCCAACGAGATCGAGGGGCCGCACGGCATCAACGTCGATCCCGACGGGCGCCACTGGTACGTCTCCATCGCGCACGGCGTCCCGTTCGGCAGCGTCCACAAGTACGAGACGGGGACCGACGAGTGGGTCGCCGACGTGACGCTCGGCCTCTTTCCGGCGACCCTCGACGTCTCGCCGGCCACCGGGTTGCTGTACGCCGTCAACTTCAACCTGCACGGCGGGATGGAGCCGAGCAGCATCTCGGCCGTCGAGGTGGAGACCATGGTGGAGGTGGCCCGCATCGACACGGGGATCATGCCCCACGGCTCGCGCCTCAGCCGCGACGGGACGCGGCACTACTCGGTCAACATGATGGGTGGGGACCTCGTCGAGCTGGACGCGCTCGGATTCCGGATCGAGCGCCGCCTGCCGCTCGGCGACGGGGTGCAGCCCACCTGGGTGACGACGCCGACCGAAGCGGGGCTCGTCTACGTCACCGGCAACAACGTGGCCCGGGTGTTCGAGGTCGACCTGCGGACGTGGCGCATTCTGCGTACCTTCGAGACCGGGGCCGGCCCCTACAACCTGGACGTGACCCCCGACGGCGCGACGCTCGTCGCGACCTACAAGAACGGCGACGCGGTCGGCTTCTGGGACCTCGCCGGCGGCAGGGAGCGGGCGCGCGTCTCCACCACCCGCACGATCCCGCATGGGGTGGCCATCACCCCCGACGGGGAGTACGCGTTCGTGACCCTCGAGGGCGTGGGCGGCGATCCCGGGACCGTCGAGGTCTACCACGTGCCGACGGCCGAACGGGTCGGCGCCGTCGACATCGGCAAGCAGGCCGGCGGCATCGCGTTCTGGAAGATGGAAGGCTGAAGCCGTCCGCTGCCGGTCAGGGATTCTCAGGATTCCGGATAGGCGCTCCGGCGGGGCCGGGCTTCCGGTACGCTGCGGGACGGTCCCAGGCGGTCCGCCAGCGCCTGCCCCGCGGCGCGTACCCGCCGCCCGAGATGGCGGGCGGTCCCGCTGACCGTGCGTCCCGAGACGGTCAACAGCGCCTGCGAGACGCGGCGGGTGCCGGTGCGCACGATGCCGCCGAGCATCGCGCCGGCCTGCACGACGGCGGCGCGGCGCAGGCTCCGGCGCGGCCGGGACGTCAGCGCGGCGCAGTACTGCTTCGCGATCATCGCGACCCGCAGGGTCAGGAACGCGTTCGTGGCGCCGCCGAGCACGGAGCTGACGAAGACGTTGCTCGCGGTCTGCAGCCCCGGGACGCTGGCGGCCACCGATCCGAACACGCCGGAGACGACCGGCTGGATGTGGTCGCTGATGTCCAGGTCCTCGAGCTCGCCGGCGATGAAGGCGGTTGCGCCGACGTTGGCGTAGAGGTGCACGAGCTCGCGGGCGCCGGGCCGCTGGTGGTAGACGTGGGCGATGCGCCAGATCATCCTGGCCTGGATTCCCAGCATGACCAGCGCATCGAGGCTGCCATGTTGCGATACCGCGGTGGCGATGAAGACCTCGGAACCCGAGCGCCGCGCGATGTCGTCAGCCCGCGCACCGAGGCGCTCCAGCCCGGCCTCGATCTCCTCGCGAGTCCGGAACGGGCCGGGACCGGCGCGTGCGTTCGCCGCCAGACGCCGGCCGAGCGCCCGCAGGTGCCGTTGGAACTCCCGTCCCTCGTCGATCAACGGGGGGTGCAGCGGCTTCGGAAGCCGGATGAACAGCACGATCGGAACCAGGAAGCAGACGGCGTAGACGACGAGCAGGACCCCCAGCACGGCCGTGCCCGCGGTCGGATGCAGGGCGTTGGCCAGGGAGACGAGCTGCGCGGTCTGGTTGACCACCAGGCCGAGGAAGACGACCGTCCCCAGGGCGACGAGCGCGAAAGCGATCCGCGACCACCGGTTCCACATGCTCTCTGCAACGGTGGACGCAGCAGGCCCGCCTCCGGTTCCCGGCGGCGGGCCGGCCGCGCGGCCGCCGCCGGGAGAATCCCTATGCCCGCTCGACCGCCAGGGCGACGCCGTTGCCGCCGCCGAGGCACAGCGTGGCGACGCCCCGCTTCAGGTTGCGGTTCTTCAGCGCGTAGAGCAGCGTGGTCAGGATGCGCGCGCCGCTGGCCCCGATGGGGTGCCCGAGGGCCACCGCGCCGCCGTTGACGTTCACCTTCGCGGGGTCGGCGCCCAGCTCGCGGATGACGGCCACCGCCTGCGCGGAGAACGCCTCGTTGAGCTCGATCAGATCGACGTCGTCCAGCGTCCAGCCGACCTTGGCGAGCAGCTTCCGCACCGCCTCGACCGGGGTCATCAGGAGCCACTTGGCGGGCCGGCCGCTGAACGCCTGGCCGACGATGCGGGCCATGGGCGTCACGCCGAGCCCGGCTGCCCGTTCCTCGGCCATCACCACGGTCGCCGCGGCGCCGTCGTTCACGCCGGGCGCGTTGCCGGCCGTCACGGTTCCGCCGTCCTTCCTGAAGGCCGGCCGCAGGCGGGCCAGCGCCTCGGCGGTCGTGTCGGGACGCACCGCTTCGTCGTACTCGAGGCGGATCGGGTCGCCGCGGCGTTGCGGGATCTCGACCGGCAGGATCTCGTCCTTGAAGAAGCACTCCCGGATCGCGGTCGCGGCCTTCCGATGGCTGCCCGCCGCGAAGGCGTCCTGGTCCTCGCGGGTGACCCCGTAGCGTTCGACCACGGCTTCGGCCGCCTCGCCCATCGACCAGTTCTCGACCGCGCACCACAGCCCGTCGTGCATCATCGCGTCGAGCACCTCGGCGTTGCCCATGCGCATGCCGCTGCGCGCCTTCGGCAGCATGTAGGGGCAGTTGCTCATCGATTCCATGCCGCCCGCGACGGCCACGTCGATGTCGCCGGTGGCGATGCCCTGCGCGGCCAGCATGACCGCCTTGAGTCCGGATCCGCAGACCTTGTTGATGGTCAGGGCGCCCACCTGGTCGGGGAGCCCGGCGCCGAGCGCGGCCTGGCGAGCCGGCGCCTGGCCGAGCCCGGCGGAGACGACGTTGCCCATGATGCATTCGTCGATCGCGTCCGGCTCGATGCCGGCCCGCGCCACGGCCTCACGGACGACGCGCGATCCGAGATCCGTCGCCGGCAGGTCCTTGAGCGCTCCGAGAAACTTGCCGGTCGGCAGGCGCACGGCGCTGGCGATGACCGCTGCTCGCATGATGCTCCGCTCCTTCGCTCGTCACGTCGATTCGCTTGACCACGCCCGCCCCCAGCAGCTCCGTCAACCGTTCGCGGATCAGGCGGCGCGACCGGTAGGTCTCCCGGCGCCACGCATCGCTCGCGGCGCGCACGAGCAGCGTGCCGTCCGAACGCAGCCCGACGGTCGTCGCGCGGGCGAGCGTGGCGCCCGCCACCGCCGTCCAGGCGAAGCGGACCTTGGCGTCCGACAGGGGCTGCCGGCGCAGCACGTTGCCGAGCGCGCGGGCGGCGCAGTGCCGGGCCGGGGTCACGAGGTCGAGTGTAACATTCGCGCGTGTTGATCCTGGCGTCCCGCTCTCCGCGGCGGGCGAAGCTGTTGCGCGAGGCGGGATACGAGTTCGACATCGTCCCCGCGGACGTCGACGAGACCCGGCTGGACGGGGAAGATCCGCGACGCTACGTCTCGCGGCTCGCCGCCGCCAAGGCCGCCGCGGTCCTGCCGCGCGCCGGCGGCCGAATCGTCGTGGCGGCCGACACGATCGTGCTCGTCGACGGGCTCGTGCTCGGCAAGCCGGACGACCGGCGCAACGCCGTGTCGATGCTGGAACGGCTGTCCGGACGCATCCACGACGTGCTGACCGGAGTGGCGGTCGCGCACGGGCAGCGCCTTCTGGAAGCCGTCGAGGTGACGCGCGTGACCTTCGCCGCGCTGGACCCGGCGCGGATCGCCTGGTACGCGGCGACCGGCGAGCCGGACGACAAGGCGGGAGGCTATGCGGTCCAGGGTATCGGGTCGCGTTTCGTCGAGCGGATCGAGGGGTCCTATACCAACGTCGTCGGTCTGCCCGTTGCGCTCGTCGACCGGTTCGTGCGGCGGCTCGGCGCGGACGCCGGAGCGGCCGGGTAGCGGTGTCCGCCGGTCCGATCGGCACGCGGCTCCGCGTTGACGGGCCACGGTCCGGGCGATATCCTGTTAGGGCACTTGCACGTGTAGAGGATTCGACACCATGCCTGACAAAGCCGTGAAGATCCTGTTGACCACCAGCATCCTGTTCGCCGCCTTCGTCGGCTTGTTGTGGGCGTCGATGCAGGAGGGCACGCAGTACTACCTGGAGGTCGAGGAGGTGATGGCCGATCCCGCGTCGTGGGACGGCAAGCCGCTGCAGGTGCACGGGTACGCGGCCAACGTGATGCGCCGCCCGAAGACCTTGGACTACCGCTTCGAGATCGCCGACAGCGTGGAGGGCCGCACGCACGTGTTGAACGCGGTCTACAGCGGGATCGTGCCCGACACGTTCGACAACCACGCCGAGGTGGTGGCGACGGGCCGGCTCGACGGCGACACCCTGTACATCGACGCCGACGGCATCATGGCCAAGTGCCCCTCGAAGTACGAGGAGCGCCCGGCGGTCGCCGGCGATTACGTCTCGGGCACCGGCAGCGCCGGCAACTGATCGCGGGCATCCGGCCGGACCGGCGTTGACGAGCCCGCGGTCGAGCGGGACTCGCCGGTTCCGCCCCGCAACCCGACATCCTGGATCGAGGCCGTACGATGGCGACACTGGGAAGCTACACGCTGCTCGCCGCGTTCGTGGCGTGCGCCTA
>WTFV01000011.1:35662-150101 GCA_011523845.1 Acidobacteriota bacterium | reverse complement strand
CCCGCGATACCACGACGATTCACCGCGTCATCTCTAGCGTGGGATGGCCCTGGGCGGAGAAGACAGACCACCGTGCGGCGGCGCCCTGCGCGGCAGGTCACCCGAACAGGCGTGTGGGGCGGAGGTGGCTTGGCGCTGTCTCCCCGAAAACCGCGCCGGACGGAACTCGACCGCGGATAAACGCCCGTAAAATGGGCGGAAAATCGTCTATGCAAAAGAGCCACACCCCTCGAACGATCCGGCGTGCTGCGCGGGAAAGGCGTAGGTTCCCCTTCCGGGGAAGGCCGTTTCGGGCTAGTCGCGCCGCCGCCCAAGTGCGGATCATTCCGGCAGGAACAACCTGGACCGAGCGTTTGCTTCAGGTCAGAGTCTGGCCCACGTGAGATGGGAATGCCAGTACCACGTGGCCATCATTCCGAAGTACCGGAGGAAAGGTGCCGCTGCCAAAGTAGCGCCCTGCCACTGGATGCACAGCAGTTGGCGCGTGGTGTCCAGCTCGGCCCCGATCCAACCCACTCCCAGCGTTTCGTCCAACGACCCAACTTGCTGCAATTCAATGGCTTGCGGGCCGACCGCCGGGTTGGCATCCGCTGTGCGGTGGGAGTCCGTGGCGAAACCCCGCGTGGCACCGAGAGTGACGAGGCTCCCGCGTGGCAAGGCGCGACGAGGAAGCATATTGGGCCATATTCGACCGAGGAGCAACGCCGTCCACGCGGGATGCAATCGCCGCTCGAATGCAGCGGGGCTGTCGCCGCGGGCTCCTGGTCCGTAGCGCGGTGCGGCGAGCTCGCTGCACGAACGGAGGACCGCCATGCACACGGAACATCCTTGTAGAAGGGTCGGGCGGCCAGGTGGTGCCCGTGGCACTCACCGTCGCGATGGCGATGACGACCACTTCGATGCCCGCTTCCGCACAGGCCGGCGTCGCGGTCTCGTCCACGCAGACGGGCACGGCGGTCTCGTCCATGCAGGCCGGCACGGCGACGGCCCACGCGGCAGAACCACGCTGCTTCCTGAAACCCGGGTAGTCCGAGACATCGGCGGGCTGGCGGTCATGCCGGCGTTCGGCTGGCGTCCGAAGGCGTCCGCGGCGTTCCACCAGTTGCCCCGGCGTTGCGGAGAACGGAGCAGAGGATTCGCGCGCGGCCGAGCGTCAACGCCCATCCGGACGGGGTCCGCGCGCGCGATAGCGCCGCCTCCAGGCTCGCCTGGCGCAGCCACCGACACCGACCGGCATTCACCAGATAGTGCGGTACGCCTTCGAGAACGCCGGGCTCGATTTCCTTCGGTTCCGATGGCTCCTGCGGGCCGACGGCGTGCAGGCGGTGATGGAGCTGGCGCCTGTCCGCGGCGTCTGGATGCCGGCGCGGATGACCCTGTCGGGGCGGGCCACGACCGCACTCGGCGCGTATGCCTTGACGTTCACGCAGGAGTTCTTCGACTACCGGCAGGCGGATACGGGAGCCCGGCTCGCCGAGCCGGAGAGCGACCGATGAACCCCGCCTGCCGCCTGCGACGCCAACGTTTCCGTGCGGCCGCGCTCCCCGGCTTGCGCCGGCTCGGCCCCGGGACCGCGGCTGTTGCCCCGGCGGGCAGCCGTGCCCGCAGACTGTAAGGTGCTCTCCTTGTCTCTCTTCGCATCCGAACGCGAACGGCGCCTGTGGACCTGGACGGCGGCCGTGGTGGTCGCAATCTACTCCACCCTCGGCCTGGCCCGGACGCTGTTCGACCTGCTCGGTCACCTCGACCTGGGCGTGGGCCTCTTCCTCGTCTGCTGCCTGCTGGTCGTGGCAACGGCGGTAACGCAGGGGCTGCGGTTGCGGCCGGGGGGAGCCGAGATCGCCGTCGCGCTGGGGGTCGTGGCCGCCTATCTGCTGGTGTTCGTCCGCATGTCGATCCCGACGGAGCGCTCCCACCTCATCGAGTACGGCGTGGTGGCCCTGTTCATTCACGAAGCCCTCGTGGACCGGGTGAGCCACGGCCGCCGCGTCCCCGCGCCGGCGCTGCTGGCGGTACTGGCGGCGACGCTGCTCGGGGTCGTCGACGAGTGCATCCAGTTGTTCCTGCCCAGCCGCGTGTTCGACCCGATCGACATGCTGTTCAACCTCCTGGCGGCGGTCATGGCGGTGACGGCCAGCTCGGCGCTGCGGTGGGCGCGAGAGTTCAACGGGTAGTAGCAGCCTGCTGCTGGAAGCGAAACGAGAGGCAGCCAGGTGCGGCATGACGCTGACGGCGATCATCGAGGGTCGCTGCACGCCCGACTGGCTCGAACGACCGCCGAGCCGCGTACGCGCGTCAGGCTCACGATCACCGGGCGCGGCGGCCTGCGTCCGGGAATCGATCTGGATGATTCTGCCTCTCTGCTGGACGTGATGGACGGCGTGGAGTGATTCTCCCCGACAGTCAACGTGCTTGTGTACGCGCACCGGGGAAGACGCGCGCGATCATCGAGCCGATCGCGACTGGCTGGAATCGACCGCCAATGCCGATGCCGCCTTCGGGTTGAGCGATCTTGTGCTCAGCGGATTCGTGCGCATCGTCACCCACCCGCGTATCTTCACGGCACCGAGCGCCCTGGCCGAGGCGATGCAGTTCGCGGAGGATCTGCGGACACGCCCCAACCGCGTGGCGGTCTCGCCGGGACCTGACCACTGGCGGATCTTCCGTCGCCTGTGCGACGCCGTCGGCGCGAAGGGAAATCTGGTGCCCGACGCCTGGCATGCCGCCATGGCCATCGAGCACGGCTGCGAGTGGATCACAACCGACGGCGACTTCGCCCGGTTCCCGGGACTCCGGTGGCGACATCCCCTGAAACCGTGACGCCCATGGCCAGGGATCGGTCCGCCGGATCGCGCCGAGCACCTGCACTCGGCAACTCGGATTGTCGGGCCGCCCAGCGTGACCGTGTGTTCAGCGTCAACTACTTTGCCGGTCGGCGTCAACTACTTTTGCCGGTTGAGAGGATCGGAGATCCGTATCGAGGATGGTGATGCCTGTGTAGCCTGTGGGCGCCGTCTGCGGCGTCCAAAGCGGGGTGGGAAACGCGCTTCTTCGACCGTCACACGTTCTCCTGATCGTTCGGGCGCGTTTTCCACGCCGCTGGCAGGATGCACAGGCCCTCTGGAGGTCGGGAGAACCGCTCATCGAGCAGGGGCTCAACGAGATCGATCACGGCCGAGAACACGGTCGGAACATCGCCGCCGAGGTCCTGCTCGGTTTCGGACCGCAGACGCTCGGGAGTTCTTGCGAAATCTGGTCGCGGAAGATCCGGTCGCAGCGGCTGGTTACGTAACCGCGGTACAATGCGATCGGGATGCCTCTGACCAATGCCGAGAAACAGCGCCGGTGGCGCGAGCGGCGCGGAGGATTCGCGCGCGGCCGAGCGTCAACGCTCATCCGGACGTGGTCCACGCGCGCGATAGCGCCGCCTACAGGCTCGCCTGGCGCAACACGATCATCCCCACCGCCGCCGCGTGCGCCAGACGAGCCTTCCGCGGCACTCGAGTGGTCGCTCGACGGAACGCCCTCTCCGGTTCGTCGTCGATCACACCGTCCGGCCCAGCCCGGCCGTTCCGTCTCGCGAGGGTACCCCGACCGGGCATGACCAACACCAACGTCCGGCTCGGAACCCACCGTCCGCACTCGGATGTTCGCTCCGCCGATCGGGCACAGCTTCAGCACCAATCCCTGCCCGACAGCCGAGGAACAGTCTTCCAGTAAAGGAGGTCAGCAACTGACAACAGACTGACGAAACTGGGGGTCCCTTTTCACGTGGCCACAGGGGTCCCTTTTTCAAGTTGCCATTTCCAACTGCGCGTCGAACACGCTCGCGACCTCCAGCGATCAGTCGCGCAGGCAGACGGAATTGGTCCGCTGTCCCCTCCGGAAGACGCCGTCTTCCACGTAGAAGTTCCCCCGCAACACGAGCACCGTCACCGTCTCGTCCAGTGGATTGGACCTCGCCGTGCTTCCGCTGGGGTGCTATCTCGAGCTGCTCCTGCTCGTCGACGCCACGATTCGTATCGGTTTTCCGGTTTCGTCGGTCGAGCCAGCGGGGTACGGGTCCGTATGCCCCGCAACGTCTCCGCCGTCCTCCGGATTCGCGCCGCGGAAAGGCTCGTGACCCGTTTCGCCGCCGCTATACTCCCCGGAAGTCATTACACGGACACCGCTCGCCCGGTTCAGGCGCATCCATCCGCGCCCTCTGGCGCCGATCCAAAAAGCCGTATCCGGCTCTGCGTCGCATGCCGAGTGCCTTCAGTTTCAGTAGCGGGTAGTCCTCGTAGCGCGGCGTCAGCGTTCGGTTCGTGCAGTCAGCGATCAGGTCGAGCCGTTCGAGCACGACCTGGCCGATGAGGACCTCGCTCAGCGGGGGTCCGACGATGCAGTCCATCGTCATCGAGCGGTTGCCGACCTGCACCCCCACCGGGCCAGCCAGCGCGCGTTCCTCGCGCCGTTCGTCGGCGTAGGTGACGAAGGCTGTTCCCTGCGTCTGCAGACCCAGGCGCTCGACCACGTTCTGCGGCAGCATGAGCGTCACGGCGCCCGTGTCGACAATGCCGTTGACGGTCGTGCGCCGGATGTCGGTCTCGGCGCGGTCGCCTCGGCGGAAGTACTCGCGGTCGCCTGCGTTCTCCAGAATGACCTCGGCGTGAATCTCTCCCATCAGCTTCGTCTCTCGATCGATCCCACCAGTCCAGCCGCTTGTCCTGCGTGTCGCGGCTCGGTCGTCAGGAATGACGACCTCGACCACCAGGATCGGCGCCCGTCCAGAAGTCGTTCTTGCCTCGGCATGGATCGTTCACGTCGAGCACTAGCAACAGATCCGGCTCCCGGAACTTCCCGTTGCGAATACGCAGCCGCAACGGGGTAAAGAACACCGTGCCGCCGATCTCCAGTGCACGCGGAAATAGCGCCCGGCGTGAGAGGCCGCCATTCGTCCGGGTGTGCCGCAGGTCTCATGTCTCGGTCCGGTTCGGTCGCCCCGGCGAACCGCTCTTCGAGTATCGGTAGCCGCGAATCGGCATGTCAAGCGCCGACGTCCTGCAGACTCTTTTGCCCCGTTCGACTCGGGCATGCCACTCGCGCCGGCGTGTACGTGCACTGGATGCACAGCAGTTGGCGCGTGGTGTCCAGACTCCACCCGGGTTGAGCCGCTCGCAGCGCTTCGTCCAACGATCCAACTTGCTGCAACTCAATGGCTTGGAGGCCGACCCGCCGGGTTGGCATCCGCTGTGCGGTGCTTGGCGCGGTGCGGCGAGCTCGCTGCACGAACGGGAGGACCGACATGCACACGGAACATTCTCGTAGAAGGTCGGGCGGCCAGGCGTTGTCCGCGGCACTCACCGTCGCGATGGCGATGGCAACCACTTCGATGCCCGCTTCCGCACAGACCGGCGCCGCGGTCTCGCCCACGCAGTCGGGCACGGCGGTCTCGTCCGTGCAGGCCGGCACGGCGACCGCCCACGCGGCAGAACCACGCGCCGCCCGGAACGAAAACGACATCGACCGGTTCATGGAGCGCGTGCTCGCCAACCGTGACGCCGCATCGTGGCGGCGGCTGGGCGACTTCGTCCTTCGCGAGACCTGGTCGCTCGAGCTCGACGCGCCACCGGAGAGTCGACTGTCCAGCTTTCGGCGCGTGCGCGAGTACGAGTGGTACGTCCGCGACGGAACGGCCGTCCGCAGCCCCGTGCGCGTGGACGGGGTCGGCATCGACGACGCGACGCGGCGCGGCTACGAACGGTCCTGGCTGCGCGAGGAAGAGCGGCGGCGCTCCGGGCTGCCGACGGGTGATGATACGCGTGGTACCGAGAGCCAGGCGCTCGTCGACCAGGGAGACCCCGAGCCCCGCTTCGTCACCGACTTCTTCTACTTTCTGGAGTGGACGTCGGAGCCGGGCGAGTACTACTTCGTCGGCCGCGAGACCGTCGCGGGCCGCGAGGTGGTCCGTATCGAGTTCTACCCGACCGGCCCCTTCCGGGAGGAGGCCGGCGAGCGGATCAATCGGGGGGTCGTCAAGACGTCGATGGTGACGCTCTGGATCGATCCCGAGATTCACCAGATAGTGCAGTACGCCTTCGAGAACGCCGGGCTCGATTTCCTTCGGTTCCGATGGCTCCTGCGGGCCGACGGCCTGCAGGCGGTGATGGAGCTGGCGCCCGTCCGCGGCGTCTGGATGCCGGCCCGGATGACCCTCTCCGGCCGTGCCGCGACCGCACTCGGCGAGTATGCCGCGACGTTCACGCAGGAGTTCTTCGATTACCGGCAGGCGGATACGGGAGCCCGGCTCGCCGAGCCGGAGAGCGGCCGATGAACCCCGCCTGCCGCCTGCGACGCCGACGTTTCCGCGCGGCCGCGCTCCCCGGCTTGCGCCGGCTCGGCCCCGGGACCGCGGCCGTAGCCCCGGCGGGTGCGTCCGGGAATCGATCTGGATGACTCGGCAGCCCTGCTCGATGTGAAGGACGGCGTGGAGTGATTCTTCCCGACCGTCGTCCATCCTGGGTCCTTCAGCCTGCCGCCACATCGCTCTACGAGCGGAAGGTCACGCTGATGGTCATCCGCGTGTCGACCGGCACGCCGTGCAGCAGCGTCGGCTCGTAGCGCCACCCGCCGACCGCCTCCACCGCCGAGCGGGCCAGGTCGGGGTACACCGCCGTCATCGTCGCCGGGTCCACCGGGGCCAGAATCTGCAGCACCTCGACGGTCCCATCCGTCTTGATCAGCGCTTCCAGGACAACCCTGCCCTCGAACCCGCTGCCGCGCACGGATGCCGGGTAGACGGGGGCCAGATCCCGGATCTTGATCGGCGGCGCTATCGTGCCGCCCTGGTTCCGGTGTTCCAGGTACCGCGCCCGCGTGGCTTCGCTGATGGTCCGGGCCGCGGTCGGCGACTCACTCGTATCCGTCACCACGATCGTCTCCTCGACGGAGCCGAGCCGAAGCACCAGCTCTTCCTCGATCTGCTCTCCCCCTTCCAGCGAGAACCGTCGAAACAGCCTCTCGAAGCCTGGTTTCCTTACGACGAGGCTGTACTCGGCCGGTTCCAGCTCGGCGAACTCGAAGCGGCCGGCGTCGCCGCCGGTCACGCCCAGTTGCTCGGCGGTTGCGCGGTTGGTGAGCGTCAGGCCGGGGTTCTGCACGACGTGGCCGGCCTGGTCGACGACGGTGCCGGCGATCCGGGAGGTCTGCGCGGCAACCTGCAGGCCGGCGACGAGGATCGAGGCGAGCACGAGCCCGCCCAGGCTCCAGAAGCGGGCGCGGCGCGTCAGCGGACGTCGATTCGTGTGCGAGTTCAACATGGCGGAAAGCCTCCGTTCCAGGTGTGACGGACGCGCCATCGCCGGCGCCGGCAACCACGTCCGCCGGTGTTTCCGAGCCTCTTTCACGAGTTCGACGAGCTGTGTCGCACAGGTGGTGGCCGGAACGCCCCGCGCCAGCACCAGGTCGTCGGCCGCGTGCTCGCTCTCGCGGCGCAGCCGGGCCCGGACGCGTCGACCGGGTTACCATGCGGCATCGTGCCGATACGGTACCGCGAGTTTCCCGTCGACGACACGCTCGCTCCCTACGTGCGGCAGATCTGGCTGTTCGAATGCGACCGCCCGGCCCTCCTCGGCGGGCCGGAGCGGATCGTGGCGGACGGCGTCGTCGAAGCGATCTTCCACTATCGCCGGCCGTTCACGATGCGTTTCGCGGGCGGGGATGCCGCGGTGCAACCCGTCAGCCTGCTGGTCTCCCAGATCAGCCGCTACGTCGAGATCCAGCCGGCCGGCGCCGGCGGATTCGTCTCGGTGCGGTTCCATCCGTGGGGCGCGCACCACTTCTTCGCGGTTCCGATGCGCGAGGTCGGGGATCGAGCCACGCCCGCGGACGAGGTGTGGCCCCGCCGCGACGTCCGGGCGGTCGAAGACCGGATCGCGACGGTCGCGACCGACGAGGACCGGGCCGGCGCGGTGCAGGCATTCCTGCGGCGGCGTCTCGACGCCCACCACAAGCAGGATGTCTCGGCGCTCGTCCGCGCGCTGTGGCGGACGCGCGCGCCGCTGCGCATCGATCGCATCGCCGGTTCGCTGGGCGTCAGCCAGCGGGGTCTCGAGCGGACGTTCGCCGCCGCCCTGGGCATGACGCCCGCAAACACGATGCCGATCATCCACTTGATGAGGCGGGCCTCGAGGCCGGCCAGCTCGACGCGCAGTTCCGCGAGGTCGGCTTTCGTCGCCAGGCCGGCCATGTCGTGCTCAGCAGCCTGGCGGATTGCGTCCGTGATGGCATCCGCCTGTTCCGGCGTGAGGTTGGCATCAGTCAGGCTGCGGGCGATCGCGTGCGTATCGAACATCGGAACAACTTCAGTGTAGCGCAGAGCGGGCACCGTGGCGGTCGCGATTCCCCCAGCCGCCCGGGGAGAGCCGTCAGCTTAGAATGAGCCCTGTACGCGGAACTTCCGAGGTGCGGATCATGCATTGGAACGGTTCGCCGACAGCGGCGTGTTTCGTGGTCGGGTTGCTTGTCGTGACCGCCGTGGCGCTGGCGCCCGCGGAGGGGCAAGCCCAGACCGGCGCCGACCCGCACGAGTGGCGCTTCTATGGCGGCGATCCCGGCCACACCAAGTACACGCCCCTCGATCAGATTACGGCGGACAACGTCGACCGGCTCCGTATCGCGTGGACCTGGACGTCGGTCGACGACAAGCTGCGCGCCGAGAACCCGGTCATCCGCGACGGGCAGCGTTTCCGCACCTACGCCTACGAGGTGACGCCCCTGGTGGTCGACGGCGTGCTCTACACCACCACCAACCTGGGGCAGGTCGCGGCGATCGAGCCGACGACCGGCGAGACGCTCTGGAGCTACGACCCCGGCCTCTACCTGGACGGCCGCCCCGCGGTGCACGGCTTCCTGACGCGAGGGCTCGCCTACTGGTCCGACGGTGAGGAATCCCGCCTGCTCTACGCCGGCGGGCGGACGTGGCTGGTGTCGGTCGACGCGAAGACCGGCAAGCCGGATCCGGCGTTCGGCCGCAACGGACGGGTCGACCTGACGCGGGGACTCGGCCGCATCATCGACACGAGCCAGTACGCGGTCAGCTCGGCCCCGCTCGTGGCCGGCGACACGGTCGTGGTCGGCTCCGCCATCACGGAGGGCCGGGGCCGCAAGGAGGCGCCGCCGGGACATGTGCGCGGCTACGACGTCCGCAGCGGCGAGATGAAGTGGATCTTTCACACGATTCCGCAGGCCGGCGACTTCGGCCACGAGACCTGGGGAAACGAATCGTGGAAGTGGTCGGGGGGAGCCAACGTCTGGTCGAACATGAGCGCCGACCCGGAGCTCGGCTACATCTACCTGCCGGTCGGCTCCCCGGTCACCGACTACTACGGCGGGCATCGCCCCGGCGACAACCTGTTCGCCAACTCGCTGGTCTGCCTCGACGCCGAAACCGGCGAGCGGGTCTGGCACTTCCAGTTCGTCCACCATGCGGTGTGGGACTACGACCTGCCCGCGGCGCCGAACCTCATCGACATCACTGTAGACGGGCGGCACATCAAGGCGGTCGCGCAGATCACCAAGCAGGGCTTCACGTTCGTCTTCGACCGGGCTACCGGCGAGCCGGTCTGGCCCATCGAGGAACGCCCGGTCCCGCCGTCGACGGTGCCGGGCGAGCGCACCTCCCCCACGCAGCCCTATCCGACGAAACCGCCGCTCTACCTGACCAACGGGGCGCTTGAAGAGGACCTGATCGACTTCACCGACGAGCTGCGCGCCGAGGCGCTGGCGATCTACCGGCGGCACACCGCGGGCCCGCTCTACACGCCGCCGGCGCTGGGCGGGAACATCGTGCGGCCGGGCTGGAGCGGGGGCGCCAACTGGTGGGGCGCCGCCTTCGATCCGGAGACCGGTCGGCTCTACGTGCCGAGCTGGGCGCACTTCTCGTTCGTGGTGCTGGAGCCGGGCGACCCGGCGAACTCGGACCTCGCGATCCGGCCGCAGGTGAGCAACCTGCCGGGGCCGCGCGGGCTCCCGCTGTTCAAGCCGCCCTACTCGCAGCTCGCGGCGCTGGACATGAACGCGGGCGAGAAGCTGTGGAGCGTGCCGCTCGGCGACGGCCCCCGCGACCATGAGGCGCTGCGGGGCATGGACCTGCCCCCGCTCGGCAACTACGAGAAGAGCGGCGGCCCGCTGCTGACCAGGACGCTGCTCTTCATCGGCCAGGGCATCGAGTCGAACCGGTTGCGCGCGTTCGACAAGGACACCGGCCACGAGCTGTTCGAGATGGAGCTGCCCGCCCGCTCGTCGTCTGCGCCGATCAGCTACCTGGCGGACGGCCGGCAGTTCATCGTCCTGGCTGTCGGCGGCGGTGCCGACACCGAGCAGCTCGTCGCGCTGGCGCTGCCGTAACCCGTTCATGGAGATCCGGCGAACCGGGCGATCGCGACTCGGACCAGGCTCGCGCCACGGCGGAGATGCTGGCCGCACGGATCGGTGGCGCGACCAGGACCATCCTGGCCGGCGGGGCCATCTGGTGAATCTCGACGCTCCAGGGCCTTTCAACCGAGCGGTGCTCGATTTTCTCGCGAGAGAAACCGGCCCTTGAGCATGGTGTGACGCTCCCGGAGCATGTCTCATACTCCCCACATGAAGATGGTCCAGGTTCGCAAAGTCCCCGACTCTCTGCATCGACGGCTGAAGGCGCGCGCCGCAATGGAAGGCGTTTCGATGTCCTCCTACGTACTGCGGGAAATAGAGAGAGCGTTGGCCCGACCCAACCGACGAGAGCTGCTCGATGCGATTCGCAAGCAGCCGGAGGTCGTGCTCGATCCTCCAGCCGCGGACGTTCTCCGGGAGGAACGGGAGCTGCGTTGATGGCCCTGCATGCCGGGTGCGGAGAACCGCGATTCCGCACGGCAACGATGAACGATCCTTTACAATGGCAAGACAGGTAAGGAACTCGGAAGGATACTGCGGATGATCGAGTCGCCAATCACGACGAAGGGTCAGACCACGCTGCCCAAGGCGGTGCGGGACGCGCTCGGTGTAGGGCCCGGCGACCGGGTCCGCTACCTGATCGACGACGACGACGTGCGCATCCTGCCGGTGCGATCCATCAACCGGCTGTTCGGCGCGCTGAAGTCGGATGGACCTCCCGCCACGCTCGACGACATGCAACGCGCCATCGCCGAAGGAGCTACCGAGTCGTGATCGCGCTGGATACCAACGTTCTCGTCCGCTACCTCGTGGACGACGATCCGGAGCAGGCGGAGACGGCCGGGCACTGCTGGACTCTCTGACCGCGGCGCGGCCCGGTTTCGTCTGCCGCGAGGTGATGGTGGAGCTCGTCTGGGTGCTGAGGCGGACCTATGGCCATTCACCCGATCGGATCGCGACCGTGCTGGAAGACTTGGTAGCGACTGACGGCCTCGTTGTCGAGGCGGCCGCCGACGTGGCCCGGTCGGCCGTTCGCTATCGCCGTGGCGTTGCGGATTTCTCCGACCTGATGATCGCCGCCGCCGCGGAACGAGCAGGAGCGCGCCCGCTTTGCACGTTCGACCGCAAGGCTGCGAAACTTCCGGATGTCGCGTTGCTGGATGCGTCGGTGTCATGACGCGGCGGCCGCTGTCCGGATTCGCGCGCCCAGGCGCCCGCCCCGCCGTGTCGGGAACCCCGCGTGAGGGAGGCCGTTCCATGAGGACCGTCATCGTCGCCGTCGCGTTGCTCGGCATCGCCGGGGCTGCCGGTGCGGAGATCGCTCTGCAGGACGAAGGCGCGTTCGTCTTCCGCCGCATCTGCAACATCCAGCCGGGACGGAATGCCGCCGCCCGGGCGCTCGCGCGGGACATGGTCGACCTGGTCCAGAGGAACTACCCCGGCGCGGAAATGTCGGTGCAGACGGGTCGCTGGATAACCGGCGCGCAGAACATCGAGCGGCCGGTCGACCAGATCCTCTTCAGCGAACGACACGCCGATCCCGAGATGCGCCGGGACTTCAGCGAGATCCTCATGGGCGACGACGGGTTCCGGGCGCTGCAACGGGAGCTGGCGGGGGTCATCGACTTCGTCAGTTGCACCGAGACGCAGTTCCGCGAACGTCGGTAGCAGCCGGGGCCCCGCGTCGCCGAAGCGGCGCCGCCGTGGACGACGCCAAGCCGAGAGTGCGTCCGGCCCGGCTCAACGGCCCCAGTCGTAGCCGATGCGCACGTAGTAGTAGGCGCCGCTGTAGCCCCACGGCATGTACTCGCTGTACTGCTCGCCGACCGCATTGGCTATGACGGACACCTGCGAGTAGGTGTCGAAGACGTTCTGGCCGCCGACGGCCAGCGTCGTGCCCTGGCCGAGGGGGACGCTCAGCTCCAGGTCGACGATCGGCCGGCCATCGAAGAAGCCCTGCTCCAGACCGCCCGAGGGATCGAAGACCGTCCCGCGCCCGCTGTCGTAGTCGTACCAGCCGCTGTAGTAGCTGAGGCGCCCGAGGAGGGTCGCCGGCCCGAGGCGTTGCGTGACGCCGGCGTTCCAGCGGGTGCGCGGCAGGGCGTAGGCGTACTCGGCGAGCCGCCGGCCGTCGAGCAGACCCTTGGCGTTGTCCGTCACCTCGGTGTCCGTGTGGTTGAAGACGGCGCTGATGACCGTGTCCCCGCGCAGCGCCAGCGGCGTCCAGGTGGAGACGACGTCGACGCCCTGCGAGGTCGTGCCGAAGGCGTTGGTGAAGAACCGGTAGTTCCTCACGCTCTGCGCTGCCTCGAATCCCCCGGCCACGACCTCGGCGATCTCCGCCGGCGTCAGCGTGAAGTTGCTCGTGATGCCGAGCCGGTCCGACACGTCGATGCGGAAGTAGTCGGCCGTGAGCGTGAAGGGGCCGGTTCCGAACACGACGCCGGCCGTGTGGTTGATCGATGTCTCGGGCTCGAGCGGGGCGCCCCCGCGCAGCAGCGCCACCGGCGAGATCGACGGTATGACGGCGTTGTTGACCAGATCGCCGACCGTCGGGTCGAACCAGCTCTGGATGTGGAGGCCGTGCTGCTGGCCGGGGGTCGGCGCCCGGAAGCCGGTGCTGATGCTGCCGCGCACGAAGCCGACGCGGCCCGACACCTTGCCGTTGGTCGTCGTTCCGAAGTCCTCGAAGTCCTCGATGCGGACCGCCGCGCCCAGCGTCCACGCGCCGCCCGGGTCGTTCACCTCGAGGTCGCCGTAGGCCGCGGCGTTGTGACGGCTCCAGGTGCCCGCCTGCGCCGGGCTGTAGGCGAAGACGGCGTTGGAGCCGCCCATGAAGCCCTGCGCCGCATACGGACCGATCGTCCACCCCGCGCGGTCGCCCACCCGCACGCCGAACTGCTCGTCGCGCCATTCCACGCCGGCCGCGAGGTTGACCCTGTCGGTGACGGCGTACGACACGTCGAAGTTCACGTCGACGTCCCGCTGCCGGTTCCTGCCGACGTCGAACGCGTCGGGCGACATCAGGCCGAGCGATGCGTTGATGGTGTTGCGGACGAAGTGGTCGGTTCGGTGCACTCCGAGCGAGCCGCTCAGGTCCCAGTCGAAGCCGCCGGCGGTGAAGCCGCGCACCCCCCCGACGAGTGACGCGTCGGTCGCCGTGCCTCCCGTCTGCGGGGTGAAGCCGCCGGGGAACAGCTCCTGGAACGTGAAGCAGTTCGGGTCGTCGGACACCTGCTGCAGGGCGACCGGGTCCGGTAGGTGGCCGGTGACGGCGACCGTCGGGCAGTCGGCCGTGCCCATGCCGCTGGCCGCGAGCACGTCGCCGACCAGCAGCGTGCGGCCGCCGTCGTTGCTGAACACCCCGAGGCGGGTGTTCGGATTGCGGAAGAAGACGCCGTAGGCGACCGTCTTGCGGGCATAGCTCGTATGAGCGTACGTCTGCACGCCGGCGGGCAGCGTGTAGCCGAAATTGCCGAACGCCTTCAGGTCGTCGTCGACGTCCGGGTCGCCCCAGGCCTGCGGGCGGTCCGACGAGACGTGCCTGTTGCCGGCGCCGATGAGCGCAACCGCATCGCGCCGCGGCGCGGACCGGTCGGTCGGGTTCGCGTTGCCGTACTCCAGGCTGAGGTTGGCGAAACCGGCGGCGCCGAGCGGCAGGCCGATGTTGCCGGCGAACTGGGTCGATTCCCCGTCGCCGGCCCGATACATCCCGGTGTTGAGCTCGACCGAGCCGCCGGCCGAAGCGTCCTTGAGCTGGAAATTCAGCACGCCGGCGATCGCGTCGGAGCCGTACTGCGCCGCCGCGCCGTCGCGCAACACCTCGACCTGCCGCAGCGCAATGGCGGGGATCGCGGAGATGTCGGGGCCCTGCGAGCCGAACGCGACGCCGTTGCCGCCGTGCCAGTCGACTATCGAGGAACGGTGCCGGCGCTTGCCGTTGACCAGCACCAGCGTGTGATCCGGGGCCAGGTTGCGGAGCATGGCGGGGCGGACCACCGTCGATACGCCGCTGATCGGCTGGGTGTTAGCGCTGAACGACGGGATGATGGTGCGGAGCTGGTCCTTCAGGTCGCCCGTCCCCTGGCTGACGAGATCGGTGGCCGACAGCACGTCCACCGGCACCGCCGACTCGGTGGTGCTGCGCGGCTGCGCGCGAGAGCCGACGACCACCGTCTCCTCCGTGAATCCCGCGAGCAGACGCCGCATCTCGGCGGGCGACAGGCCCAGGGCCTCGATCTCGGCCGGGGTCATTCCGAGGGCGCGGCCCAGCTCCTCGGCCAGGACGTCCGTCCGGCTCTCCGCCTGCTCCTGCCGGTCGTTGTCCTGCGGCGCCACGGACCCCTCCGACGCGCGCGGGACCGCCAGTACGACGAACGCCAGGGCCATCACGACGAGCGGACTCGCAGCTCGCTTCACGCTACCTCCTTCGCGATGCTACAGGACAGGGACGCCGAACGGGCTTGAACGGTACGCGCGGTGGTAGCAGCAGCTGCGGCTGTAGTAGATTGTCTTGCGCCGCCCCGGTGCGGTCGGCGGTCGGCGCGGGACGAGTTCGAAGAAGGAGGGGCGCGCGATGAGACGCACGTTCGCAGTCGTGGTTCCGGGGGTTCTGCTGGGCGCGCTGGCCGCGATGCCCGCCGACGCGCGCGTGGTCCGGTTCGAGGTGGAACGGACGGCGCCGTATGCGGGCGGGAAGGAGTTCGGCGACGCCGGTGCGTTCGAGCGTCTCGACGGCACGGTCCACATGGAGGTCGACCCGGACGACCCGCTCAACGCGGTGATCGTCAACCTCGACCGCGCCCCCCGCAACGACCGCGGGATGGTCGAGTTCAGCGCCCCGTTCTTCATCATCAAGCCGGCCGACATGGCGCGCGGCAACCGCAAGCTGCTGTACGGCATCAACAACCGCGGGAACGCGATCGAGCTGCCCTTCCAGACCTTCCCGGCGCTGCCCGCCGGGGCCGATCCCGAGTCGGGCGACGGGCTGATCTTCCGTCTCGGCTACTCGTTCGTGGACGCCGGCTGGGCGGGGGACGTCGCGACGACCGCGACCCGGCTCGGGGCGAACCTGCCGGTGGCGGTGCAGGCCGACGGCAGCCCGATCGTCTCCCGCATCCGCATCGAGTACCCGTCGGACCCGACCGCGGCCGGCGCCGTCACTCATACGCTGCCGCTCAAGGGCAACGACCGCTTCGTGAGCTACGCGACGGCCGACACCGACACAGCGCGCTCCACGCTCACCGTCCGCGACGCCATCGACGGCGAGCGCCGGCCGGTCGCGGCCGACGGCTGGGCGTTCGGGACGTGTCCGACGGGCGAGGCGTCGCTGGCGCCCTCTGCCACCGACCTCTGCCTCTTCGACGGCTTCGACCCGGGCAAGGTGTACGAGCTGATCTACCCGGCGAAGGACCCGTGGGTCATGGGCCTCGGCTACGCCGTCACGCGGGACGTCGCCTCGTTCCTGCGCTACCAGACGGCCGACGACGCCGGGAACCCGAATCCGCTGGCCGCCAGCGCCGGCGCGGCCGGCATTCGCCGCGCCTACGGCCTCGGCATCTCGTCGACCGGAATGTACCTGCGCGACTGGCTCTACCTCGGCTTCAACGAGGACGAAGCGCACCGCCGCGTGTTCGACGCGGTCCGCATCCACATCCCCGGCACGCACCGGCTGTTCGCCAACGTGGAGTTCGCCGACCCGAACATCTACTCCCGCCAGGACCGCACGTCCGACTTCACGTCGCAGTCCTACCCGCCGCTCACCTATGCGGTGACCACCGACCCGGTGACCGGCGTCCGCGACGGCATCCTCAAGCGGCCCGCGACCGATCCGCTCGTCTTCCACGTCGACACGAGCAACGAGTTCTGGCAGATGAAGGCGTCGCTGAACGTCCACGACGGCCACGGCGACCCGGTGCCGATCCCGGACAACGTGCGCCTGTACCTGCTGGCCAGCCATCCGCACGGCGGGGCCGCCGGAGTCGGCCGGATGCCGGCCGACCGCGGGGCGTGCGCCTACGTGACGAACACCTACCGCAGCGCGGCGCCGGCGATGCGCGCGCTGCTGGTCGCGCTCGACGCGTGGGCCGACCGCGGCATCGAGCCGCCGCCGAGCAGCTACCCGGACGTGCGGCGCGGGACGCTGGCGAGCGTGGACGAGGCGGCGCGGACGTTCCCCGCCATCCCGGGCGTCGGCTTCCCGACGCGGGTGAACGGGCTCGATGCACTCGGCTTCGGTCCCACGTTCGGACCCGCGGGCGGCCGGCAGACCGTGCTGCCGCCGACCCGCGGCGGCTCATACCAGGTGCTCGTGCCGACCACCGACCGCGACGGACACGACGTCGCCGGGATCCACACGGTGGACATCGCCGTGCCGGTCGGGACCAACACCGGCTGGAACCTGCACGCGGCCGGCCCGCGCGGGCGCGACCTCTGCTCGCTGACCGGATCGTTCTTCCCGTTCGCCCGGACGCGCGCCGAGCGGGAGGCCAACGGCGATCCGCGCCTGTCGCTGGAGGAGCGCTACGGCAACCACGCCGGCTTCGTCGCCGCCGTCCGCCGCGCCGCCGACGAGTCGGTCGCCCGCCGGCTGCTGCTGCCCGAGGACGCCGAAGTACTGATCCGGATGGCGGAGGAAAGCGACATCCTCCGGTAACCATCAGTAGGCGGAGCCTCGCTGGCTTGTGAGATGGAATGCGGGACAGTCCTTCCGTGACCAGGGCCCGCCTCAACCGGCACATCCGCTACGAGCCGGACGATCCGTGCCCGCCGCTCGTGACGGCCGGCGTCGCCTTCCAGGGCGTGGTTCTCATCCTCGCGAACACCGTCCTGATGGTGACCATCATCGTCCGGGCGGCCGGGGAGGGCGAGGCGTACCTGGCGTGGGCGGTCTTCGCGGCGCTCGTCATCGCCGGGGTCACCACGGCCCTGCAGGCGGCGCACGTGGGGCGGGTCGGCGCCGGGCACATCCTGATGACGGGGGCCGGCCCCCACTTCATCGCGATCTCGGTCGTCGCCCTGACGGAAGCGGATCTCGCGACGCTGGCGAGCCTCATCGTCGTGTCGTCGCTGTTCCAATTCGCCATGGCGGCGTGGCTTCCGTTCCTGCGCCGGATAGTCACTCCGATCGTGGCCGGCACGGCACTCATGCTCATTGCCGTCGCGGTGATGCCGATAGCGGTCGGCCGGCTGACGGACGTGCCCGCGGGCGCGCCGGAAGGCGGCGGGCTGATCGCCGCCGGCGTGACGCTTGCCGTCACCACCGGCATGGTGCTGCGCGCCACGGGCGTCTGGCGGCTGTGGGCGCCGCTCGGCGGCATCCTGGCCGGCTGCGCCGCGGCCCTGTTCTTCGGGCTGTACGACCTGCGGCCGATGGCCGAGGCATCCTGGTTCGACCTGCCGGACATCGCGGCCTGGCCCGGCGTGGACCTCGCGCCGGACGCGCGGTTCTGGGCGCTGCTGCCGGTGTTCGTGATCGTGTCCGTGGTGGCCGCCATCAAGACCAGCAGCGACGGCGCGGTCATCCAGCAGGCCTCGGCGCGCAAGCCGCGCGCGACCGACTTCCGCCTGGTGCAGGGCGCGCTCAACGCGAGCGGGGTCGGCATCCTCCTGTCCGGCCTCGCCGTGACGCCGCCCGTCATCATCTATCTGCCGTCGAGCGTGTCGCTCATCAACCTCACCGGCGTGGCGGCGCGCCGCGTCGGGTACGCCATCGGAGGCATCCTGTTCGCGCTGGCGTTCCTGCCCAGGCTGACGGCCGTCCTGCTCTCGGTGCCGAGCCCCGTCATGGGGGCCTTTCTGCTGATCATCATGGGACTGCTCTTCGTGGAGGGCATCCGGACCGTGTTCCAGGACGGCCTCGATCCGCAGAAGGGGCTCGTGGTGGGCGTCGCCCTGGCCCTGGGCGTCGGGTTGGAGAGCGGGAGCGTCTTCGAGGGCGTGCTGGGCGCGACGTGGAGCGCATCGATCGGCAACGGCATGACGATCGGGGTGCTGGCCACGGTTCTGCTGACCGCGTTCCTGGAGCTGACGAGCCCGCGGCGCCGGCGGCTGGACGTGGAGCTGGACGCCTCCGCGGCGGCGGGGATCGATGCCTTCCTGCGCGGGCTCGCGGGTCGCGTCGGCTGGAACGAGACTTCCCGTGAACGGTTGCGCGCCGCCGGTCACGAGGCGCTCGAATGCCTCCTGCAGCTCCGCGAGGACCCTGCCGCCGACCGGGCGCCGCGCCTCATCCTCATCGGGCGCCCAGGCCGCGCGGTCGTGGAGCTGGAGTTCCTGGTCGTCTTCGAGAAGGAGAACATCGAGGACCACCTGACGTATCTGAGCGAGCGCGCGGACACCCCGGAGGAGAGCGAGCTGTCGTTCCGCCTGCTGCGGCACTACGCCTCGTCCGTGCGGCACCGCCAGTACCACGGCATCGAGATCGTCACCGTGAAGGTCGCGGGCTCGCGCTAGCGTCGCTAGCGCCCCGAGACGCCTCGCCGGCTCGGCGTTTCGGCCCATCCCCCCGCTCCATGACCCTGCGTCGCGGCACTTCGCTTCGCTGCGTTCTGCGCCGCAGGCTCCTGGCAGAGGGCGTGTGGAGCCGCATCCGGCTGTTGCGCCGGTCGCCCGCATGGGCGATGATGCGCGAGGGTTCACGGATTGCGACGCCGGCGCCCCGACGCTGCGGCACGGGGCACGGAAGGAGACAGACGATGCGAGAGATGGGACGCGGACGATTCGTGCTGGTGTGCCTGACCACCTTCCTGATGCTCTCGGCCGGCGCCGCGCGCGGGCAGTCCGGCGACGCCGAGTGGGAGCCGATCACCGAGGAGCGTCTGCTCGACCCGCAGGACGGCGACTGGATGAGCTACCGGCGGACCTACGACGTGACCGGGTTCAGCCCGCTCGACCAGATCGACCGCGACAACGTCTCCGACCTGCGCCTCGTCTGGTCCTGGTCGATGCGCGACAACAGCCGCTGGGTGCCGACGCCGATCGTCGCCAACGGGCTGATGTACGTCTCGGAGGGGAGCGGCCGCGTCACCGCCTTCGACGTGCTGTCGGGCGACGTCGCCTGGGTGTACACGCGCAGCTACCCCGAGGACATCCAGAAGTCGCAGGCGCTCGGCCGGCACCGGGGCGTCTCGGTGCTCGGCGACACGGTCTACTTCGGCGCGGCCGACGCCGTGCTGGTCGCCCTCGACGCGCAGACCGGCGAGCAACGCTGGGAGGTGAGCACCGGCGACTACACCACCGGCCTGGGCCACAGCCACCCGCCGCTCATTGCCGACGGGAAGGTCGTGCTCGGGTTCGCCGGCGGCGACCGCAGCGGCCGCGGCACCATCGTGGCGCACGACGCCGAGACCGGCGAGCACATCTGGACCACCTACACGGTGCCGATGCCCGGCGAGCCGGGCTACGACACCTGGACCGAGCGCGAGATCCCGCCGCTGGGCGGCCTGGCCTGGAGCACCATCAGCTACGATCCGGAACTGGGCCTCATCTACATGGGCACCGGGCAGCCGACGCCGTGGGCGTCCACCCTGCGGGGTCCGGGCGACGCACTCTACACCAACTGCATCCTGGCCCTGGACATCGACACCGGCGAGATCGAGTGGTACTTCCAGGTCGTGCCGGCCGACAACTGGGACCTCGACGCCACCGCCGAGAGCATGCTGGTGGACCTGGAGATCGGCGGCGTCGAGCACAAGGCGCTCATCGAGACGAGCAAGATCGGCTGGGGCGTGGTGCTCGACCGCGAGACCGGGCGGTTCATCGACGCGTTCCGGACCGGCTACGACAACATCATCACCGGCTGGACCGACACCGGCAGCCCCATCTACAACCCCGACCAGATCCCCACGCTGGACGACGTCGACTCGGACAGGATCTTCGAGGTCTGCCCCCACCTGCACGGCGCGCGCAACCTGAACTCGGCCAGCTACAGCCCCGAGACCGGCCTCTACTACGTCGGCATCAACAACGCCTGCATGGACGTCACGTTCGTCTCCGAGGAGTACGTCCCGGGACGCGTCTTCCGGGGCATGGGCAGCCGCGTGAAGATGGTCCCCGGCTACGACTACATCGGGGAGTTCGTGGCGTTCAACCCGGTCACCGGCGAGCGGGCGTGGGAGTACCGCCCCGAGAGCGGCGCCCCGATGACCGCCGCGGCGCTCTCCACCGCGGGCGGCCTCGTCTTCGGCGGCACGGCGGACCGGCGGCTCTTCGCGCTCGACGCCGAGAACGGCGAGATGCTCTGGGAGACGCGCCTGAACGGCGACATCTCGGGCGCCCCGGTCACCTTCGAGGTCGACGGCCGCCAGTACCTCGCGGTCGGCGCCGGCGGCCGCATCGGCCAGACCACCTCCTACGCGCGGCTGACCGGCATCACGCTGCCGCAGGGCAGCGGGGTGATCTGGGTGTTCGCGTTGCCGGAGTAGGCTGGCGGGCAGCAGCGCTTCGGAGGCACTCGAGGGCAATGAAGTACCGGGTCGCAATTCTGCAAAGCGAAGAGGGCTACAGCGTGTCGGTTCCCGGTCTTCCTGGCTGCTGGTCCCAGGGAACGACGGAACAGGAGGCCGTCGAGAACATCCGGGCAGCGATCCGGGAGTACCTCGCGGCCCGTGATGAAATGCTCCGGGGAACGACCAGCCGGGAGATAGAAGTTGCCGTCTGAGAAATGCCGAAGATTCCTGGCGTAAACCACCAGGACGCGGTTCGCGCACTCGAGAAGGCAGGGTTTCGCGTAGTTCGCCAGGGCAAGCACGTCGTCATGACGGACGGCAGCAGAATCCTGACGATTCCCAGGCACAATCCCGTCAACGCATACACCATGGGCGGTATCGTTCGCGACGCCGGCCTGAACGAGCAGCAGTTTCGCAAGCTGCTGTGATCCTCGAGGCAGAAACCAGTGATGCCCTCTTCGCGTTTTCTGACAGCGCTCGCAGCGATCCTCCTCGTGACTGCCGGCCTCTCCTGGCCGGCGGCGCAGGGGCAGGAGGTCACCACGGCCGACCTGGAGCAGGCCGCGTCGGACACCTCGTCGTGGCTGATGTACGGCCGCGACTACCACGGCCAGCGCTTCGTGGAGCTGGACCAGATCACGCCGGACAACGTGGACCGCCTGCACCCGGCGTGGGTGTTCGCCACCGGCGGCGAGAACCGCGGCCTGGAGGCGACGCCGCTGGTGCACGAGGGCGTCATCTACCTCTCGGCGGACGAGTCGCGCGTGTTCGCCATCGACGCCCGGACGGGCGCGAAGAAGTGGGGCTTCGAGCCGGAGATGTCGGACGAGGTCGAGCGGGTCTACTGCTGCGGGTCGAACAACCGCGGCGTGGCGTTGTTCGGCGAGCTGGTCTACGTCGGGACGATGGACGCGCGGCTGATCGCGCTCCACAAGGACACCGGCGCCGTCGCGTGGGAGACCGTGGTCGTCGACTGGCGGCAGGGCTACAGCATCACCGGCGCGCCGCTGGTGGTGAACGGCATGGTCCTGACCGGGGTGGCCGGCGGCGAGTACGGCATTCGCGGCTTCGTGAAGGCCTACGACGCGTTGACCGGCGAGCCGCGCTGGACCGCCTACACCATCCCCGGGCCGGGCGAGCCGGGCAACGAGACCTGGCCCGGCGACACCTGGAGGAACGGCGGCGCCCCGACGTGGACGACGGGCGCCTTCGATCCCGAGTTGAACCTCGTCTACTGGAACACCGGCAACGCCGCCCCCTGGAACTGCCACGTGCGGAAGGGCGACAACCAGTGGTCGGCCGCCACCGTCGCCATCGACGCCGACACGGGCGACATCCGCTGGGGATTCCAGTACACCCCGTGGGACTGCTGGGACTACGACGCGGTCAGCACGCCGGTGCTGGCCGACGTGACCCTGCGCGATCACGGGCCGGTCAAGGCGCTTTTCCACCACGACAAGAACGGCTTCTTCTACGCCCTCGACCGCACGGACGGCCGCTTCCTCTACGGCGAGCCGATCGTGCCGGGCATCAACTGGGCCTTCGGCCTCGATCCGGTAACGGGTCGGCCTGAAGTCAATCCCGACATGCTCGCGCAGTCCGGCGGCCCCGAGGTGGGGCCGATCATCCCCAGCCTGGAGGGGGCCATCGACTGGCAGCCGCTCGCCTTCAACCCGGATCTGGGCGCGCTCTACTTCATGTCGAACCAGTGGGCCATGGGCTACCGGTTCTGGGCGGAGGACCAGTTCGAGCCGCCGACCAACGGCGAGGCCTACCTCGGCGGGGACTACCAGCAGTACCTGATCAGCGACAACCCCGGCAACTTCGTCGGCTTCGACGTGGTCGAGCAGGAGGTCCTGTGGCGGGTGGTGAGCCCGGCGCCCTTCTGGGCCGGTGCGGTGGCCACCTCCAGCGGGCTGGTCTTCACCGGCGACATGCGCGGCTACTTCATGGCCATCGACGCCCGCAACGGCGACGTGCTGTGGCAGTTCCAGACCGGCTCGGGCATCATCGGCAGCCCCATCACCTACGAGCTCGACGGGACGCAGTACGTCGCGGTGCCGTCCGGCGGCATCGGCGGGGACATGACCTTCTACTACACGGAGCCGAAGGCGGGGAACCTCTGGGTCTTCGCGCTCGACGGCGGTCCCCGGGAGGTGCAGGCGGGCTCGAACCTGACGCCGCTGCCGGGCGGCCTGCCGCGGGTCGGCGAGCCGGGCCACACCCTGGGCGGCCGGGTTCTGCCGGGCTACGGCTTCGAGCCCACCGAAGGGAGCGAGCCGATCGCGTCCGGTGCTCCTGGCGAGCCGGATGCCCCATCGCCGCCGGACGCTCCTGCCGAGCGGGATCCACCGTCCGCACCGGACGCGAGCGACGCGGCCAATCCCCTGCTGGACGACGAGGCGGCGATCGCCGCCGGCGAACGCATCTACCGCGCGCGGTGCGTCGTCTGCCACCGGTCCGGCGGCGGCGCGGGTCCGAGCCTGTTCCGGAACAATCTCCCGCTCGGCCGGTTCCTGGACGCGGTGAACCGGGGACGGCCGGGCACGAACATGCCCGCGTTCGAGGAGCTGCTGTCGCGCGACGAGATATGGCAGGTGCATGCCTTCCTGATGTCGCGCGACGCGCTGTAGGAGCGGTAGACGAGGGCAGGTCCGGCTGGAGAATCTGGAGACTCTAGGGTAGGCGCACCGGGATCTGGATCACGGCCGCGCCCAGCAGCCCGAATCCGGCAAGCACCACGCCCAGCAACGAGGCGAGCATCCGCCGGATGATCCGCACCTCGCCGGCAAGCTCGCCGATATCGGCGGCGGTTTCGGTCGTCCGACGCGATGCATTTCGACTTCCGGCGTTACGTTGCGGTAACGCTGGCGAGACCACGTTCAAGACCCCACGGGCCGGCGATCGGGGCCGCACGCTGAACTTGCAGGTATCCGCTGGATGGAGGTAACACCGATGCCGGATTCCGAATCGCTCGCCAGGACCCGGTCGGGCATGACCTTGCCGGGCTGGCTGGCCGTCGGCGTCCTCGCGGTCAGCGGCCTGGGCTGCGCAACGACGTGCCGGGATTGCGACGTCTGCGCGTCCTCGCTGATCGATGTCGGGTGCGTCTCCGCGCAGGAGCGGGAGCCGGCGGAAGATGCCACGTGGTTCGAGGGCGCCAGGCTCATCGACGGCAACGGCGGCGCACCGATCGAGACGTCGGCGTTCCTGGTCGAGGACGGCATGTTCGCCTGGGTCGGCCGCCAGGGCGAGAGGGAGGCCCCCGACGGCGCCGCGCGGGTGGACCTGACGGGCAAGACGGTCATCCCGGCGCTGATCGACGCGCATCAGCACATCGGGTTGACGAACGTTAAGGACGGCACGCACAGCAAGGACAACTACACGCTGTCCAACCTGGTCGAGCACCTGGAGCGCTCCGCCTACCACGGCGTCGCCGCCACCATGAGCTTGGGGCTGGAGTTCGACGAGGCGCTCGCCTTCGAGCTGCGCAACGAGGTGTTGCCCGACGCGGCGCGCTTCCTGACGTCCGGCCGGGGGATCGCCGCCACGCCGACGGCCGGCCCGCAGCAGGAGTACCGGCTGGGCATCCCGCGCGGCGCGCGGACCGAGGCGGAGGGTCGCGCGGCGGTCGCGGAGCTGGACGGTCACGGGGTCGACATCATCAAGATCTGGGTCGACGACCGGGGCGGCACGGTGCCGAAGCTGGAGCCGGAGGTCTACCGGGCGATCATCGACGAGGCGCACGCCCGGGGCATGCGGGTGGCGTCGCATCTCGGCTCGACCAGCGGGCTGGCCGATGCGAAGGACCTGATCCGGGCGGGCGTCGACGGCTTCGCGCACACCGTCCGCGACCGCGACATCGACGAGGAGTTCATGACGCTCGTCCGCGAGCATCCGGACGTGTGGACCATCCCGAACCTGCCCGGCTCGCCGGTGAGGCTCGACGACCTGTCGTGGCTCGGCGAGACGCTGCCGCCGTTCGAGATCGACAACCTGCGCCGGCAGGCCGAGCGCCTCGAGGCCGAGGGGCCCGGCGCGTTCTTCGCGCTGCAGTGCCGGAACCTGGCCCGCAACCGCGAGGCGGGGATGATCATCGGCATGGGCACGGACTCGGGCGTCAGCGTCGCCTGGACCACGCACACCGAGATCCGCGACATGGCCGGCTGCGGGCTCACGCCGATGGAGGCGATCGAGTCGGCGACGCGCATCAACGCCGAGATCCTGAGCCTGGACGATCTCGGCACCGTGGCCGAGGGCAAGAGCGCGTCGTTCGTGGTGCTGGAGGCGAACCCGCTGGACGACATCACCAATACGCGGCGGATCGACAGCGTCTATCTGCGCGGCGAAGAGGTGGACCGGGAGGCCCTGCGGGCGAGGTTCACGGAGGGTGTGCAATAGGTGCCCGAACACGCGCCGGAATCGGATGCGGACACAACGGTCTCCGTCGCGTGGCCGGTGCATTTCGACTCCCGGCGCCCCGTTGCGGTACGCTGGCAAGACCATGCTCAAGACGATCGAAGGCGTTTATCGTGACGGGAAAATCGAGTTGTTCGAGACTCCCGGGAACGTCGCCGAGGACGCGCGGGTCATCGTCACGTTCCTCGATAGCGGGCAGGTCGACCTTCGCGCACGGGGTATCGACGAGGAGCAGGCGGCACGACTCAGGATGCAACTGAAGGCTTTCGCCGACGAGTGGAACAGCCCGGAGATGGCGAGCTACGACGACTACGATGCCGCCAGAGATGCCCTGTAAGCGCGAGTCTGGTCGAAGCGGCCATCGCGGTAAGGCAGCATCGCAGGCTGCTCGAAGACCGGCCGATGTTCTGCAAGCTGGGGCCACCCGAAGCTTTCAGTGACCAGCTCGCAACCGACCGCGACTTCCGGCGCTTGTGCAACGGCGTGGATCCGGCGCTGACGGGCCCTCGGGCCGACGCTGTCCGGTGGCGCATCGTCAGTAGCTGCGCGGGTTGGGAGACGCGGCCGACCACAGAGGAGTTCTACGAAGCAGTGCGCGCGGGCAATCCGACCCGACGCCAGAGGGCGATCGTCCTGATGTGGGCCACCGAGGCCACGCTCTGGGAGATCCTGGAGGCATGGGCGCAACGCGCGTACACGTTCCGGCAACTCGTGCGCGCTATGCGCCTGGCGCGCTTCGACTACCCCGACCGGATCCGGGAGATCAACCAGTGGGCGGAGGTGGGGCGCTACAACGGTCAGGAGATATGGAACGCCTGAAGCTGGTCGAACCGGCGGCCAGCCTCTGGCGGATGGCCGGGCCCACCATCGAGCAGGCGTTGGAAGCACTACAGGACGGGCCGCACGAGTGGCGTTTCGGGGGCGGAACGATACTGGCCTTGCGCTGGGCGCACCGGCTGAGCTTCGATATCGACCTGACGGTGACAGGGAACGCTGATCTGCGGGAGCTCGCGCCCGAGTACAACGCAGGATTCGAGAGAGCAATCAGACAACCGGCGGATGCCCCCGAGAAGGAGACACCCGCCAGCCGTTGTCCGACTGCGTTGACGACCCGGGGGCGTGCGTTGCGCCTACCGGCTCCACGGCGGGACGATGCGGTTCATGCGCGCGTAGGCGATGAGCTGGCCGAGATGCTCGTGCATGTCGCCGGCCACGAACAGCATCAACTCCGGCGAGGTCCGCTCCCGCCCGAACAGCGAGCGCGAGCCGGTCAGCGTTGCCGGGTCGATGGCCTCGATCGTCTCCTGCGCGTACGCGAAGCCCCTGGTCACGTGGTCGATGACCGCGGCCTTGTCGGTGATCTCCGCCAGACCCTGCGATTCTTCCCGGCTCAGCGCCGTCGGGGCGCCGAGCGCCATCGGCGCGAAGCCGTATCCCTCGCTGGCGATCAGCATCAGCACTTCCGAGACCGAGCGCACGCCTTCCATGGGGCGCCACGTGTAGAGGTCCTGCGGGAACGCGTCGGCGAGGCCGAGGTACTTCTCGCGCATCACCTCCATGTCGGCGAGGTAGGCGGCCTTCATCGCGGCGGCCGACTCCGGGGTCAGGTCTTGCGCCTGGGCGGCCGGCGCGCCGGCCAGCAGCAGGGCGGCCAGGGCGGCGATCACGATGGTGCGTCCGCGTCCTGTCGAACAGCAGTGCGTCATTGGGGTTTCCCTCCTTTACGGTCCCGAAGACTGTCGGTGGCGAGGGCGCGTTTCACAACCGCTGCGCCCTCCCCCGCCCCGCGCGGCATGCGGGGGCCGCTACCCGGCCGCTGCCCCCGCCTGGCGGCGCGAAGTTGATGGGGACTATAGCCCGGAAATCGTCGCCTGCGGCTCTGCTCTCCGCCCAACCACGCCTCGCCATGAGTCTGCACCGTTCTACGGCACAGACTCATGGCGCACGTCCGACGAATAGAATCGCGGTTGTCGCGCCGAGCATCTTGCGGTGCGGAGAATCGCGCAGACGACCGTGAGCCTGCGCCAGCCACAAGGAGGCTGCCATGGAAGGCGTCATTTCCGATCTCGTGAGCCGCTTCGAACAGGGCCGGGTCTCCCGGCGGGAACTCGTGAAGAGCCTGACGATGCTGGCCACGGCCGGGGGCGGCGCGGCCGCCGCGTCGGCACGGCAGCAGACGCCGTTCACCTCGACACGGATCGATCACATCAGCATTCAGGTGACGGACCTGCCGCGCTCGATCGCCTTCTACCGGGAAGTCTTCGGGCTGTCAATCCTGAACGAGGATCGCGAGAACGAGATCGTGCGCATGGGCACGGACAGCATCCTGGTGTCGCTCCACCGCAAGCCGCCCACGGGCATCGTCGACCACTACGCGATCGCCATCGAAGGGTTCGACCGGGAGGCGGTCACCCGCGCCCTCGAGCAGCGCGGACTGACCCCGGACCGGAACCTGGACTACGGCTTCTACGTCCGGGACCCGGAGGGGATACCGGTCCAGATTGTCGGGACGTGAAGCAGTCCGGTCGCGTCGTCAACCACGCAGCGCCGCGCCAGGCAGGTCTGCCGGAATCGATCGCCTTAGTCCGCGTATCGTCATCCCGTAAGGATGGCGTCGACGCCGCACGACGAGCGCTACGCCTGCGAGAGTCCCCGCCGCCAGGCCGAGCACCGGCAGCCACATGACCTGCGGACTCACCAGTGCGACGTGGAATACCAGAGCGACGATGCTCAGCCCCCCGATGCCGGCAACGGGTCCGCCGCTCAGGTTGATCCGGGGTTCCCTGCGCGGGGTCGGGCGGAGGACGGACTGCGCGAAGCGGGCGTCGCAGAGGCCCAGCGGACCCGTGCGGCGACGCGCTTCCGGTCCGGCGAGCACCGCGCCCAGGACCTGGCGCCACAACCACAGGCGCGACCGTCGAGCGCCGAATTCCTCGACGAGGTCGCCGACCAGCGATTCGTCGTCCACGCGAAACGCGCGCAGGACATACAGGGCGAGCCGTGGCGGACGGGGGCCGGTCATGGCGCTGCTCCTTCCAGTTCGGGAATGCCGGTCCACAACGAGACGAGGGCGGACTGCGTGCTCTTGACGGCGTCGACGCCGGCGGGAGTCACTTGGAAGAAGCGTTTGGCGCGGCCTCCGCGCGTCGGCGTGGGATCGCCGATCGACGAGGAAACGAACCCGTTCCGCTCCAGCCGATCGAGTGCGGCGTACACCGCCCCCAGCACGGCGCGTCGCCCGCCGGTGCGCTCGATCTCGCGAGCGATGCGCACGCCGTACGCATCGTCCCCGACCCTGAGGATCGCGAGCAGGATCATCAACTCGAAGTCGGTCAGCAGGTCACGAGGCATTTATTCACAATATACGCAGAAATGCGGGTGCGGATCAAGAGCCCGTCCGTCCAAGAGTTCTGTTGCGCGCGGTCGGCTCCTGATTCATCATGCGGATCCCAGGAGCCGGTGGAGCAACGCCGCTCGAATGCAGCGAGCTTGCCACCGCCCGTCCGCTGTCCGGGCTGCGGCAGGCCGGCCGGGAGAAGACGCCGCTCGAATGCGGCGCCGTTTGCCACGCTGTACGGCAGCTCGTCGACGCGGCGCAGTGGAGCAACGCCGCTCGAATGCAGCGGGGCCTTGCCACGGGCTCCCACGACGCAGCCTGGCGAGCGGGAAGCAGGGAGGAAGAGATGACCCATCGATATCTCGCGGCGGCGATTACGCTGATGGCGGTCGCGGCGCTGGCCCCGGCCGGCGCGGGCGGCCAGACGCAGGCGGGCGAGAGCAGCGCTTGGACCTCACCCCGCACCGCGTGGGGCGACCCCGACCTGCAGGGACGCTGGACCAACACCACGACCACCCCGCTGGAGCGGCCCGCGGACCTGGCGGGACGGGAGCTTCTGACGGAAGAAGAGCGGGCGGGGCTCGACGAGGCGGGAGATGTGGCCCGGGAGCAGCGCGGCGTCACCGCGGGAACCGGCGAGACCGGCTCGTACAACAACTTCTGGGTCGAGCGCGGCGTCCGGATGGCGCGCACGTCGCTCATCGTCGACCCGCCGGACGGCCGGCTGCCGCCGTTCACGCCCTTCGAAGCCGCGCGCCGGCCGGCGCGCGAGAGCTATCGGACCCGCGTCCCGGCCGGACCGGAGGATCGCAACCTCTACGAGCGGTGCATCTCGCGCGGGATGCCCGGCACGATGATGCCCGGCTTCTACAACCACAACTACCAGATCTTCCAGGCGCCGGGATACGTCGTGATCCTGGTCGAGATGATCCACGACGCCCGCATCATCCCCCTCGATGGACGCTCCCATGTGGACGAGGGGATTCGCCAGTGGCTGGGCGACTCGCGCGGCCGGTGGGAAGGCGACACGCTGGTCGTCGAGACCACCAACTTCATCCCCGTGAACGGGCGCGCGCTGACCGTCTTCGGCGCCAACGCGACCACGCTGCTCGTCGAGCGCTTCACGCGGGTCGACGACGACACGATCGACTACGAGTTCACCGTCAGCGATCCCATCGAGTACACGAGACCGTGGACCGCGTCGATCCCCATGACGAGCCTCGACGGATTGCTCTACGAGTACGCGTGTCACGAGGGGAACTACGGCTTGGAGAACATACTGGTGGGCGCCCGCGCCACGGAGCAGTAGGACGGGCGCTGCCGCCGGCTCAGGGTGAGGTGCGTCGATGGCCGCCTCCCGGGCCTTGCGGCAAAGGGTGCGCCGGCTGGACTTCCGCCGTCGCACGCCGTGCGGGTTCGCTGGGGGCCTTGTCTGCAGCGTTCTGCGGTACGGACTCCCCGGCGACCCTCCGGCCGGACCCTTGGCAAGGCATCGATGCCGATCAGGCCTGCTCTACGTCGAACGCCGCCAGGTTGCGGGCCTCCTTGCTGAACTCCACCGCGATCAGGTGGATCGGCTCGCCCCGGCCGCGGTACTTGTCCGCGTAGCCCTTCGCCTTCAACTGCGCCATCGCGGCGCCCTCGGGCGCCAGCTCCACCACCTTGAACTCGAACAGGTACACCTGGCCGTTGAAGCGCACCGCCATGTCCAGCCGGCCGTGGCTGCTGCTGTCCTCCACCGTGACGTCCAGACCCAGCCCCGCGAAGTACGAGTAGCACACGCTGGCGTAGAAGCCCTCGTAGTGCGCGATGTCGTTGTTCGTGTACCACTGGTGGGGAATGCTCGCGAAGAACGCCTCGAACAGCGCCGCCAGACCCGCAAAGTCGTTGACCAGCAGCAGGTCGTAGAGCCGTGCGCTGTGCGCGGCCCGCCGGGACGCGTCGCCCGTCATCCGGTTCAGCAGGCTCCGGTTCAGGCTCTGCCGCACCTCCCGGTTCGGATACCCCAGCCGGTAGAACATCTCTCCGCCCCGCGGCTCGGGGCGCTCGATGGTCAGGTAGCCGGTCTGGAACAGCAGCGCCTCGGTCGGCATGTCGCCGACGTCGAAGGTCGACAGCAGCTCGGCGCTGCCCACCATCCCGTCCAGCGCCAGCGAGCTCACGCGCCGGGCGAACAGCGTGTCCACGAGAAACGTCGGCGTGCCGGTCTCGAACCAGTGGGCGGCGAACTCGCGCGTGTCGAACAGCAGCAGGATGTCGAACGGGTTGTAGACCTTCTCGTCGCCGCGCCAACTGTAGCCGTTGTACCAGTCGCGGATCTGATCACGGTCCAGGCCGCCGAGCTCCGGCGCGAACACGGTGTCGAGATCGGCCTCGGTGTAGCCGCAGAGGGCCGAGTAGCGCGGGTGCAGAGTGATGTCCTTGAGGTTGTTGAGGCCGGAAAACAGGCTGACCTTGGAGAACTTGCTCACCCCGGTGATGAAGCTGAAGCGGATGTCAGCGTCGCTGTCCTTGATGACCGCGTAGAGGCCGCGCAGGAAGTCGCGGTTGGCGCGGGCGAGCTCCGGCGCGTCCAGCGCGTCCAGAATCGGCTTGTCGTACTCGTCGACCAGGACGACGGCCCGCCGCCCGGCCTGCGCGCTCGACATCCGGATCAGATGCCCGAAGCGCTCCGCGGCCGTGTCGTAGCGGGAAGCGACGCCGAGCTGTTCCTCCAGGACATCGAGCTGGGCCATCAGGTTGATGTGCAGGTAGCCCGGTTCCTTGAAGTTGCCGCTGCCGAAGCTGAGGCGCAGCACCGGATGGCGCACCGACCAGTCCCACCGGCTGTGGATGGCGAGCCCCTCGAACAGCGGCTCGTGGCCCTCGAACAGATCCTTGCAGGTGTCGAGGAACAGGCTCTTGCCGAACCGCCGCGGACGCGACAGGAAGTAGTGCTTGGCCTCGTCGAGCAACCGCCGGATGTAGGCGGTCTTGTCCACGTAGTAGCAGTGGTCTTCCCGGATCTCTCGGAAGGTCTGCACGCCGATGGGCAGCTTGCGTCGCGTCATGGCACGCACACGGATCGTGGTCGCATCCCGTCGCAACCCGTATTGTCGCATCCTGGGTGTCTGCGCCGCAGAAACCGCGCAGACGACGCCAGGCAGGCGCACCAAGTCGGCTGTTCGCGCGTGGCTTCATCGACCACGCCGGCCGGCGCCTTGTCCGCGGCGTCGGTCCGGCAGCCGTCCTGGAAGATCTCCGAGTCGGGGACGCCGTCGAATGTGGCTTCAACGAGCACGCCTGTCGGCGTGTTGTCCGCGGCGCCGGTCCGGTAGCAGCCCCGGGGGGAGCCAAGTCGGCGACGCGGCCGATTGACGCACGACATCGGGGCGGCGCGGGAGTAGACTGGGCTGGTTGCGCGGCGCTGGCGTCTTCGACGTGCGAACCGCCGGCGCGGGATGCATCGCCGTTCGAATGCAGAGGGGTTCGCACCGCGGGCTCCCGGTTTTCGGTAGCCGGCTCTGTCGGTACCTGCATCTGAAGGAGGCAGCCATGGCTGCAAGCCGCCTCGTGCTCGGCGTGACGTTCCTGATGGCTCTCATGGCGTTCGGCTTCCCGCTCGACTTGGCCGCGCAGCAGGGGGGCGCCGGCTCGGGGACGATGCGTGCGGCGCCGGACTTCCGCACGGTCCGCCCGGTCATCCGCGGGCAGGACTACGCGGTCAGCTCGATGAAGGCGCAGGCGACGGCCGCCGCGGTCGAGATTCTCGACGCGGGCGGCAACGCCTTCGACGCCGCGGTGGCGGGACAGGCGGTGCTGGCCCTGGTCGATCCGGGGAACAACGGCATCGGCGCCGACGCCGTGCTGCTGGTCTACGACGCCGAGGCCGAACAGGTCTACTCGATCAACGCGGAGGGGATGGCGCCGGCGCTCGCCACCATCGAGTGGTACGAAGAGAACAACAACGGCGAGCTGCCGCGCAGCGACGGGCTGCTGGCCGCGTCCACCCCGGGCGTGGTCGACGCCTGGTACATCCTGCTGGACCGCTGGGGGACGATGACCTTCGAGCAGACGCTGCGGCGGGCCATCGCCGTCGCGGCCGAGGGATTCCCGGTCAGCGAGGCCCTGAGCCGGAGCATCTCCCGCTCGCAGAAGATCCGGCAGTACCCCACGACCATGGACGTCTACTTCCCGGACGGCCGCGCGCCCGCGCCGGGCGAGATCTTCCGCAATCCCGACGCCGCCCGCGTGCTGGAGAAGATCGTCGAGGCCGAGCGAGAGAACGCCCACCTGGGCCGGTCGGCCGCGCTGAAGGCGGGGCGCGACCGCTTCTACAAGGGCGACATCGCCCGCGACATGGCCAGGTTCTTCGAGGAGAACGGCGGCCTGTATCGCTACGAGGACTTCGCCGCCTTCACCGCCCAGGTGGAGACGCCGGTCTCGACCAACTACCGCGGCTACGACGTCTACAAGAACCCGTCGGCCAGCCAGGGGCCGGCCGAGCTGTTCACCCTGAACATCCTGGAGGGCTTCGACCTCGCGGCCATGCGCCACAACAGCGCCGACTACATCCATACGAGCGCCGAGGCGCTGAAGCTGGCCTTCGCCGACCGCGAGAAGTATCTCGGCGACCAGGACGTCGTCCCCATTCCCTACGAGGGGCTGCTGTCGAAGGACTACGCCGCGGAGCGCCGCGCGCTGGTCGACCCGGACGAGGCGTCGCTGGAGTTCCGGCCGGGCAGCCCCGAGCGGTTCATGGAGAACCCGCCTCCGACCCCGGCCCACCCGCGCGTCACCTTCGCGGGGGAGGCCGATCACGAGGGCGACACCAGCTACATCGCGGTGGTCGACGGCGACCGCAACATGGTGAGCTTCGAGCCGAGCCTCCACAGCGGCTTCGGGACCGGGGTGGTCGTCGGCGACCTCGGGTTCAGCTTCACGTGCCGGGGCGACTACTACTCGCTGGTTCCCGGCGAGGCCAACGCCCTGGCGCCCGGCAAGCGCCCGCGCAGCACCCTGCAGAGCACCCTGGTCATGAAGGACGGCGCGCCGTGGGGCATCCTGGGCAGCCCCGGCGGCGACGACCAGATCATGCGGACCATGCAGACCCTGCTGAACATGGTGGAGTTCGACATGAACGTGCAGCAGGCGATAGAGGCGCCGCGCTGGTCGACGCGCAGCTTCCCCGCCTCGCCGTTCCCGCACACCATGTATCCGGGCGACCTGTCGGTGGAGCGGGGCGTCTCGGCCGAGGTGCGCGCGGTGCTGGAGGCGAAGGGGCACGCGCTGCGGGTCCGGCCGGAGTGGTCGATGGGCTCGAACGCCGCCATCGTCGTGGACCACGAGCACGGCGTGCTGGCGGCCGGCGTCGACCCCCGGACGGAGGGGGTGGCCTGGGCGAAGTGATGCGCCGCTGTTCGTAGCGGCGTGACCGGACGGCGGCGGAAGGGAGTCCCCGGGGCGGGCTCCCGTATCGGGACGGGAGGTTCGACATGAGACGACGCGTACTCGAGCTGTTCGGCGTGGCGGCGGCGGTCGCCGGCGTCATCGTGCTTCTCCAGTTGGCCCCGGTGCCCGTGGAAGGGCAGGCGCAGCAGCCGCCCGACCAGTCGGACGCGGAGCCAGCCACCCCCACCCCGTGGGGCGAGCCGGACCTGCAGGGCATCTGGACCACCGACTACCTGATCCCGCTGGAGCGGCCCGCCCGCTTCGCCGACCAGGAGTTCCTGACCGACGAGCAGCGGGCCGAGCTGGACGAGGAGCGGGCGCGCATCATCTACCAGGACACCCGGTACGCCGAGCGCGGCAGCGAGCAGGACGTGGGCGGCGCCTACAGCGCCGCGATCTACCTGTCGCACAAGTACATGGGCCGGCGGACGTCGCTGATCATCGATCCGCCCGACGGCCGGATTCCGCCGCTGACGCCGGAGGCGCAGGCGCGGCGCGACGCCATCCGCGAGTACCAGCTCGCGCTGCTGCAGGCCACCGCGGTCTGCCGCGACAACCTGCCGTCCTGCGCAGGCGGCACCTACGGGCCGCCGTCGCCGCGCCGGAACGAGCCGCCGCCGTTCTATCCGGCGACGGGCGCCGCGGCGGGCGGGTCGTTCAACCGTTCCGACGGCCCGGAGGATCGCGGCCTCGGCGAGCGGTGCATGTCGGCCAGGCTGCCCGACTTCGGGGGTGCGGCCGGCTACTTCCTGCAGATCGTGCAGTCGCCCGAGACCGTCTCGATCTTCTACGACACCGGGCAGGGCCAGGGCTGGCAGCGGGTCATCCCCGTGACCGACCGACCGCACCTGCCGCCGCACATCCGCCAGTGGTGGGGCGATTCGCGCGGCCGCTGGGAGGGCGACACGCTGGTGGTCGACGTCACCAACTTCAGCCCGAAGACCGACTACCAGGGCTCGCGCGAGAACCTGCACCTGGTGGAGCGCTGGCGCCGCGTCGACGCCGACACGCTGGAGTACGTCGTCACGATGAACGACCCGACGACGTGGACGGCGCCCTGGACCGTCGCGCTGGAGCTGAGCCGGCAGAGCGACCAGCTCAACCGCATCTACAAGGAGCCCCGCTGCCACGAGGGCAACTACGGCATGCCCGCCCTGCTGAGGGGCTCGCGCGCCGAGGAGCAGGCGTTCGCCGAGGGCACCGGTCCGGATCCGGCCACGCTGTGCAGCGCCGGGTGCGGCGGGTTCGCCGCGGGCTTCGCCGACTCGGGCGACGAGGTCAATCCGCTGCAGCGGTGACCGGCGGGTGACCGGGCCTTGCCGGGAGCCGGCGGCGTACCGGGAAGGCGGCGGCCAGGGGGCTGTGCCGTCTAACGGTGCGAACCGCCGGCGAGGATTGGTTGGGCGGCGAGCGGCGCCGCGGGCGACGAATGACGCAGGGGGTTCAACGTGCGAAACCGAGTGATATACGGAGGCTCGATAGTCACCGCGGTGCTCGTGACGGCGGCCGTGACCGCCGTCATCACCGCGTCGATGACCGGCGCGGCCGGTCAGGACGAGGCGGCCGACGCGGTGCGGACCGTCGATGGCCGGCCGGACTTCAGCGGCATCTGGCAGGCGAACAACGAGGCCCACTGGGACCTGGAGGCCCACGCCGCGCGTCCCGGCATGGTCACGCAGCAGGGTGCGTATCCGTTCGACTTCGTCGAGGTCCCGGCGGCGCCGGTGCTCGCGCTGGGCGCGGCCGGCGGCGTCCCCGGCTCGCTCGGCGTCGTCGAGGGCGACGGCGGGATCCCGTACACGCCGGAGGCGCGGGCCATCAAGGACGAGAACGCGGCCAACTGGATCGACCGCGACCCCGAGCTCAAGTGCTATCTGCCGGGGATCCCGCGGGCGATGTACATGCCCTACCCGTTCCAGATCGTGCAGAGCACGAACAAGATCCAGATGGCGTTCGCGTTCACCAGCACGGCGCGGACCATCCACCTGGACGACGTGGAGCTGCCGCCCGACTGGACCTACATGGGGCATTCGGTGGGCCGCTGGGAGGGCGACACGCTGGTGGTCGAGGTCACCGAGTTCAACGGCAAGAACTGGTTCGACCGGGCCGGCAACTTCCACAGCGAGGCGCTGCGGCTGGAGGAGCGCTTCACGCCGATCTCGCCCGACGCCATCCACTACGAGGTGACGATTACGGATCCGAACACCTTCACCGAGCCCTGGACGATCTCCATGCCGCTCTACCGCCGGCTGGAGGACAACATGCAGCTCCTGGAGTACCGCTGCATCGAGTTCGTCGAGGAGTTCCTCTACGGGCACGTGCGCAAGGAGCAGCTCGTCACCACCTGGGAGGGGGAGACGATCATCGTCGACATCCGGCGCAAGGTGCCGGAGGGGGACGCGTTCTACGACTGGTATCGCAAGTGAGCCGCGGTCAGGGCGGCGTGCCGGCCGGCGCCGGTCGACCCGCGGGCGGTGCGCGGCCGGACCAGCCCGGCCGGTAGCCCGACAATCGTCGCCTGCGGCTCCGCTTGGCGCCCCAACCGGGCCTGACTATGCGTCTGTGCCGTTCTACGGCGCAGACGCATAGCGCGGGTTGCGGCAACGGCTGACGGGAGGGGAGACTGTTCGTCGTGGGACGCGCAATCGCCCTCTCGCCGGCCGGCGCCTTCGCGGCGGCGCTGGTTCCCGCGCTCGCCCTGGCGACGTTCCTTCTCGTCGACCGCGTCCACGACAACCCCACGCTCTTCCGCGCGTTCCTCGGCGCCGCGCTCGCGCTCGGCGCCTGGAACGTCGTCCTGCTCGTTACGTCGCAGCGCGGCGGCCGCCGCCGGACGCTGGAGATCGCCCCGCGCGCGCAGCACTACGTACAGGCCTGCGCGCAGGCGTCGGTCCTCCTCTACTGGGGCTGGCACTGGGCCCCCGTCTACGACGCCGTCCCGCTCATCGCCGGCCAGCTCGTCTTCGCCTACGGGTTCGACCTGCTGCTCGGCTGGTCGCGGCGCGACGCGCACCGGCTCGGCTTCGGCCCCGTCCCCGTCATCTTCAGCATCAACCTGTTCCTCTGGTTCACCGACGACTGGTTCCACTTCCAGTTCCTGCTGGTGGCGATCGGCTTCGCGGCCAAGGAGCTGATCCGCTGGGAGCGGGACGGCCGCCTCGTCCACATCTTCAACCCCGCGTCGTTCCCGCTCGCCGTCTTCGCGCTGGCGCTCATCGTCACCGGGATGAGCGACGTCACGCGGGCGCAGGACATCGCCATCTCGCAGTTCTATCCGCCGCAGATGTACCTGTGGATCTTCCTGATCGCGCTGCCCGGCCAGTACCTCTTCGGCGTGACGACGATGACCATGGCCGCGGTGGTCTCGACGTATCTCTTCGGCCTGCTCTACTTCGCGGTGACCGGCGTCTACTTCTTCTACGACTCGTACATCCCGATCGCCGTCTTCTTGGGGATGCACCTGCTGTTCACGGATCCGTCGACCTCGCCGCGCACGGAGCTGGGGCGCATTGCGTTCGGGGTGCTCTACGGGTTGAGCACGGTCGTGCTGTACGTGGTGCTGGGCCGGGTCGGGGCGCCGACGTTCTACGACAAGCTGCTGCAGGTGCCGTTGCTCAACCTGTCGGTGATCGTGATCGACCGGGCGGCGCGGTCGGATGTGCTGCAGCGGTTCGATCCGGCGGCTCTCGGACGCGCGCTGGCGCCGCGGCGGCGGTACTTGGCGTACATCGGGGTGTGGGCCGTCGTGTTTACGGCGATCAGCGCGGCCGGAGGCGTCGGCGACCGGCATCCCGGGCAGTGGGTGCCGTTCTGGCAGCAGGCGTGCGAGGAAGGGCGACCCCACGCGTGCAGCTTCCTCGTCGCGAAGCAGTCCGGGCTCTGCAATATGGGTTCGGGCTGGGCGTGCAACGAGGCGGGGGTGCTGCAGGCGACGCTCTCAGGGACTGGAGGGGTTGGGGAGGATCGCGAAGGTGATGGGCAGATCGAGGCGTTGTTCGCGTTTCAGCGTGGGTGTGAGCTCGGCTTCGAGGTGGCGTGCGGGAACTATCGGGCGATGTTCGACGGAGGCGGGATCGGTTCGTTCGAGCGTGCGCCGCCGACTGTCGAGGACTATCCGATAGTGCTCCGCGGCAGCAAGGGGGAGATCACGCACCGAGAGCCGGCGGCGCTGGACGCTCGGGCCTGTCGCCAGGGATGGTTGGACGCTTGCCGCTCCCTCAAGTGATGACCGGGAGTCGTGCGCGCGCCGGCAGCAGGTCCCCCCGCCGGACTCCCATCCGCGACGTGGATTGTGTGGCCAAGTCCGTGTTGTGGCAGTTTGCACTGACGCAACACTTGACAGCGAATCGGCACATGTGCTGTATTGATAGCTGGATTGGGGGTTGTACCCGGTCGGCGATTGGCCTCGGTTTTTCCCGGGGCCTTTCGTTTCTCAGCGCGGGAAGACATTCAGTCCCCATCCGTCAGTACGTCCGTTTCGGCTGTATAGCTTCGTTTGGATGATGTCCCAAGCCCGATTCGGTTGTGTCCGGTTCAAGACGTGTGCACCTATCGGCCGCACGGTCAAGTCTGCCAACTGCAATCCAGCCGAGTTCGACCGCTTGTCAGCGAAGAAGATCTCAAAGCCTGGCATCGCCAGTTCCCGGTAGTTCTCGCCGTCACGAATTCGCCGAAAAGCGAGTTCAAGCTGGTCGTCCTCCCGTTTGCCACGCTTCTCTACAATGAGATGAGTCTTGGCCATATGCTGCTCCTCTGCCTCCAGCAGACCGTAGGCCCGCTCCATGCAGAATTGGAGCGCCAACTCGTACGGATTAGCGGGGTATCGGTAGGCCTGCGCCAGCCTGTGCTTTTGAATCACAGTCGCTATTATCGTGAAATCCGCGTCCTGGATTAGTCGATTCAGCCCGTCAAAGAAGCCTTGACGTCGTTGCTGGTTCTTGAGAAAACCGAAAGGTCTCTTCTGCTTTCGGATCTCATGTTCGTGCAGCACGACGAGATCGTGTCCGAAATGCTCGAACTTGAATGCATGAACCTTGGGGAGGATGCCTTGTATGTAGTGATCAGTGCGCAGTATGCAGAACTCCAGGACGAAGATCGGGTAGTCATGGTCTATCGATGTGAGACTATGGTCACCGCTCTCGTCGACGAAGATCACGTAGTCGCTGTAGGCCATTCGAATCCTCGTCGCAACAATTGCCGCGATGTGCTTCTATGTCACTTCCCGCCAAGTCCGAGATCGCCGCCTGGTAGCGACAGGGCATGTTGAGTCTATAACATTTCCCAGCCTTGCGGGCTTGACATCTGCTGAGGTCATGGATTGAGTACCGAGACGACTTGATGAGATCGAACAGAACGGCCTGAAGGATAGGTTCGTATTTCCTTGTCGAGCGGGCAATTCAGGAATACGTTTCTGTCGAATTCGGAGCTCATCAACTCGACGTCTATCCCTTCGGTGGAAACGAATCCTTGCCATAAGAGTTGCGTTCGCGAATTCGACCATCCTGCCCGTAGATGTACAAATCGGTTCCCTGCCTTCGAGCGATGTCACGCGCAGCCTCGATGGCCTCACGCTGCGTGTCGAACTTCCGCGAGACGCGAACAGCGCCAGTTCTACGCACAGCCCACTTGCCGTCTCTGGGAACGACATGTTGACTCTTGCGCGGCGTCTGTACCCTCCCTGATAGAGGTTATCCCATCACTGTACTATACCGGACCTCCAGACCCCCCGACCAGATGCGGCGTCCGGGGCGCTGATGCTGGACGGCGTGCCGGCGTTTTTCGTGATCGGCTTGCCACGGAGAACGGTCAGGTTCCACGTGATTCGACAGAGGAGCCCCCGAGCCCCGGGGAACATGCCGTACCTGATATGCTCCGCGCCGAGAGCGAAACTTGGAGCCTCTACAGCGACATCTCTGGCGTCCAGGCGGGTCCAGCGTAGTACCCGTAGCGAGGTCCGAATAGCACGTCGGACCGGATGATTGGCCGCGGCCCGGCCTGCGGTTCTGGGGAGGAGCATGCCTGTCACGTCCACTGCGTGGTTGTCCAGTCTGTTGGGGTCTGCGGGACTCTCCGTTCCCGACGGGCGGCCCCTTTATGCGTACCGGTGTTCCACCGAGCGCTTCGAGGAGGCGCGTAACGCGCTCACCGGGTGGAGACCCCAGCGTGACCCCGGCGCGGGCGGTCGGGTCTTCGCCGTCTACGCCGCCGAGTGGTGGCGCAGGCACTACGACGGCGGCCCCTGGGCATGGCAGCCGTTGCTCGACGCCATCCGCTGCGAGGCGGCGTTTCCGGAACTCTACGAGCCGCTGCGAAACGCTTGGCGCTAGCAAATGGAGCCGGCAAAGTGATTCCTTTCGTTCAAAACGGGCGACTCCTCACCCTGGATCGGTACGTCCCTCCGACCGAGTGCGAAGAGCAGTACTATCGCCAATCAGGCCGCCTCGGAATGCGCTCTCTGGAGGAACCCTGCACGCTTCATGTCGCCGATTCTCGAGGCCCCAAGAATAGTGCAGGTTAGTCTCGTCTATTAGGCTGAGACACAGTCTCAACTTTGGAAAATGACATTCAATGTGGCGCTTCTCCGTTCCGCTAGAATGCACGCAAAGTGACGCGCCCGCGTCAGGGAAACCTGCAATAGGCGTCGCGTTTCCATGAAGGGTGCCTCGTTGTCTCTCCCGCGAAAGGTCCGATGCTGGTCTTCGACGAGAAGAACAGCGTCATATTCTCGCGCCTTGAGCTGATGCATGGTCATGACGCTGATGCTGAATGCCTCCCGGTGATTGTCCATAAGTTGATCCTGAACGATCGCCCGGTTCAAAGCGGCCTCGGCACCCCCGTAATTGCCCCATTGTTTCCACAGGTCACCAAGTTGTGCCTCAATGGCCGAGCCACGGCGTAGCAGGCGCAGATATCGGGCATGGTCACCGGCGCGTTGGAGCTCCTCCGCATCGGCGCCTTCAAGAGCTCGCCGAACGGTGAGCCAATCCGCTGTCGGCGAGCCAACGAAACCGCTTGCATTCACCTTCTCGAATACCGCAGTCAGGGCCCTCACGCACTTTGTGTTTGGCACCTTCTCGTTGCGGCAACCTTCGGCCCAGCGCAACAATCGATCCGATGTCTTGATCCCGGTCTTTGTTCCTGAACATCGGTACACCGCACTGATCCTGTCCAAGGCGTTTGCGAGCCTTTCGTGCGGTGGAGCAGTTTGTGATGCCATGACGAACGCAATGACCCTCGCCGCAAGGGTTATCTGCATCTGGTCAAACATGACGTCGTGCCTGATCGGGCGATGCTCCTTTCCGTTCACTGTCAGCTTCCGCGCCAACGTATCCGAAATCAAGCGGACCATTGTGCGACTTCGCGCCGCCACGACAACCGACGGGTCGCTGCGGCTGGTCCGCTTGACCGCTTGCTTCCATGTATTGTTCAAGGCAAAGCGCAATCCAACTGCGAACATCCCGGCCCGAAAGTGCCGAAACTCGATGTCGTCGGGAGGCTCTAGCTGCACATCTGGCGACAATAGGCTGCGCGCGTATCCGGCAATGCCGGTGGCCGGGCTTCGATTGTTCTCATTTCGAAAATCAAATACCGTTGCGCCCAAAGTCTCAGCGAAGTCCTGAAGCCGAGTTGTGCTCACTCCCTTACGCCACGCGTAGATGCGCTGCTCGGTATCTCCTAGAGCAATGACGTCAGAGTCGTGCGATAGCGTCCGAATTAGGCGCCACTGATCCTCGTCCGTGTCCTGAAATTCGTCCACGAGGATCAAAGGATAAGCATGACCGAAGCGTCTACGAATCACGCCGGATCGTTCAAGAAGGTCCGCTGCGCGGGGCGCAAACTGGTCATATGTCAAGCGTCCGTCTGCCAAAAAAAGACGATCTTCTTCTGTAGCCCATTCTTCGTCCTTCAATCCAGCACGGATAACCGCCGCATCTTGCGCCGCGACAATCGCTAGTTGTCGTTGTGATGACAGGAGGTAGCCATGAGACCTTAGAATGCCCCAGGCAAAAGAATGGTAGGTCTTGATTTCCACATTGCGCGCGATTCTCGTGGTCAGAATATCTCCGGTGCTCTCCAGGATCCGCCTAATCGCGGAATTGGAGAAGCTGAGAAAGAGCACGGACTGCTCCGGCTGAAGGCTTGCAAGAACGGCACGGCGGGCCTTCAGAAGCGCAATTGTGGTCTTTCCCGACCCCGGGCCGCCGAGTATCAGCATATGGCCGGCGCCTTCCAGAATGGCACGCCGTTGTTCGCAGATTTCGAAGTGGTCCTCTGGGCTGGGCATGTTCAACTCACGGGAGCGGTCAGCTCGTCGTCGACCTCGTGACTGCCGTCCTCAACGACGGTCGAGAGTTCGCTCGGCATGTCCTCGCTGATGCGCTCCAAACCCTCCACAACAATTCCCGGCAGGTCGTCATTGGAACAAAGCTCGACCAAGGCCTGCGCGTAGCCGGACCCTTTCCTCCTCTTGAGAACGCGTTTACAAAGCTCACGAACCGCGTCGTCGTCAGCGTCCGGCTCGTACGTGTACAATCCGGGCGTCATTGCATTATGCGGATAGTTGTCCCATCCGGATGCCGTTGACAGGAAGTTGCGGATGACATCGATAGAAACTTCTTCCGCAAGCAGATACTCGATCCCCGTCTGTTCGAGGCCCCACACTGAATCGAAAGCGTCTTCGATCTGGTCGCGGATGGCAGCGTTTTTCTGTCTATCATAGAAAGCATAGGTTTTGAGACCGATGCCCGAAAAAAACTGGCCGTAGGGCAACAACGCACCGTCTCCCTCACAGTGCACAACCGTAACGCCGGATAGGTCGAGCGGCGTGTAGGTTCCTTCCTGCGTACTTTTCTCGAGAACGGCCGACGCGGTGTGGACCACTTCGGCATCGGAGATCCCTTCAACGCAGATCACAGCATTACCGAGCATGGCCTCCGCTAACACTCGACGAAGATTACCTTTGTAGGTCTTGGCCTTAATTCCAGTTACCTCAATCCGGCGACCGGAGACGACGCCGTCATCTGCCCTTTCGAGAAGGACGACGTCGGCCGGAGCGTACTGCTCCAGAACAAACGGGGAGTGCGTCGTGAGGATCGACTGGTCCATTCTTCCCTGAAGGAACTGAACGATGCGGCGCTGGGTGTGTGGCGGAATCGCGATCTCGGGTTCTTCCATGGCGAAGATCACGTTCGACTTGAGTTCGGCAATGAAGGTCAGCAAGGAGAACACCATGGAATTGATAACGCCTGACCCGAGCCGCCAATACGGCACCGGTGTATTCGAGCGCTCGGAAGAGCCAAAGAGGGTAATTGACCGGCGGAGGCTTTCTCGCGTCAGCGCCGACGGATAGAGACGAAATGTGCGGTCGTCAGCGGACAAACCAACGAAGCGTCGAACGCGGCGGTCGATTTGATCAAGTATCGCTCTGAGCTGCGGAATGGCATCAATCGCGGGATCCAGGTCCTCCATCGAAGCAAGCGTCTGTTCCCACATAGCGGATCGATCATCTTCCTTGAGCTTCAAGATGACATCAAGCAGGGAGCCGCGTTCCAAGCTAAGCGCCCGGGCGCCGGTCCGCAGCGCCCGGAGATAAATGAACCCGAATTGTCGCTTGGCCGCGCGCGAGACCCGTTCCCGGCGTTCTCCGTCTTCTACCGGAGGGCTGGCGAAGTAGGTCTCCGCGCTGAATTCGTCCTCCTCAATGTCGTATGCGCCTTCGAACTTAATGCGAAGGCTGGGCACGACGTTGTCGCTGTCGACATCTTCCGGCGAGGCCATTTCGTCCAAGAGTTGGTTTGTCGAGGTGTTCCAGTACTCGAGGTGGGTCCGAAACTTGGTGAAGACGTCCTCCGTTAGATCGGTTATCACGACTTCCAACTCGATGCGAATGGGAGTTCCGTCGGCGTCGAGATAGCGGCGCTCGAGGAAGTCATGTTCGTCTATCGCGGTGGTTCGGGATAGACGGTCCGGCCCGAGCACGAGGTCCAAGGCGTCGCAGAGGGTCGACTTGCCGACACTGTTTCCGCCAATAATGACTGTGTGGCCCGGAAAGACAACTTCACCGTCGACGACGGCGCGAAAGTTTGCGAGCTTAAGTCGGCGTATCCTCATTGTAGCACTACCATCAAGGCGTGTTTTGAGCGAACCTGTACAGCCTAGCAGACATCAGGCGTCGAGGGTGCGGTGGCGGAGCTCCTTTGGAGAGGGCGAGCGGAGCGAGGGTGTACATGGCGAGGCGTCCTCATCGAGCGCGCCGCGAGCGGGCCAACTACGGGCCGCAGCAGTACTTCGCGGCGGTGGTCGTGGAGCAGCCGGCGACCGCCGGCGTGCAGCAGGCGCACAAGGAGAGTCGCATTGCCTTCGTGGGCGTCACGCAGTGGCCGGGGGAGTACACCTGCGCGGAGGGACGCTACCGCGGAGGCGAGGGGGATGCCGGCCCCGGAGGAAGTGCGCCGGGATCTTCTTTGGCCCGGAGTTCGGTCGCCGGTAACCGCTCGCTGGCCGTTGAGAATCCGGGAAATGCGGTTCACAGGTATCTCGATGCGCCGCGCAAGCTCCGCCGCGCTCATGCCGAGCGCGTCGAGGTCCTCGCGCAGCGTCTCGCCGGGGTGGATAGGTTCGCGCATGGGCCTGTGCCTCCTCATCGGTGGTGGTCGCCGATCTCCACCCCGGCCGGGCCGGAGCTCGCCGCGGGCCAGTCGCGTTCATCACGCCGATCCCGAAGCCGAAAAAACAGAAGGGCATCAAGCATGCTGCGAGATGCGTTTCGACTTTCGGTAAACGTCCGGAACGGCCGCCCGACCGCGTCCGGGACGGGTCCCGAACTGTTCGGCTGCTCGTGCAGGAGCCTGCGAACGACGTCCCGAATGTTACGCCAGTTCTCGTGGCCGAATTGCGCGATCCGCAGGCTGAACCATTCCAGATAGAACGCAAGCGGCGCACGTTGCTTCATGAAGTGATCGAGCTCGCCATCCCTGACCGCATCTGCACGATACGCACCGATAAGGTCCTTCAACTTTTCGAGCGCTTCCTCTCTCGAGTCGGCTTCGACAACGAGGTTGGGCCTCAGACAGACTCCGACAAAGCGCCCACTTGGACGGAGCCTGATGAATCCTCGAAGAACGTACTCCTTGTTCTCCATCTTGGGCCTCATGTCACGCGCGCGTCGGAGTCGCCACCGGACGCGTGCCCTGTTCTCAAGCCCGTGGCCTTGAGCAGGTCCACCGTGTCTTCGAGCCGGCCGATTCGTCCGTTGGTGTTACGGAGCGCGTCGAGAGTCTCGTCGAATCGGGCTCCAAGCTGTTCATCCGCCATGCGCCCCGCTGTCCCAAAGGCCAGCGGACGGATATCGGGCATTATATACCTTGACGCTTGGCTCAATGAGCCCGAGCCCCCTCGGGCCATACGCAGATCCGCCACTGGTCGTTGATCGGATGCTCCACTGCCCCCGGCGCCGGTCCCTCAGCGCTTCGAGCGGGTCCGGATCGGTCGCGGTCGGCACCATGCACCTCGCGAAGGGGCTGGAGTTCCGGCGGTCGCGGTGGCCGCCTGCTACGATGAGGTCATTCCACTGCAGATCCGGATCGAACGCATTGGCGATGATGCCGATCCCAGGGTGGGCCTGTACCTCTTCATTGGTGGTAGCTCCGACGGATCACGACGCTTCGGTTCCCGCGGCAAGCCCCACCGTGTCCACCGTCGCACGGGATTCCTGGCGCGTGCGCTAGACTTCGACCGGCCATGGCGACGACGGCTGCATTCTTCGAGCAACCGATCCTGAACTCGCCGTACGAGTACCCGTCCCGCCACTGGGAGCTCGACCCGAGCGGCCAGCCGACGAACCGGATCCTCTCCGAGCGCCGCAAGGTCGCCTTCATCACGCCGATCCCGAAGCCGAAGAAGCAGAAGGGCATCCAGCAGGAGGAGATCCTCTTCGACGCGGCCGCGCAGGCGCTCGGGACCGAGGCGCAGCAGTACGACCTGACGGCGTTCATCGGCGGCGTCCGCCACCATGTGGATCGCTGGCGCGAGCTGCCGGATCCGAACGCCTGGAGCGTGACGCCGGAGACCGCACGGCTCCTGACCCACTGGCGCAGCCATCGGTTCGGCGACATCCGGCCGTTCTTCTGCCAGGTCGAGGCGGTGGAGACCGCGATCTGGCTGACCGAGGTGGCGCCGAGCCTCGGCAAGGAGGGCCGCCGGTTTCTCGATCAGATCGACGCCGCCAGCGAAGGGGCCAATCCCGGCCTCGCGCGGCTGGCGCTGAAGCTCGCCACCGGCGCCGGCAAGACCACCGTCATGGCGATGATCATCGCCTGGCAGACGATCAACGCGGTGCGCCGGCCGGGCAGCCGGCGGTTCACGCGCGGCTTCCTGGTGGTGACCCCCGGCGTGACGATCCGCGACCGGTTGCGGGTGCTCCAGCCCAACGATCCGGACAGCTACTACGCGAGCCGCGAGCTGGTGCCGAACGACATGCTCCGCGACCTGGAGCGGGCGAAGATCGTCGTCACCAACTACCACGCGTTCCTGCGGCGCGAGACGCTGGAACTGTCGAAGGGCGGTCGCGCCCTGCTGCAGGGGCCCGGGCCCGAGCTGCGGACGAAGGAGACCGAAGGGCAGATGCTGCAGCGCGTCATGCCGGGCCTGATGGGCATGAAGCGCATCCTGGCCCTGAACGACGAGGCGCACCACTGCTACCGCGAGAAGCCGGCCGGGGAGGACGAAGAAGGCCCGCTCAAGGGCGACGACCGCAAGGAGGCCGAGCGGAACCGCGAGGCGGCGCGGGTCTGGATCTCCGGGCTCGAGGCGGTGCAGCGGAAGCTTGGCCTGCAGCGCGTGATCGATCTCTCGGCCACGCCCTTCTTCCTGCGCGGCTCCGGCTACGCGGAGGGGACGCTGTTCCCCTGGACGGCGAGCGACTTCTCGCTGATGGACGCCATCGAGTGCGGCATCGTGAAGCTGCCGCGCGTGCCGGTGGCCGACAACATCCCCGGCGGCGAGATGCCGAAGTTCCGGAACCTGTGGGAGCACATCCGCCCGAAGATGCCGAAGCGGGGCCGCGGCAAGGCGGGCGGACTCGACCCGCTCAGCCTGCCGGTGGAGTTGCAGACCGCGCTCCAGGCGCTCTACGGCCACTACGAGCAGACGTTCGAGCTGTGGGAGAAGGCCGGCATCGCCGTGCCGCCCTGCTTCATCATCGTCTGCAACAACACCTCGACCTCGAAGCTCGTCTACGACTTCGTCTCCGGCTTCTTCCGCGAGAACGAGTACGGCGCCACGACGCTGGTCAACGGACGCCTGAAGCTGTTTCGCAACTTCGACGAGCACGGCAACCCGCACCCCCGTCCCCGCACGCTGCTCATCGACAGCGAGCAGCTCGACTCGGGCGAGGCGCTCGACAAGAACTTCCGCGCCGCGGCCGGCGACGAGATCGAGCGCTTCCGGCGGGAGATCGTCGCCCGGACGGGTGACCGCAAGCAGGCCGAGCACCTGTCGGACCAGGATCTGCTCCGCGAGGTGATGAACACGGTCGGCAAGCCGGACACCCTCGGCGGATCGGTCCGCTGCGTCGTCTCCGTCTCGATGCTGACCGAGGGCTGGGACGCCCGCACCGTCACCCACATCCTGGGCGTCCGCGCCTTCGGGACGCAGCTCCTCTGCGAGCAGGTCGTCGGGCGCGCGCTGCGCCGCCAGTCCTACGACCCGAACGAGGACGGCCTCTTCGACGTCGAGTACGCCGACGTGCTCGGCATCCCGTTCGACTTCACCGCCAAGCCGGTGCCGGTCAAGCCGCCGCCGCCGCGGGAGACGGTGCTGGTGCGGGCGATCACGCCGGAACGCGACGCCTGCGAGATCCGTTTCCCGCGGGTGGCGGGCTACCGCGTCGAGCTCCCCGAAGAGCGCCTGACCGCCCGCTTCAACGACGACTCGACGCTGGAGCTCACCCCCGCGCTGGTCGGGCCGTCCATCACGCGCGTCGAGGGCATCATCGGTGAAGGGGTCGATCTGAACCTGATTCACACCCGCGACCTGCGGAAGTCGACCCTGCTCTTTCATCTGACGAAGCGGCTGCTGGAGACCAGGTGGCGGGATCCCGGCGAGGAGCCGAAGCTGCACCTGTTCGGCCAGCTCAAGCGGATCACGCGCCAGTGGCTCGACGGTCATCTCGACTGCAAGGGCGGGACGTATCCGGCCCAGCTCATGTACCAGGAGCTGGCCGACATGGCGTGCGAACGTATCACGGCCGGGATCGTCTCCAATCTGCTGGGCGAGCGTCCGATCAAGGCCATGCTGGACCCCTACAACCCCGTCGGCTCGACGCTCCACGTGCGCTTCACGACCTCGAAGAAGCTCCGCTGGGAGACCGACCCCGGCCGCTGCCACGTCAACTGGGTCGTGTGCGACAGCGACTGGGAGGCCCAGTTCTGCCTCGTGGTCGAATCGCATCCGCGGGTGCGCGCCTACGTCAAGAACCACGCCCTCGGCCTCGAGGTGCCCTACCGCTACGGTTCCCGGACGCGCCGCTACCTCCCCGATTTCGTCGTGCTCGTCGACGACGGCCGCGGCGACGAGGACCTGCTCCGCCTCGTGGTCGAGGTGAAGGGCTACCGGGGCGAGGACGCCAAGGACAAGAAGACGACGATGGACACCTACTGGGTCCCCGGCGTCAACAACCTCGGCGCCTACGGCCGTTGGGCCTTCGCCGAGCTGACCGACGTCTACACGATGGAGGAGGACTTCGAGGGCGCGCTGAGGGCGCAGTTCCAGGCGTTGGTCGAGCGGGTGACACGATGACCGTGACGCTGGCCGACGGTGAGACAATCCACGATGCCTTCTTCGACTGCGGGTTTTGGAAGGGACTCGTCATGAAGCTCCACTACTACCCGGACACCGACAGCCTGTACGTGGAACTGAGAGCCGGCCCAGGCGTGGAAGCCCGCGAGGTTGTGACCGGACTCAACGTCGACCTCGACGCCGACGGCAATCCGGTCGGTTTCGATATAGACCACGCTTCGAGGAAGCTCGATCTGGCTACGCTCGAGACCCGAGCCTTGCCAGTGGCGTCGTACAAGGCCGGGTGAGCCGACCGCGGGTGTGTCCCATGCCGAAGAACCGATCCAGGAAGGCCGTCGAGACGTTCAGGCACCAGGAGGCGTCGCGCAAGAACATCCCCACGGCCGAATTCCGGTCCGTGATGGAACGCGCCGAGCAGAGCCCCGTCCAGGTCGCCTATGAGCGCCGCAACCGCGACCTTGATCCACAGCTCGTCTGGCGCGGCAAGGACGCGCAGGACTGGTCCGACCTCGTCGTGCAGGCGCCGCCTCTGTTCATCCAGGAGAAGGTCCACCCGAAGGTGCTCGTCGACGACCTCCGCCGGCAGCGCAGGAACGGACGGGCCGGGCAGGGCGGTGACGGCGCGGAGGCCCAGCCGGATCTGTTCGCCGACTTCAACGGGCTGCCGAGCGATAACGCCCGGACCGAGTTCTACCAGCACGACGCCAACTGGTCGAACCGGATGATCCTCGGCGACAGCCTGCAGGTGATGGCGTCCCTCGCCGAGCGCGAAGGGTTGCGCGGCAAGGTGCAGTGTATCTACCTGGACCCGCCCTACGGCATCAAGTTCAACTCGAACTTCCAGTGGTCGACGACCAGTCGCGACGTGAAGGACGGCAAGGCGGAGCACATCAGCCGGGAGCCGGAACAGGTCCGGGCGTTCCGGGATACCTGGCGCGACGGGATTCACTCGTATCTGACGTATCTGCGGGACCGGTTGGTTGTGGCACGCGAGCTGCTGGCGGAGAGCGGTTCGATCTTCGTGCAGATCGGGGATGAGAATGTGCACCGCGTGCGGGCGTTGATGGATGAGGTGTTCGGGGATGGGCGGTTCATTGCCGAGATTGCGTTCCAGAAGACATCGTCGACCTCATCAGACTCTCTATCAGGTGTTTTTGATCTTCTATTGTGGTTTAGTAAGTCTGAAGCTCCTAAGTACCGGCCGATTTTTCAGCTCAAAGAACCTGGTACCGCTGGTGCGAGTCAGTATTCGTTCGGAGAGAACGCAAGTGGTGAAAGGCGCACCACATCAGAATGGATAGGGTCTGGCGTAGATCCAAAGGCTCTCAGGATTTTCTCGCACGACAACATTACCAGTCAGAGGCCGGCGCAGGGCGGGGATGTTCGGGAGTTCACTTACGAAGGAAAGTCATTCGGCGTCAATAAGGGTACTTTCAAGACTGATGCGGCTGGACTGCAGAGGCTCGCCTGCGCAAAGCGCATGATCTTCATTGGAAACACACTTCGTTATGTTAGGTTCTTGGATGATTTCCGCATTTTTCCTTACTCCAATTTGTGGACTGACACAACTACGTCCGGATTTGATGACCCCAAGGTGTATGTTGTTCAGACTAACCGTTCGGTTGCTGAACGCTGCATCCTCATGACAACCGACCCCGGGGATCTGGTACTTGATCCGACCTGTGGGTCCGGGACCACAGCATACGTCGCCGAGCAATGGGGTCGCCGCTGGATCACCATCGACACCTCCCGAGTAGCGCTGGCCCTCGCCCGTGCCCGCATCATGGGCGCGCGCTACCCGTACTACCTTCTCGCTGACAGTCCGGAAGGGCAGCGCAAGGAGGCCGAGATCACGCGAAAGGCGCCATCGGACGCTCCGACGCGCGGCGACGTCCGGCAGGGGTTCGTCTACGAGTGTGTCCCGCACATCACGCTCAAGTCGATCGCCAACAACGCGGAGATCGACGGCATCTGGGAGCGCTGGCAGGAGACGCTGGAGCCGTTGCGCGACGACCTGAACGCCCGGCTCGATGCCGACTGGGAGGAGTGGCAGGTTCCCCGCGAGGCGTCCGAGGACTGGCCGGCGGAGGCGGCCGAGACGCATCGACTGTGGTGGGAGGCGCGCATCGCCCGGCAACAGGAGATCGACGCTTCCATCGCGGCCCGGGCCGACTACGAGTACCTCTACGACAAGCCCTACGAGGACAACCGGAAGGTCCGGGTGGCGGGACCGTTCACGGTGGAGAGCCTGTCGCCGCATCGCGTGCTGGCGGTCGACGAGGACGACGAGCTCATCGACCGCGCCGCCGAGCCGAGGGCCGACTACGGGCCGCAACAGGACTTCGCGACCATGATCCTGGAGCAGCTCGCGACTGCCGGCGTGCAGCAGGTGCACAAGGAGGATCGCATCGCCTTCGCCGCCGTTACGCCCTGGCCGGGCGAGTACATCTGCGCGGAGGGACGCTACCGCGAAGGCGATGGGGATGCCGGCCCGGACAAGCGCGCCGGGATCTTCGTCGGCCCCGAGTTCGGCACCGTGGCCCGTCCGGACCTGGTGGCGGCCGCGCGCGAGGCGGGCGACGCCGGCTTCGACGTCCTGATCGCCTGCGCGTTCAACTACGAAGCGCACGCGTCGGAGTTCAACCGCCTCGGCCGCATCCCGGTCCTGAAGGCGCGCATGAACGCCGACCTCCACATGGCGGACGAGCTGAAGAACACCGGCAAGGGCAACCTGTTCGTCATCTTCGGCGAGCCGGACATCGACATCCTTCCGGTTGGCGGCGAAGGCGACGGCGGCACGCGGATCCAGGTGCGGATCAACGGCGTGGACGTCTTCCACCCGACCACCGGCGAGGTCCGCAGCGACGGCGCCGACGGCATCGCCTGCTGGTTCGTCGACACCGACTACAACGAGGAGAGCTTCTTCGTCCGGCAGGCCTACTTCCTCGGCGCGAACGACCCCTACAAGGCGCTGAAGACGACGCTGAAGGCCGAGATCGACGCCGACGCGTGGGCGTCGCTCCACAGCGACCTCTCGCGCCCGTTCGACCGCCCCGCGTCGGGCCGCATCGCCGTCAAGGTCATCAACCACCTCGGCGACGAGGTGATGAAGGTGTTCCGGGTGTGAATCGCCGCGAACCCACGTGGGAGAATGCTTGATGGCCAGCGGTGAACAGCTCAAGGCGCTGCTGAAGTCGCACGCGGAGGGCGATGACGACCGCTTCTTCTCCGTCGCCATGCAGGTGGCCGCCCACGAGGCGAGGCTCGGGCATGGCAGACTAGCCGAGGAGCTGCGCACGCTGATCGATCGCGCCAAGAGCCAAACGGGGGCCGGAGCGCCGGTTCCGATCGGGCGGCCGCGCGGCGAGCTGGCGAATCTGCTGGAAGCGTCCTATCCGGGCGCACGACTGGGACAGATGGTGCTGGGAGAGGAGCTCCGGGACCAGATTCGGCGCGTGATTCGGGAGCAGCGCCACGCCGGGCGCATCCTGGAGCGAGGTCTCGCGCCGCGGCGCAAGTTGTTGTTGACGGGGCCACCCGGAACCGGCAAGACGCTGACCGCGTCGGTACTGGCTGGAGAGCTGGGGCTTCCGCTTCTTCAGGTCCGCCTCGATGGGTTGATCACCAAGTACATGGGAGAGACGGCGGCCAAGCTGCGGCAGATCTTCGAGGCGACGGGACGCACGCGGGGGGTGTACTTCTTCGACGAGTTCGACGCGATTGGCTCGCAGCGTGGGCTCGCGAACGACGTCGGCGAGATCCGACGTGTCCTCAACAGTTTTCTCCAGATGATCGAGCAGGATCGCTCCCACAGCCTCGTCATTGCCGCGACCAACCATCCAGGCATTCTCGATCCCGCGCTCTTCCGTCGCTTCGACGACATCCTGCACTACGAGTTGCCCGACAGGACGCAGATTGTGCAGGTTCTGAGGGCACGGCTCGCCTCACAGGCCGTGAAGCGGATCCGCTGGCGCAGCCTCGCCAACCTCGCGGCGGGCCTGAGCTACGCGGAGGTCGTTCGCGCCGCCGACGAGGTGCTGAAGGATGCGTTGATTCACGATCGGTCTCTGGTTCGCGAAGCGGATATCCGGACGATGCTGAAGGAGCGCCAGACCATCGCCGATAAGCTGGCTGCGAGAGGAGTGTAGCGGCAAGGCGCAGCATGGCGAACGGGACGGACCGAAGAAGTCGACACTTCATCATCGAAGGCTTCGCAGAAACGCAGCCGTATAGGTCGCCACAGCAGTTCGGAGCTTCCGCTGTCGTACCTGAGCGCCACCGCGCCCGCCACGCCCGAGCACTGCAGCGACAGTTCGAAGCGTTGCGGCCGCAGGCTGACGCCGCCCGAGACGCTCAGCAGGCTGCCGGCCTGGACGAGTTGGGGTTGCGGATCGAGTTCGAGAGCTTTCCTGACATCGAGTTGGCCTTCGAGAGCCTGGCGCGCGAGCGGTCCGGAATGGAGCTGCTGAACGTCCGGCAGGAGCGTGATCGAACGCTCGCGACAGTCTTCGTGCCCGACGGAAGGCTCGATCACTTCGAGCGGCTCATCCGGGACTACCTGGAGGAGAGGCGGGATCGCATCGGACGCGTACGCGACAACAGGAAACTCGTCGATGCGATTCGCGAGATTCGCGCGGCGAGCCTGCGTGCCCTCTGGACCGACACGGCGACGGAGTTCCCGACGGGGGATGAAGGCGCACTCTGGTGGGAAGTTTGGCTCCCGGTCCGGAGGGATCGACGGACAATCATCGCGTCCTTTCGGAAGCGAGCCGAAGCGCAGGGGATGCGGCTTGCGCCTGGCGAGTTGGTGTTTCCTGAGCGGACGGTGGTGTTGGTGTCGGCTTCACTGGAACAGATGGAGCACTCGATGCTGACGCTCAACAGCATCGCGGAGCTTCGGCGAGCCAAGGAGACCGCTGATTTCTTTGGCTCCCTACCGCCGGAAGAGCAGCAGGAATGGCTTGACGAGTTGCTTGCACGGACTCAATTCCCAGCCGACACGGATGAGGTTCCGCGCGTCTGTCTCCTTGACACGGGCGTCAACCGGGGACATCCGTTCTTGAGCCCGGCACTCGAGCCGGCCGATCAGCACACCGTCGAGCCCGGCTGGGGCCCCGACGATGCGCACGGCCACGGGACCCAGATGGCCGGCGTGGCGCTCGCCGGCGATCTGACGCCGCTTGTTGAAGGCACCGACCCGGTGGCGCTCGATCACCGTTTGGAATCGGTGAAGCTGCTGCCCGGGCCCGGCGGCGACGGAGACTCGCGGCACCATGGTTACGTGACGGGAGAGGCGGTGGCCCGTCCGGAAATCGCGGCTCCGAGGAGGCCTCGAGTGTTCGGCATGGCCGTCACGACTCCCGACGACCGCGACCGGGGCCGCCCGTCCGCGTGGTCGGCAGCCGTGGACGCACTTGCGGCCGATGTCGACGGAGCTGGTGAGCACCCGCGTCTGCTGGTACTGTCGGCCGGGAACATCCAGGATCCCAACGCGTGGTTCAACTACCCGTATTCCAACGACACCGATGGCGTGCACGATCCAGCGCAGGCATGGAACGCGCTGGCGGTGGGTGCTTGTACGGAGCTGGTGCGAATTACGGAGTCTGACACCGACGACTACACGCCCGTTGCTCCGCGGGGCGGTCTGAGTCCGTTCAGCACGACCTCACTGTCATGGGAGAAGTACTGGCGCCTGAAGCCGGACATCGTGCTTGAGGGCGGCAATGCGGCGAAGGACGGGCTCTCCGCGGTTACGGCCGACAGCCTCAGCCTCTTGACAGCGCATCATCGACCCAACGAACGGATCTTCACTACTGCTACCGCAACGAGTGCTGCGATGGCGCTGGCTGCGCGGCTCGCGGCTCGAATCATGGTCGTCTATCCGACGTTGTGGCCGGAGACTGTCCGTGCCCTCATCGTGCATTCGGCGGAGTGGACCGAGGCCATGCGACGTGCCTCGTTGCCCACAACCCGCGCGGCCACGAAGACGGACTACCGACGTCTGGTCCAGCGTTGCGGGTTCGGCGTGCCGGATCTCGATCGCGCGCTCTGGAGTGTCGACAACTCGTTGACGATGGTGATCGAGGAGCGTCTGCATCCATTCCAGCGCGAGGGATCGAAGTCGCCCACGCTTCGGGACATGCATCTCTACAACCTGCCCTGGCCACGCGATGAGTTGGAGGGCCTGGGCGATACGCAGGTCGAGATGCGGGTCACGCTGTCCTACTTCATCGAGCCGAACCCGTCGCGGCGCGGGGTCCGTTCCCGGTACCGATACGAGTCCCACGGTCTCCGCTTCGACGTGAAGCGACCCCTCGAGTCGGTCGACGAGTTTCGCAGCAGGATCAACGTAGCGGCGCGAGACGAGGAAGAAGGAACGCATCGCGCGCAGGGCAGCGATCCCGAGTGGTTGATTGGGAAGCAGACTCGCCACAGAGGTTCACTGCATGCGGACATCTGGCGCGGCAGCGCGGCGGATCTCGCGAGCCGGGGGAGCCTCGCCGTCTACCCTGCGGTAGGTTGGTGGAAGACCCGCCAAGCCCTCGAGAGATACGACCAAACCGCGCGATACGCGCTCGTCGTCAGCATCAAGGCGCCGGACGTCGACGTGGATCTCCGGACGGAAGTCGCGAACCAGATCGGTGTGCCGGTCGAGATAGAGACCTGATGCAGTTCCGAATCGCCGACACCTTCACCGATAGCCTCGCGAAGCTGACCGGCGACGAGCAGAAGGCGGTCAAGACCGCGGCGTTCGACCTGCAGATGAACCCGGCGCATCCGGGCCTGAAGCTGCACCAGGTCGACCGGGCGAAGGACAAGGACTTCTGGTCCGTTCGGGTCAGTCGCGACATCCGGCTGATCGTCCACCGGACCGCTTCCAGCTTCCTGCTCTGCTACGTCGATCATCACGACGCGGCGTACCAGTGGGCCGAACGACGGCGACTGGAACGGCATCCGACGACGGGCGCTGCGCAACTCGTCGAGATCCGCGAGACGGTTCGCGAGATTCGGGTGCCGCGGTATGTGGAGGTGGACGTCCCCGCGTCCACCGAAGGGGCCGCGGCTGGCAGACCGGCGGCGTCGCGGACGGCGTTCTTCGCCCACGCGTCGGACGACGATCTGCTGGGCTACGGCGTGCCCGTCGAGTGGCTGAACGACGTGCGGGCCGCGACGGAGGACACGCTGCTCGACCTCGCCGACCACCTGCCGGGCGAGGCCGCCGAGGCACTGCTGCAGCTTGCGACCGGCGGTGCCCCTGACCGCCCGGCGCCTGCCGTGGCGGGCGCCGATCCGTTCGCGCATCCGGACGCGCAGCGCCGCTTCCGGGTGATGGCGGACGTGGAGGCGCTGGAGCGGGCGCTGGACTACCCCTGGGAGAAGTGGACGGTCTTCCTGCACCCGGCCCAACGGCAGCTCGTCGAACGCGAGTACACCGGTCCGGCGCGTGTCTCGGGCTCGGCCGGCACCGGCAAGACCATCGTGGCGCTTCACAGGGCGGTGCATCTGGCGCGCGCACATCCAGAGAGCCGCGTGCTGCTGGCCACCTTCTCCGATGCGCTGGCCACCGCGCTGCGAACGCGTCTCAGACGCCTCATCGGGAACGAGCCGCAGATCGCCGAGCGTCTCGAGGTGCATTTCGATGAGCGCCATTGGGCGTCGCCTCTACACGGCGAACGTCGGCCGCCTCAAGCTGGCGACGGACGAAGACATCCGGGAGCTGCTCCGGCAGGCGGCTGCCGATGTCGAAGGTCATCGTTTCGGTGCGCACTTCCTTCGGACGGAATGGAGCACGGTGGTCGACGCCTGGCAACTTGCGAGCTGGGAGGACGACCGCGACGTGCAGCGGCTCGGCCGCAAGACCCGGTTGGCCGAGAAGCAGCGGGAGTTGCTGTGGTCGATCTTCTCGCGGGTCCAATCGGCGCTCGCCGAGCGGGGGAGGTTGACGGAGCCCGGCATGTTCGGACGGGTGGCGGCGACGATGGCGGGGGCTGCGCATCCACCGTTCGATTTCTGCGTCCTCGACGAAGCCCAGGACATCGGCGTCGCGGAACTGCGGTTTCTGGCGGGCCTGGGCGGGAGCCGGCCGAACGGCCTGTTCTTCGCCGGGGATCTTGGACAGCGGATCTTCCAGACACCATTCTCCTGGCGGGCCCTCGGCGTCGACGTGCGGGGGCGATCCCATACGCTGCGCATCAACTACCGCACGTCGCATCAGATCCGGCGACAGGCGGACCGGCTCTTGCCGCCCGAGCTGGCCGACGTCGACGGCAACCCGGAGCAGCGAGGTGCAACGGTCTCGGTGTTCAACGGACCCGCACCCGAGGTCAGGACCTTCGATTCGCCGGAGGACGAGACCAAGGCCATCGCGGACTGGCTTCGCGCGCGACAGCGCGAGGGCTGCGCGCCGCAGGCAATCGGCGTGTTCGTCAGGTCACTGGAGCAGATCGACCGGGCGCTTTCGGCTGTACGGGCCGCGGGCATGCGCGCCGTGCAGCTCGACGACGGGTCCGGCGGCGTGTCCGGGTCGGTCGCGGTCGGCACCATGCACCTCGCCAAGGGGCTGGAGTTCCGGGCGGTCGCGGTGGCAGCGTGCGACGACGAGGTCATTCCTCTGCAGACCCGGATCGAACGCGTGGGCGATGACGCCGATCTGGAGGAGGTCTACGGCACCGAGCGGCACTTGCTCTACGTCGCCTGCACCCGCGCCCGCGACCGGCTGCTGGTGACGGGCGTGGACCCCGGCTCGGAGTTCCTCGACGACCTGCGGGCGGGGCAGTGACCGTGCACACGCATCCAAGCCGCGGTTGAACAAGCTGACCGGTGTTTCCAGGACCGCAACGGAACGCCTGGCCGCGACCGCCCGTGTGCACGACATGACCGTCGTCCCCCGCAACACGCCCGGACATCGAAGGTCTCGGCGTCCCCGTGGTCAATCCCTTCGACGCGCGACGCGCAAGATGGTCGCGATCCCTGCAGCGCGCTCAAGACGCTGAAGGCCGAGATGGACACCGACGCGGTACAGTGTGGAGGCGTCCTGGAGATTCCGGACGCACGCAACCGTCGGGGCGAACCGTCTGGCTCATTGACGAGTACGGGGGAGCCGCGCCTCATCGCGCGCATCCGCTGAGGAGGCGGGATGCTGGAAGAACATGATCGCGTGGTGCTCACGGACGACGCTGCCGATCCGGGCCCGAAGGCCGGAGATGTCGGAACGATTGTTCACGTCCATCGGGACGGTGAAGCCTTCGAGGTGGAGTTCCTGTCCCTGGATGGCCACACGGCGGCGCTGGTCACGGTGTCGTCGTCCCAGGTGCGTCCAGTGACCGCTGCGGACATCACGCACGCACGTGACGGTTGGTCATGATGAAGCCGCGTGTCTACGTCGAAACCAGCGTCGTCAGCTATCTGACGGCCCGGCCCGCGCGTGACATAGTGATTGCTGGGCGGCAGCAGAGCACGCGAGACTGGTGGGCGGGTACGAAGGAGCGGTTCGAGTTGGTGATTTCGGAACTGGTTCGGGAAGAAGCGGCGGTGGGAGATCGCGATGCCGCCGCGGCGCGGCCACGGATCGAGGCCGTGTGTCGAGACGCCGGTATCGACCCGCCGCTCCTGTGCACGCCGGAGCAGCTTGTCGTAGCGGAGGACGACGATGAAACCTGATCCGATTGTGGCCGAGGTGCGCGCCGTGCGCGACAGGCTCGCAGCGCGTTTCAACTATGACATCGACGCCATTGTCCGGCACATCCGGAGCATGGAAGCCGCATCGGGCCGCACCTGCGTGCAGCCTCCGCAGAGCAGCATCGCCGCAATGAATGCCGCGACGGAGAGTGCACCGGGCGAGGGACGCGGTGCGAATGAGTCATGAGGCGCGCACAGATGGACACGAGCCCGATTTCGATCCCTCTCGTGACTCGGCCGCGACATCGATCTCCGGACACGCCCGACCGTCGGGCTCGATCCGACCGAGGACGCCATGACGAGGAACGACGTGCTCCGTCTGCTTCGACGGCACAAGGCGACGCTCGCCCGGCGCTTCGGGGTGATCGAGTTGGCCCTCTACGGGTCCTTTGCCCGCGATCGAGGCTCTGACGACAGCGACGTGGACATCCTGGTCCGGTTCGACGCGCCGCACGACTGGAGGCGCTATTTCGGAGCGCAGGCTTATCTGGAGGACCTGCTGGGCCGACACGTGGACATGACGACGACCCGGGAGTTGCGGGCGGAGATACGCCCCTACGTCGAGCGCGAGGCGATAGATGTCTGACGAGGACGGCGCATAGAGATGACCAACCGCAAGCAGGCCGGATCGACGCATTGAACCGGCGCTCGTAGAGTCCTTGTAGCGCTGGCGGAGTCCGACGGCTGGGGAGTCGGAATGCTGGAAGAACATGATCGCATCGTGCTCACGGACGACCTTGCCGAGCCGGGCCTGAAGGCCGGAGATGTTGGAACGATTGTTCACGTCCATCGGGACGGTGAAGCTCTCGAGGTGGAGTTTCTGACCCTGGATGGTTACACGGCGGCGTTGGTTACCGTGTCGTCGTCACAGGTACGTGCAGTGACCGATGCGGACATCACGCACGCACGTGACTTCCGGGTCGGGCCGGCGGCACGAGCGTAGGCCATGCGTCGGTCTCCGAGGCCCGGAAGGGCCGCGTTCATCACGCCGATCCCGGAGCCGAGGAAGCGCCGGGCGGGGCAGCCGCGTGCAGGTCCCTGGCGTCGTCCAGGGTGGGCAGCCGGGCGATCGCCGCGCCGTTCTCGCGCTCCGCAAGCCGCAGCTCGTAGAGCTTCTGGAGGTTGAGCCAGAACTCGCCCGAGGTTCCGAAGAAGCGCCCGAGGCGCAGCGCCGTGTCGCCGGTGACCGCGCGCCGGCCGTTGAGAATCTGAGTGATGCGGTGCACCGGTACCTCGATGCGCCGCGCAAGCTCCGACGCGCTCATGCCGAGGGCGTCGAGATCCTCGCGCAGCGTCTCGCCTGGGTGGATGGGCTCACGCATGGGCCTGTGCTCCTCACCGGTGGTAGTCGACGATCACGACGCTTCGGTTCCCGCTGCCATCGGACCGTGCCCGCCGTAGCGGCACGTATCCACGTTACGTCAAGCATAACTGTCCAACAGCGTGAATCGTCACGCCGTCGCCGGCGATTCCTGCCGCGTGCGCTAGACTTCGACCGGCCATGGCGACGACGGCTCGCGTATGACACGGCGCACGGCACGTCTCGATCTGACGCCGGTCGCGATGTCCGACGCCGCGTCGCTGCGTCACTTCTTTTGCGACGCCGATGTGCGGCGCTATCTGCTCGACGGCCAAGCGGTATCCGCGGAGTGGGTCGAGGCGGAGATTCTGGCCAGCGAGCGGCGGTTCCGAACCGGCTCCGTCGGCCTGTGGGCCGTCAGGCGGCGTGACGACCCGTTGGTGATCGGGTTCGTCGGCTTCCGCGAGTTCTTCGACCCGCCCGAGCTGCAACTGCTGTACGGACTGCTGCCGACATACTGGGGCCGGGGCTTCGCCACCGAGGCCGCGGCCACGGCGTGCGGGTTCGCGTTCGAGACGCTCGGGTGCGCCGAGATCCGGGCGGCGACGGATATTCCGAAGGGGATTATATCGGTGGGTGATCACGCCGCGCCGGACCGAAAACGCCCGTATTTATTGGACTTTTCGGAGCACGTCCAATGACGTATTCAAGCGCTTGGCGTCAAAAGAAAACGGGTGCCGGGCGACTTCTGCATATGCAGTCCGGATTCCGGCTCCGGGCCGAAATCGCTCAGGACGGACGAGGATTCGCCACAGCGCGATCCGGGGGTCTACGGCGTGGATCGGATGCGCCCTCGCACGTGCATATCTGCATGCTCATGCGGTCGCGTGTATGCGATCGCCGCCAGGCAACAGGCGCTTAGGGCGACGCCGGTTGACGATCAGGCACATGCAGCCATCTGGCGACCGGCTCTCCGACTGTGAGGCACTATCCGTTGTTGCGTTCGGCGTCGTAGCGACGCACGGTTTCCCGGATCCGGTCGGCGTGACCGAAGATGTCGCCGATCGACTCGATCGTTACTCGCTCCTCGGTCTTCTGTTCACCCAGGATCCCCAGGATCCCGAGCTTCTTCTGGCGCGACTTGAAGTACAGCCGACAGATCGGCTGCCTGTTCGTGTTGTCGAGCAGGACCGCGCACTGGCTCTTCCCGTTACGGAGCACGATCCGGTCGGGCTGGATCTCCGGGCTCAGGATCGCGGTGACCGCATAGAACGCCTGGTACTCGTCTTCGGTCGTGACGATTTCCGGCGCGCCGGCCGTCTCGGCACCCGTGTCGGCCGGGTCGTCCGCCGCGCTCGGCGCCTCGTCTCGGGTGCTCTCGAGCGCCGACTTCAGGCGGTCGCTGATGCGGCGTGCAACGAACTGGTGCAGCGCTTTCTTCGTCGCCCGCGTGAACTGCTCGATCACCGCCTTCGTCTTGACGCCGTCGTAGACCTGGGCAGCGAAGTGCCGGACGAACGCCTCGGACGGATCGTTCCACTCGTTCGTCAACAGCCGGAGGACTTCGCGCGTGTACTTCAGGTCCTTGGCGGTGCTCAGGATCTGGTCGAGGTCGAACGAGGTCTTCGTGAAGCGCTTCAACTCGTCCACGTCGATCGCGTCCACGTCGAGCATGTTGATCTCGAGGAACGGCCGCGCGTCCATCTTGTTCTGTTCGTCGATGTCCGAGTAGAAGCGGTAGACGACGCCGTCGGTCAGGACGCCGAACCGGGCCTCGGCGACGCTGAAGTACCGGTACAACTGCGCTGCGGGCTCCTTGCCGAGGTCGACGCCGTAGTGCTTGCACTCGAACAGCATGATCGGCTGGCCGTCCCGGAAGATCGCGTAGTCGACCTTCTCGCCCTTCTTCGTGCCCACGTCGGCGATGAACTCGGGCACGACCTCGTCCGGGTCGAAGACGTTGTACCCGAGCACATGGTTGATGAACGGCATCACGAGGGCGGTCTTGGTGGCCTCCTCGGTCTTCACGCTGTCGACCCGCTGCCTGATCCGACTCGACATCTCGCGCAGCCGATCGGCCAGGTCCATCCCCTCAAGCGACTGAATCATGTGGCAGATGCTATCATGTTGACCATGAACTGATCATGTATCAGACGTGTTGTCGATGTCCGACTCGATTCCCCGCTCCACAACGCCAGCCGCAGGGCACCGTCCTGGCGACCGGATCGATGATCCTACCGGTCCTCGATCCGGAAGACGACCTTGACCCGGTCCGCAGGCACGCCGATGGCTGCGGCGAGGGGCCGGCGCGCGTCGTCGATGATCCGGTCGACTGTGTCCGGTTCGTCGGTCCGTCTTGCTCGGGTGCTCCGGAGCCGGCTCCGGCAGCGGCAACTTCTCGATCGGGATGCGGGAAGAACGGTGCCGCGCGCGATAAGCGTCTCGACCTCCAGATCGAAGAACAGATCGAGCACCTGCAACCGTCCTGGACAGGCGTCGACCGCTCGTCGCCCTCTCGTCGTTCCCCGCCCCGCCAGTCCTGCTCGTCGCCTTCATCGCGCTCGACACCCAAGGAGCTCAGAATGCCGCCAGGGTCGCAGAAATCGAGAAACGCATGATGACCTGTATCCATTTCGTTGACAATTCAGACTGCTTATGTGAGTATTTCAGGTCAGCAATGGAGGTTCAGGGAAGTGAGTCAAAACACACGATTTCCGGAAACGGTGGTCGTCAGGCTCCCCGAGGGGTCAAGAAAACGTCTGAACGCACTGCCGCCGGCAATCGGGCTCTCGCCGTCGGCCGTGCTTCGGCTGGCGATCCTGGACAGACTCGACCAACTGGAGAGGAGGAATCAAGCTACGCCGACAGAAGATCCAAGGGAACGCGCGTAGGCGTTGGGTCAAACGGGCCACCCGGCCCACGTTGACCGAGCGGCCCGAGTGACCACTGAGGTATAGCTGTCGCAGTCTTGCTCGGATCGAGTCGCCGAGTCAACCCCCGGAAGGTGTGTGGCCTGATCCCCGAAGGAGGGGGACATGGAGCGACTACGTCCAGGCTCTAGGGCGCCTTTCTCTGGCCAGTACCAGGAGCGAGGCCCCCGCGGCGGCGACGTTGGCGGTCGCGAAGTCACCAGCGAGCAGGGTGAAACCCTGCCGCCAACGACGGAATCGAACCGCACCTACGTTCTCGTCGATCGCAGCGACAACAAGGCTGGCGGCCGTCGATAGACAACGGCGAAGGGCCGGCCTTGGTCGGCCCTTCCCCCCGACGAGTGGACAGCCCGGACTTGCCGTCACGTACTTGACGATGGATCGTCAGCCTTGTCCTCGATCCCAAGGCGTTCGATCTCACGCTTGGGTGATGGCTTTCCGCTCCGGTTCGCATGTGCGAACTGGGGCGTTCCTGTGTCGGGACACGGATGGGGAACCTGCGCTCTGAGAGGAGACCACCATGCGCGCATTGCCTCGCGTCGTCGCCGCGGTCGTCGCCGTCGTCGCCGTCATTTCCACTACTGCTAAAGCTCAGGAGGAGTGTTCCAGTGTCCCCCGGTGGGTGCTGGTGACAGTTTTGGAGCAACGACTCTGGAGCGGTAGAACAGCAGATGAATGGGTGTTTCTCCGGGGAGAGGATGCCTTCTTCGAAGGCCCAACCTTCCTGAGAATCTGCGAGATCCAGCGTGTGGCGACTCTTCGTGGAGTCCGCCCTACCAAAGGCACTATCGAACTGCGTCGCAACTCACCCGCAGATCCCCACCAGATCCTGGTGGTTGCCGAATCTCCGAAGCAGCTATGTGCTGCTCTCCGAGAATGTTCTGACGCTACGCCTCAAGGTGAACAGAAGTAGAATGTACGCGGAAGACGCCCGGCATGAAGCGGGGCCGTCTAATCCGCGACACCGGGCTGCGAATGCCCAGGTGATAGAGCTTCTGTCGCTGTGCGCGCAGGCAGATGAGTCCACGGGCAAGACGTTCAATTTCCTGACCAACAACTTTCTTCACCGATGAACAGGAGCAGGACAGCATTATGGTGAGCTTGGAACTGACATCCGAGCAGAGAGAGGAGGACAGCAGCAGCAACGGGGAGCGGGCAGCCAGCGCGCGTGATCAGCATGGACTCATTTTACCCAATGCGCTACGATCCGATCCGCCATTCATCGCACGGCGCGGGTCCGGCGCCGGGTACGGAGGGTGATGTGGACGAAGCGAATCTGACAGAGGCGATCCGGCGACTTGAGGGTCGACTCGGCTTGCTGTCTACAGTGATGCAGGCGATTATCGATCCAGACGACGGGGCGGTGAAGCTACGGCATAGAAACGGCCAGCGAGGGGAGATGGTCTTGCGGGACGTGGTGCATGAACTCGGACAAGAGATAGGAGCCGTTCAAGCCTTGACACGGTCAACGAATCGAGAATGACGGGTCGGGACAGGTCATGGCTGACGACCTCGAACTCCGGGGCTGCCAAGCGCGATTCAGCGTTCTCTACTGTCGCTCTGTCCCGTTGCGCTGGTGTTGAGTCATGCATGGTCGTTTTCCGCTCAGCGGCCGTGCGGAACATGAATCACGACCCGGCCACCGGCCGACTTGATCATATCACAAGCACAGACGAGTCGTCAGTCGGCCGCTGTTCGGGTAGCATCTCAGTCTGATTACTGAGCAAGCACGTCGGTGAAATCGGCCACGTCCGTCCAGGCGAGCCAGACCTGCCCGCCGTTTCCCGGCCCGAAGTCGAGCAGCAGGTGCTCGCCGTGCTGCACGCCTTTCTGGTTCCATTCGGTTGCAGCGTGCAGGTTCCGGGACGTAGCAGTGGCGGGTGCTCGATCCCGCCCGTGTATACTTCGGCATGGGTACTGTGGTGAACCTCCCGATGGCTGGGGTTGAGCAGATTCGGCCGGCACTGCTCGCAGCGCGATCGTGGGCCAAGGATCGCCAGCGAAGCGGTGCCGGCGATCCGCCGTGGCAGCAGTACCAGATGATGAAGCTGATCGAGGCTGTCAACGCCCTGCTCAACGAGCCCAGGGAAGGTTTACTGGGATCGGACGCACGTCAGGGTACTCCCCGACGAGAGGGTCCAGTTCGTCGGCGAGATACCTCTCGATTCCGAGTCGTCGAGCCCGTCCCGCAACAGCCGCCCAGGTAACCCGAAGGCTCCCTCGAACGGCGTACGCTGTGATCACGTCGTCGTTTCGATGCGTGGCGATCCGCTGGCTGATGATGCCTTGTCCAATGCGGACAGTCTCGGCGACGTTGTTTTGAGCTGTTCCATCGTGCCAGATGATATAGACGCCCTCGTACTCGAGGTTCTGCAAATTGAGATGCTGAAAGCTGCACCACTGCGGTTCTTGCCCACACGTGCCCCACATGAGTTTATCCAACTTCGTTCTCCATACGGCGACGTGGCCAACTACCTTTTCCCGGAAAGGTAGCACGGTCAAGGCACAAAGGATGTGTCTCTGGTCGCTTCTATTTCCGACCAGACGGAGGCCAACCGCTCCCTGTGCTTACTGACAAACTCCCACGCGTGCGAGTTCGCCTTTATCTTGCCCTGAGACCGGAAGACCATAGGAAACTCACCAAGGTCCTTGATTGGAATCTTGCGTTTTTCTAAATCTATAATCGCAAGATTGAAATCCACGTTAGACAAACCAGTGAGTGCACAAAACTCTGCTTCACCTAGACCATCATCCTTTCGTCGTGACCCCAAGATCGTAGCCATCACCTTAGTTTCGTTCTCGCTGAGTTCTTCTATGTCGACCATTATTCGGTCCTCCTCTTACCAACCAAAGGCTACGGTTCCGCCGTCAGTGGATCACGTGCCGCGGCCGGCGTCGGCCAAACATGGCGTCGACCAACTCCTCGAACGAGGCGTCGACCCGCATGTCCTCCTCGATGTCGGTCCTGGTCGGCTGGTACCGGGAGTCGTCCTTCGACATCTGCGAGTTGCGGCTCAGGCCGGGCGGTCAACCGCAGGGCCGACGGTGCGGTTCTTCGTTCTCCATGACCGCCAGCATAGCACTTTTCCGTACCCAACCGCTTGATTCTGCGGCGGCCGTCCCGTAGGCTGCCTCTTGCCAGACAGACCGGGGCGCGGCCCGACACCGGGCCGCCCGCGGAATACGAGACCTGCGCCAGCAGGGAACACGCGGGAGCCTGTCCGCATCGCGTACTGGTCTGTCTGGCAACCGGCCCGGTGACCACTTCAGGTCGGGGCCGAAAGAGGACAGCCATGCAGGTCGACAAGTCGTCGGAACCGCCCGTCTGGTTCAAGGTCATCGTCGGATCTCTTCTTGTCCTGGGGCTGGTCTGGATCCTTCCCGACGGCGGGAACGACGAGACTGTCAGCCCCACCGTTGCCGCGGAGCGCGCGACCGAGCGCGCAACCCGCGCCGCGGCGACCAACACCGCCAGGGCGTGCGTGGCGGCGGTCCGGCAGAGGCTCGCTGACCCGGCGGGCGGCGACTTTCCGCTGTTCTCGATGGCGTCTCAGGTTCGGCACATCGGGACGCAGGAGCACGTCCTCGAGTCGTACGTCGACACGACCAACGCCTTCGGTGCGGCCGTGCGGCTCAACTACCGGTGCGTCGTGAACGGCTCGGGATCCGACCTAGCCGGCTACCGGGTCACCAGCCTGGAGATCGGCTGATGGAGATGCGGCAGGTCATCGTCGATCGAGAGGTTGCGATCCTCATCGCCAAGCTGGTCAAGCAGGCCGGCGGCGATACCAACAAGCTGTTCCGGTGCGGAAGCTGCGGCGAGCCGATCAGGCCGCACGGCGACGGCTTCGGTCACCAATCGCCGCGGCCGAAGGAGTGCGAGGCGTAGCGACAACCAACACAGCTCGGGTGCCCAGGGGCCGGGGCTCCGCCTTGGGCTCCGCCCCTCGTGTAAACGTCAATCGGACTTGGCGGTCTTCCGGTGGCGCCAGTGGACCGGCGGCTTCCAGCCCAGGGCGATCTTGACGGCGCGTTCGCCGTACTCGACGAGTTTGGCGTAGGGCAGCACCTGGCCTTCGGCGCCTCTGACCATCAGAATCAACTGCTGCTCGGTATCGAAGTCGCGGCAGTTATGCCGGGCTTCGAACTCAGTCGCGTACCTGAACAGATGCTCGAACGACATTCGGTGGTACGTGCCGATGTAACCACGCTTGAGCATGGACCAGAAAGACTCAATTCCATTTGTGTGGATCTCGTCGCGGACGTACTCCTTGGCGCTGTGCTTTACGGCATCGTGCCTTTTGAGGTCTTCGTAGGCGGCAGCTTCGTCGGTGAAGAGGCGTGTGCGCTCGTTTCGGTACCGTTCGACGAACTCGCGAAGCGCCTCGCTGGTCACCGTTCCGATGACACGGATCCTGACCTGATTGGACGAACGATCCTTGACGCCGGCCACGGCGGCCTTGTTCGCGAACGGCCCCCGCCCCTTGAACTGCTTGCGGCGGCTGGCACTCATGGACTTGACCTTGCCGCCGATGAACGCCTCGTCGGCCTCGATCGGGCCGACGAATACTTCGTCCTTCGTCTCGTCACGGCGCCACATCTCCCGGACCCGATGTGCTAGGAACCAGGCGCTCTTCTGCGTGATCCCCAGGTCGCGGTGCAGCTTCATGCTCGACACGCCCTTCAGCGAGGTCGAGTGGAGGTACATCGCGATCAGCCAGGTCTGGAGCCCGAGCTTGCTGGACTGCATCGGCATGCCGGTCCGCACCGAGAAGAACTTTCGGCAGTCTCGGCACTGGTACGGCATGTTCTTGTGCTTGGTCTTGGTTAGGACGTTCAACGAGCCGCAACGAGGGCAGGCGATACCGTTCGGCCAGCGTTTCTCGAGGAACCACTTCTCGGCTGCGGCGTTGTCCGGGAACCGTTTGAACAGTTTCTTCAAGGTGATCCCTTGACGGTGAGAACGGCCCGGTCCCGGTTGGGGCATAGAAGTAGCCTGAACGAGAGGCACTTCATATGACAAGCCGTAAACTCTAGAAAATACAGGACTTACGCAGATTTACTTCCTGCCGCATGACCGTGCAAGGCGGCGTACAAACTGGTGCCTGGCCCAGGCATGGAGCCGGTCCAGTTCATCTGGCTGTACAGGGGTGATCAGTCAGAATCTGGCAGACGGGAGCCTGCCACGGTCGACGCCGCGCTGCTCAGGATCGCAGAAGGCAAGATCGCATGCACGATGGTCAGGGTAGCTGCTACCGGCCGCCGCGGTCAAGCGATCGAGAGGCCAGAACGGCTCGGAACCCAGTGCCGTACCGGATCCGGGATCCGATCGGTCTTGTCGGCTGCGGCTGGAGATCCGGAGGCCGGGATGCTGTTCTGATCCTGCGCCGGTGCCTGCCGTCATCGACCGCTTGTTGTCAACATTCCGCGAGGCCGGTCAGTCGCCGAAAACTCCTGCAAACATTGACGTTTCGGCGCCCGCATCCCGGCGCGTGATCATGTATGTATGTAATCCCCATTCCGAACGCGGCCTCCGGCGCCGTGCTCCGGCGCCTCGGCTTCTCGCTCGCGCGAACCACGGATGACGGCGAGCACGGTACCGCGTTCTACGTGCTCGCGCGGCATCGTTGCGAGGGGACGGACGCTGGCCCGTAGCTGATCGTCCGCGCGGTCGAGCGCGCCGGCGACCTCGTGTTTCGCGATCCATTCCGAAGCGCCCTGTCGATGCGCGTCTGCCATCCGCGTCCGCCGGCGTTGAAGTGACGGCATCCTGGGGCGGTTGCGAATAGCATTGCCGAAGTCGGCGAGTCGCGGGTGTGCAAGTGAACGTCGCGCTACGCCGATCGGACCGAACGACATGCTGATTGCCGCGCAGCCGCTGGCAGCGGACCTGACCGTGGTAACGGCGAATGGTCGACGAATCCCGGCGGGTTCCCCGCGCTGGTCGTCGAGAACTGGCTCGATGGGACGCACGACGAACCGGTACCGCACAACGGAAAGGAACGCCGACATGACACGCGATGACTTCCGGCGGACGGTGGCGGCGCTGCTGTTGCTGGCCGCGACGGTCTGGCTCGCCGCCGGCGACACGACGGTGGTGGCGCACGGCAGCGAGGCGCGCTACGTCGAGGTGGCGCCGTGGCAGCGGGACCGCGTTCCCCGCGTGCTCGCGGTGAGCCGATCCGAGCTGGGCACCCCGGGCACCCGGCGCACGATGGAGGTGCGGGACGTCGAAGGGCGCTCGTGCCTCGTCGGCGCGCTCTTCGCCCTCGACGTCGACGACGACTACGCCTTCGACATCGACGAGCCGGTCACGCTGACGTTGACCTACGCCACCGAATCGACGACGCCCTTTGTCGTGGGGTGGGATCGCAACGGCGGCGAAGGGGTCGGCGTCACCGACGCGATCGCCCCGGCGCGGGGCGGCGCCTTCGCGAGCACCACGCTGACCCTCGACCGGGCCCGCTTCGCCGGCCGCGGCGTCCGGGGCACCGACCTCGCCGTGAGCGCGCGGGAAGGCATCGCCCTGTGTGACGTGTCCGTCGAGCGCAGCGGCGAGACGCGGCCGCCAACCCGGTCCGGGCGCCTCGTCCTCGACGTGCGCGACGGCGACGGCGGACCGGCGGTCCCGGCGCGGGTCGGCCTGTACGACGCCACCGGCCGCGCACCCCTCCCGTCCGATCGGGCGCTCAGCATCCACCGGTTCACCGACGAGATCCGCCTGCTGCGCGTCAACGCGCGCACGGCCTGGCCATCGAGCAACCGCCTGGCCTTCTATGTCGACAGCAGCTACGAGAGCCGCCTTCCCGCCGGCGCCTACGAGCTGGTGGTCACGCGCGGGCCGGAGTACCGATCGCACCGCGGCGCGATCGAGATTCGACCCGACGAGACGACCGCGGTCACCGTCCCGCTGCAACGCTACGCCGACCTGCCCGCCGCCGGGTGGTACTCGGGCGACTCGCACGTGCACCTGATGCGCGACCGGCCGGCCGACGATGCCGTCTGGGGCCAGATCGCCGCCGAGGACCTGTATGTCGCCAACCTCCTGGAGATGGGCAACGTCGCGGGCACGCATTTCAGGCAGCCGGCCTGGGGCCGGGCGGGGCGCTACGCGCGCGATGGCCGGGTGCTGGTGTCGGGGCAGGAAGACCCGCGGACCGGGCAGCGGGGCCACACCATGCACTGGAACATCGAGCGGCCCGTGCACGAGCCCGGTTCCTTCTTCGAGTACCACGAGATCTTCGAGAACACGCGCCGGCAGGGCGGGATTACCGGATACGCGCATCTGGGCGAGCTGTTCAACGGGCGCCGCGGCCTCGCGCTCGACGTGCCGTTCGGCTTGATCGACTTCATCGAGGTGCTGCAGGGCGGACGGCTGAACACCGAGATCTGGTACACCTTCCTCAACCTCGGCTACCGGGTGCTGCCGGTCGCCGGCGCCGACTTCCCGTACTTCGGACCCACGCTGCCCGGCGTCGAGCGCACCTACGTCCGGCTGGACGGACCGTTCTCGGCGGACGCGTGGTTCGATGCGTTCCGGGCGGGCCGCGCCTACGTCACCAACGGTCCCTTCCTGGAGCTGTCGGTCAACGGCCGGCCGATGGGGGACGAGGTGCGCGTCGCGCGCGGGGCCCCGCTCGACATCGAGGCGTCGGCCCGCCTGAACCCGGAATTCGACCGGCTCGACCGCCTGGAGCTGGTCACCCTCGGCGACGTTGCGGCGACAGCAACGGCCGACGGGACCGACACGGTGTCGCTGAGCCGTCGGATGGCGGCGGAGGGCAGCCTGTGGATCGCCGTTCGCGCCTGGGGCGGGCGACAGGCATCCCGCGACACGACGGTGGCCCACAGCGCTCCGATCTACGTGGTGGTCGGCGACGAGCCGACCTGGAAGCGGGAGGCGGTGCCGGAGCTGGTGGCCCACCACCGCGCGCAGTTGCAGGCGCTGCTCTCCGCCCCGATCGATCCGCAACAGGACCTGGAGACCTGGGAAACGGCCACGACGCTGGTCGAGCGGTGGCAAGAGCAGCGGCCCCGCCTCGAGCCCCGCGTGGCGGAGGCCGACCGGCGGTACCGGGAGCTGCTGGAACGGTTCCGGCGCTCCGGTGCACGCTGAAACCGTGCACGGCGAACGGCATCGGCTATCTTTGTGACATGGCTATGCGTGACGATCCCATCGTGGCCGGGGTGGGTGCGATACGCGACAAGCTCGCTGCCGAGGAGAGGATGCGCAGCGGGATGACGATGGAGCTCGAGGCGACCACGAAGGTGCCGGTCGAGCGGCTGCGGCTGGACCGGGGAAACCCGCGGCTCGTCGGCGAGGCGGCCGATGCGTCCGACGAGTGGATCATTGCGCGCCTCTACCGCGGGGCCGAGCTCGACGAGCTGTTGCAGTCGATCTCCGCCAACGGGTACCTAGACATCGAGCCGCTGGTCGTGATGCGCGACAGCGACGGCGACGATGACGGACTCATCGTCCTGGAAGGCAACCGGCGGCTCGCCACGCTGCGTCTGCTGCGGGAACCGGCCCTGGTGAGCAGGATCGCAGCCGCCGAGAGCACCCGCATCACCGTTCCGAAGCTCGACGACGAGGTCCGGCAGACGCTCAACGAGGTTTCTGCCTATCTCGTCGCGAATCGGGAGCGGGCCCGCGCCTTCATCGGCTTCAAACACATCAACGGACCGCAGAAACGGGACGCCTACGCGAAGGCCCGGTTCGCGGCCGACTGGTACAGGAAGGGCCGGGCGGATGGGATCGGGCTGGAGCAGATCGATGCGCGCCGGGTCGCAGACGCGTTCCCGTCGCCCTGACGGCGTGCGGGAGTAGACTCGCGTTGACGGTCGCCGGCGGGGCGGCCGGCCGGCAGCAGGGAGGAGACCGATGGGCAACGCGTGGACGCGGCTGGCGGCGGCGAGCATCGTGGGGGTCGGTCTGGCCGCGTGGACGGGGAACCTGTCGGCCCAGTCGGGTGCGCGCGAGCCGGTCAGCATCGCACAGTTCGACCGGTGGATGGAGGAGCTGTCGAACTGGGGCCGGTGGGGCGACGCCGATCAGATCGGTGCCGCCAACCTGATGACGGAGGCCAAGCGCCTGGAGGCCGCCGCGCTGGTGCGGACCGGCACCACCGTGTCGCTGTCGCACGACTTCCTTACCGAGGAGGCGGTCGATGCCGCCGAGCCCTACGTGCTGCAGATGCGGGTGAATCCCGAGGGACAGAACTCCGGCGACCGGGTGGAGGTGTACTTCCACGGGGTGACCTACTCCCACCTCGACGGGCTGTGCCACGTCTTCTACAAGGACAAGCTGTACAACGGCCACGATTACCGGGACGTGGTCACCGAGAACGGCTGCTCGCTGATGGATACCACGCAGATGAAGGACGGCCTCGTGACGCGCGGCGTCCTGGTCGACATGCCCCGGCTGAAGGGCGTGCCCTACCTGGAGCCGGGCACCAGGCTGTACCGGGAGGATATCGAGGCGTGGGAGGAGTACGCCGGGGTCCGGCTGGGGCCGGGCGACGCGCTGCTGCTGCGCACCGGTCGCTGGGCGTACCGCGACGCGGTGGGACCGACCCGCGAGATGGCGGGCTGGGACGCGTCGGTGATTCCGTTCCTGGCCGAGCGCGACATCGCGCTGCTGGGGGCGGACTCGGTGCACGAAGCGCCGAACAGCGTGCCGGGGCTGCGCGTGAACCCGATCCATCGGTTCGCGATCGTCGCCCGCGGGATGAACCTGCTGGACAACATCGACCTCGACGCGGCGGCCGAGGTCGCCGCCCGGCTCAATCGCTGGGAGTTCATGCTGGTGATCGCGCCGCTGCGAGTCCCGGGCGGCACGGGATCGCCGGTCAATCCGATCGCGATCTTCTGACGGGTGCGGCAATGATGACCAAGACATTGGCGATCGGCGTGACGATGATCCTGGGTTGCGCTCCGCTGGCGAGCGCACAGCCCCTTCCCGAGACAGGTGCCGTCGGCGGCGCACAGCCCGAGCCGGCCGCCGATGCGGCGCCGGCCCGGCACCAGGTGCTGTTCAACCGGTATCAGACCCCGGTGATGACCGTGTTCATCGCCGACGCCGACGGCGCCGATGCGCGGGCCCTGGTTCCGGATTGGGGGCTGGAGTACTCCCCGTCCTTCTCTCCCGACGGGGAGTGGGTGGTCTTCACCGCCGAGCCGGACGGGCAGGCGGACATCTATCGGATCCGCCCGGACGGCACCGGGAGCGAGCAGCTCACCGATCACCCCGCGTTCGACGACCAGGGCGCCCTGTCGCCGGACGGGCGGACCCTGGCCTTCGTCTCCACGCGCGCGCGGGGCACCGCGGACGTCTGGCTGCTCGACCTCGCGTCGCAGTCCGCCTCGAATCTCACCGACCACCCGTCGGGCAACTTCCGGCCCCGCTGGTCGCCCGACGGGGCGTGGATCGCGTTCACGTCGGACCGGGACGCCGAGCCCGGGGACCAGCCCGGCATGTGGGAGCATCTGCAGTCCACGGGCGTCTATCTCGTCCGGCCCGACGGCACCGGGCTGCGGCGCCTGACGGGGCCGGACGGGGCGGCGGGGAGCCCGGCGTGGTCGGCGGACGGGCGGCGCGTGCTGTTCTACGAGACCGACCCCGTCGGTGCCTACCTGGCGAAGAGCGGCCGGTCCCGCACCGAGCTCGTCTCCATCGACGTCGCCACCGGCGAACGCGTCCAGTACACCGCGTCGCAGGAGACGAAGCTCTCGCCGGCGTGGCTGTCGGAGGGGCGCATCGGCTACGTCGGCCGCTCCGGCGGAGACCAGGGCGGCCTCAGAATCCGGCATCCCGACCGGCGGGTCGAGACGGTGATCGCGGGCGCGGTGCGCGGCCCGAGCTGGTCGCCGGACGGCCGGCAGGTGGCTTACGAGCGTATCGAGCGGCTGGGCTCCACGCAGCACGTGGTCCCCACCTTCAGCCCCGACCCCGAGTTCGAGCTCTTCCTGCACGAGCCGTTCGTGTCGTTCTCGCCGGACGGCACGCGGATGATCTTCAGCCAGTACGGCGAGCGGGTCTCGAACGTCACGGGGCTCGCGTCGTCGAACCCGATGGACGCCAGCCTCGAGAGCATGTCGCTCGACGGCACCGGACAGCGGACCATCTTCCACCGCGAGGGGGCCAGCGCCTTCTCCGCCGTCTGGTCGCCGGGCGGCGATGCGATCGCGCTGTCGTTCGGGCGCTACTTCCGGCCCGCCGGCCTGCCGTCGGCGCCGATCGGGATCATCGACCCGGACGGGTCGGACCTGCGGCTGGTGGTGGACGACGAGGTGAACAACGGGTTCCCGAGCTGGTCGCCGGACGGCGAGCGGCTGGTGTTCAAGGGCGGGCGACGTCTGTACGTCGTCCCCGCGGCCGGCGGCCCCCGCGTGGCATTGACCGGACCCGACTACTACAGCAACTTCCCCCAGTGGTCGCCCGACGGCGAGCGCATCATGTTCACGTCGAACCTCGGGGGCGACTTCGATCTGTACACCGTCCGGCCCGACGGCGCCGATCTCCGCCAACTGACCCACGCGCCCGGCAACGACGCGCACTCGGCCTGGTGCGCGGGCGGCGAGTGGGTCGTCTTCAGCAGCTCGCGCACGGGTTTCAAGGACGAGATGGCCCTCTACGACTCGGTGCCGCAGCCCTACGGCGAGATCTTCGCGATGCGCGCCGACGGCACCGACGTCCGCCAGCTCACCGACAACAAGTGGGAGGACTCGGGCGCGGTCTGCGTGCCAGAGGGGGTCGGCCGGCTGCGCCGGGAGTCTGCGCCGTAGAACGGCGTAGACTCCTGGGCAGGCCCGGTCGGGCGGCAAGCGGAGCCGTAGCGACGATTGTCGGGCCAGGAGCTTGCGCCGCAGAACGCCGCGAAGCGAAGCTCTGCGACGCAGGGTCATGGAGCGGAGGGGATGGGCCGAACGCCGAGCTTGCGAGGCGTTTCGGGGCGCCAGGACTGGAGGCACCTCCCATCGAGGTCTTCGGCGATACGCACGGCCTCAAGGCCAATCAGACCCGCCGGCTCGAGCGCCTGTTCCGGCGCCGGGTGCCGGCCGACCGGCTGATCACCCAGGAGCTCGCCCGGCACCTGACCGAGATCAGCCGCGAGATTCGCCGCCAGGTCGGCGTGCTGCTCGACCGCCGCGGGCTGGTCCAGCACGTGATGGTGGGCGATGCCCACTCGATCACCCTGCCCGACTGGGGCCGCCTGCGGGCCGGCCGGGGGCGCCTGCGCGGCCTGCGCTGCCTCCACACCCATCTGGGGAACGAGGGACTGACGCGGGACGACCGGACCGACCTGCTGCTCCTGCGTCTCGACGCCATGGTGACGGTGGGCATGGACGACGAAGGCCTGCCCGCGCTCGCCCATACCGCGGCGCTCGCGCCCACCGGCGAGCGCACCGCGGACGACCGCAACGCGGGCATCGAATGCCTCGACCCGCAGCCGCCGGCGCGGATCGCCTTCGACTTCCAGGAGTGGATCCGCGACCGCGAGGCCGCGCTCGCGCGCCGCACCGGCGCACAGCGCATCGGAGACCGCGAGGGCGCGATCCTCGTTTCGGTCACCGCCGGCCGCAGCCCCGGGGACCTCGAGATCCACATCGCCGAGCTGCGCGAGCTGGCCCACTCGGCGGGGGTCGACATCGTCGACGTCGTGACGCAGAACCGGCCGCGGGTCGACCCCAAGACCGTGCTGGGCTCCGGCAAGCTGGACGATCTCGTCATCCGCGCCTTCCAGAGCGACGTCGATCTGGTGATCGTCGACCAGGACCTGACGCCGACGCAGGCGCGCAACCTGGGCGAGCGCATGGAGCTGCGGGTGATCGACCGCACGCAGCTCATCCTGGACATCTTCGCGCAACATGCGACCACGCGCGACGGCAAGCTGCAGGTGGAGCTGGCGCAGCTCAAGTACCTGCTGCCGCGGCTCGCGCAGCGCGCCGAGGTCTCGCTGTCGCGGCTCGCCGGCGGCATCGGCGGGCGGGGACCGGGCGAGACGCAGCTCGAGGTCGACCGCCGGCGCACCCGGGACCGCGTGACCCGGCTCGAACGCGAATTGAAGAAGCTGGCCGCGCAACGCGAGAACCGGCGGCAGCGGCGGGGGCGCCGCGCGGTGCCGGTCCTGTCCATCGTCGGCTACACGAACGCGGGCAAGAGCACGCTGCTGCGGGCCCTGACCCGCACCGAGGTGCACGTCGCCGACCAGATGTTCGCGACCCTCGATCCCACGTCGCGGCGGCTGCGGTTTCCCCGCGAGCGCGAGGTCATCGTCACCGACACGGTGGGGTTCATCCGCGACCTGCCCGCGGATCTGGTCACCGCCTTTCGCGCCACCCTCGAGGAGCTGACCGACGCGTCGCTGCTCCTGCACGTCGTCGACGCGGCGACGCCCGACTGCGAGCGGCGCATCGAGGCCGTCCGCCGCGTGCTCAACGACATCGGCATGCAGGCGCCGGAGCTGCTCGTCTTCAACCAGATCGACCGCATGGAGGACGGCGAGGGCGACGCGCTGGCGCGCCGGCACGGCGGCGTCCCGGTGTCCGCGCTCCGCCGCACCGGCCTGCGAAGGCTGCTGGCCCGAGCCGAACGGATGCTGTGGGAGGACGGCGAGGGAGCTCCGTGAAGCGACCCGGTCGTCCGCGTCGTCAATAAGCGGTACCGATGACTGCTCGACCGGCGACGGCGCTCGTCCTGCTGCTCGCGAGCAGCCAGCCCGCGGCCGCCCTCCAGACCGCGCTGGGCCCCAGGGAGCCGGCTGCCCGCATATCCGGCACGGTTTCCGACGAGATCGGCGGCGTGATGTGGGCCGCCACCGTGCGCGTCTTCGGAGATGCATCCGCGGAGCCGGTCCGGGAGACCACGACGGATCGCAACGGCCGCTTCAGCGTGGAAGTGCCCGCCGGCTCGTATCGGCTCCAGGTGTCTGCGCCGGCGTTTCGGACCGTCGACCTCGCGGTAGACGCCGTCCCCGACCTGCAGCCGCTGGCGGTGACCCTGGCCCTGGAGGCGCTCGAGGAGCGCGTCGACGTCGTCGACAGGGTAGGGGAGTTCGCCGTGGACGCGCTGTCGAGCCTGACGGCCACCACGCTGTCGGGCGACGAACTGCTGGGATTGCCGGACGACGAGGAGGACCTGGCGCTCTACCTGATGCTGCTGGCCGGCGCGGATTCCAGCGACGATTTCGAGGATGACGTGGCCGGCTTCATCATCGACGGCTTCGACGAGGGCCGGCTGCCGCGGCCGGAGGAGATCGCGCAGATCATCATCGATCCGACGCCGCTCCGAGCCGACGGCGGCGGCGAGGGGCCGCGCATCGAGATCATCACGCGCCCGGGAACGGGCCGCTGGCAGCGATCGGCGCGCTTCGACTTCTCCGACGAGGCGCTCGACGCGACGACGCCGGGCGAGCGGACGAAGCCGGCGCGGCAGACGCGGAACGTCGCCCTCGACCTGCGGGGCCCGGTCCTCCCCGACCGCCTCGCCGTGGACGTCGAGGCGTCGACCGACCGGCAGCAGCGCGCGGCCGACTCGCTGCGGGCCATAACGCCGGCCGGCAACGTGTTCGACGGCGTCGTCCGACCGCGGCGCGAGCACGAGCTGGAACTCAATGCGGATATCGAGGTCGCCTCGAATCGCAGCATGGGAGTCCGGTTCGATTACGAGACCCGCCACACGGAGAACAGCGGCGTGGGCGGCTTCACCCTGGCCGAGCGGGCCACGAACGACGCGCGGCGCGACTGGTCGTTCCAGGTCAGCGAGCGAAGGCTCGGAGAAGCGTTCGTCAACGACCTGCGGGTCCGGATGCGGCGGCGGGGATCGAGCGCGACGCCGGTGGCCGAAGGGGTGGCGATCGACGTCGCGGACGCCTTCAACCGCGGCGGAGGGACCCGGCGGAACCGGGACGAGGAGACCCGCATCCAGGTGGAGGACCGGCTGCGCTGGCAACGGCGGGGCTGGAGCTTCCAGGCCGGGTTCGAGGGGTACTACGCCCGCGACTACAGCCTGTCGGAGGACAACTACAACGGCACGTTCGACTTCGCCAGCCTGCACGACTACTGCGGCGCGACCGGGTTCGCCGGCATCAACTGCGCGCCGACCCGGCGCCTCGTCGAGGAGGCGTTCGGCCGCGGCGTCGTCCCCACCTATCTGAACGGCCGCGGCGAGACGGTCGAGATCACCGGGCTGCCGACCACCTTCACGCTGACGTCGGGCAACGGCGAGCTGGACATCGCGGAGCTGGGCGTCGAGAGCTACTTCCAGGCGGACCGGGAGTTCAGCGAGCGGGCGAGCCTGCGCCTGGGGCTGCGCTACGAAGCGACCAACTACTCGGTCGACTATCTGCGCTTCGATCCCACCGTCAATCTCCAGTACCGGCTGTTCGACGACACCATCGTCAGCGTCGGGTCGCGGGTGCGGTTTCGGGACTTCCGGGACCACGTGCGGCTGATCCGCAACGACGGGTCGACGTATCAGAAGCAGCTCTCCATCTCGTCGCCGTCGTTCCCCGATCCCTTTCAGGGCGGCCGGGCCTTCATCGACGAACGGCGCACGTCCCTGTACCGGCTCGATCCCGACTACCGGTCCCCCTACAGCGTCAATCCGCAGTTCAACGTGACGCAGCAACTCGCGGGCGGGCTGCGGCTGTCGGTGTCGTATCGGATGAGCTACGGGCATCGCCAGCAGCGCATCCGGAACGTCAACGCGCCGTTTCCCGGCACGCCCCTGCCGCCGGAAATCCTCGCGCTGCCGCGCGACGTGCGGCGGGACACGGTGGATAGGATGCGGCCGTTCTACCCCAACGTCGGCAACATCTACCAGATCGAATCGACGGGCAGGTCGGTGGGCCGGAGGCTCCGGGTCCGGCTAGAGCGCCGCCGAGCGATTCAGGTGGCGGGGATCGGCCTGTCCGGGAGCCTGAACTACAGCTTTCGCGGCGGCGAGGACGACGACGACTTCAACAATCCGTACCTCCCGGCCTGGGGGCTCGCCCGGCTGCAGCACCGGGTGCAGTCGCAGCTCCGGGTCCGACTCCCGCGCGATGCCGGACTGCGGCACCCGTTGCTGCAGGCCCTCGCCCGCGCCACCTACGAGGGGACGGCCTTCAACTTCAATCTGCGCGCCTGGTCGGGCCGGCCGTACAGCATCCGCAGCGGACGCGACCTGAACGGCGATCAGTCGACTCGGGACCGGCCGCCGGGGGTCGCACGCAACACCGAGACCGGTCCCGCGCGCATCTATCTCGACATGACGTTCACGAAGGAGTTCCGGCCGCGGGCGACGGATCTCGCCCAGGCGGGCGGCGCCGGGGGCGCGGAGCGGCTGGTCCGCTTCCAGGCGCGGTTCTACAACGTGTTCAACATCACGAACGTGCGCGGCTACAGCGGGGTGCTGTCGTCGCCGCTGTTCGGTCAGCCGACCGGTTTTCTGCGTGGCCGGACCGTGCGCCTGTCGATGCATGTCGACTTCTGACGGTCGCCCTTGACATGCGACCGCGATTCGGGTGTACCTGACCGTACCGCAAGCCCGACGACGGAGGATTGAGGGGGGAAGCCCATGGCGTTCCGCTTGCGCACCGTCGCCGCTGCCGCCGCACTGCTCGGGCTCCCGGCCCAGTCGGCGGAGGCGCAGTGGCCGCAATGCGCCGCCGATCTCGACGCGTTGCGCGCGGCCGCCGAGCAGGCGCACGAAGCGAGCGGCACCGTTGCGTCGCTGGAGGCATCGCTGCTCGAGACCCGGGACGCCTACACGCGCTGCCGGCAGGATCTCGACGTCTTCCGGATAGACCGCGATACGAGCCCGCTCCGCGCCGCCGTCATCCGGGACGAGTGCAACCAGCAGGTGCAGACGTACCGGACGACCGAGAGACGGTTGGCGTCGGAGGTGGATCAGGCCGGCAACGTCTTCCGCGCGCTGGCGGCGGCGGTCCAGGCCGTGGAGCTGAGCTGCCAGTACCCGCTGGCGGCCTACGCGCCGGCGCAGGCGCCGGCCGCGGCGCCGAGCCCGGCCTGCGAGCACTTTCTCGGCCGCCGCCCGGGCGTGCCGCTCGAGTCGTTGCGCGTGCTCTGCACCGCGGAAATGCCCGAGGAGGAGTGCGCGGCCTGCCTGGGCGAGCCGCAGGGCTGATTGCCGGCGCGCGGCCCAACCCACCCTTGGCCGTACCGGATCCGGCCTCGCATCGCGAGGACCCAGGGACCGGAATCGGTTGCATCGAAAGACCTCATGTGCTGGAGTGGACGCGCGGCGCGAGCGTGCCGGCCGGCCGGCGTTTCGGATTCGAGCCGGGAGTCCGTGCCCGGCGGAGATTGCCGGCGCGGACGACAGTGGGTTCCTGGGCGAGGGAGGTACCGATGCAGAGGAAACACCAGGCGTGGATGGCGGCGTCCCTCATCGCGTGCGGCATCGCGTTCGGCCTGGGACACAGTGCGCTGGACGGCGCCGCGACGGCGCAGGACGAAGTGCCGGGAGCCACCCTCCAGGTGGACCCGTTCTGGCCGCAGGAGCTGCCCGACAAGTGGCTGCTCGGCCACGTGATCGGCGTGGCGGTCGACTCGCGCGACCACATCTGGGTGCTGCACCGGCCCCGGTCGTTGACCGACAGCGAGCGCGGCGCCGCGGCCGATCCGCCCACCTCGGAGTGCTGCGTCCCCGCGCCTGCGGTCATCGAGTTCGACCAGGAGGGCAGCGTCGTCCAGGCCTGGGGCGGTCCCGGCGACGGCTACGAGTGGCCCAACGAGGAGCACGGGATCTTCGTCGACCACATGGACAACGTCTGGATCGGCGGCAACGGCGACGGCGACGGGCAGGTCCTGAAGTTCTCCCGCGACGGCACGTTCCTGCTGCAGATCGGCAGCGCCGGCCCGCTCAGCGGCAGCCACGACACCACCCGGCTGGGCCGCGCGGCCGACATCGGCGTCGACCCCGAGGCCAACGAGGTCTACGTGGCCGACGGCTACGGCAACCGCCGGGTCATCGTCTTCGACGCCGACAGCGGCGAGTACAAGCGCCACTGGGGCGCCTACGGCCGGTCCCCGGTGGACGGCGAGCTCGCGCCGTACGACCAGGACGCGGACCCGTCGCCCATCTTCGGCGACACCGTCCACTGCGTGCAGCTCTCCAGCGAGGGGCTCGTCTACGTCTGCGACCGGATGAACCACCGCCTGCAGATATTCGAGAAGGACGGCACGTTCGTCCGCGAGGGGTTCATCGGCAAGGAGACGGCCGGCGCCTCGACGTGGGACATCGCCTTCTCGACCGACCCGGACCAGACGTACATCTACAACGCCGACGGCGGCAACCACCTGCTCTGGACGGTGCGGCACCACTCGCTGGAGACGCTCGGCACCACCGGGCGCCGCGGGCGGATGGCGGGCCAGTTCGAGGCGACGCACTCGGTGGCGGTCGACTCGCACGGCAACGTGTACGTCGGCGAGACGTTGAACGGCCGCCGCGTGCAGAAGTTCAGGCCGGCGGGCATGTGACGGAGGAGAGTCGACCAATGCGCAAGTTCACGAAACCGCCGTTCATCCTGAAGTCCGCAGTAGCTGCCTGCCTGGCGACACTTCTCATTGCGGCCGACGTGGCACCCGCCTCCGGTGAGCCAGCATCCGGGGCGCCGACGCAATCGTCGCTGCCCGCGGACGTCAACGCCGAGTCGCGCAACAGGCTCTCGACGCCCGCGCCCGACCCGGCCGGCGGTCCGTCGGCCGCGGCGAACACGATCCGGAGCGCCGGAACGGGTCTGAACGCCCGCTGGGAATCTCCGGTCGGCCGCCCGTTGCTGGAGCTCGCCATCCTGATCACCGCGCGCGAGCACGACGCGCCCTTCGAGTGGTCGCTGCACGAGATGGAGGCGGTGGCGGTCGGTCTCGCCCCGGACGTCATCGACGTGGTGCGCAACCGCGAGGCGCTGTCGGGGCTCGGCGAGCGGGAGGCGGTCATCATCCAGGCGGGCCGCGAGATCTACGGCGCGCGCCACCTCGGCGCAGAGACCTACCGGCGCGCAGTGGAGCTGTTCGGCGAGGCCAACTTCGTCGACGTCGTCGACCTGATGGCGCGCTACGCGGGCACCGCGGGGCGGCTGGCCGCGTTCAACCAGCACATGCCGCCCGGCTGGCCGCAGTTCCTGCCGCTGCCGTTCACGCAGCCGGACGACGTGGACCCGCAATCGCGCAGCCGCCTGCCGCTGCTGCCCGCCCCGGCCCAGACGCTGCGTTCCACTCCCAGCCTCTACGGCCGGACGCTCTCTCCGCAGGGGACGGGACCCGGACAGATCCGCGGCCACGGCGCAGGGCGCGAGTCGCTGGAAGCGAACGTGGCGCGGCCGCTCCTCGACCTGGCGATCCTGGTGACCGCCCGCGCGTACGACGACCAGTACACCTGGACCCTCACCGAGCCCGCGGCGGTCGAGAACGGCCTCGACCCGGCGCTCATCGACGTCATCCGTGACGGTGGATCGGTCACTGGACTGGGAGAGAAGGAAGCGGCGCTCATCGAGTTCGGCCGCCAGCTCTTCGGCCCCCACACCGTGACCCCGGAGGCCTACGCCAGCGCCCTGGAGGCGGTCGGGGGCTCGACCAACCTGGTGGATCTGGTGGACCTGATGGCGCAGCACGTCTCCGACGCCGTCCTGCTGATCGCGTTCGACCAGCACCTGCCGGCGGGGGTGGCGCCGCTGCTGACGATGCCGTAAAGGCCGTGCTGTGCCGCAGGCGTCGTCTCCGAAAACGCGTACCGAGTTCGCACGCCAGGGCTTTTGCGTTCGCCGGGTGGGAAGCCGGTGCTGCTCGATGCGCAGCATCACAGGGGGAGGTAGACTGAGCAGGGCCGGCTCATGAATACCACCCTGAACCTGTCCACCGAGGCGCTGGCCAGGGTGCGCCAGCTTGCACGGCAGCGTCACAAGACGCTCGGCGCCATCGCGTCGGAGTTGATTCTGCGGGCGCTGGAACCCGAGGAAGCGCCGGCGATCAGAAACGGTGTGCCCGTCTTCGCCGCGCAACCGGATGCCGCTGGCGAAGGGGCGCGGCCCGACCTCGACCTCGTCAATCGACTCCGCGACCAGGACCCGTGAGCCGCCTGCCGGAGGTCATCATCTCGTCACCTCCCAGCGGCCGGCCTTGGTCGCTCCGACGTGGCGGATGACGCCCGCGGCTCGCAGTCTGCGCAGATGGTACTTGACTCCGTCCGGCGTAATGCCGATGCGTTCGGCGATCCTGCGCCGCGTGATCTCGGGTTCTGCCCTGAGCAGGGCGAGAATCCGTTCCCGGGTGTTGGCGCTGATTTCTTGGGTAGTTTCTTGGGTAGGCCGACTCGTTTTCTGGGTAGTGCCGAGAGTTTCCTTTCGGTTGGTGAACACCACAGGCTGCCCGGCGAGCGCCGCGCGGCGGATTCTGGTCACGAACTCGCCAGTGGCCTCGAACTCCGGCTCCCGCAGACCGGCATCCCGGCATCGGCGGATCATGTCCAGCGTGCCGGTTCCCATTCTCTCGATGTACTCCGCAAGGTAGAGGGATTCCGCCAGCAGCGGATTGCCGGGCACCGACCGATGAGCGACGCGCAGTTTCTCGAGCGTCAGCGGCGGCGGTAGCCGCCCGGGATTCCAGATCTCCAGCCGATCCGCGAAGAGCATGACCTGAACGCTGCCGTTGTCCGTGTAGTCACGGTGGGCTACCGCGTTGACGATGGCCTCGGTCACGACTTCCGGTGGGATTTCGTATGTTCGAGGGGCCTGGACGCTCTCCGCGCGTGTCCCGATCGATCTGTTGATCTTGCTGAGCACGAAGTCCACCGCCTGATCGACCAGCTCGAAGGCCGTTCCCTTGTACACCTGGTAGGAAGGGATCGGCTTGGCGACCTGGGTCCCGTGAAAGTGGGCGCACTTGACCTCGGAGGAGAGGAGAAACCGCTGCGGAGCCCTCCCGAACAACAGCACTGCGGCGTTCGTCGGTCGCCCGTCGTTCACCAGATTCAAGTGCTCCAGCAGGTCGACGGCGGATGTATCTTCGTGCAGCGGGAACTGCCGCGCCCGGCGAGCCGTGCGAATGAAGGACGTCATCCTGCCGTCATCGAGGTCGTCCAGCTCCGCTCCCGTGCACGGCGCCGCGTCGAACGGTCCCCACCGAATCAGTTCCTTGGCGTTCAGATACTCCACCAGCGCCGCGTACAGCCCGGCCACGAGCTCGGCCGCAGTGCTGAATCGCTTGCGAACCAATCCTGCTTGGGCTCTGCCGATCAGCGCCTGCATCTTCGGGTGGCGGGCGTCGCCGTTCGCGCCCTTCACGAAGATCAGGCGATGCTTGCCGAGCGCGGCGGCGTGGTCGAACTCTCGCTCGGTCGGAGAGATGCCCTGCTCGTCCTCCGTGCCGTAGTCGCGCCCGAACAACCCCACGTAGAGGTCGCTCCGCTCGACCTCGTCCAGGTAGAGATCGTCGGGGCGCCGATCCGTCGCCGGAACGCCCTCGAACAGGAACGGGTCGAAGAACCGCCGCATCAGCGGATCGCCCCGCAGGTAGTCGCGCAACACGGCGCGTTCCTCGGCGAACTCGCGTTGCACGCTGCTGATGAAGATGCCGAGCGGCTTCATGGGTTGCTCCGCGCGCCCATTATCAGCGGTCCAAAGCCGGCCGTTCAAGGTGGAGCGGAAGAGGAATTCCGGATCGAGAATCGTGGCGCGGTTAGTCAGTGCAGGCGGGCGACCGGTTGGACGGAGCGGAGAGAAACGAACGGCGGCACCGGGGATGTCCCGATGCCGCCGTTGCGGAAGCAGCCGTCGCGCCCCGGCTACGCCACCACCCCGTCGACGATCTCCCCGTGGACGTCCGTCAGCCGGAAGTTCCGGCCCTGGTACGGGTAGGTCAACCGCGTGTGGTCGATGCCGAGCAGGTGCAGCATCGTGGCGTGCAGGTCGTGGATGTGCACCGGGTCCTTGACGATGTTGAAGGCGAAGTCGTCGGTCTCGCCGTAGGTCGTGCCCGCCTTGCTGCCGCCGCCCGCCATCCAGATGGTGAACGCCCGCGGATGGTGGTCCCGGCCGTAGGTCTCCTCCGTGAGCCGGCCCTGGCAGAACACGGTGCGGCCGAACTCGCCGCCCCAGACGACCAGCGTGTCGTCCAGCATCCCGCGCTCCTTCAGGTCCTGGATCAGCGCCGCCTGCGGCTGGTCGACGTCCTGGGCCTGCGTCTGGATCCGCCGCGGGAGCTGGGTGTGCATGTCCCAACCCCGGTGGAAGACCTCGATGAAGCGCACGTCGCGCTCCGCCAGCCGCCGGGCCAGCAGGCAGTTGGCCGCGAACGTCCCCGGCGTCTTCGAATCGGGCCCGTAGCGCTCGAAGGTCGACTCCGGCTCGTCCGACAGGTCCGTGAGCTCCGGCACGGAGGCCTGCATGCGGTAGGCCATCTCGTACTGGGAGATGCGGGTGGCCGTCTCCGGGTCGCCGAACTCCTCCTGGTCCTGCCGGTTGAGCTTGCCCAGCGCGTCCAGGAAGCGGCGCCGCGCGTTGCGGTCGACGCCCCCGGGATTCGACAGGTACAGGACCGGGTCGCCGGTGGAGAGGAACTTGACCCCCTGGTACTCGGAGGGCAGGAACCCGTTGCCCCACAGCCGGTCGTACACCTGGTTGCCGCCGCGGCTCGAGACCATGACGACGAAGGTGGGCAGGTCCTGGTTCATGCTGCCGAGACCGTACGACAGCCAGGCGCCGACGCTGGGCCGGCCCGCCAACTGGGCGCCGGTCTGCAGGAAGGTCATGCCCGGGTCGTGGTTGATCGCCTCGGTGTGCATCGTCTTGATGAAGCAGAGCTCATCGGCCACCTTGGCGGTATGCGGCATCAGCTCGCTGATCCACTGTCCCGACTCGCCGTGCTGGGCGAACTTGAACTTGGACGGGACGATGGGGAAGCCGGCCTGCGACGCCGTCATCGGAGTCAGGCGCTGTCCCTGGCGGACCGAATCCGGCAGGTCGGTGCCGTACAGCTCCGCCAGCTTCGGCTTGTAATCCCACAGCTCGTGCTGCGACGGCGCGCCGCCCTGGAACAGGTAGATGACGCGCTTGGCCTTGGGCGCGAAGTGGGGCAGCCCCGGCAGCCCGCCGACCGCCTCGGCGGTGGCTGCCCTGGCCAGCAGATCCTCGCGGAACAGCGTCGCCAGCGCGGCCGCGCCGAGCCCGGTGCTCGAGCGCTTGAGAAACCGCCGGCGAGAGAGCAGCGTCTGCATGTCGGTTTGCGGTTTCATCGGTCAGTCCTTTGTGATGGTCCGGTCGAGGTTCAGAATCATGCTGGCGACCATCTGGTAGGAGGCCAGCTCCGCGACGTCCAGCGTTTCGTCGCGGGGCGTCTCGCCCACGTCGACGAACTCGAGCGCCGCATCCCGGTCGGCCTGGTAGGTGCCCAGGAAGTCGTCGAAGGTCTCGCGCAGGACCGCCCGCGCGTCCGCCGAAGGCCGATGCCCCGTCGCCAGGCGGTAGGCGTAATTGATCCGGTCGTCCGGCGTGGTGCCGCCCTCGGTGATCATCCGCTCGCCCAGCCTGCGCGCCGCCTCCACGTAGGTGACGTCGTTCATCAGGTTCAGGGCCTGCAGCGGCGTATTCGTCCGGCTGAGGCGGACGATGCAGGTCTCGCGGGTCGAGGAATCGAACGCCAGCATCGACGGCGGGGCGAGCGTCCGCTTCCAGTAGGTGTAGAGGCTGCGGCGGAACAGGTCGTCGCCCGTGGACTGCCTGTACTCCTGGCTGCTCTGCTCTTCCCAGAGGCCCTCGGGCTGGTACGGCCTGACCGACGGCCCGCCGAGCCTGGGGACGAGCAGATCGGCGATCGAGAGCGCCTGGTCGCGGATCATCTGCGCGGTCATGCGCTGGCGCGGTCCGCGCGCCAGGAGCCGGTTCTCCGGGTCCTCCTCGAGCACCTCCGGTGTCAGATTCGACGCCTGGCGATAGGTCGAGCTGGTCACGATGGCCCGCTGCAGCGCCTTGACGTCCCAGCCGGAGTCGATGAACGTGGTCGCCAGCCAGTCCAGCAGCTCGGGATGGCTGGGGTACTCCCCTTGCAGCCCGAAGTTCTCGGACGTCTTGACCAGGCCGGTCCCGAAGTACATCTGCCAGAAGCGGTTCACGGCCACGCGGGCGGTGAGCGGGTGGTCGGGCTGGACGAGCCACTGGGCGAACCCCAGACGGTCGTTCGACACACCGTCCGGCATCGGCGGCAGCACCGCCGGCACGCCGGGATCCACCCGCTCGCCCGGTACGTCGTAGGCGCCGCGAATCAGCCGGAACGTGTCGCGCCTCGGCTCCATCTCCTCCATCACCATGACGGTGGGGAAGCTGTCCCAGAGCGCCGCGCGCTCGCGCTCGAGGTCCTTGACGTTCTGCCACGCGTCCCGCACCTCCGGCGCCGCGTACTGGTCGAGGAAGGCGAGCCGCAGCTTCTCGGCCTGCCCGGCCGTCCGGCCGGCCGGCGCGATGCGGGCGATCTCGGTCAGCGTCTCCCCGGTCGCCACGACGGCCGCCTGCTCGGGCGTCAGGGCCTCCATGTAGATGCGGACGTCGTCGATCATCCCCTGGAACCGGGGCCTCGAATCGGTGGCGCCGGACCCTTCCGGAGCGGACCCGCTGGCCCCGATGCGCAACGGCTCCCGCGTCCGCATCGGGTTGTTGATGCCGTCGAGCAGCGGGTTGATCTCCCGGGACTCGCCGTTCACGTAGATCCGGAAGCTCTCGGGGACCAGGCTTCCGTCGTAGGTCACCAGCACGTGCTGCCATTCGTTGAGCGGCAGCGTGTCCACCGACTCGATCCGCAGCCCGTCGTCCGCGTAGCGCTGCGACAGGTTGACCTGCAGCTTGCCTTCCAGCAGATACAGGCCCCACCCCTGCTCGCCCTGGTCGCCGGCCAGCGCGCGCGACACGATCACGCCGTCGGCAGCGGTCGGATAGATCCAGGCGGCCAGGGTGAACGGCTCGGCGTAGGTGAAGTTGGCGATGTCGCCGGCGTTGATGAACCGCTTGCCGTCGAAGCTCATCGCCTCGCCCACCCGGCCGGGGGCGAAGCGCGGCAGGCCGTCCTCCAGCGTCACGTTGATCGGGAACTTGTAGCTCACCGGTTCCCTGGGGGTCCGCAGGTGGGAGGTCACCCCCTGGTGCGGAATCACCGACTCGCCGCTGTAGGTGCCGCCGATGTCGCCGTCGAGCGGGTGATGGACCAGGAGCTTGTCGCGCAGGACCCAGTCGATCGGCCAGGCTCCGGCCAGCGAGCTCTCCCACTCGGCCCGCGCGTCGGCCGACTCGGCCTCGAGGCTCGCGAACTCCTCGCGGGCCGCGGCGAGCCTCTCGTCGAACTCGGCCAGTTGCGCGAAGTCCGCGTCGGTCGGCGCGGTGACGAGCGGCGGCGAGTTGAAGTACTTGAACGCCTTCGCGCCGAGGCCGCGCAGGTTGCCCCGCTCGGGGATGTTGTTGAAGTAGGCGTAGATCTCGTAGAACTCCTTCTGCGAGATCGGGTCGAACTTGTGGTCGTGGCAGCGCGCGCACCCCAGCGTCAGGCCCATCCACACGGTGCCCGTCGTCGACACGCGATCGACCACGTTCTCGACCAGGAACTCCTCGGGGACGATGCCGCCCTCGCCGTTCTGGCCGTGGTTGCGGTTGAAGGCGGTGGCGATCCGCTGATCGAGGGTGGCGTCGGGGAGCATGTCGCCGGCGATCTGCTCGATGGTGAACTGATCGAACGGCATGTTGTCGTTGTAGGCGTTGATCACCCAGTCGCGGTAGCGCCACATCTGCCGCGGGGCATCGGTCTGATACCCGCTGGAGTCGGCGTAGCGGGCGCCGTCGAGCCACTCGGCGGCCATCCGCTCGCCGTATCCCTCCGACTCGAGCATGCGGTCGACGTGCCGCTCGTAGGCGTCGGGCGAGTCGTCGCTGAGAACCGTGGCGATATCGCCGTCCGTCGGCGGGAGCCCGGTCAGATCGAAGGTGACCCGGCGGAGCAGCGTGAGGAGATCGGCCTCGGGAGAGGGCTCCCTGCCTTCCTGCTCCAGTCGGGACTTGACGAAGTTGTCGATCGGGTTGCGGACCCACTCGGCGCCGGCCACCGGCGGCACCGAGTGCCGCTCCGGCGGGATGAACGCCCAGTGCGACTGCCACTCGGCCCCCTGATCGATCCACAGGCGCAGCGTCTCGATCTCGCCGGGGTCGAGGGCGTCCTCGTCGGTGCCCGGCATGACCGGGGTGTTCAGGCCCAGCCGGTAGGGCATGCGCACGCGGGCGTCTTCGGCGCTCACGCGGTGGATCAGCAGGCTCTCGTCGGCGTTGCCGGGCGTGATGACCGGACCGCCGAACTCGCCGCGATCCGAGAAGGGCCCTTCCGCCACGTCCAGGCGCAGGCCGCGCTGGCGCGCCTCCGCGTCCGGCCCGTGGCAGGTGAAGCAGTTCTCGGAGAGGATCGGCCGCACCTCGCGCGCGAAGTCGACGATCCGCTCGGGCATGGCCGGCACATCCGCGTCGGCCAGCGCGGTCCCCATTTCCGCCCCGCCGTCGATCCACTGGCGGACGAGGTCGATCTGCTCGTCGGTCAGCGACATGCCGGCCGGCGGCATCTTCCTGATGGGGTCCTCGGTGGTCAGCCGCTCGTAGAGCGCGCTGGCTTCCGCGTCGCCCGGCACGACGACCCGATCGAGAAACTCGTCGGTGTCGAATCGCAGGTCGGCCTGCCGGATGGCATCGTTGGGACCGTGGCACAGCAGGCACGACTCGGCGAGAATCGGCCGGATGTCACGGTGGAACTCGAGCGGCTGCGCCGGCTCCTGGGCCGACGCGGTCGCGACGCCGCCGGAGAGGTACCCGCCGAGCCCGACCGCGAGCACGACGAGCGGGATCAGAGCGCCGAATCGTGTCTTCCTCATGGGCATATCCTCAAACATCGCATACTAGGACTCCGGCCCGTCCTGTGCAAGAAAAACCGGTAGTCGAAATGACGCATTGCCGGAAAAACCTGCGGGCAGGGCGCAGGAGGCCCGCGCGGCTCAGGCGGACCCGCCGCCGTCCGCCCCGCTCCTGGCCCCCGCCGCAACGGGCCTCCGAGCGCGAAAAGAGGATTGAATCGGCTAGGAGCTTGCGCCCCAGAACGCAGCGAAGCGGAGTTCTGAGGAGCAAGCTCATGGAGCGGGGGGATGGGCCGAAACGCCGAGCCAGCGAGGCGTTTCGGGGCGCTTGGTGGGAATCAGGAATCGGAGTTGAAACCTGGTTCACTCATGGATCATGATTGGACATGATCCGCCTGAACATCCACGAGGCCAAGACGCACCTCTCCCGCTATCTGGCCCGCCTCGAGGCCGGGGAGACTATCCTGCTGTGCCGGCGCAACCGGCCGATCGCGGAGATCCGGCCGTTGCCGCGACCCGACACCGCCCCGCGCCCCTTCGGGTTGGCGCGCGGGACGTTCACCGTGCCCGACTCGTTCTTCGAGCCGCTGCCCGACGACATCATCGAGGGATTCGAAGGCGGTCCGCGGTGAGCGGGACGATGTCGGCGCCGGACCCGTTCTTCGAACCGCTGCCCGACGACATCACCGAGGGATTCGAAGGCGGCCCGAGGTGAGGCTGCTGCTCGACACCTGCACGTTCCTCTGGTGGGCGCACGGTTCCGGGCAGATTCCGGATCGGGTGCGGGAACTGATTGCGGATCCGGGCAACCAGGTGTGGCTGAGCGCGGTCTCGTCCTGGGAAATCGCCGTGAAGCACGCACTGGACCGGATGCCGCTGCCGGACCCGCCCGAGCGTTTCGTGCCGCGCGAGCGCGAGCGCCACCGGTTCGCCAGCCTCGCGGTGGACGAGGCCAGCACGCTGCACCTGGGGCGCCTGCCGCCGTTGCACGGCGACCCGTTCGACCGCATGCTGGTCTGCCAGGCAATCGAGCACGGTCTGACGCTGGTCACCCCGGATCGGCTGATCACCCAGTATCCGGTGCGTTGTACCTGGTGACACGACAGGTCCTCACCAAATCGTGCGAACCTGACCGTAGTCGCGAATCCGTTGGTCCTTCGTGACGAGCACGGCGCCCAGCGACCGCGCCGTGGCGACGATGATCGCGTCCGCGGGCTCGCCGGCGAACCCGCCGGGCAGCCTGCAACTTTCGACGAGAACAGCGCGCGTCAACTCGGCGACGTGGAGCCCCGCCGGTGTCGTCGCCTGGTCGAGCCAGTCGTCGAGCGGGCGGTCCAGCACCAGTTGCCCCTTCTGCACCTTCTTCGCGACCTCCCAGATCGAGAACGCTGACAGCCACAAGGTTCCTTCGCTCCGGGCGTCCTCGACGGCGCTACGCCCCGTGTCGGACAGACGCGGGTCCTGAGCTACCCACCAGAGCCAGGCGTGAGTGTCAAGAATCGCTCGCATCGCGCTCCGCGTCCCACCGCTCGCCGGTACCGCAGGGGTCTCCCGTTTCCCGCAGGACGCTTCCCGCGAGGCTCGCGACCGGCTCCGGCGCTACGTATGGAACGAGCTGCGCGACCGGCTTGCCCCGCTTCGTGATGATCAGGGGCGTCCGCGTGGCGGCTACTTCGTCCAGCAGCTTCAGACAGACGTTCTTGAACCGGCCTGCTGCAATGGTCTGCATGGACGGAACATAGCCATGGCTATGTGGCCATGTCAATGCGAACCGTTCCGCGCCAGGACGAGGAATGGATTCTCCGGTGGCCGTCCGATAAACTGGTGAAAGCCAAGACGACTCCGTGAGTTCAAGCCGGCCGCCGGACCTGCCCGATTTCGCGAAGCCACCCGTAGCGGAAGTTGTCCTGTCCCTCCAGTTCGGGGCACTGTCCAGCCTGACGACCGCTCACGTCGGCTTGCTCTGGCGCAGGTACCGCGATCGGTTGCCGCTGATCGAGGAGCACCCGCCGCTGGCGCCGGCCTCGGAGAGCTTCGGTCCGCCGTCACCGCCCCGGGTGGAGGTCGCTTTCGAGGACAAGCCGCCAGCGCCGCGCGTCTGGTTCGTGAACGAGGCGAAGACCGAACTCGTGCAGGTGCAGCAGGACCGTCTCGTTCACAACTGGCGCAAGGTCGGCGGAGGCGATGCCTATCCGCGGTACGAACGGATCCGGGAGCGATTCCGGGACGAAGTGTCGGAGTTCGAGGCGTTCCTCCACGACGAGGGTCTTGGCGAGCTGGCGGTCAACCAGTGCGAGGTGACGTACGTCAATCACATCGAGCGCGCTGGCGAATGGGAACACCATGGAGAGGTCGAGAAGCTCCTGAGGAACTGGGCGCCGTTGCCGGCCGTTGCATTCCTGCCGGCCCCGGAGGATGCCGTTCTGCGGTGGCGGTATCGCATCCCGGGCACTGATGGACCCGCCGGCAGGTTGTACGTGACGGCCCAGCCCTCGTGGAGCGCGGCCGATGGGAGCCCGGTCTGGGTCGTGAATCTGATGGCGCGGGGAGCCCCGATCGGAACCGGAATCGACGGGGCGTTCGAGTTCTTCGATCTGGGGCGGGAGTGGGTCGTGCGAGGGTTCGCGGATCTGACCACCGACTCCATGCAACGCTGCTGGGAGAGAACGGATGCCTGGTCTGGTTGATGCGGTTGACGCGGGTCCGGGGGTGCTGGCCGCGAGCTCGGTGCTGGGTCGGTTGTCGGCGGCGGAAACAGTCGCGGCTACGTACGCCCTGGCGGATCCGCTCGTCCGAACCACGCCGCAGGAATCGCCTTGGCGGCCGGCCCGAAGGATAGCGATTCGAGCGCCCAGGCGTGATCTGCCTGAAGAGCTCCTGCATGCTCTCGAGCGGGCCTGCGAACTTCAGCAGCTCCCGAGGGGCTGGAATTCGTACGGCGCCGACCCGGTCTCCGATACTGCCTTCAGGCAGACAATCGAGTTTCTGACGGCGTACGTCGTTCGGGGCATTGCCGGTCCCGTGCTCGTGCCCACGGTGCGGGGGGGGGTGCAGCTCGAATGGCACCGGCGGGGAGTGGACATCGAAATCGAAGTCGGTCCGGACGGGGCGGTATCGTGGTGTGCTGAAGACCGGCACTCGGGCGAAGAGGTCGAAGCGGGTCTGGCGGGTCACGAAGCAACGGTCCGAACGTGGCTGAGACGGGCTTCGGACTGAGGTCGTGGCGTCCCCGGAAGAGTGCAGGAGACAGTTCCCCGACGATCCCCGGATCGGCGACGAGGTTCGTCTTCTGCGGAGAATCCCCCCGTGGCACTTCGTTCGTGACGACAACGACGGTCGCTTCCGGCCTTCGTCGGCGGCGTTCGAGGATGACCGGGATGGCGATCCCATGTCCGTCTACCGCCGGGACGTGATAGAGGACGAGGGCGGGGAGCCGGGCCGGGTGCTGGCGAATCACGAGGGTTTCGGCCTGGTGTCGATCTCGGCCGGTCCGGTGCGTTCCCGAGACCAGACGGTCCATGCGGATCCTGTTCCCGAGGAGCCGTCGCACGCCAAGGTCTGCGGACCGAAGCCGAGATCCACGCGGAGGTGGTTCGTCCGCCACACCGAGTGGGTGGTCGCACCACCGTACGCGTAGTCTGTCGCCACCGTCGACCGCGGCCGTCGATGGCAGGTCATCGCTCTCGGTTCGATGGCCCGCCAATCGTCGCCTGGCGGCTCCGCTCGGCGCCCAACCGACCCTCCGGGAGCCCGCGCCCCTACGGCGCACACTCCTACCCCGCCTACCCCGCCCCCTGCCGCAGCGCGGCGATCCGTTGCAGCACCGGTGGGTGCGAGTAGTCGAGGAAGACCGCCAGCGGATGCGGCGTCAGGTTCGACAGGTTGTCGGCGGACAGCTTCTTGAGCGCGGCGATGAGCGGCTCGCCGCTGCCCGTGGTCTCGGCCGCGAAGCGGTCGGCCTCGAACTCGTTCTGTCGGGAGAAGAGGTTGACCAGGACGGACAGGACGAGCTCGACCGGCGTGAAGAGCAGGCCGAAGAAGAGGAGCCCGGCGTACACGGAGGGCTCGCTGACGTAGAAGGCCGCGAACAGCCCCTCCTGTCCGAGGAACAGCGACAGGATCCAGAGCATCGCGCCGAGGTGGCCGATGGAGAGCGCCATCCGCTGCCAGATGTGCCTTCTCTTGTAGTGGCCGACCTCGTGGGCCACGACGGCCACCAGCTCCGGAACGGTGTACTCGTCGACCAGGGTGTCGAACAGCCCGATGCGCTTGTTCTTGCCGAAGCCGGTGAAGAAGGCGTTGGCCTTCGACGAGCGGCGGGAGCCGTCGACGACGAAGAGGCCGCGCAGCGGGAAGTCGGCCTTGCGGGCATAGCCCAGGATGGCGTCGTGCAGGTCGCCGCTGTCGAGCGGGGTGAACTTGTTGAAGAGCGGCATGATCCAGGTTGGAGCGATGAACTGGACGGCCAGCATGAACGCCGTGGCGGCGATCCAGCACCAGAGCCACGCCAGCGGTCCGGCCCACTCGAAGAACGCGAGGATGACGGCCAGCAGCAGGCCGCCGAGCAGGGCGGCCAGGACCAGGCTTTTCAGGGTGTCGGCGACGAAGGTGGCGGCGGTCGTCCGGTTGAACCCGTAGCGCGCCTCGATGACGAAGGTCGAGTACGCGCGGAACGGCAGGCCGAGCAGGATCGAGGCGAGTCCCAGGGCGCCGATGTACAGCAGCCCGGTCACCACCGGGCCGTGGCCGAGCCCGCGCGACAGCGTGTCGAGCCACGCGAAGCCGCCCGCGAACCAGAAGGCGAGGACGACGGCCAGGTCGAACGCGCCGCGAAGCAGCCCGAAGCGGGTGCGCGTGGCGGTGTAGCGCTGCGCCCGGGCGTACTTCTCGTCGTCGAACACGCCGGCGAACTCGGCCGGCAGGCTCGGACTGAACGCCCGCACGTTGAGCGCGCCGGACACGAGATGGAGCAGGTACTCCCCGACCAGCGCGACGAGAATGACGATGGCGAACGTGTTCATGGGGTCCTCGAGCTCCGAATCGGGGCCATCGTTCCGGGTAAGATCCCCCCGCTATGGCTGACTTCCATTATCAACCGATTTTCGAGCTCGGACCGGACGAGACCCCCTACCGGAAGCTGACTTCCGACGGCGTGTCGACGATCCGCGTCGACGGCGCCGAGATGCTCAAGGTCGAGCCCGAGGTGCTGCGCGAGGTGGCGCGCGTCGCGTTCGACGACGTGGCGCACCTGCTGCGGCCCGGCCACCTGGCCCAGCTCCGCAAGGTCGTCGACGACCCCGAGGCGTCGCAGAACGATCGCTTCGTGGCGCTGGAGTTGCTGCGCAACGCCTGCATCGCGGCCGACCGGGTGCTGCCCGGGTGCCAGGACACCGGCACCGCGATCGTCATGGGCCACAAGGGCGAGCGCGTCCTGACGTTCGGGGACGACCAGGTGCCGCTGTCGCAGGGGGTCTTCGACGCCTACGAGCAGCGCAACCTGCGCTACTCGCAGATGGCGCCGCTCGACATGTACACGGAGAAGAACACGGGCTCGAACCTGCCGGCGCAGATCGAGATCTACGCCGAGCCGGGGGACGAGTACGAGCTGCTGTTCGTCGCCAAGGGAGGCGGCTCGGCCAACAAGAGCTTCCTTTACCAGGAGACGAAGGCGCTGTTGAACCCGGCGTCGCTGCTGCGCTTCGTCGAGGCGAAGCTGAAGACCATCGGGACCGCGGCCTGCCCGCCGTACCACCTGGCGCTCGTCGTCGGCGGCACGTCGGCCGAGTTCACGCTGAAGACGCTGAAGCTGGCCACCACGAAGTACCTCGACCGGCTGCCGGCGAGCGGCAACGAGCACGGCCGCGCGTTCCGCGACCACGACCTGGAGGCGCAGATCTTCGAGCTCGCGCGGCAGATCGGGGTCGGCGCGCAGTTCGGCGGCAAGTACTTCGCCCACGACGTCCGCGTCATCCGGCTGCCGCGGCACGGCGCGTCGTGCCCGGTCGGCCTCGGCGTCTCCTGCTCGGCGGACCGGCAGGCGCTGGCGAAGATCACCCGCGACGGCGTCTTCCTGGAGCAGCTCGAGGAGAACCCGGCGCGGTTCATGCCGGACGTGACCGAGGAGGAGTTGCCGGGCGACGTCGTCCGCCTCGATCTGAACCGGCCGATGCCGGACATCCTCGGCGAGCTGACGCAGTACCCGGTGGCCACGCGGCTGTCGCTGTCGGGGCCGATGATCGTGGCGCGCGACATCGCGCACGCGAAGCTCAAGGACCGGCTCGACGCCGGCGAAGAGCTGCCGGGCTACGTGCGGGACCACATGGTCTACTACGCCGGCCCCGCCAAGCGGCCCGAGGGGCGGGCGTCCGGTTCGTTCGGGCCCACCACCGCCGGCCGCATGGATTCCTACGTCGATCTGTTCCAGTCGCACGGCGGCAGCATGGTGATGCTGGCCAAGGGGAATCGCTCGGCGCAGGTCACCGAGGCGTGCAGGAAGCACGGCGGCTTCTACCTGGGGTCCATCGGCGGCCCGGCGGCCCGGCTCGCCGACCACAGCATCCGCAAGGTCGACGTGCTGGAGTTTCCCGAGCTCGGGATGGAGGCGATCTGGAAGATCGAGGTCGAGGACTTCCCCGCGTTCATCGTCGTCGACGACAAGGGGAACGACTTCTTCGCCCAGTTGCTGGCCACGAAGCCGGCCACGTTGCTCCGGCGGAAGACTGCGCCGTAGCACGGCGTAGACTTCCGGAGCGGGTTGGTTGGGCGGCAAGCGGAGCGGGAGGCGACGGTTGCCGGGCGGGCGCGGTTCGATCCATGCTGATGGGTCGGGCGGTCCCGCCGAAGGGCTACCGGAGCAGGCCGTGATACGAAGGTCTTGATCCCGGCGGTGGCTCGTGCGGTCTCAATCTCATGGAGGTAACGGCATGCGTTCAGTGGTGAAGGGTCTGGATATCGCCGCGGTGGTCGTGGCGGCAGGCATGATCGTGAGCGAGGTCGCGGCGCAGAACCGGCTGCTCAGCACCCGCGGGCATACGGCGACGCAGCTCGGGGGCAGCTACAACGACGAGGGCCGGTACGAGGGCGGCTACTGGATCGACATCCACTACGGGCGTCCCATCCTGCGCGCCCGGCAGGGCATCTTCGGCGAGGGCGAGCAGTACGGCCGGCGCATCTACGCGGGCGCTCCGCTGTGGCGGGTCGGCGCGGACCAGACCACGACGTTCACCACCGAGGCGGATCTTCTGATTGGCGGGCAGCGGCTGAACGCCGGCGAGTACACCATGTTCGCCGACCTCGCGGACCCGACGGCGTGGAGGCTGATCTTCACCACCTGGGGCGTCAAGCAGACCTTCACGGAGGACAACCCGAATGCCCTGTGGGGCGCCTACGGCTACGACGACAGCAAGGACGTCTTGCGGACGACCATGTCGGTGGAGACCGTCGACTGGTCCCTGGACCAGTTGCAGGTCGGGTTCCTCGACATGACGCAGCAAGGCGGCACGTTCTACGTGAACTGGGACAACCAGTTGGCGACCGTCCCGATCGAGCTGGCGAACTAGCGCCCCGAAACGCCGCACTGGCTCGGCGTTTCGGCCCATCCCCACCGCTCCATGACCTTGAAGTCCGCGGCTGCAGGGAACGGTGTCGGCGGCAAACGACGCTGGCCGGGAGTCCGTGTTCGAGTACGGCGCCTGCAAGGGCCGGGAGTCAGCGCGGCAGAGAGGGCGCTGATACCGGCGGCGCCCGCGTGGCGGCCCACTGAACACGAGGCCGGGCGCCGGAGCTGAGACTTCCGGCCCCGGCCTTTCTTTCCCGACGAACGATTTCCCGATATTCCTCCACCGCCAAGGACGTCTCCCGTGACGCCCGCATCTTCGTCCGAGCCGTTCACGCACCGGCAGATCGTCATCATCCTGTCCGGCCTGATGGCCGGCTTGTTCCTCGCGGCGCTCGACCAGACCATCGTCGCCACCGCGCTCCCGACGATCGTCGGCGAGCTGGGCGGACTCGACTACTACTCCTGGGTGGTGACCGCGTACCTCCTGTGCTCCACCGTCTGCACGCCCCTCTACGGCAAGCTCGGCGACATCTACGGCCGGCGCGTCACGTTCCAGGCCGCCATCCTCATCTTCCTGCTCGGCTCCGTCCTCGCCGGATTCGCCCCCGGCATGCTGGCCCTGGTGCTGGCGCGCGGCGTCCAGGGCGTAGGGGCCGGCGGCGTGATGGGCCTGACGTTCGCCGTGATCGGCGACATCGTCTCGCCCCGGCAACGCGGCCGCTACATCGGCTACCTGGCCGGCGTATGGATGTTCGCCAGCGTTGTCGGCCCCCTGCTCGGGGGCTTCATCGTCGACCACGCCACCTGGCGCTGGGTGTTCCTCATCAACCTGCCCGTCGGCGGCGCGGCGCTCGCCGTCATCTGGGTCGTGCTGCGGCTGCCGCCGGTGCATCGCCCGGCCCGGATCGACTTCGCCGGCGCGGCGCTGCTGATGGCCGGCGTCAGCCTGCTGCTGCTGGCGCTCGTGCGCGTACAGGAAGGCGGGGCGCAGGCCTGGGACGGCGCGGCGGCCGGCTTCACGGCCGCGGGCGCCGTGCTGATTGCTGCGTTCGTCCGCTGGGAGGCGCACGTCGAGCATCCGCTGCTGCCGCTGCGGCTCTTCTCGAATCGCATCTTCTCGATCGGGTCGGGGCTCGGGCTCCTCATCGGCTGCGCGCTGTTCGGGGGCGTCGTTTTCCTGCCTCTGTATCTGCAGGTCGTCGCCGGGCTGTCGGCGACCAACTCCGGCCTGCTGCTGCTGCCGCTGACGGCCGGCGTCCTCATCGGCTCGGTGGGGTCGGGCCGGCTGACCGCCCGGACCGGGCGGTACCGCATCTACCCCATCGCCGGCAGCGCCTGCGCGGTCGGGGGCATGTTCCTGCTGAGCCGGATGCACGCCGGGACGCCGCACCTCCTGGTCTCGGCGTTCATGGTGCTGCTCGGCCTCGGCGTCGGCCTCGTCATGCAGGTGTCGCTGCTCGCCGTGCAGAACGCGGTGGAGCACCGGGACCTCGGCATTGCCACGGCCTCGGCGCAGTTCTTCCGGACGATGGGCGGCTCGTTCGGCGTGGCGGTCTTCGGGGCCATCATGAACGCACGGCTCGCCTCCGAGCTGCCGGCGCGGCTGTCCCCCGAGGCGCTCGCCGCGGTCGGCGGCCGGGTTTCCGCGCTGCTGAACAGCCCCGCCGCCATCCGGGCCCTGCCGGCGGAGACCGCGGCGGCGGTCACCGGATCGGTGGAGATGGCCCTCCAGGCGGTGTTCCTGTCGGCGGTGCCGATCCTGCTGGTCGGCTTCGCCCTCTCCTGGTTCCTGCAGGAGATACCGTTGCGCGAGACCGTCGGTCCGCCGGTCGACGGCATCGACGAAGCGGGTGCGTGAACGCAGCCCGGGATTGGCACGATGCGTGCTTTCCTTTCCTGCACGGACGCCCTGACGTGGAACCGACGCCGCAGCGTGTGCGTGTGGTAGCTTGGGGAAGTCGTGTGCGCCGCCGCACCGCCTGGAGAGCCCCGCGATGATCAGACCCGCACCCGCCGCCGTGCCGATCCACTACCCGAGCTCGGACGGCAAACCGATGGCGGAGAACGACGCGCAGCGCAACGCGATCATGTACGGCATCGGCGCGCTGATCCGCCACTTCAGGGACCGCCGGGACGTGTACGTGTCGGGAGACCTGCTGATCTACTACGAGGAAGGCAATCCGCGGGTGTCGATCGCCCCGGACGTCTTCGTGGTGTTCGGGGTGGAGAAGCGCGAACGGTTCAACTACAAGTTGTGGGAGGAACGTCGCGCGCCCGCCTTTGTGCTGGAGGTGGCGTCGCCGAGCACCTGGCGCGACGATGTCGGGCCGAAGCGGTCGGTATATGCGCGCCTCGGCGTGCGCGAGTACTGGCAGTACGACCCGTTGGGAGAGCATCTGCCGGCGCGCTTGCAGGGCGAGCGCTTGACGCGGTCGGGCTACGTGCGTCAACCGGTGTTGACGGCGGCGGACGGGACGCGGACCCTGCGCAGCGAGACGCTGGGGCTGGAGCTGCGGGCTGCGCCGGGTCGGGAGATGCGCTTCCGGGACCCGGCGACCGGTCGCGTTCTGGGCAGCCACGCCGAGGAAGCCGAGGGCCGTCTGGAGGAAGCCGCCGCCCGTATGGCCGCGGAAACGCGAGCTGCGGCCGCCGAGGCCCGCGTGGCCGAGCTGGAAGCGCTGCTTCGCGAGCGATCCGGTTGACGGTGTGAACTCCTTTGCCGACGCTTGGGCTGGCGGGCTTGCCTGGTCGCATCCGAGCCGATGTTCCCGCCGCGTGCCCCGGACGCGTGTCGCAAGCAGTTGACATTTCCCGCGGCTCGGCGTACGGTGCCAGCTTACACGCGAGTCAGGTTGGAGATCGTGTTTCCTTCGCCCACGTCGCGTCGCGAAGCGGGTCGGAAAACACGGCGTCCGGGGTTGCGCCGGGTCGCATCTGTGCGTCGGTCCGGCGCGGAGCTTGGGCGGATGTCGTCCGCGTGGACACCATTCCGCGATGCAGGCTCCCGGCTTTCGTCCGGCGCGCTCCATCGTTCGTTCGACACGCGCTTGAGGATGGGAGGGTGGTGACCATGTCGTGGCTGTTCAAGGCGGCGGCCGGAGTGGGGGTCGCGGTGGCGCTGGTCGCGCTCTTGCCCCAGGTGAGCCATGCCCAGGTCGTGTCCGACGGGGCATCGGCGCGCGCCTTCGTGAATCAGTACTGCCTCGCCTGCCACAGCGACCGCGGCTTCGAGCGCGGCACGGTGCCGATTTCGCTGCAGGGGCTCGACACGAACGATCTCGGGGTCCACGCCGACGAGTGGGAACGGGTGCTGCGGAAGGTGCGCAGCGGGATGATGCCGCCCCCGACGGCGCGGCGCCCGGACGAAGCCGCGATGGGCAGTCTGGTCAACTGGCTGGAGACGGAGCTCGACCGCACGGCGGCCGCCGATCCGCCGCTCGGGCGGCCGATGACCGTGCATCGCCTCAACCGCTCCGAGTACCGCAACGCCGTGCGCGATCTGATCGGGCTCGACGTCGACATCGAGGAGCTGCTGCCGCCGGACGACGCCGACGCCGAGGGCTTCGACAACAACGCCGAGGTGCTGTCGGTCTCGACGACGCTGATGGAGCGCTACCTGACCGCGGCGCGGCGGATCAGTCAGCTCGCGATCGGCGACCCTGCCCTGAGCTCGCGGTCCGTGTCCTTTCCCGTGCCGCAGCTCGAGGTGCAGGACGATCGCACCAGCGAGGACCTGCCGTTCGGGTCGCGCGGCGGCGTGTCGTCGGAGCACTATTTCCCGCTCGACGGGGAGTACGAGTTCAAGGTCGACCTGCACCGCAACTTCTACAACTACATCCGCGGCCTCGGGAACGCGCGCCACCGGCTCGATCTGCGAATCGACAAGGCCCTGGCCAAGACGTTCCTGGTCGGCGGGTCGTTCGAGGGCGAGCGTTGCGCGTGGAGCTACTGCGGCTCCGGCAGCGGCGGCTTCCCGGAATGGGGCGCGTACTCCGTCCACGAGGATGAGTACCTGCGGTTCCGGATGCCGGTGAAGGCCGGGACGCGGCTGGTCGGCGTGTCGTTCCTGCGGCGGCCGGCGCTGGACGAAGGCGTTCTGCAGCCGCGGCCGAGCCCGGCGACGTTCGGCTTCAGCACCAACGATCGGCAGGACGGCAATCCGGACGTGGCCAGGCTGACCGTCACCGGGCCGTTCAACGGCAACCGGCCGATAGAGACCGCGAGCCGCGACAGGATCTTCTCCTGCCGGCCGGAGAACCCCGGCGCGGAGGCAGGCTGCGCGGAGGAGATCCTCGGCGATCTGGCCCGGCGCGCCTACCGGCGCCCCGTGACGGAGCGGGACGTGGGGGCGCTGATGAGCTTCTACGAGGCGGGGCGCCGCGAGGGCGGGTTCGAGACCGGCATCCAGGCGGCGCTGGAGTTCCTGCTGACCGATCCGGAGTTCGTGTTCCGCACGGAGCGCGCGCCGGTGGACGCGGAGCCGGGAATTGCCTATCCGATCGGCGACCTGGAGCTCGCCTCGCGGCTGTCGTTCTTCCTCTGGGGGAGCATCCCCGACGACGAGCTGCTAGACCTGGCCGTCGAGGGGAGGCTGTCGGAGCCGGACGTGCTGGAGCGGCAGGTGCGCCGGATGCTGGCCCAGCCGCGCGCGCGGAGCACGCTGGCCCAGAGCTTCGCCGCGCAGTGGCTCGGGCTCAACCTGCTGCGCAACGCGTTGCCGGACCCGACCGCGTTCCCCGAGTTCGACGAGAACCTGCGGGTCGCGATGCAGCGGGAGACGCAACTGTTCCTCGAGTCGCAATTGCGCGAGGATCGTCCGCTGACGGAGCTGGTGACGGCCGACTACACCTTCGTGAACGAGCGCCTGGCCGAGCATTACGGGATCCCCGACGTCCACGGGAACCACTTCCGGCGGGTGACGTGGGCCGACGACCGGCGCGCGGGCATTCTGGGCCAGGCGGGCATCCTGACGCTGACCTCCTACGCGAATCGCACGTCGCCGGTGTCGCGCGGCAAGTGGGTGCTGGAGAATCTGCTCGGGGCGCCGCCGGCGGAGCCGCCGGCCGACGTGCCGGACCTGGGGACCCGCGAGGAGGGTGCGCCGCCGACGTCGGTGCGCGAGCTGATGGAGGTCCACCGGCGGAACCCGGCCTGCGCCACGTGCCACCGCAACATGGATCCGCTGGGCTTCTCGCTGGAGAACTTCGACGCGATCGGGCGCTGGCGCACCACCGAGGACACCGGGGTGCCGGGCGAGGTGGGCCCGCCCATCGACCCGTCGGGCGTGGCGCCGGACGGCAGCGCCTTCGAGGGGGCGAGCGGCTTCCGGCACATCCTGGCGACCCAGGGCGAGTTCATCGCGACGGCGACCGAGAGACTGCTGACCTATGCCGTGGGGCGCCGGCTGGAAGCGGCCGACATGCCCGCGGTCAGACAAATCCTGCGGGAGGCCGCGGCGGACGAGTCCCGCTGGTCGGCCCTGGTGCTTGCAATCGTGAAGAGCGCACCGTTTCAGACGAGGAGGATAGGCTGATGATCGTGACCAAGACGGTGATCCCGCGTCGTACCGTGCTGCGTGGCGTTGGAGCGGCGCTGGCGCTGCCGCTCCTCGATGGAATGGTGCCGGCATTGACGGCACTGAGCAAGACGGCGGCGGCCCCGGCCAGACGCCTGGGCGTCGTCACCATACCGAACGGGGCTCCCGTGGAGTTCTGGCAGCCGTTGAAGGCGGGTGCCGAGTTCGAGTGGACCCCGACCCTGAAGCCGCTGGCGCCGGTGCGCGAGCACCTGCTGGTGATGACCAATCTCGACAGCGTGGGCGCGGAGCGGGGCCGCGGCACGACCCACTCCCAGGCGGCGTCCGCGCTGTTGACCGGTGCGCGTCCGAGGCGCACGACCGGGGCGCAGCTCGAGCTGGGCATCTCGATGGACCAGGTCGCGGCCAACGCCGTCGGCGTGGGACGCGAGACGCAGCTTCCGTCGCTGGAGCTTTCGATCGAGGGCGGCGACACCGTCTACGGGGTGGCCACCTGCGACGGCGGCTTCAGTTGCGCCTACCTGAACAACTCGTGGGCCAACCGCACGACGCCGATGCCGCGCGAGACCAACCCGCGCCTCGTCTTCGAGCGCCTGTTCGGGGACGTGGGGAACACGAGCGCCGAGGCGCGCCGGGCGACCGTGAAGCGGCAGCAGAGCATTCTCGACCGGGTGCTGGACAAGGCGGCCGACCTCAAGGTGGGCCTGGCGCCCTACGACGTGCAGAAGCTCGACGAGTACCTGGAGGCCGTCCGCAGCATCGAGCGGCGCATCCAGCTCGCCGAGCAGCAGGCCGACCGGCAGTTGCCGGAGGTATCGTCCCCGGCCGGGATTCCGGTGTCCTACGAGGAGCACGTGCGGCTGATGTTCGACCTGATGGTGCTGGCCTATCAGACCGACATGACGCGCGTGATCTCGATGATGATGGCCCGCGAGGAGAGCGGCGCGACGTACCCGCAGATCGGGGTCACCGAGCCGCACCACCCGCTCAGCCACCACCGGGACATCCCGGAGAAGATCGAGAAGCTGGGGAAGATCAACGCGTACCACATGAAGCTGTTCAGCGAGTTCCTGGTCAAGATGCAGGCGACGCCGGACGGCGACGGGTCGTTGCTGGACCACATCATGGTCATGTACGGCGGGGCGCTGCGGAACTCGAACGCGCATACGACCGAGAACCTGCCGATCCTGGTCGTCGGCGGCGGTTGCGGCGAGATCAAGGGCGGACGCCACGTGGTCTGCCCCGAGCACACGCCGCTGACCGATCTGCAGTACACGATGCTGCGGAAGCTGGGCGTTCCCGCGGAGAGCTTCAGCGGGAGCACGGACCAGATCCACGAGCTTTCGGGGCTGACCTAGAGTCCGTGGTTCGTCTTGCGCTTGTGACCGGGGGCGCCGTCCGGATGGCGGCGCCCCTCGTTTAGGGGCTCTGTCGAAGGCCGGGCGTTGCGCGCCGGCAAGATGCGAGTATCCGGGCACGGACCTTGGCAGGCGGGTGTCACCTGTCGAAGGCCGGGGTTTTGCGTGGGGAAGATGCGGGACGCAGGGAGGTTCGGCATGCGGCTGAGCAGCAAGTGGATGGCCGTGGCGGCGGTGGCGTGGCTCGGGGTCGCGGTCGTTGCGGCGGGGAACGACGATCTCCGACTGATCGAGGCGATCCAGGACCAGGACCACGAGGCCGTGCGCGCGTTGCTGGCGGACAAGGTCGACGTCAATGCCGTCGAGGGTGACGGGGCGACCGCGCTGCACTGGGCGGTGGTGCGGGACGACAGCGAGCTGGTGGCGGCGCTGCTCGGCGCCGGCGCCGACGCGAACGCCGCCAACGACTACGGCGTGACGCCCCTCGTTCTGGCCTGCACCAACCGCAACGCTGCGGTGGTCGGCAAGCTCCTGGACGGGGGAGCCGATCCGAACGCGGCCACCGAGATGGGCGAGACGGCGCTCATGACGTGCGCGAAGACCGGCACTGCCGAGGCGCTGGAGGCGCTCCTCGACCACGGCGCGAAGGTGGATGCCAGGGAGGCGTCGCACGGGCAGACGGCGCTGATGTGGGCCGCGACCCAGGGGAACCCGGACGCAGTGCGCGTGCTGCTGGCGCACGGCGCCGACGTGGAGGCGCGCTCGGACACCCATCTGCTGCCCGTCAACCTCGGGGTCGGAAACCCCTTCGAGGACTTCGTACTGCAACCGCAACGCGGGTCCACGCCGCTGATGTTCGCGGCCCGGAACGGCCGCGTCGAGAACGCCCGGCTCCTGCTCGACGCGGGGGCGGACGTGAACGTGAAGGCGCCGAACGGCCAGTCCGCGCTGGTGCTGGCCAGCTTCAGCGACCAGGGCAAGGTGGCTGCGTTGCTCCTGGAGCGCGGCGCCGACGCGACGGCTGACGACTCCGGCTACACCGCCCTGCACACGGCCGTGTCGCGGGGCGACGCGGAGCTGGTGAAGGCGCTGTGCGCGCACGGCGCCGATCCGAACGCCCGCCTTACGCAAGGGAGCCTGCAGCAGCGCAACCTCAACTTCTACAGCCTGTCCGCGCAATTGGCCGGGGCGACCCCGTTCTGGCTGGCGGCCAAGTACGCGGAGGTCGAGATCATGCGCGCGCTGGCCGACTGCGGCGCCGATCCGTTGCTGATGCCGGACAACGGGATTACCCCGTTGATGGCGGCCGCCGGCGAAGGGTGGGCGACGAGAGCGAGCAACCGCCGCGGCCAGGGCATCGGCGTCGACGCGGCGCTGCTGCTGGTGCAGGCCGGCGAGCATTCGACACTCGAGGCGACCCGGGTCGCGCTCGAGCTGGGCGGCGACGTCAACGCGACGGATCCCGACGGCAACACGGCGCTGCACGCCGCGGTGCAGCTCGGGTATCAGGCGGTCGTCGACCTCCTGATCGAGCACGGAGCCAGGCTGGACGCCAGGAACAACAACGACCAGTCGCCGCAGGATCTGATGTGCATCGACGCGGACGGCCGACTGGTTCGCGGCCAGGGCCGCCGCGGCTCGTGTGCGGGTTGAGCAGTACAGCGATCCACCGGCGGCATCCGTCCGAGCGGGCCGTTTTTCAGGCCCGCTCCTTTGTGTACCGGTTTCCGACTAGCCGCTCCAAGCCCGGTGTGTTAGCTTGTATACAACGTCACACATGGAATTGTCGTGAGCACGACGCTCTCGCTACGCATCGACGAAGAAACGAAGACGCGGCTCGAGGCCCTTGCGAAGCGCTCTCGACGGTCCAAGTCCTTCCTCGCTGCGGAGGCCATTGCCTCGTACGTAGAGGCCGAGAGCTGGCAACTCGACGAGACCGCCGCTGGGCTGGACGACCTCGAACAGGGGCGTACGGTCGATCACGACGCCGTGGCACTGTGGCTGCGATCATGGGGCGGTCCGGATGAGCACAAGCCGCCAGGCTCGTGACCATCGTCTGGTCCGCACGGGCCGTACGCCACCTCGCGCAGCTCCGAGCCTTCATCGCCAGGGACCGGCCAAGTGCGGCACGCGAGACTGCGGTCGCCATCCTCTCCAGCGTGGAACTCCTCGCGGAGCAGCCAGGACTGGGAAGACCGGGGCGATTGCCGGGCACGCGCGAGCTCGTGGTGTCGGGAACCCCTTGCCTGGTGCCGTATCGCATCCGCGATGACCGCCTCGAAATCCTGGGGGTCTTCCACGGCCGGCAGCGATGGCCGACCAGGCTGTAGCCCGGCACGGCTACTGGCGTCTCAGTCGTCGAAGACGTCCTTGACCGCGCAGGCGAAGCGGGGCAGCACGTCGATGTTGTCCAGCGTATCGTTCTCACCGAGGGTCAGGACGGGATGACCGCGCCGGTGAACGTCCACGCTGCGCGTCTCCGGGCGCACGACCAGCGCGAATTGCACGCCGAAGCCAAGCCACATGAGCGCCTTGTCGTTGATCTCACGAGGGCTGTCACCGGGAGAGGCGACCTCGACCACCAGATCCGGGACGACCTCCGAGTAGCCGGTTACCCGTGACCCGGACGGCATCTTCTCCGCCGAGAAGAACGCGATGTCCGGCGCCCTCACCGTGTCGGGGTTGCGCTCCAGCCAGACACCGGAGTCGGACGCCGTCAAGGTGCCGAGCCTCCGGGGCTTGACGAAGTTCTTCATCTCGACGACCAGGTTCACCACTATCCTGCCGTGTTCGTGTCCCGTCGGCATGGTCTCGCAGAGCTCTCCCCGGATCAGCTCGCCGCGCACCCCCTCGCTGTACAGACGCAGAAGGTCGCCGGCGGTCAGCGGCTTCGCCTGCGTGGCGGCTGTGGTCGTCATGCCTGATCTCTCCGGCTGGAGCCGTTCCCTGACAGCCATTCTAACCGCCCGCGGCTCGACGGAATCGCCACCGTGTCGTTTTCCCGGATCAGCCGTGGGGTTGCCCCAGGGGTTGTCCCGCCGTTGGCACGACACGTGCTTCGTTTCCCGACCGACGCCCCGACGTGGAGCGGCGCCGCAGCGTGTGGTAGCGTGGGGAAGTCGTGCGCGCCGTTGCGCCGTCCGGAGGAGCCCCGCGATGATCCGACCCGCGCCCGCCGTCGTTCCGATCGAGTATCCGAGCTCGGACGGCAAGCCGATGGCGGAGAACGACGCCCAGCGCAGCGCGATCATGTACGGGATCGGTGCGCTGGCCCGCCACTTCAAGGACCGGCGGGACGTGTACGTGTCGGGAGACCTGCTGATTTACTACGAGGAAGGCAATCCGCGCGTGTCGATCGCGCCGGACGTCTTCGTGGTGTTCGGCGTGGAGGACCGCCAGCGGCCGAACTACAAGCTGTGGGAGGAGGGGCAAGCGCCGGCCTTCGTGCTGGAGGTGGCCTCGCCGAGCACGTGGCGCGACGATCTCGGGCGGAAGCGAGCGGTGTATGCCCGCCTCGGGGTGCGCGAGTACTGGCAGTACGACCCGACGGGGGAGCACTTGCCCGCGCGTTTGCAGGGCGAGCGGTTGACGCCGTCGGGCTACCTGCGTCAACCGGTGGCGACGGGGCTGGACGGTACCCTGACGCTCCGCAGCGAGACGCTGGGCCTGGAGCTGCTCGCGGTGCCGGGGCGGGAGATGCGTTTCCGGGACCCGGCGACCGGTGACAACTTGCGGAGTCACGACGAGGAGGCCGACGGCCGCGTGGCGGCAGAAACCCGCGCCACAGCCGCGGCAACCCGCGCCGCAGCCGCGGCAACCCGCGTTGCAGCCGCCGAGACGCGCGCCGTGGCCGCCGAGGCGCGGGTGGCCGAGCTGGAAGGACTCCTTCGCGACCGGTCCCGGTGACGTACGCTCGGTTCATCGCGCGGCTGGAGACGGAGCTCGCCGCCGCCGCGGTTCCTGTTCGGGCTGAGCAGGTGGTCGTTCATCTCCTCGGCGGTCCGGAAGGGCCGGTCCCGGGCGGCCAGGGTTGTGCCGTCCAGGAGGCTGCGCCGTAGGACGCAACGAAGTGGGTTCCGAGGCGCGAAGTCCTGGGGCGGTGGGGGCCGGGGCCGAACACGGAGCCTTGCGACGGGTTGGCGGCGCTCGCCGCGCCCGATCGGCTACCGCGATCAGCGACGGGCGCGCCTACGGGCTCGGCATGCGCTCGCCGCGCCCGATCGGCTACCGCTGCTGCCTCGGCTCTTCCAGGAGGCGCAGCGTCACGCGCAGCGTGGCGCCGTGGCCGATACCGTCGCTCAAGGGCCGAATGCTGCCGCCCGACCCGATTACGAAGTTCGCCGCCGAATGCAGACCCAGTCCGGTCCCCTGCTTCTTGGTCGTGTAGCCGGCGTTGAACACGGAGCCGAACTGGGACGGATCCATGCCGATTCCGTTGTCGCTGACGTCGATCACGAGGGTGTTCTTCCGTTCCCCGCGATAGGCCAGCACGCGAATCCCCGGCCGCCAGCCCGGGTCGTCCTCCAGTCGGGCCGCGCGTTCTTCAATGGCCTCCATCGCGTTCTTGAGCAGGTTCACGAGCATCTGTTGAAGGCGGCTCTCCTGCACCACCATCTCGCGAGGCGCCCGGGAGCAGTCGACCTCGATCTGGACGCCGCGTCGCCCGAGTGACTCCTGGACGACCTTCACCGCGTCCTTGATGGTTGCCGGGAGATCGATGAGCTTGCGTTCCACCGTCCCGTTCGTGAAGGCGGCCTGGGTGCGGATGATGTCGACGATGTGCCGCACGCGAGTCCGGACGCGCGCGACGGTCCCCACCAGCTTCTCGTGCTCGCCGGTCAGGTCCCGCACGAGCGCCAGCAGGAAGGGACGCATCTGCCGGCCCTGCGCATCGTGCTCCAGCCAGGCGGTCCAGTCGCGGTCGTGCGCGGCGACGACGTCCGCCAGCTTGCCGAACCGCCGCATCAGCTCGTTGTCCTGGAACCACCCGTGCAGCGTGTCCACGCCTGTCGCGACGCTGTTGATCGCGTTCCCGATGTTGTGCAGGACCGTGTCGATGACCTCCAGACGTCCCTGTGCGAAGGCCTGCGTCAGCGCCTCCTCTTCCATTCGGCGCTGCGTCACGTCGCGGAAGACGGCTACGCCGCCGACCACCGCTCCCGACTCGCTGCGCACCGGGCTCGCATTCACGCTGATGTACACCCCGTCCGGAACGCGCGAATTGCGGATGAAGAGCTGCAGGGCTTCAACGTTGTCGCCCCGCACGGCGCGCACGACGGGCAACTGGTCCGTCGGCACCGGGGTCACCGTGTCGGCGTAGAACACGCCGTAGAGGTCGGTCCACTCGTCCGGCGGCCGGTCCGTCATGCCGATGCCGACGATGCGCTCGGCGCTGGGGTTGAACAGCGTGAACCGCGCCTCCGCGTCCGCGACCACCACCCCGTCCCCCATGCTGCGGATAATCGCATCCAGCACCTGCACCCGCTCGTGCAGCTCGGCCTGGGCTCTCGCCGCCTTCGCCGCCTGCTCCCTGAGATCCGTGACGTCCCGCAGCAGCACGGCGCCGCCCAAGGGCCGGCCTTGCGCGTCGAGCAACGGGTACCCGCTGGCGCTCAGCCGGATGTCCTCCGTTCCTGCGTCCGGGTGCCGGGGCCGCAGCACCACGGGAACGTCCCTGGTGGTCTCCCCGCGGAGGGAGCGTACAAGCGGCAGATCCTCGATCGCGAACGGCGTGCGCCCGTCCGCCTGGTAGGTAGTGAAGTACTCGGTCCACCGGTTGGGGTCTTGCACCGACCGCCTGCCGATCCGTCTCGCGGCGGGGTTGATGTCCGTCAGTCTGCCCTCGGTGTCGCCTATGATCACGGCGTCGCTGATTCGTTCGAACAGGCATCTGAGGATCGCATTGTCGCGCTCCGTAGGCTCGACGGATGCCCTGAGTCCGGCCATCTCCTGCTCTTGTCGTACGCGGTCGGCCCGCTCCCGCGCGGCCAGGTTCAATGCCGTGCGGAGGGTGAGGTCCAGTTGCAGGGGGGCGGCCGACTTCAGCACGCAGCCGTGCGGGTTCGTGTGCTGCGCCTGGTCCAGCAGCGCCGTGTCCGCCGTCTCCATCGCGTACACGAGCGGCAGCCCGAGCCGCTCCGCGATCCGCTCGGCGGTTTCAACGGCGGGAGCCGCGGTGCCACCGGCCGCGAGGCCGATCAACGCGAGGTCGGGATCCGCGTCGGGGGGCAGGTCGAGCGCCGCCGGACCGGGTTCGGCGGCGTGGCAGACCGCGTGCCCCAGGCGGGTCACCAGGTCGAACAACGCCTTCCGCGCGTCGGGGTCGGCGTCGACAATCAGAATCCGCGCGGGCAACGCCCGGAGTTCGCTTCCCGCCGATGTTTCCTGCATGCGGAATTATCCTGGGCTCCCTGCCCGACCGTCACCGCGGAGCACGCTGCGCCGGTCACCGGATTCAGTTGGTCGTCGCCCGCTCGAGCTCGTCAGCCCGTCGGGATGCCGAAGCGAGGAGACGTTCCCGGGCTTTTTCTCGAAGCGCCGCGGCCGCCGAGAGACGGACTTCGAACGCGCCCACGTGCGCTCCGGACGTGTCGGCCGGGATCCTCACGGCTCGCGACTCCGCCTCGGCGAGACGCCGCCGTGGGCGTTCCGGCGCCTCCAGCTCGCGATGGCCGGTCCCGCGGCCCGTACCGAGATCTCCCAGCACGCCTGCCAGGTCCGCCGTGATGCGGTCCTGCAGGTCGAAGATCTCGGCCGTGGCGCCTTCCACGCTCGACCGCGCGGCGACGGCGCCGCTGCGCGTGTCGACCACCCGGGCGTCGATCTGCAGCCGGTTTCCCCGGCGACGATACGCGCCGTCGACGAGCCAGGCCGCCGCCGGACCGGAACCTCCCGGGTTCCTGACGACCTCGACCGCGTCGAGTTGCTGGATGGCGCTGGCCAGCGTCTCCGTCACGCCGGCGCCGATCCAGTCGTCGGCCGGCGCCCGCGAGACGTTGTGGAACTGGTCGATGGCGACGGTCTGGAGCCGGACCGGCGCTGATGAACGCGCCTCGACGACGTTCGCGTCGCGGCTGCCGCCGGGGCGTGGCGCGAGCGCCCGCCGCGCCGCTGGACGCGCCTCGCCGCCGGTGTCGAGCCGGACCGGCGCCGCTGGACGCGTCTCGCCGGTGTGGAGCCGGAGCGGCGCCGCTGGACGCGCCTCGACGATGTTCGCCTCACGGCTGCCGACCGGGCGTGGCGCGAGCGCCCGCTGTGGCGCGGTTGCAGCGTCGCCGCCTTCCGGCCCCTGCTCGACGCGGCGCCGCCGCGGAAGCTCCCGCGCAGCCGGTTCGCGGCTGCCGGCCCTGCCGCCCGCGCTCAGATTTCCCAGCGCGCCGGCCAGGTCCGCCGTGATGCGGTCCTGCAGCTCGAAGAGCTCGGCCGTAACGCCCCCCGCCCGCGACCGCGCGGCGACGGCGCCGCTGCGCGTGTCGACCAACCGGGCGTCGATCTGCAGCGAGTTTCCCCGGCGACGATACTCGCCGGCCACTAGCCAGGCCGGCGCCGCCCCGCCCGCGTCTTCGGCGCCGACGACCTCGACGGCGTCGAGTTGCTGGATGGCGCTGGTCAGTGTCTCCGTCACGCCGGCGCCGATCCAGTCGTCGGCCGGCGCGCCCGAGAGGTTGTAGAACGCGGCGACGGCGACTGCGTCGAGTCGGACCGGACCCGGCCGCCCGGCGTGCGGTGCGTCGGCGGCCGCCGCGCGCTCGCCGCGCCGGGACCGCGCATCCGCCGGCGCACGCAGCTCGCCATCGGTACCGCCGCCCCAGCTCAGGTTCCCCGCCACGCGTGCCGCGATGCCCCCGCCGTCGCCGGGGCGCGTCTCGTGCAGCGCTTCCAGCGACACGCTGTTGGCTTCGCTCAACCGGTACCCCGCCGTGGCCGCGATGCGGTCCGGCCGCGCGCCGGGCGCGCCGGCGGCGCCGCGATGCAGCTCCGGCGCCGCCCGCGGGTCCCACAGCGCGTGCACGCGGCTGTCCGGTGCGCCCCATTCCGGGTTCAGCGCCAGCCACGGTCCCGGCCTGTCGATGCCCGGTCCGACACGCAGCGACAGGCCCGCGCCCCATTCCTCGAAACCGTCCGCCTGATGCGCCACCAGGTACCGTCCCTGCGTCTCCAGACCCAGGTTCAGCCGCCGGTTCACGTACGCCAGCCCGAGCCCCATTTCCGCCCCCATGCCCTCGACGTCGGTGCCGCCGTCCCAGCGCAGGCCGGCCTCGAGGCGGGGATTCAGGCTCGACGACTCGGACAACACCCAGTCGGTCTGCCCCTCGGCCAGCATCCGGCCCCGCATCGCCGTGCCGGTCGCCGCCGCCATCTCGGCATGCTCCTCCGAGCGCAGCGTCGCGTGGAAGGCATCCACCTTCAGCGCCAGACCGTCCGTCAGCGCCTGCCGCGCGCCGCCGGCGAACAGCCGCAGCCCGAGCGGGGTCTCTACCATCCCGACCGAGTCGGCCAGCGTCAGCGACCCCAGGCCGCCGCCGCCCATGCCCCACATCGTCAGGCCGTTGCGCGGCGCCCAATGCGCATAGGGCTGCACGCTCGTCACGCGGCCGTCTCCCTCGCCGGGCAATGCGCCCTCGACCAGGGGGTTCCGGACCGTGTAGCCGAGCAGACCCACCGTGTGGGACAGCGACACACCCAGCAGCGCCGAGTCGCCCAGCCGCGTGTCCACTCCCACGTGGCTCGAGAACACGTCGCCCCGCGCTTCCCCCCCGGTCGGGGTCTGCAATTGGCTCCGCACCGTGCCCGCGCGGCCCCATACCTGCCAGCGCCCGGACTGGTTCGCCTCTCCCACCGGCACCGAGAAGTTCGCGTTGTCGAGCCACCCCAGATCCGCGAACGGCTGGTCCGACGCCCGATGCAACGCCATGGCGCCCCGGCCGCCTCCCGGCGAAGCGCCGCTGCCGCCGGCGCTCGACACTGCCGGATACGCCACGCCGGCGCCGGCCCCCGCGCTACCGTGGCCGGCCGGCGACGCCGCGCCCAACGTCGCCCGCGGCGTGTCGTCGCCGCCGGTCGCGACGAAGCGTTCCCCGATCGCCGCCACCGCCTCGGACGCCATCGAGCGCGCCAGCAGATACAGCGTGCGGCTGGTCCCCGAACCCCGCGTCCGGACCAGCTCGTCATCGCGAATCGTCCCCGTCATCTGCAACGAGGTGGGGCTCGCTTGGTCCGTTCCGCCCGCCGCGGCCATGCGGATCGGGGCCTCGGCGGCCGACAAGCCGGATGCGCGCGACCCGACCGAGGCGACCGTCATCGAGAGCAGAAGCGTCTCCGCGCTCTCGACCACGTCGTCGTCCAGCACCTCCACGGCAACCACCTTCTCGGTCTCGCCCGGCGCGAACACCAGCTTGCCGGTCGTCTCGACGTAGTCGGCGCCCGCCGTCGCCGTCCCGTCGGACGTCCAGTACTCGACGACCACCTCGTACGAGCTCGCGGACGAAGGCGACACCGTGAACGTCGCCAGACCGTCGGTTTCCCGCACGTCGGGCTCGGTGACCGTGACCGTGACAACGTCGTTGTCCACGATGGTTCCCGTCGCCGACGCCGGCGGTCCCGGCGCATCCGCCAACTGCACCGCGAGCGTAAACGTCTCGTTGTCCTCGACCTCGTCGTCGTCCGCGACCGGCACGCTGACCGTCTGCTCGGTCTCGTCGGCCGAGAACACCAGTTGCCCGGAGGTCGACGTGTAGTCGGCGCCCGCCGCGGCCGAACCGTCGGCGGTCGCATACTGCACGGTCACCGCCCGCGGGCCGGCTGCCTGCAGAGTCACCGTGAACACCATGTTCTCGCCCTCGGCGGCGCGGGCCGCACCCACGCTCAGCCTCGGCGTCGCGTCGGTCAGCGTCAGCCGCGCCCCGTTCACCGTCAGGCCCGGCGCGCCGCCCGTCACCCGGATCGTCTCGGCGGCCTCGACCTCTGCATCCGCCGTCGGCGTCAGCGTGAACGTCGCCGTGCCGCTCGTCTCGCCCCTCCGGATCTCGACGTCGAAGTCGGACACCGCCGCGTAGTCGGTTCCGGAAGTCGCCGTGCCGCCGCCGACCGAGACCCCGACGGTCGTGTCCGTGCTCAACGTGCTGCTGCCGGAGAAAGCCGCCGTGACCGTCACCCTCGTCGACGCGTCCCCCTCGCTCACCTTCGACGGGCTCACCGACAGGTTCACCTCCGGCACACCGTCGTCGTCGGTCAGCATCAGCCACGTCCCGTTCACGGTCAGGTCCCCCGCGGCGCCGGCGACGTCGATGGTCGCGTCGTCTTCGACCATCGTGTCCTGGAGCGGCGTCAGCGTGAACGTCCCCGTCCCGCTGGTCGCACCCTTC
>WTFV01000011.1:0-35562 GCA_011523845.1 Acidobacteriota bacterium | reverse complement strand
CGTGTCCTGGAGCGGCGTCAGCGTGAACGTCCCCGTCCCGCTGGTCGCACCCTTCTTTATGGTGACGTCGAAGTCCGATACCGTCTCGTAGTCCGCGCCCGAGGTCGCCGTGCCGCCGCGGACCGAAACCGTCACCGTCCTGTCCTCGGTGAACGTCCTGCCCGTCGAGAATGCCGCGGTCACCGTCACCGTCGTGCCCGAGGCGCCCTCTCCCACGCTCGACGGGCTTACCGACAGGTTCACCGCCGGCGGGCCGTCGTCGTCGGCCAGCGTCAACGCCGCCCCGTTCACGGTCAGGTCCCCCGCGGCGCCGGCGACGTCGAGGGTCTCGTTGCCTTCGACCGCCGTGTCCTGGATCGGCGCCAGCGTGAACGTCCCCGTCCCGCTGGTCGCACCTTTCGCGACGGTGATGTCGAAGTCGGATATCGCCTCGTAGTCCGTGCCCGAGGTGGCCGTGCCGCCGCGGACCGAAACCGTCACCGTCCTGTCCTCGGTGAAGGTCTTGTCCGTGGAGAACGCCGCGGTCACCGTCACCGTCGTGCCCGAGTCGCCCTCTCCCACGCTCGGCGGGCTCACCGACAGGTTCACCGCCGGCGCCCCGTCGTCGTCGAGGATGGTGCCCGTCGCCGTGTCGGTCGCCGTGATCGTCTCCGACGTCCCCGACACGGTCAGGCTCACCGTGAACGTCTCGTTCGGCTCGACTGCCGCATCGTCGGTCGTCGCGACCGTGAAGGTCTGCGTCTCGCCCGCGGTGCCGGCGAAGTCGATCGCCGGCGCGTCCGTCGAGTAGTCGGTGTCCATCGTCGCCGTGCCGTCGGTGAAGCTCGGCGTCACCGTCAGACCGCCCGACACCGCCTTGTCCAGCGTCACCGTGAACGTAATCCCGGCGCCCTCGGCGGCCGAGGCGTCGGCGATGGTCAATGCCGGCGCGTCGTCGTCGTTGTCATCGTTGTTGTCGTTGTCTTCGTCGTCGTCGACGATCGTCCCCGTTGCCGTGTTGGTCGTGAACGTTACGCGGTGTTCATTCAGAGGCACCATGCGCACCGTGAACGTCTCGTCCGGCTCGGGGTGGTCGTCCTCGATCGTCCGCATCGTCCATGTGACCGTCTCGCCCGCGTTGCCGGCGAATTGAGCGTTGACATGGAGATCGCGGGAAGTCATGGGGTGGTGGAAGTCCTCTCCTTGCTTCGCGGTGCCGTCGTCGAGGTACATCTGTACGTCAAAGCCACGGTCGAGAGGGAAGGCGTCCTTCAGCGTTATCCTGAACGTGATCTCGTCGCCCTCGGTGGCCGACGCGTCTTCGATGGTCAGGGCCAACGCGTTGTCGTCGTCGTGGATCGTCCCCGTTGCCGTGTCGGTGGCCGTAATCGTCGCCGTGGTCCCCGAGACGGTCAGGCTCACAGTGAACGTCTCGTCCGGTTCGACCAGCCATTCGGGACGCGTCGCCACCGTGAAGGTCTGCGTTTCGCCCGCGGTGCCGGCGAAGCTGAGGGCGGCGGTGTTCTCGGTGTAGTCCGTGCCCTTCGTCGCCGTGCCGTCGGTGAAGCTCGGCGTCACGGTCAGACCGCCCGACACCGCCTTGTCCAGCGTCACCGTGAACGCGATCCCGTCGCCCTCGTCGGCCGAGGCGTCGTCGATGGTCAATGCCGGCGCGCTGTCGTCGTTGCGGATCGTCCCGGTCGCCGTGTCGGTCGTCGTGATCGAGGCGTTCGTGGCGGTCAGGCTCACGGTGAACGTCTCGTCCGGCTCGAATGCCGCATCCTCGGTCGTCGCGACGGTGAAGCTCTTCGTCTCGCCCGCGGTGCCGGCGAAGTCGAGTGACTCGGTGTAGACGGTGTAGTCCGTGTTCTTCGTCGCGGTGCCGTCGGTGAAGGTCGGATCCACGTAGAACTGGCCCGACACCGCCTTGTCCAGCGTCACCGTGAACGTGATCCCGTCGCCCTCGTCGGCCGAGGCGTCGTCGATGGTCACCGCCGGCGGCGGCGGGTCGTCGTTGCGGATCGTCCCCGTCGCCGTGTCGGTCGCCGTGATCCCCGAGGCCGTGACGCGCAGGCCCACGGTGAACGTCTCGTCCGGCTCGAATGCCGCATCCTCGGTCGTCGCGACGGTGAAGCTCTTCGTCTCGCCCGCGGTGCCGGCGAAGTCGAGTGACTCGGTGTAGACGGTGTAGTCCGTGTTCTTCGTCGCGGTGCCGTCGGTGAAGGTCGGATCCACGTAGAACTGTCCGGAGGGGACGGCCTTGTCCAGCGTCACCGTGAACGTGATTCCGTCGCCCTCGTCCGCCGAGGCGTCGGCGATCGTCAGGGCCGGCACGTCGTCGTTGCGGATCGTCCCCGTCGCCGTGTCGGTCGCCGTAACCGTCGTCGAGGTTCCCGAAACAGCCAGGCTCACGGTGAACGTCTCGTCCGCCTCGACAGCGGCATCCTCGGTCGTCGCCACCGTGAAGCTCTTCGTCTCGCCCGCCGTGCCGGCGAAGGTGAGCGCGTTCGCGGTCGCCGTGTAGTCCGTGCCCTTCGTCGCCGTCCCGTCGGTGAAACTCGGCGTAACCTTGAACCCGCCCGACACCGCCCCGTCCACCGTCACCGTGAACTTGATCCCGTCGCCCTCGCTGGCCGATGCATTGCCGATCGTCAGGGCCGGCGCGTCGTCGTTGAGGATGTATCCCGTCGCCGTATCGGTCCCGAAACTGGCCTCCGTTTCGGAGACGGTCAGACCGACGGTGAAGATCTCGGTAGCCTCCCACACGCTGTCCTCGATGGTCGCTACCGTGAAGGTGTGCGTCTCGTTCGGCAAGCCCTCGAAGGTGAGTGTCGGCGTGTTCGCGGTGTAGTCCGTGCCCTCCGTCGCCGTGCCGTATCCACTATGCTGCGTGCTCCCGTCGGTGAAGGTCGGCTTCACCTTGAACCCGCCCTCCACGAACCCGTACGCGGGCATGATCACCGAGAACGTCATCGAGTCGCCCTCGGTAGCCCGCACATCGGTGATCAACAGTTTGGAAGGGAGGATTTGCGCCGTCGCCGGCTCGACGCCAAGGGCCGCGTTCACCGCGACCACGGCGACGGCCGCGGCCACGCTCCAGGCGCGGCGCTGGCGATTGCGACCTCGCCGGCTCGCCGCCCCGCTCCCGCACGAAACGAGTTCACCGCAACGCGTGCTCAGGCGTGGCAGGACATTCAGCAACATCATCGGCTCCCTTCCAGGACATCTCCGCGAGGGCGCGGTCCGGCAACCCGCCGCGGCGGCAACGGACGCTCGTTCAGAGCAAGAACCAGGCCACTACCCGCGGATGTGCCGCAACCGGCTTTTTTTCAGATGGTTACGGCGCGCCGAGCCGGATGCTGCGTACCGGTCCCGGTTGCGGCAACCTGCGACGGTGCGCGCGCCCGACTGCACGCCAGGCTCGCCTGAAGTCACTACGGAAAGGGAAGTTGCGTGCCGATCGCCGGCGCCTGTCGCGTCTCGCGACGCCTGTGGCGTCTTGCAGCGCCCGCCAAGCTCCTCGCAAGGTCGGGGGAGGACGACCTCATCGACGCGGTCGATGGCGTCTTGCAGCGCCAACCTCCTCGCAAGGCGAAGAACATCGGCGCGCCGATGGCTGAGGCGGGATCCGGACGTGTTCGGCGTGAATCACGAATGGAGAAGGCTGACGATCTTCGCGAATCGCCGGCGTCGCCGGCCGCGGAGGGGCCTCACGGGTCGCCCGGCCCCGGCATGCGGTAGCCGACGCCGCGCTCGTTGAGGACGTACGTCGGACTGGCCGCGTCATCGCCCAGCTTCCGGCGCAGCCGCTTCGCGACGGCGTGTACCTGCCGCGAGTCGCCGGGGCCTCGCTCCCGCCCACCCCACGCCTGGCGCAGCAGCGAGTGGTACGTCACCACCCGTCCCGCGTTGACCGAGAGCACGCGGAGCATCTCGAACTCGGTGGCCGTCAGCTTCACGGGCCGGTCCCGGACGGTGACTCGGCGTTGCTCGTAGTGGACGGCCAGCTCCCCCAGCAGGAACGGGGCGGGCTCGGCCGACCGCCGCAGGGCCGCCCGCACTCGCGCCGCCAGCTCGGACGGCGAGAAGGGCTTGACGATGTAGTCCGCGGCGCCTGCGTCCAGCGTCTTGACGACCGACTCGTCGCCGCCGTAGGCGGAAATGAAGATGACCGGCAGGTCCTCCAGCTCGGGGGTGCGCTCCATCAGCTCGATGCCGCTGGTTCCGGGCAGGCGCAGGTCGAGCAGAACCAACCGGGGCCTGTGCTTCCTGACGAGGCCGGAGAGCGCCTCCGGATCGCCCGTCACGATTACGGCGTAGCCCGCCTCGCCGAGCGCATCCCGAACGTACCGCAGCATCTGCGGGTCGTCGTCGACCACCAGGATTCGCGTCCGCTCCGGCCCCTTCCGGGGCGGACGCGGCCGGCTCCGCGCCTGGCCGGCCGCGCCGCCGCCTGCCTCGTCGGCGGCCGGCACCGTGAAGGTGAACCGCGTGCCCCGGCCCGCCCCGCGGCTCTCGGCCCGTATGCGGCCCCCGTGCGCCTCGACCAGCCCCTTGCAGATGGCCAGGCCCAGGCCGTAGCGCCCGCGCCCGGGCTCCTGCTCGCCGCCGGCCGCGCCCACGTGCTTGCGGAACAGATGCGGCAACTGCTCGGGCGGCACGCCCGGGCCGTCGTCGGCAACCGCGATCGCCACGTGCGCGCCGTCCCGCTCCGCGGCGACCCGGATGGGGGACGACTCCGACGAGTGCCTCGCCGCGTTCGAGAAGAGGTTGCCGAGGACCTGGACGATGCGTTCCGGGTCGGCCATCACGCGCGGCAGGTCGTCCGGCAGATCCATGCGCAGGGCGTGCCTGCCGCCGCCGCTCAGAAACGTGTTCCAGGCCTGGGCCACGAGGCCGGCCACCTCCGCCGGCTCGGGAGAGACCGACAGTGTGCCGGTCTCGATGCGTCCCTGGTCCAGCAGGTCGCGGATCAGGCTGCGCATGTGGTCGGCCTGCTCGTCGATGACCCTGAAGAACTGCAGCATCTCGGCCGGGTCCGGACGCCGCGAGGCGCCCAGCACGGTCGCGGTCGAGCCCTTGATCGAGCTCAGCGGCGTTCGCAGCTCGTGGCTCACCATGCCCAGGAACGCGGTCCGCAGCCGCTCGATCTCCTCGAGCGGGGCCAGGTCCTGCATGGTGACCACAACCGACTCGACCGCGCCGTCCGCCGAACGGATCGGCGTCGAGTTGACCAGCGTGGTGACGCTCCGGCCGTCGGGGACCGACAACGTCATCTCCTCGGCGCGCACCGTTTCGGCGTCACTGAACTGCTGCGCCAGCGGGAGTTCGCCCAGGGCAGTCTCGCGCCCGTCTCCGCGCCGGCAGGTGATCAACTCCACCAGTTGCTGCGGGGAGCGCCCCGGCGTGTGCAGGCCTTCGACAATCCGCAGCACCTCCCGGTTGAACGACACCGGCTCGCCGGTCCGGCCGTTGAAGACCACGACGCCGACCGGCGAGGTCTCGACCAGCGTCTCCAGACCGGCTCTCGTCCGCCGCTCGTCCCGGTGTGTCCTCGCGTTGGCGATGGCCGTCGCCGCCTGCGACGCGAACAACACGAGAATCTCTTCGTCGGCGGCGGTGAACTCCCGGCCGTCCGCCTTCTCGGAGAGAAAGAAGTTGCCGACGTCGGCGTCCCGGTGGCGCAACGGCGTTCCCTGGAGGGTGTTCGACCGCATCAGGTCCGACGAGAAGCCGAGCGCCCGGACGTAGGCGGGCAGGTCCCCGAGTCGGAGCGGCTCGGCAAGGCCGCGGAAGTGCTCGTAGAGCCGCAGCCCGTCCGACCAGGCGGCCATCTGCTCCTTCTCCTCGAGCGTGAAGCCGGAGGTGATGAACTCTTCGATGTCGCCGGCTTCGTCGACGGTCACGATCACGCCGTAGCGCGCGCCGGTCAGACCGCAGGCGCTGTCGACGACCTCCGTCAGCACGGTCTGGAGGTCCAGGCTCGAGCTGATGCGCAGCAGTGCCGCAATGAGCGTGGAGATGCGCTCCTGGAGCGACTCGTCGGGATTCTCCTTCATCCCGGTTCATCCCTGCCGGAGGTGGCGCGCCCCGGGCGGGAGGATTCGCGCGCAGACCATGAGTCACTGAATTATCTCCGAAAATCGTTCTCTTGTCGCCCCAATGTCAGACCATATCGGCGACAATCAGGCCGCCTGCGCGCCGGCGGAGAACGCGACGTTACCGGCGCCGCGGCTCGGTGACCTGCCGACCGTCTACGGCCGACCAGAGACCCTCACGGCCAGCTTCCTGTTCGGTTGACTGACCTGTTAGCGGCGTTGGAGGCCCGAGCGCTGCCGGCGCCGTGCCGAGCCTGCCCTGCCGGGTTCGGCCGGGGTTTCGAGGACGACTTCTCATGCAAGACACGGATGACGCGCGACGGATGGCGGATCGCCCGCCGGCGCTGAACACGCGGGTCCTGATCGTGGACGACCAGGAGGAGATCCACGAGGACTTCAGGGAGATGCTGCTGCCGCAGCGCACCGCGGCGGCGTCCGACGATCTGGTGGCCGCCTTCCTGGGTCAGCCCGGCCCGTCCAGGCCGGCCGTGCCGACGTTCGACCTGCGGCACGCGCGGACCGGCGAGGAAGGCTTCGACGTCGTCCAGCAGGGCCGCGAGCGCGACGAGCCAATCGCGGTCGCCTTCGTCGACGTTCGCATGCCGCCGGGCATCGACGGCGTCGAGACCGTGCGCCGCATCCGGACGGTCGACCCCGATCTGGAGGTCGTCATCATGACGGCCTACTCCGACAAGCCGCTGTCGGCGATCGTCGGCGACCTGGACCTGCTGCACAGGCTCCTGTACGTCCGCAAGCCGGTCGCCCGGGAGGAGGTGCAACAGATAAGCCTCTCGCTCGTGAAGAAGTGGAACCTGGAGCGGGACCTCTCCGCGGGGCGCCGGCAACTGACCGACAGCCACCGGCGCCTCGAGGCGGTGCTCGACGCCACCGGCGACGCCATCGCGATGTACGACCGGCGCGAACGCCTGGTCTTCGCCAACCGGTGGTACGAAGCCTTGTTCGACACGACGCCCGACGAGCTGCGCAAGCTCTCTCTGCGCGCCGCGGAAGGGAAGTTCCAGGAGCGGTCGGGCGATCTGCCGGTGGCGGGCATGGACGGGGCGCACGGCTCCACCACGCGGCCGCGGCTGGTCGAGCCGCACACGCGGCCGGGCGGAGCGCCGGGCACGCCGTTGCTGTACCGGTTCACCCACCCCGTGTCCGACGGCAGCGGAGATCAGATGGGCGAGATCGTCGTCTACCGGGACGTGTCACGCGAGATCGAGATCGAGCGGATGAAGGCCGAGGTCCGCCGCCTGCGGTCCGAGCTGGAGACTACGTACGCCCTCGGCGGGATCGTCGGGGCGAGTCCGGCGATGCGCCGGGTGGGCGAGCTGATGCAGCGCGCCGTCGACACCGACGTCAGCGTGCTGGTGACGGGCGAGAGCGGCACCGGCAAGGAGCTCGTCGCGAAGGCATTGCACTTCAACGGGCCGCGCAGGAAGGGGCCGTTCGTCGCGGTCAACTGCGCCGCGGTGCCCGAGACCCTGATCGAGGCCGAGATGTTCGGGCACGAGCGGGGCGCGTTCAGCGGGGCGACGGCGCAGCGCGTCGGGTGCTTCGAGCAGGCCGACGGCGGGACGCTGCTGCTCGACGAGATCGGCGACATGCCCCTCGCTCTTCAGGCGAAGCTGCTCCGCGTGCTGCAGGAGCGCGAGATCCGCCGGGTCGGCGGCAGGCGGTCGATTCCGATCGACGTTCGCGTGGTCGCGTCGACGCACCGCGATCTGGAAGCCGCCATGCGCGAGGGATCGTTCCGGGAGGATCTCTACTATCGGCTCGCGGTATTCCCCATCCACGTTCCGCCGCTGCGGGCGCGCCGGGAGGACATCCCGCTGCTGGCGGAGCACTTCCGGAAGAAGCACGCCGAGCGGCTCGGGGTATCCGTTGCCGCCATCGCCCCGGCCGCGACAGCCCTGCTGGCGCGCTACGAATGGCCCGGCAACGTGCGCGAGCTGGAGAACCTCATCTGCCGCAGCCTGGTATTGGAGACGTCCGGGCTGCTCCAGGCAGCTACGCTTCCGGCCGAGCTGGTGCCGGAGGGAGCGCCGGCCTTCCCTTCCCGAGGGTCCGGCGGATCCCCGACGCCGCAGACGCTCGCGGACGTGGAGCGGAGGGCGATAGCCGACGCCGTCGAGGGGTCCGGCCGCAACCTGACCCGTGCGGCACGCGCGCTGGGCATCGACCGCACGACCCTGCACCGGAAACTGAAGAAGCATGGCCTCGCCCAATCGGGAGCGCGAGCCTCCGAGCGGTGAGTATTCGCAGCCGCCCTCCTGATATATCATCGAGTTCGTGATCCACTACGTCTCCGGAGACATCCTCCTCAGTCGCGCGCAGGCCGTGGCCCATGGCGTGGCGCCGAAGGATCCCATGAAGCAGGGGCTGGCGCGATCGCTGCACGAGCTGTACCCGGCGATGCACAAGGACTACCACCACTGGTGCAATCTGACGCACGCAAAGCCGGGCGAAGCGTGGATGTGGGGTGGGCCGGGCGGCGTGCGGGTCATCAATCTCATCACGCAGGAAGGCGGCTACGGCCACGGCGGCCACCCGGAGCGCGCCACGATCAAGCACGTCCGCGACACGTTGCGCGCCCTCGCACGGATCGTCGAGCACGAGGGACTGCGCTCTCTCGCGCTGCCCAGACTCGCGACCGGCGTAGGCGGGCTGCGATGGGCCGACGTCCGGCCGGTGATCGAGGAGCGCCTCGGCGCCCTGCCGATTCCGGTGTACGTCTACGCCGAGTTCCACGCCGGGCAGCGGGCCGACGAGCCGAGCGCCTGAACAGCCGTGGCAAGGCCCCGCTGCATTGCTGGCGGCGCTGCATCCCGGGTGGAGTGCCCTGCTCCTTCGCAACCGGGTTTGACGATTCTCCCGTTGCGGAGAGCAACGGCGAGCACGGCGAGCAAACAGGCATTGTGAAATCGGCGCGGCCGGTCAATAATGTGCGTTTACGGTTGGGCGCAGTGTCCCCTGTCGCCTCGACGGACGAGGGTGCCGTTCATGACCAAGCGTAGTGTTCTCCTGTTGCGGGCCGGCATCGTTCCGGTGATGCTGGCGGCCGGCGCCGGAGTCGCGGGTGCCGGCCAATCGGCGTCCTCCGAGGCAACAGCCACGCCGGAGCGCGCGCTCCTCGACCGCTACTGCGTCGCCTGCCACAACGAGCGCCTGCAGACGGCGGGACTCCAGCTCGACACGGCCGATGTCACGGACGTGTCGGCCGACCCGGCCCTGTGGGAAAAGGTGGTTCGCAAGCTGCGCGCCGGGGCGATGCCGCCGGCGCCGCGTCCCCGCCCGGATGAGGCGACGTACGCCCGGTTCATCGCTCGGCTGGAGACACAGCTCGACGCGGTTGCGGCGGCCGAGCCGAACCCCGGGCGCACCGAGGCGTTCCACCGGCTCAACCGGGCCGAGTACCGCAACGTCGTCCGCGACCTGCTGGCCCTCGACGTCGACGTGGCCGAGCTGCTGCCGGCCGACGACGGCAGCTACGGTTTCGACAACATCGCGGGCGTTCTGGGCGTCTCGCCGACGCTGCTGGAGCGCTACCTCTCCGCGGCGAAGAAGGTGAGCCGCCTGGCCGTCGGCAGTCCCGATATGCCGCCGACCGCGTTGACCTGGCACCTCGCCGCCGACTATCCCCAGGACGACCGGATCGAAGGGTTGCCGTTCGGCACCCGCGGCGGCATCGCGATTCCGTTCAACTTCCCGCTCGATGCCGAGTACGTCATCCGCCTGCGACTGGGCCGCGACACCCTGGACAGCCTGGCGGCCTTCGCGGTGCCGCACGAGCTGGACGTGAGCCTGGACGGCGAGCACCTGCGGACGTTCCACGTCGGCGAGCCGCCGCCCGAAGGGGCCGATCGCACGAGCGACGAGTACCGCGCGTGGCGCCTCAGCCAGCGGGACGCCGACGCCGACTGGGTGCTGCGGATCCCGGTGCACGCCGGTCCGCGCACGCTCCGCGCCGCGTTCCGCAAGAAGACCTCCGCCTACCCGGAGACGCTGCGGCAGCCGTACCTGCGTCCTTACACGAACACGACCGGCGGGGACACGCGCTACCAGCCCTATCTGAGCAGCGTCGTGGTCACCGGGCCTTACGAGGCGAGCGGGGCGCCCCCGGTCGAGGAGACGCCGAGCCGGGCGCGCATCTTCACCTGCCGGCCGGCCGTGGGGGACGCGGCCGGCGCGCGGGCATGCGCCCGCGAGATCATGTCGACGCTGGCCCGGCGGGCCTACCGCCGCCCGGTCGGCGAGCGCGACATCGACGTGCTCCTCGGCTTCTACGACGAGGGGAGCACCGAGGGCGGTTTCGAAGCGGGCATCGAGCTGGCGCTGCGGCGGTTGCTGGTGAGCCCGGAGTTCCTGTTCCGCGTGGTGCGCGACCCGTTGGACGTCGAGCCCGGTTCCAACTACCGCCTGACCGATCTGGAGCTGGCGTCGCGCCTCTCGTTCTTCCTGTGGAGCAGCATCCCGGACGACGAGCTGCTGGACGTCGCGGTTGCCGGCGAGTTGCGCGAGCCCGAGGTGCTGGCGGCGCAGGTCCGGCGCATGCTCGCCGACGAGCGCGCGTCGAGCCTGGTCGAGAACTTTGCGGGGCAGTGGCTCTACCTGCGCAACGTCCCGGCGCTGGTGCCGGACGAGAACCGCTTCCCCGATTTCGGCGAGGGGCTGCGGCGCGCGATGCAGCGCGAAACCGAGCTCTTCTTCGAGAGCGTGATGCGCGAGGACCGCAGCGTCCTCGATCTGCTGACCGCGGACTACACGTTCGTCAACGAGCGGCTGGCCCGGCACTACGACATCCCGAACGTCTACGGCAGCCACTTCCGCCGCGTGAAGCTTTCCGACCCGACGCGCCGCGGGCTGCTCGGCCAGGGCAGCATCCTGGCCGCCACCGCCTACCCGACCCGCACGTCGCCGGTCCTGCGCGGCAAGTGGGTGCTGGAGAACCTGCTCGGCACGCCGCCGCCGCTGCCGCCGCCCGACGTGCCGTCTCTGGAGGAGACGACCGGCGACGGCCGCGCGCTCTCGATGCGCGAGGCGATGGAGCAGCACCGCGCCAACCCGGTCTGCTCGAGCTGCCACCGGTTGATGGATCCGCCCGGCTTCGCGCTGGAGCAGTTCGACGCGGTCGGCAAGTACCGGACGCACAACGAGGCCAGCGCGCCGATCGACGCCTCCGGGATCCTGCCCGACGGCACGGTGTTCGAGGGCGCTGCGGGCCTGCGCGACGCGCTGCTGAAGCGGCCCGACCTGTTCGTGACCACGCTGACCGAGAAACTGCTGACCTACGCCCTCGGCCGGGGCGTCGAGCACTACGACGCGCCCGCCATTCGTACCGTCGTCCGTGACGCCGAACGGGACGCCTCCCGGTTCTCGTCGATCATCCTGGGCATCGTCGAAAGCGTGCCCTTCCAGATGAGGAGATCCGCATCATGATCATCACGAAGATGGCGCTGCCGCGCCGCACGTTCCTCCGCGGGCTCGGCGCCAGCGTGGCGCTGCCGTTGCTCGACGCGATGGTGCCGGCCCTGTCGGCCATCTCGAAGACGGCCGCCGCGCCGGTCAAGCGCCTCGGCTTCATCTACCTGCCGAACGGGGCGGTGATGCAGACGTGGACGCCGCAGGGAGCAGGGAGCGACCTGAAGCTGTCGCCGAGCCTCAGCCCCCTGGCGCCGTTCCACGACCAGACGCTGGTCTACACGCGCCTGGCCCACGGGCAGGCCGAGCCGCTCGGCGACGGCAACGGCGAGCACTCGCGGGCCACCTCGGTCTGGCTGAACGGCGTGCACCCGAAGCACACCGAGGGCGCCGACGTGCGGGCCGGGGTGACCGCCGACCAGGTGGCCGCGACCAGCATCGGCGCCGACACGCCGCTGCCGTCGCTGGAGCTCGCCATCGACCTCGACTTCCTGGTCGGGAACTGCGAGAACGGCTATAGCTGCGTCTACATGAACACGGTGGCGTGGCGGACCGCGACGACGCCGCTGCCGATGGAGAACAACCCGCGCGTCGTCTTCGAGCGCCTCTTCGGCGACGGCGGCACGCGCGACGAGCGGCTGGCGGAGCTGCGCAAGGACCGCAGCATCCTCGATTCGGTCACCGACGACCTCGCGCACCTCGAGCGCGACCTCGGGAAGGCCGACCGCCAGCGGCTCGACCAGTATCTCGACGCGGTGCGCGCGGTGGAGCGGCGCATCCAGTTGTCGGAGGCGCAGGGCGCCGATGCCGCGCTGCCGGACGATCTCGACCGGCCCGCCGGGATCCCGGATTCGTACGAGGATCACGTCAAGCTGATGTACGACCTGATCGCGCTCTCGTTGCAGGCCGACATCACGCGGGTGTTCACCTTCATGGTGGGCCGCGAGCTCGGCGGCCGGCCCTATCCGCAGATCGGCGTGCCCGACCCGCACCACGGGCTGTCGCACCACCGCAACGATCCGGAGAAGCTGGCCAAGCTGTCGAAGATCAACCGCCACCACGTCGAGCTGTTCACCTATCTGCTCGGGCGGCTGCAGGACGCGCCGGACGGCGACGCGACGCTGCTCGACAGCTCGATGGTGCTCTACGGCGCCGGTCTCGGCGACAGCAACGACCACCTGCACTACGACCTCCCGGTGCTGACCGTAGGCGGCAGGGCGGCCGGGATGCGGGGCGGCCGGCACCTGCAATACCCGAAGGACACGCCGATGACCAACCTGCTCATCAGCATGCTCTACAAGGCGGGGGTGCCGGCCGACACGCTCGGCGACAGCACCGGGCGGCTCACGGCGCTGACGGACGTGTAGGCGGTCCAGCGGTACCGTCGGCTGCCGGGGAGGCGGCCGGCGGTGTCCGAACGAGGCGACCATTTGACCTATTGGGCGTGTGTCCGGCGCACGGCAGGACAGGTCGGGCTGGTAGTAGCCATTGCGTCCGTAATGGCGTTCCAGCAGGAGAGTCGCGAAGGGTTTCTTCCACTAGGGATTCTGCCGTTCGGGTGGAAGACCCTGTCCTTCCTGGTCTGCGGCGTGCTGGCAGTGTTCGCTGTGGCATGGGGGACCTTCGTCGGTTTCAACTTTCCGCGTGGTGATGCGGCGGGTGCGCACGATGCGATGAGGTTCAGGCTTCCGGCCTGCGTCTATCGCGCCCGGCGCGCGCCATGGTCGAGGCGGTCATGACGAGTGCAGCAGTACGGCGCAGTATGAGCGTGGCGATCGCGGTTACATTCGCGGCGGTGATACTCCGAGTTGGGGGCGTTTCTGCTGCCGTCGACCTTCCGCTCATCGATGCCGTGCGCGCGGGCGACGCCGAGCGCGCCCGCGCGCTGATCGCCGACGGCGTGGATGTCAACACGTCCGACGGGGACGGCACGACGGCCCTGCACTGGGCCGCCCTCAACGATGACGTCGAAACGGCGAAGGCCTTGATCGAAGCCGGCGCCCGGGTGGAGGCGGCCAATCGCTTCGACGCGACGCCGCTGGCGCTGGCCGCCGAGAACGGCAGCGCCGCATTCCTCGAGCTGCTGCTCGACGCCGGTGCGGACCCCGACGCCGCGACCCCGGAGGGCGAGACCCCGCTGATGACCGTGTCCCGGACCGGCCGCGCCGACGCGGTGCGGCTTCTCCTCGATCGCGGCGCGGACCCGAACCGGGCGGAGGGTTGGCGCGGGCAGACCGCGCTGATGTGGGCGTCGGCCGAGAACAACCTGGCCGCGGCCGAAGCTCTCCTCGCCGGCGGGGCCGACGTGCACGCGCGGTCCACCGGCGGCTTCAGCCCGCTGATGTTCGCGGTGCGGGCGGGCTACCGAGACATGACGCGGCTGCTCGTCGAGGCGGGCGCGAGCCCGGAGGAGACGCTCTTCGACGGCACCAGCGCACTCGTCCTGGCGACCAAGAACGGCCACTACGAGCTCGGGGCCTACCTGCTGGAAGCCGGGGCGGATCCGAACGCCGACGACCAGGGCTGGACCGCGCTCCACGAGATCAAGTGGACGCGCCGCCCGAATCTCGGCTTCAACAACCCGCCGCCCATCGTCACCGGGTCGATGACCGACCTGGAGTTCATCCGCAAGCTGGCGGAGCACGGCGCCGACCTGAACGCGCGGATGACGAAGGAGCCGCAGAACCGCTACCGCAACGTCCTCAACCGCATCGGCTCCACGCCGTTCCTGCTGGCCGCCAAAGCCGCCGACGTCGGGATGATGCGCGTGCTCGTCGAGCTCGGCGCGGACCCGCTGCTGCCCAACGAGGACGGCACCACCCCGCTCATGGTGGCGGCCGGGGTCGGCATCTGGGCCGTGGGCGAGAGCCCGGGGACCAACGAGGAAGCGCTCGCAGCCGTCCAGTACGCGCTGGAGCTCGGCGGCGACGTCACGACCATCGACGACAACGGCGACACCGCGCTGCACGGCGCAATCATCCGTGGCTCGGAGCCGCTGGTGCGTTTCCTGCTCGACCACGGCGCCGACATCGAGGCGACCAACGAGAAGGGCTGGACCCCGTACCGCATCGCCAAGGGCGTCTTCTACTCCAACACCGGCAAGCGCTGGCCCGAGATGGAGACGCTGCTGCTGGAGCTCGGCGCCGATCCGTCCACCGCCACCGGCGCCGACAACACCATCTCCGACTGGACCATCGACGATCCGGTCGTGCCGGACGTGCGCTGACGGCGCGCACGGCAGGTCCCCTGGGGCGCGGCGATAGCTTCGCTATCGTCATGTGATGGGCGCTGAAGCAGCCATGACGGACCCGACGCTGGCGCTGCACCCCGACGAACGGGTCTGGCTCGACGAGTACCGGCAGGCGATCAACGAACGGCATCCCGGTGCAGTGGTGCGCATGGTCGTCTACGGATCCAAAGCGCGCGGCGATGCGCACGAAGACAGCGACATCGACGTGCTCCTCATCTTGAAGAACGAGGCCGCCAAGCTCAAGCTTCCGTTGCGGCGCATCGGCTACCGTCTGTCCGCGACGTCGTACGCCGTGCCATCGATTCTGGCCTATACGCAGGATGAGTGGGCCAGCTACGAGAATCTGGGATCGGCGTTTCACGAAGCGGTGGAACGCGATGCGGTGGCCGTGCTGTGAAGCGGGAGATGGTGGTCGCCGAGTGGAGACGCGCGTGCGAATCGCTGAGCGCGGCCGAGGTGTGAGTGCCCGTCGCTTTGCTGCTCCAGGCGTACGCCTCGCCAGGGCCGAGAGCGGCGAGCTTGGCCGGCGGATGCGCCGGACCGTGTGCGCGCCGTTGGCGCTCAGTTGCGGTTGTACTTCGTTGCCATTGCCTCGAAGCCGGATACCAGATCGTCCGGGGTGAGCGCAACGGTAATGTCGACGTCGGTGCTGAATCGGGGCACGCCGTACGCAACTACCACTTGCGCTCCGAAGAGGTACCAACGTCCCCAGCGGTCGAGGACTGCGAACAGCGCCTTGAGAACCTCAAACCGCGGCGGGCTGCATCGACACGGGCGAACAACTCGGTCATGCGCACGTGATGGCGCAGGTCGTCGCGGCGGCTGGTGGCGTCAGGCCAGTCCGGATGCTGCAGCAGCGCCAGCCGTCGCAACTCGTCGGCGATCCGCAACGCTTCGAGAGTACCGAGCCTCCGGACCCGCTCGGCCCAGTAGGCGTCCTTGGCGTCACGCGCCCGTTGCCAGTCGCGAGCCATGAACGCGCGGATGCCGCGAGTGAGCATGCTCGCCATCGTATCCGCTACGGATGAGGCCCTCAATCCGTGGAGGCCTGCCTGAGCCGCTGCCGGACGCAGCATAGACGTCGGAGCGGGTGGTGAGTGGCCGGTCAGTGCAGGGTCGGGATTGCTCCTGCCCGGGTCTTCCCGGACAGGAGCATCCATCCCTGCGAACGCTGGTCCCGTCCGCGGGTCTAGTCGCCCGACGGCATGCGGCAGGCGAAGTTCTCCGCTTCGTCCGTGTTGCCGCTACCGGTGTAGACGGCCTGTGCCGGATACGGGCAGAGCGGCCGCGTCCGATCCACCTCGCCGTCCCGCACGCGGGAGGCGACGATGTGGTCGGGCGCCTCGCCCTCCTCGACCCACCGCTCGAGCGCGGCCAGCATGTCGAAGCGGCTCGGTCCGGCCCCGCCGCCGCAGTGGCCCATGCCCGGCGCCATGAAGAGGCGGAACGAGTCGTGGACCTCCTCGCGGCTGCCGATCAGGTCGACGACGCGACCGTAGTACTGCGTGACGTTGGCGGGCGAGATCTGCGGGTCGCTCCAGCCGTGGTAGGAGAGCAGCTTGCCGCCGCTCTCGAAGAACGGCTTCAGGTTCGGGTCGAGCGCGTTGAGCGTGTCGTTGTCCCGGTCCTCGGCGAGCACGATGTCGGTCTCGAAGTTGAACTGCTCGACGGTCCACTCCGGATCGGCGAACGTGAGGTAGCGGAACTGCTCGACCCCGGTCGACCGCGCGGAGTTGGTCCAGCCGAAGTCGGTCCAGCCGAGCTCGCTGCCCGGCAGCAGGCCGGTGATGGGACGTCCCGTCTTCGGGTTCTCGGGTGACGAGTAGAGCATCCGTACGGTGCTGACCTGGGCCGCGGTCAGGCACGACTCGTCGCCGGCGTCCTCGCAGAGCAGCGTGCCCGGATCGAAGTCGCAGCTCTCGGGGTCGCCCACCACGCCGTCCTCGACGCCGTCGGCGGCGTCACAGGCGGCGAGCACCGCGTCGTGCACGAGCTGCCGGTCGGCGGCGAGGAGCCGCATCGACTCATCGGCCTCCAGCGGCTTCGCCACGCGCAGCGAGCCTCCCGCGCGGCCGGTCCAGTCCAGGCCCGGCGCGCCGGCGATGATGCCGTCGAAGACCTCCGGAAAACGCTGCGCCGCCTTCATCGCCTGCCGGCCGCCGGCCGAGCAGCCGTTCCAGTAGGAGTAGCGCGGCGCCTCGTTGTAGTGCGCCTCGATGGCGGCCTTGGAGACGACGGTCATCTCGTGGATTGAGCGGTAGCCGAAGTCGATGACCTTCTCGGGGTGGCCGAGGCCGAAGCTGGCCGTATTGCCGACGTGGCCGGTGTCGGTGGAGCTGCTGGCGTAGCCGAGCGCGACCGCCGCGGCCATGTTGCCGTGGCGGATGGAGCCGGTGAACGCGCCGTTGCCCACCGCCTGGTACTTGCCGTTCCAGCCCTCGGCCGGCAGCCAGACCTCGACCTTGATGTCGGAGTCGTCGGATGGCGTCAGCGTGGCCGACACACGGCAGAAGGCCGGCAGATCGGCGTAGACGCGCATCTGCGCGGGGCGCCCGCCGCCCGGCGGGGTGAAACCGCCCGCCTCGACCAGCTCCGCGCCGGTGATGGTGGTGTTGGGCAGCGAAAGGGCCATCACCCGGTCGCACGCGGCGGCCTGGGCGGCCTGGGCCGCGATGACTTCCTGGCCGGCTCCCGGTGTGAAGAAGACGATGCCGACTACGGCGATGCCGGCGCTGGCGGTAGCGGCGATCACGCGCTTCATGTTCTGCCTTCCTTTCCTTATCTGGCTTCGAGTCTAGAACATCGCAATCGGGTTCGCGGGGCTCCCCGTGCCGCGCGCGACGTTCAGCGGCAGCCCCATGAACATGAACTCGTAGCGGCCCTCCTCGGCGCACGCCGCGGCCAGCGGCTCCAGCAGCGCGTTGTCGAGCAGGGCGACGCCGAAGTTGAACAGCACGCCGTGCATCGGGAACGCGAGGTTGTAGGGGTCGGGCCGCGCGTCCATCATGTCCCAGCCGAGGAGCGAGACGTCGTGATCGCGGACGAACTTCGCGCAGGTCGCGCTGAGTCCGGGACGGTCCCCGCCGCCGTACTCGCCGCCGGCGCGCACGTAGGGGTCCTTGCCGCTGTAGACCAGCAGCGCGTCGCCGGCCTCCACGGTCACGCCCTGCGCCTCCGCGATCGCTTCCAGCTCCCAGCCGTGCACCGGCCGCTCCGGCGTGACGTGGGGCTCGCCGCGGTGGCGCGGCACGTCGAGGAGCACGCCCTTGGTGACGATGCCGTCGCTCCAGGCATCGATAGCGCCCCAGGCGGCTCCCTGCGTCGTCACCCCGACGTCCGGATCGTGCCCCTGCCACATGCCGTCGACGTCCCACATGTGGCACAGCGCGTCGATGTGGGTGACGGTCTGCCCGTGGTAGATGAAGCCGAGGTAGTCGACGCAGGCGCCGGCGCCGTTCGGGCGCGGGCTCTTGCGGATGAAGTGCTGCGCCGGCTCGAACACGCGGCTCATCGAGACCTTGCGGCCGTTGCGGACCAGGCGGGCCGCCGCGGCGCTCTTCTCCGGGGTGATGAGGTTGACGGCCCCCTTCTGGTCGTCGTCGCCCCAGCGCCCCCAGTTGCGGAGGTCGCGGTACCACGACTCCACCTCGGCCTGCGAAGGCATCGGCGGATCCGACTGCGTGGCGGCCGGCGCCGTCCCGGCCGCCGGCGTCGCGGCCGCCGCCGACTGCCGTGCGTGACGTTCGAGGAGCTCCGCCGGCGAGAAGGTGTCGCGAGGCAGGGCGTTGCCGGCGTGCGCGCCGCTCGAGGTCGCTCCGCGCGCGGCGCTCGCGGCTCCCGCGCCGGCTGCCGCCGCGCCGATCGTCGTCAGAAACCGTCGTCTTGAAGAGGCCATCTGCTGCCGTCCTTTCTTGCGCTTCAGCCGGTGTCACCGGCGGGTCCCCGGCCGGCTCGGTGCCTGGCAGCCGGTGCGAACCCCGCCGACTCGAGCGGCGATGCATCCCGCCCGGGCAGCATTGCTCCCCGGTCGAACATGCTCGACCTGCTCCCTCGCCGCACCTTGCCGGACGTGCGCCTCGTCGCTCTCGGCGCCGGCGAGGTTCTCCGACGGGCTGCCCGGACCGTCAATGCTACCGCAGCCGCGTGCCGATTGACACGCTGCGATTCGTTCGTTCAAACTAGGCTGCTTTCTCGCCGTTTGCGGGGTAATCCGTTGCCTGCGGTTGGTGCAATCGCGGGCGGACCCGCCAGAGGCCACAGATGCCGAGAGTCCCGCGTTTCGCGCTCGTCTCGCTGGCTGGTCTGACGGCCACGCTCGTCGGCGCACCCGCCGCCGGCCAGGCGTCCGGCGCCGAGGTCGACGGCCAGGCGCTCGTCGACCGCTACTGCGTCACCTGCCACAACGACCGCCTCGAAACCGGCGGCTTCTCGTTCGAGCCGCTCGACGTGTCCGACGTCGCGGCCCATCCCGAGGCGTGGGAGAAGGTGGTGCGCAAGCTGCGCGCGGGCGCCATGCCGCCCCGGCCCCGCCCGCGTCCCGACCGGGAGACCTACGACGGCTTCCGCGCCTGGATCGAACGCGAGCTCGACGCCGCCGCGGCGGCCGACCTGAACCCCGGCCGGACGGAGACCTTCCACCGCCTGAGCCGGACCGAGTACCGCAACGCGGTCCGCGATCTGCTCGCTCTGGACGTCGGCGTCGACGAGCTGCTCCCGGCCGACGACACCAGCTACGGCTTCGACAACATCGCCGGCGTGCTCGGCGTGTCGCCGACCCTGATGGAGCGGTATCTGTCGGCCGCGCGCAAGATCAGCCGCCTGGCCGTCGCCTCGCCGGTGCCGTCGCCGACGGCCGAGACGTTCCGGATCGCCTCCGATCTGGGGCAGGACCGCCGGATGGAACGGCTGCCGTTCGGCACTCGCGGCGGCATGGTCGTCGACTACAACTTCCCCGAAGACGCGGAGTACGTCTTCGAGATCCTGCCGGACGGACCGTTGCGCATCGAGCCGCACGACCTGGAGGTCACCATCGACGGCGAGCGGATCGCGCTGCTGACCGTCGGCAAGGCGCCCGATCCCGACGATCCGCGCGGTCTCTATACGCCGCAGATCGAGACCCTCGAGGTGCGGACGCCGGTCACCGCCGGGCCGCACGAGGTCGGCGTCGCCTTCCTGCGCAAGACCTCGGCGGAGCCGGAGGGAATCCGCAAGCTGTACCTGCGGCCGTTCACCGGCGAGGGGTCGGGAGGCGATTCGCGCTTCCAGCCCTACGTCGAGAGCCTGACCATAGCCGGGCCGTACGAATCGAGCGGTGCCCGGCCGGTCGAGGGGACGCCGAGCCGGGAGCGCATCTTCACCTGCCGCCCGGCATCGGGCGCGGCCGCCGAAGGGACCGCGTGCGCCCGCCAGATCCTGTCGACCATCGCGCGGCGCGCGTACCGCCGGCCCGTTACCGGCGAAGACGTCGACCGGCTCCTGATCTTCTACGAGCGGGGGCGCGCGGGAGGCAGCTTCGACACCGGCATCGAGATGGCGCTCCGGCGGCTGCTGGTCAGTCCCGAGTTCCTGTTCCGCGTCGAGCGCGACCCGGAAGGGGTCGAGGCCGGGGAGAGCTACCGGGTCAGCGACCTGGAGCTGGCCTCCCGCCTGTCGTTCTTTCTCTGGAGCAGCGTCCCGGACGACGAGCTGCTCGACGTGGCCGAGCGCCGGGAGCTGAGCGTCCCGGCGATCTTCGAGGCGCAGGTCGAGCGCATGCTCGCCGATCCGCGCTCGGAGGCCCTGGTCGGCAACTTCGCCGGGCAGTGGCTGACGCTGCGCAACGCGGCGGCGGTACAGCCGGACGAGGACGAGTTCCCCGATTTCGGAGAGGGGCTGCGGCAGGGCTTCCGGCGCGAGACGGAGCTGCTGTTCTCCAGCGTGCTGCGCGAGAACCGCAGCGCCCTCGACCTGCTGGACGCCGACTACACCTTCGTCGACGAGCGGCTCGCCCGGCACTACGGCATTCCGAACGTGCGCGGCAGCCACTTCCGCCGCGTGGCGCTGGAGGACGGGGCGCGGGGCGGCCTGCTCGGTCACGGCAGCATCCTGACCGTGACGTCCTACGCCAACCGGACGTCGCCGGTGAACCGCGGCAAGTGGGTGCTGGAGAACATCCTCGGGACGCCGCCGCCGCCCCCGCCGCCGGACGTGCCCGACCTGGAGACGGCCGAGGGCGGCCAGGTGCTGTCGATGCGCGAGGCGATGGAGCAGCACCGCGCCAACCCGGTCTGCGCGAGCTGTCACCGCCTGATGGATCCGCTCGGGCTGGCGCTGGAGAACTTCGACGCAATTGGCCGCTGGCGCGACCGGAGCGAGACGCGCGGCTCGATAGACGCGACCGGAGAGCTGCCCGACGGCACGCCGTTCGACGGGCCGGCGGGCCTCAGGGATGCCCTGCTGCGCCACCCGGAGCGGTTCGTCACCACCGTGACCGAGAAGCTGATGACCTACGCCCTCGGGCGGGGCGTGGAGTACTACGATGCGCCGGCGGTGCGCACCATCGTCCGCGAAGCGGCCGAAGAGGGGTACCGCCTGTCGTCGCTCGTCAAGGGCGTCGTCCGCAGCGCGCCGTTCCAGATGAGGAGAGCGCCGTCATGATCATCACCAAGTCGTCACTGCCCCGGCGGACCTTCCTGCGCGGGATGGGCGCCACGCTGGCGCTGCCGCTGCTCGATGCGATGGTGCCGGCCGGTACCGCGCTGGCGAAGACCGCCGCGAAGCCGTCGCCGCGGCTCGGCTTCATCTACATCCCGAACGGCGCGAACATGGCGCAGTGGACCCCGGCCGGCGACGGCGGTGCGCTGGAGTTGTCCCGGAGCCTGAAGCCGCTGGAGAACGTGCGCGACCACGTCATCATCCCGACCGGTCTGGACCACCGGCAGGCCGAGGCGTGGGGCGACGGCAACGGCGAGCACTCGCGGGCCAGCGCCGTCTGGCTGAACGGCGTGCACCCGAAGCGGACCGAGGGCGCCGACGTGCAGGCCGGCACCACCGCCGACCAGATCGCCGCCGCCGCGCTGGGTCAGGAGACGCCGCTGCCCTCGCTGGAGCTGGCGCTGGAGAACAGCTTCGTCGTCGGCAACTGCGACAACGGCTACAGTTGCGTCTACACCAACACGTTCGCGTGGCGCACGCCGACGACGCCGCTGCCGATGGAGCACAACCCGCGCGTCGTCTTCGAGCGGCTGTTCGGGGAGGGCGGCACCGAGGCGCAACGCGTCGCCCGGCTGCGGGACGACCGCAGCATCCTCGACGCGGTGCGCGAGGACATGGCGCGCCTGGACCGGACCCTCGGCGCCGCGGACCGCTCGCGGGTCACGCAGTACCTGGACGCGGTGCGCGAGATCGAGCGCCGCATCCAGCGTTCGGAGGCGCAGTCCGACGCGGCCCTGCCCGAGGTGCTGGAGCGGCCGGTGGGCATCCCCGAGTCGTTCGACGAGCACGCCCGGCTGATGTTCGACCTGCAGGCGCTCGCCTTCCAGGCCGACATCACCCGTGTCTTCACGTTCCTCATCGGGCGCGAACAGACCGCGCAGAGCTTCCCCGAAATCGGCGTGCCCGACCCGCACCACGCCATGTCGCATCACCAACTGGACGCGGAGCGGCTCGAGAAATACGCCATGATCAACACCTACGAGGTGAGCCTGCTGGCAGGCTTCCTGGAGAAGCTGCAGGCGACCCCGGACGGCGACGGGACGCTGCTCGACCAGGCGATGATCCTCTACGGCGGCGGCATCAGCGACGGCGACCAGCACTCGCATCTGGACCTGCCGCTGATCCTGGCCGGCGGCGGCGCCGGCACGCTGCAGGGCGGACGACACCTGAAGTACGAGGGCGAGACCCCGATGACCAACCTGCTCGTCAGCATGCTCGACAAGGCGGGCGTGGCGATCGACGAGCTGGGCGACAGCACCGGTCGGCTGCCGATGGAGACGCTGAGCGGCGTCTAGGAGCTTGCGCCGCGGAACGCAGCGAAGCGAAGTTCTGCGGCGCAAGTTCATGGAGCGGGGGGGATGGGCCGAAACGCCGATCCTGCGAGGCGTTTCGGGGCGCTAGGAACTTGCACCGCAGGACGCAGCGAAGCGAAGTTCCGAGCAGGTCATGGTGAGCACGGGATTGAGTCGAGACTCCCAGCCTGCGACGCGTATCGGGGCGGCAGGAGCTTGCGGCGCCGCAGCAGCGAAGCGGAGAGTTCTGCGCCGCAAGGTCATGGTGAGGACGGGATGGGCCGAAACGCTGACCCAGCGAGGCGTTTCCGGACGCTAGGCGTCTGCGCCGCAAGCAGGAGTACAGGCGCAGGCGACCCTGAACCGGCTCTTCCGGGAGAGCACGAGGAATACGCGGCATGAAAACCCTGTGGCGTATCGCGGTCGCCGTGTCGGCGGCAATGCTCGCCGGCTTCGGGCCGGCCGGCGCGGCGGACGCGCCGCTGATCGACGCGGTGAGGGCAGGCGATGCCGACGCGGTGCGCACGTTGCTGGCGGACGGCGTCAGCGCGCGGACGGCGGAGGTGGACGGAACCACGGCTCTGCACTGGGCGGCGCACCACGATCGACCGGAGATCGCCGGCCTGCTGCTGGACGCCGGCGTCGCGGTAGACGCCGCCAATCGCTACGGGGTGACCCCGCTCGCGCTCGCCTCCGTCAACGGCAGCACGCCGATGATCGCGCGGCTGCTCGAGGCGGGGGCCGACCCCAACCTGCCGAATCCGGAAGGCGAGACGCCGCTGATGACCGCGGCCCGCACCGGCAACGCCGAGTCGATCGAGGCGCTGCTGGAGCATGGCGCCGAGGTGGACGCGGTGGAGGGGTGGCGCGGACAGACGGCGTTGATGTGGGCGACCGCCCAGAACCAGGCGGACGCGGTCGAGGCATTGCTTGCGGCCGGGGCCGACCCGAACGCTCGCTCCGGGCGGGGCTTCACCCCGGTGCTGTTCGCGGCGCGCGAGGGGCACGTCGACGTGCTGGAACCGCTCGTGGACGCCGGCGCCGACGTCGACGACGCGCTGCCGTCCAACGGCATGAGCGCGCTCGTCCTGGCCGCCTACAACGCGCAGTACGACTTCGCGAAGGCGCTGCTCGACCTGGGGGCCGACCCCGACGCGGCCGGCAACGGCTGGACGGCGCTGCACCAGGTGGTCTGGACGCACCAGCCGAACCTGGGCCGGAACCCGCCGTTCCCCGTGCCGCTCGGCGCGCTCGACGCGTTCGATCTCGTGCGGGCCCTGGCCGCGGCCGGCGCGGACCTCGACGCCCGTCAGACCGCGGAGCCCCGCGACGGTAACCGGAACATGCTCAACCGGATCGGGTCGACGCCGTTCCTGCAGGCGGCGAAGGTGGCCGACGCCGGGATGATGCAGCTTCTGGTCGACCTCGGGGCCGACCCCTCGCTGACCACCGAGGAGGGGGTGACCCCGCTGATGGCGGCGGCCGGCGTCGGCATCTGGAAGATCGGCGAGAACCCCGGAACCAACGACGAGGCGCTGGAGGCGGTCGAGTTGGCGTGGAAGCTGGGCAACGACGTCAATGCGTTCGATACGAACGGCGACACGGCGCTCCACGGCGCGATTCATCGCGGCGCGGGCAACATCGTCCGCTTCCTGGTCGAGAAGGGCGCCGACATCGATGCCGTGAACGGCAGGGGCTGGTCGGCCCTGTCGGTGGCCCAGGGCGTGTTCTATCCGAACACGTTCAACCGGCACCCGGAGCTGGTGACGCTGCTGCTCGATCTCGGTGCGGACCCGGACGCAGGCACGCGGCGCCCGGTGGACCTGTCGCCGGCCGAGCGGCTGGCTCTTGGCCAACAGCAGGAGCAGTGAGCACAGGCGCGTCGCGGAGCGCACGCGCAGCCGGGAAGCCGGTCACCCGGAACGGTCAACGAAAAGGCCGGCCGGCGGAACGTCAACCTATAATGAACGCCCGCGGCGCGGGAAGCCGCCGTCGCGACCGGACACGAACGAGGATGACGAGGATCCAGGAGGAGACAACATGAGCGCGCGGACAAGAACGTCATGGCGCACGCTGGCGCGTCTCGCCATCGTGAGCGCCGGCCTCGGCGCCTTGATAGCGGCCTTCGGGGCGGCGCCCAACGCCCAGATGGCCGAGGGCTACATCAGCGGCGTGGTCGAGAGCGCCCAGGGCGCCGAGGCGGGCGTGTGGGTCATCGCCGAGACCGAGGAGCTCGAGACCAAGTTCGCCAAGATCGTCGTGACCGACAACGAGGGCCGCTTCGTGCTGCCGCAACTGCCGGACGCGACCTACGACGTGTGGGTGCGCGGCTACGGCCTGGTAGATTCCGAGGCGGTGCGGCTCGCGCCGACGCGGGAGGACGTCAGCCTGACCGCCGTCATCGCGCCCGACGAGCAGGCCGCGGCGCAGGTCTACCCCGGCAACTACTGGTACTCGCTGATCGAGCCGCCGGCCGCGAGCGAGTTCCCCGGCACCGGTCCCGACGGGAACGGCATCTCGGAGAACCTGCACAGCCAGGCCGCCTGGCTCGACATCATGAAGCAGGGCTGCCAGCTCTGCCACCAGCTCGGCAACACGGCGACGCGCGTCGTGCAGCACCGCGACGAGTTCGATTCGACCGTCGCGGCCTGGGACCACCGCGTCCAGACCGGCCAGCGCGGCAACCAGATGAGCGCTGCGATGAGCCGCTTCGGCCGGCAGCGCGCGCTGGAGATGTTCGCCGACTGGACCGACCGCATCGCCAACGGCGAGACCCCGCCGCGTCCGCCGCGCCCGTCTGGCGTGGAGCGGAACCTCGTGGTCACGCTGTGGGACTGGGGCGTGGACAGCTCCTTCATCCACGACGAGATCACCACCGACAAGCGGAACCCGAGCGTCAACGGCGGCGGGCCGGTCTACGGCGTGTCGGCGGGCCACGGCACCCTGACGGTGGTCGACCCGGTCGCCAACACCGCCGTGGAGCTGGAGATTCCGGTGCGGCCGGAGGATCCCGACTCGGTGCCCTCGCGCTTCCCGCAGATGCAGCTCCAGCCCTCCTACTACTGGGGCGACCAGTTGCTGTGGGGCCGCGGCGGCCCGGACGGGCGTGAGAACTCGTCCGACCCGCACAACCCGATGATGGACCAGAACGGCCGCGTCTGGATGACCTCGACCGTGCGCGCGCGCCCGAACCCCGACTGGTGCCGGGAAGGCTCGGACAACAAGTTCGCACAGTACCTGCCGCTGTCGGCGAGCGGCCGGCAGGCGTCCTACTACGACCCGGCGAGCGAGGAGTTCGTCCTGATCGACACCTGCTACGGGACGCATCACCTGCAGTTCGGCGAGGACAAGAACGACACCCTCTGGTTCAGCGGCGACAGCCAGTCGATCGGCTGGATCGACACCAAGGCCTACGACCTGAGCGGCGACGAGATCGCGTCGCAGGGCTGGTGCCCGACCGTCATCGACACCAACGGCGACGGCGTGATCACCAAGCCGTGGAACGAGCCGAACCGTCAGGGCCAGGTGGAGATCGACCCGGCGCTCGATACCCGCACCGTCGGCTTCGGGTACGGCATCATCCCCAGCTCGATCGACGATTCGGTCTGGATCACCCGCACGGGTCCGTTCCCGGGCCGGCTGGTGCGTCTGGACCGCGGCGACAATCCGCCCGAGACCTGCATCGCGGAGGTCTACGAGCCGCCGTCCATCGAGAACCCGAACGTCGATCCGGCGCAGACCGGCTTCGCCCCGCGCGGCATCGACATCGACCGCCACGGCGTCGTCTGGACCGCCCTGTCGGGCAGCAGCCAGATGGCCAGCTTCGACCGCTCGAAGTGCGCCATCACGAGCGGCCCGGAGGCGACCGGCCAGCACTGCCCCGAGGGGTGGACGCTGTACAACGTTCCCGGCCCGCAGATGAAGGGCGTGGAGACGCCGGGCAGCGCCGACTTCCACTACTACAGTTGGGTCGACCAGTACAACACCCTCGGGATGGGCGAGAACATCCCGATCGCGAACGGCTCCGGGTCGGATTCGCTGCTGGCCCTCGACCCGGAGACCGGCGAGTGGACCACGCTGCGGGTGCCGTACCCGATGGCGTTCTACTCGCGCGGGCTCGACGGCCGCATCGACGATCCAACGACCGGGTGGAAGGGCCGCGGCCTGTGGGCCAACTACGGCTCCAACTACGTCTGGCACACCGAGGGCGGCAAGGGCACCAAGAGCAAGATGGTGCACTTCCAGCTCCGGCCCGACCCGCTCGCGAAGTAGGTCGGCCATGGCGGGCGTTCGGGGCGGCGGCTCGAATCCGGCCGCTTCACCGCGCGTTCCGATGCTTCGGAAGGGGGCAGGCCGTTGGTGCCTGCCCCCTTTCGCTTTTGTCTCCGGGGTTCCGCGGGGACCGGAGTTCTTCGGGGCCGGCAGATCCACGGTAGAGCCCCGGGAGTCCGCAGCGTAGAATGGCGCAAGACCGCCGCGACCCAGCGACGGCCATCCGGAAAGGAGCGAACGGCATGACTCAGAACACGGCGATCCTGCTCGGCGCCGGCGCGATCGCGGTCACCGTCGTCGGTGGGTCCTGTGCGACGAACACCAGCATCGCTGACCTGAGAACCGTCATGACGGAGCGGATGGACGGCTTCGAGGAGCGCCTGTCGACCCTCGAAGGCGAAGTGCGGACGCAGGTAGCGACCTTGGCGGAGCTTGCCGACGCGGTGCCGCCGCCGCCGCCCCCGGCCCCGGTACCGCCACCTCCGTATCACGTCTACGTGACGAACGAGTACTCCGGCGACCTGACGGTCATCGCCGGCGGCACGAACGAGGTTCTCGCCACCGTTCCGCTCGGCAAGCGGCCGCGGGGCATCAAGGTGTCGCCCGACCGCACCCAGCTCTTCGTGGCGTTGAGCGGCTCGCCGCCGGCCCCGCCCGGCACCGACATGAGCACCCTGCCCCCGCCCGACCGTTCGGCGGACGGCATCGGCGTGGTCGACATCGCGGCCGGCGAGGTGGTGAACATCGTCCATGCCGGCACGGATCCCGAGCAGCTCGCGATCAGCGCGGACGGCACGCGGCTCTACGTCGCCAACGAGGACGCGGGCGAGGCGAGCGTGGTCGACATCGCCACCGGCGAGTTCCTGGCCCGGTTCCCGGTCGGCGGCGAGCCCGAGGGTGTCCGCATCAGCCCGGACGGCAGCGTGGTCTACGTCACCTCGGAGGAGGACAACCAGGTCTCGGTCATCGACACCGCCGCCAACGAGGTCATCGCGGTATTCGAGGTGGGGGCCCGCCCGCGCGCCACGGGGTTCTCGCCAGACGGCAGCCGCGCCTACGTGACCGCCGAGAACAGCGGCACGGTGCACGTCGTGGACACGTCGACCCACGAGGTCATCGAGACCATACAGCTCACCGGCGAGCTGATGCGGCCGATGGGCGTCGTCGTGTCGCCCGACGCATCGCGCGTGTACGTGACGAACGGGCGCGGGCGCGACGTGGTGGTCATCGACGCGGCTTCCAACGAGGCGGTGGCCGAGGTGGAGGTGGGCGACCGGCCCTGGGGCATCGGCATCACCCCCGACGGGCGGTACCTCTACACCGCGAACGGCCCGTCGCACGACGTCAGCGTCGTCGACACCGAGACGCTGGAGGTGGTCGCCAGGATACCGGCCGGCGAGCGGCCGTGGGGGATCGCCATCGTACCGGCGGAGTGAGTGATCGAGAGGGTGCACGACAAGGAAGTGAGACGCCACCGAGAGCGGTACCGAAATCGCCAGCCCGACAGTGCCAGGGGTGGTCATCTCACAAATCTGTCGTGCACCCTGATCGGGATCCGATATTGACGGACAGGTTCGATCACCTGTTTGCGAAAGCAACAGGGTTCCGTCCGCACGAGTACCAGGCAAACGGCTCGCATGCGGCGAACGCATTGCTCGTGGCGACGATGATTGGCTGCGTGCCGGCAGCGCGTGCGAGTCGATGCTCATCGACGTCCCCACGGGGTTCGGGAAGACCGCCGCCGTCGTGTTGGCCTGGCTCTGGAACCGCGTCTTGAAGGGCCGCCGGGACTGGCCGCGCAGGCTTGTCTACTGCCTGCCCATGCGCACACTGGCGTCTCACCGGCAAGAAGGGCTCGTACCGCTCGATTCGCAGGTTCCAGGCTCCGGGCGGCTTCGGAGACCGCGCCTACAGTTGCTGGAACAACCGTAACCCCCAAAATGGAAAAACCAGTAGAAGGATCTCGAGAATGGTGGCGTGCTATCGCGGCAGATGCCACAAGACGCAGACGGCAAGAACAGCGATCCGAGTTTGGCCGATTGTTCTTTCGCGTGACAATAAAGACAATTTGGAGCATTGCGAAACTGATTGTAATGCTCGGATTCTGGTATTTGATCGGATATCCAATCTGGGTTGTATTGGGCCGAATATTGGAAATCTTGACGAAAATGAAGTGATTCTTGACAAGACGATTCGTTTCGATCTCCCTCCCAGCGCGTCGCGTTGTACGACCGGAGGGGCCGACTAAAACCAAAGGCGGGAGAATCGCCCGAAGAGCAACTTCGAGTCGAACTGGGGCGGCAGGGATACGATTCGGTTGGCCTGACGGTCAAAGTGGACGATCAAGCCGCTGAATGGACTCGAGTGCATGGGCCGCGACGTGATCGAGATGACCCCACGAACACCGAGAGGCGTCGGTATCAGGTGTTGCTCGCGTTCAGCGCTCCTGTTCGTGGTCCAATTGCGCTCGGCCATTCGTCGCACTTCGGCATCGGGCTGTTCGTCGGTGTGGACGACGCCAAGACATCGTGATCGAGACCGCCGACGGTGAGACGTCGTTCAGCCGTCGTGCGCGTCGGTCTTCCGGTTCAACAGGTGCGCCGTCAGCATCCGAACATCCTGCTTGACGTCCCGGACATCCTGCTTGACGCTGTCGATTTGCTGCTGGAGCCCGTCGGTGTCGCGGGACATCTGCGTCTTGACACCGTCCAAGTCGCGGGACATCTGCGCCTTGACGCCGTCCAAGTCGCGGGACATCTGCGCCTTGACGCCGTCGATGTTCCTGGCGATGGCCGCGTGGGCGGCGGCGTTCTCCGACCGGGTCGACTCGACCCTGACGATCAGCCATGTCAGTGCGACCAGCACGCCGACACCTACCACAGGACCGTCAAGCGCCAACAGCCGGAGCATGTCGCCCATCAACACAGCCTACCATGCCGGCGGATCGTTCCTGTGGCGCTGCGCGAAGCCTCGGCCGGGACGGCTCTCATCGCTGCTACACTCCCAAGACCGCTGAGGAAGCCGGGCCGATGAACGAACCTGATCTCACCATCACGCTCGGGGTCGAGGAGGAGTTCTTCCTCGTCGACCCCGAGACCCGCGACCTGGAGTCCGATCCGGATCCGGGCATCTTCGAGGAGTGCGAGCGGCTCCGCGGGCCGCACACGGTCGCGCACGAGGTGCTGCGGACGCAGATCGAGACCAGCACCAGGGTCTGCGGCTCGGTCGCGGAGGCGTGCCGCGCGGTGCGGGAGACTCGGCGACTGGTGATCGAGGCGGCGGAGAAGCACGGGGCGGCCGTGCTGGCGGCGTCGAGCCACCCGTTCGCCGAGTGGCGGTCTCAACTGATCACGCCGAAGGAACGCTACGAACGGTTCGCCGTCACCTTCCAGGACAGCGTGCGGCAGCTTCTGGTCGGGGGGATGCACATCCACGCCGGCTTCGGGGATCCGGACTCGCGGATCCGAGTCATGACGGCGCTGCGGCGCCACCTGCCGTTGCTGCATGCCCTGTCGACGTCGTCGCCGTTCCGGGCGGGCCGCGAGACGGGCTTCAAGTCGTACCGGCTGACGATCATGGGGGCGCTGCCGCGCACGAATCTGCCGGGGCCGCTGTTGTCCTGGGCGGACTACGACCGGCTGGTGGCGGCCTACCAGCGCATGAACTTCATCCAGAACGGCAGCGAGCTGTGGTGGGACATCCGCCCCTCGCAGCACTTCCCGACGGTGGAGATGCGAATCTGCGACGTCTGCCCCCGGCTCGACGACGTGGCGAGCATCGTCGCGCTCTATGCCTCGCTGGTGCGCCGGCTCCTGCGGCTGGACAGCCAGGGTCTGCTGCCGCCCGACCCGCCGACCGAGATCATCGCCGAGAACCGCTGGCTGGCCCAGCGCTACGGCGTGCTGGCGTTTCTGGGCGACGTGCGCGGCGCCGGCGGACGGGTGGACATCGAGGATTGCGCGGCGCCGCTCGTCGAGGATCTGGTGGAGGATGCCCGTGCGCTCGGCTGCGAGCAGGAGTTGCGCCACGTGCTCACCATCATCCAGGAGGGCAGCGGCGCCGATCGCCAGCTCGACCACTTCCGCCTCCGCCGCCTGGAGGGAGACACCGAGGAGGAGGCGCTGCGCGCCGTGGTCGACCTGGTGATAGCGGAAACGCGGGAAGGAATCGAAGCCGATGGATAGTCCGGATAGTCCTCCGACAACCGCTGCCGGCGGATGGGCGCTCGCGCTCGCGGTCACTGTCGCCTGTTCCGGTGGACCGGCCGCCTCCGAGTCGACCACCGAGGAAGGCGCCGTCTCCGGCGCGGCGGCCGCGGAGCTTCCCGCGCCCGGCTTCCACCACATCCACGTCAACTCGGTCGATCCGGAGCGTGCCCTCGACTGGTGGTCGACTTTCTGGCCGGCCGGAGAGCGGACCACCGTCGCGGGGATGCCGGCGTTCGCGGCGGACGGCATCTACCTGCTCTACACCGAAGTGGAGACCCAGGCGCCCGGCGCGTTCGACCCCGAACGGCGCCAGTCGATCCCGCAGAGCCCGTTCTGGACGACCGGCCCGAGCACCGACGGCCTCGCCCTGTACGAGCGGCTCACGGCGCTCGACCCGACCGGCGAGCGGTTCCGTTTTCTGCCGGTCTACACGGGACCGGACGACACCGAAGGGGTGCCGCACTCCGGCCTCGCGCCCTTCGGGGACCAGCTTCTGACGGTGGCGGAGATGGCCGAGCGCGCCGCCCGCGAGGGCCCGAACCCGCCGCGCGACCGGGGCAGCGGACAGGACTTCGGCTATCTCGTCGATCCGGACGGCATTCTCGTCGAGTTCAACGGGAACGCCGAGACCGAGGATCTCTTCCACGGGCACACCCACTTCTGGCACGAGCAGCCGCTGTGCGCCGCCAACTGGTACGTCGAGAACCTCGGCATGACGCTCCCGCCGCTCCGCGACCCGGACACCGGCGCGCTGTCACCGCGCCCCCTCCACGATCCCTGCGACGTCGAGATCGGCGACGTCAGCTACGCCTCGTTCCTGCCGGTGGGACAGCTCCGGCGGCCGATCGCGAGCGTCCGTCTCGCTGACGCGGGCTGGATGTGGTACACGCGCCAGTGCCGGGACGGCCGCTGCGGGCCGGAGCTCGATCGGCCGCTCGTCCCGTCGCGCGGCCAAGTGGTCGATCACGTCGCGATCGCGTATCCCGACCTCGATCCGGTGCTCGCCCACCTCGAAGCCCGCGGGATCCCGATCGTCGAGGGCCCGTATCCCTTCGGCGAGACCCGTGCGGTGCTGATCGAGGACCTCGATGGCATGGCGCTGGAGTTGATCGAAGCCGGTTCCTGAACGTCGGTCGACCTCGCTCTCCCGCTCCTGCTTTCCACGGTCCGACCGGCCGACCCCGTCGCCTGTCGGGTACCCCTGATGTACGCTGGAACCGCACGGACATGCTGACGACGGACGAGCTGCGAACGTTGATCGCGGACCACGAGTCCGACCGCGTGGAGCTCACGACCTCGACGACGAAGACGGACAAGTTCGGGGAGGCGGTCTGCGCCTTCGCCAATGATTTTCCCAACCACGGCCAACCCGGCTATCTGATCATCGGCGTGGACGACAGGGCGAGGTTCGCCGGCCTGACCGTCGGCGACGAGTTGTTGAAGAATCTCGGCGCGCTGCGTTCCAACGTCAATATTGAACCGCCTCCCGCCATGACCGTGCAGAAGTACGCGTTGCCGGATGGTGAGGTCGCGGTGGTCGAAGTCCTGCCGTCGGACCTGCCGCCCGTGCGCTACAAGGGCAGAGTCTGGATACGCGCCGGTCCATCTCGGCGCGGCGCGAATCAGCAGGAAGAACGGATTCTGATCGAGAAGCGGGTCGCCCGGCAGCGGACCTTCGATGTGCGTCCGTGCGCGGGTTGCACGATGGGCGACCTCATCCGTGACTTGTTTCTGGTCACGTACTTGCCCGCCGCCGTCGAGCGTTCCGTCATCGAGGAGAACAACCGAACTGACGAGGAGCAGATGGCGTCGCTGCGGTTCTACGACCTTGCCGCGGGTTGCCCGACCAACGCGGGGGCGCTGTTGTTCGGCAGGGATCCCCTACGCTGGATTCCGGGTGCCTGGATTCAGTTCGTCCGCTGGGCAGGAACCACGATGGTGGACGACCCAATCGCCGAACGACGATTCAGCGGTGACCTCATCACGGTTCTGAGGGAGATCGAGGCGTTCGTCTCTCTTCCGGCACAGGCGCATCCCGTGGCGGAATCTGCGCTCCGCGAGCGAACGGCCGTCGACTACCCCCCGGTGGCGATCCGCGAGTTGCTGTTGAACGCCATCATGCACCGATCCTACGAGTCGAACGCGCCCGTCCGGTTCTACTGGTACGAGGACCGCATAGAGATCCAGAACCCGGGCGGACTGTACGGCATGGCGTCGCCCGAGAACTTCCCGCGGCAGACGGACTACCGCAATCCGGTCCTTTCCGAGGCCCTGGCGACGCTCGGCTACGTGAACGCGTTCGGGCGCGGCGTTATCCGTGCGCAGGATGCGTTGCGAAAGAGCGGGAACCCGGAGGCGGAGTTCACGTTCGAGACCTCGCATGTGCTTGCGACCATCCGGAGGCGGTCGTGAAGACGATTGCCTTCTTCAACAACAAGGGTGGCGTCGGCAAGACCACGCTGGTCTACCACTTGGCCTGGATGTACGCGGAGCTCGGCTACTCGGTGGTGGCGGCGGACCTCGATCCGCAGGCGAACCTGAGCGCCGTGTTCCTTCCCGAGGATCGGCTGGAGGAACTGTGGCCCGACGGCGCTCATCCCGACAGCATTCTCGGCGCGGTATCGCCCATCCTGCGAGGTCTTGGCGACATTCGGGAGCCGCACGTCGAGCAGATTGCCGCCAACCTCGGCCTGGTCGTCGGAGATCTGGGCTTGTCCAGCTTCGAGGCGAAGCTGTCTTCTGCGTGGCCCGGGTGCATGGAAGGGGACGAGTCGGCGTTCCGCGCCGAGTCCGCGTTCCATCGGACGATTCTCACGGCCGTCGGCAAACAGAATGCCGACCTGACATTGATCGACGTCGGGCCGAACCTGGGCGCCATCAACCGGGCGGCTATCATTGCGGCCAACTTCGTCGTCTTTCCGCTCGCTCCGGACCTGTTTTCTCTGCAGGCGCTCCGCAACGTCGGACCGACGCTCCGCGAGTGGCGTCGCGATTGGCACGATCGCCTGGAACGTCGTCCGGACGTGCAGGATCTGGAGCTGCCGTCGGCTGACATCGTGCCGGCCGGCTATGTCGTGATGCAGCACGCCGTGCGATCCGGTCGTCCCGTGCAGGCGTATCAGAAGTGGATCGAGCGGATGCCTGGCGTATATCGCAGGGAAGCCCTCGAGCGAACCAGTGGCGACGTGTCGTCGACGGAAGAAGACGCCGAACGCCTGGCCACGCTGAAGCACTACCGCAGCCTGATGGCCATGGCGCACGAAGCCCGCAAGCCGATGTTCCATCTGAAGGCCGCTGACGGCGCTCTGGGCGGACACATCTACGCCGTGCAGGACTGTTTCCGGGATTTCGAGAAGCTGGCGAAGGCGATAACCAACAAGTGCGGTGTCGGCCGCGAGTGATCCGGTAGGGATTTGCCAGGAAAAATGGCGAGAAAGAAACCGACGGCTGACGTTGTCCGAGCTCTGTTCGCACGTTCCGGGAATCGGTGCGCCTTTCCGACGTGCGACCAGTTGTTGGTAAACGCAAAGAACCAGTTCGTTGGGCAAACTTGCCACATAGAAGCTGCGTTGCCAGCGGGGCAGAGATACAATCCGCAACAGACGGAGGAGCAGCGAAGGGCCTACGACAACCTCATACTTCTATGCTATGCGCACCATGTCGAAACCAACGATACATCCGAATATACCGTTGAGGTTCTGAAGGCGATGAAGCAGGACCATGAGAAGAAACATGGGGGAGTCTCGCTCGAAATAGACGACAGCGTCATCGAAGGAGTTGCGGAAGACATACAGGCGTACTGGGACCGCATCGACAGGTTGAATGCACTGGAGCATGTCGCTCCGCCTGATGTCGCTGTTCCGATTGATTCGAAGGCAACATTTCTGCAAGTCCTCGAATCTTGTCGAGACACTCTGGAGTGGCTTATTTCCTGTCACGACGCCTTGCGGGAGTCGAACGAGAGACTTCCGGATGACTTCTGCCGGCTGTTGGAATTCATTGGAGTCGACCCGAAGATGTACAATGATATTTTTCCCCACGAGAATTCCCTTGTGAACAGGGATTGGGAAATACAGAATATGGCTCTGCCCAACGGCATCCAGAGGATGCAAGTCGATCTGGTGCACCTGGAGATCAGGTTTCTGGAAGAGTGCCTGAAGACAGATCCCGAGAGCCAGGAGGTGAAGGACCGCCTTGACCAGGCCAGGAGACAATTCGCCGAGATGGCCCAAGGCGAGGTTGCGGTCGAATGACGGAGCGGTGGGTAAACGCTTTGAGCGCCAGGAGTCCAACCATGGGAAACTACATGCATGATTGCGAAAGACCCTCCCCAAGCACTCTTCCAA
>WTFV01000145.1 GCA_011523845.1 Acidobacteriota bacterium | reverse complement strand
AACCCCATGTTATACTTCCGGATCCGCACCCCCTCAACCACTGTCAGGCCGCCGACAACCTTGTTCCACGGGCTGCTAGCCGCGACGCGCAGTGGATCATCGGTGCCATTGTCGCTGCGACCGTCGCCCTGAGCGTCCAGATCGCCGGGATCCGAACCGATGTGCGCCGGCTGGACGACCGCCTGCGGGCTGTCGAGGTTGAATTCGGCAAGGTCGAGCAACGCCTCGCCACCCTGGAGCGGTTGCACCTGCCGAACCCGGCCGACAACTGAATGTTCAGGCGGTGTGCCTGTTTTGGGGCGGCCGCATGTCCGACCCTTCGACGCCCTTTGCCAACCTGCTGCGCCGAACGGCGACTCCCACGCCATTGGGTGCGACGACCCTGTGCGGGGAGCGGCCCCTCCACCCCCTCCACCGCCCGCTTATCGAACCGCACGTGGCGTTGCGCGCTCCGCACCGCCTGATGTCCATTGATGCCTCCCCGCTGGTCGGTGCGCTGAGCGGGCCTCGCGACGCTGCCGACCGCCTGTACGCGTTCATCGACCAGGGCCACCGCCTGCGGCTGTCGGCGGTCGTCCTCTACCAATGGCTGCGCGGTCGCGCACCGTGAGCGAGCTTCGCGTGCAGGAGGAGCTCCTTCCGCGCGAGCAGGCTGTGCCCGTACCGACACCGAGGTCGCGGCGCCGGGGGCGGCGTTGTACGCTCGCTTGCTCCGTCCGCGCGGTCGGGATCTGGATTTCAAGATTGCCGCCTGCGCCCTGGTCGACGAAGCCGCGCTCTGGACGCTGAACCGGAACGACTTCAGCGAGGTGCCGGGTCTGAAGCTGGCATAAACGGGGAGAGGCCTCCGCGCTCCGCTCTGGCGGCAGCCCGTCGTCTCACGCGCGTCACTTGCCCTGCGGCGGCCCATCCGGGAAGCATCCGGGCGGCCGGCTCGGCGTCATTCCGGCAAAGCGAAGACACCACATCAGGCGACGTCCTACAGACGGGCTCGACGCCAAGAGAGGGTAGCTCCCGCGGCACGCTCAGCGAGCCGCTGCATCGAGCGCCCGGATCCCCGCGTTCCGCAGTTCCGTCCAGTGCACCGCCTTGATCGGCGTCCGGCCGCGTACGATTGCCGGGTCGGTATACGTCGGCGGCGTCAGCGAGCAGGCGCCGTAGGCCTGCGCGAGGGCCGTGCGCAGCTCGGTGAGGTGGACGGCCTTGATCGGCGTCTCGCCAATCGTGATCGTGGGATCCGGATCCGTCCATGGGAAGCGCGGCAACTCGCAGGTCGCCCTGACCGTATTCACCAACTGCCGGAGCTCGTAGATGTGAATCGGCCGCACGCCGGTCCGGCCCGGTGTCAACGTAGCGTCGGTGAAGCTGCTCGCCGGATCCTGCCCGCAGGTGGTCCCGCGGAAGTTCTGGATCGTTCCGACCCATGCCTGAAACGCCGCGTCCACCGGCGCGCAGGCGCGCGTGAAGTGGACCCAAAAGAAGCGCAGGAGCGACAATTGGGTTAGGCTCTGCGGCAGCGGTCCGGTCAAGGGGTTGGCGTAGAGACGCAGGGATTGGAGGTTGGTCAGGTTGCCCAAACTCCCCGGGATCGGCCCGGTCAGTGCATTCCTGCTGAGGCTCAGGATTCGGAGGTTGGTCAGGTTGCCGAGCCACGCTGGAATCGGCCCGTGCAGTTCGTTCCCATCGAGCATCAAGTCTCGGAGGTTTGCGAGGTTGGCCAGTTCAGGTGGGATCGGCCCGCTCAGTTCGTTGTCCGAGAGATACAGATATTCGAGGTTTGCGAGGTTGGCCAATTCAGGCGGGATCGGCCCGCTCAGTTCGTTGCCGCTGAGATGCAGCAAGTCGAGGTTGGTGAGGTTAGCCAGTTCAGGCGGGATCGGCCCGCTCAGCCCATTGCGGTTGAGACGCAGTTCTTGGAGGTTTGCGAGGTTGGCCAGTTCGGGCGGGATCGGCCCGCTCAAGTCGTTGAGCGTGAGAAGCAGGTTTTGAAGGTTGGCGAGGTCGGCCAGTTCGGGCGGGATCGGTCCGCTCAGTTCGTTGCGGTCGAGAGCCAAGTATTGGAGGCTGGCGAGGTTGGCCAGTTCGGGCGGGATCGGTCCGCTCAGTTCGTTGCCCCAGAGAAGCAGTTCTCGGAGGGTGGCGAGGTTAGCCAGTTCAGGCGGGATCGGCCCGCTCAGCCCGTTGCCGAGCAGGCTCAGTCCCGTCACCCTGCCGTTCTCCGTGGTCACCCCGAACCACTCGCCGAGCGGCGCGGCAGTCAGCCAGTTGGTGCTGTCAATCCAGCCGGGACCGTTCGTTGCGTGGTACAGAGCCTCCACCGCCGCGCGGTCCGTCTCCGCATTGCCCTGCGCGGCGGCGTCTGCAACGGTGAGCAGGGCCGCCGACAGGCCGATGACCGGCCACGCGACACCATCAGTGAGTCGAAGGCGCACATCCATCCAGGCACTTCCTCCTTGCCGGCTCTCACGCATTGCCGCGGCGCCGGACGTCGGCGCCGCCCCGCGCGTTCACGCGTCCCAACTCATCGCCTTGCGCCTTGCTCGCATTCGCACGCACCTTCGTCCCGTCGATCGACAGCTTGCCGAGGCGCGCAAGACCCCAACGCCTGCACCAATTCCGTTGCGCATGACGCACTGCGCCAAGAGCTCATACTCTATACGGCCGTGCATGTACGGTACATGTAATATGCATGTACTTCATGTGTTCTTTAGGCGACTCTTCCCATCAGGTGTGGGTCGGGGCGAGTTCGAGCGCCGGGTTCGACCAGAGACGGGGTAGCTGTTGCCTGCGACACTACCGACTAGCGGAGCTCCCCGGCATCGCGGTCGAGCGCCAAGGTGGAGTTGTGCGCGTCAGCCCGCACCCCGAATGCTGCGGGCAGCCGGTGGCGATCACGTAGCCCATGATCGTTGAGTGCCACGAGTGCGAGCCGGCGGGGTCGAGCCCGAGCGGGATCATCCGCAGTTGAACAGCGCCGACCCCGTGCCCCAAGCAGCTCGCCGGTACTGCCGAGGCGAGGGGCGGTGACTCTGCGACCCGCGCAGGTACCAGTCGACCTCGTTTCTCAGTGCCGACGGCGGCCACGCACCGACGACCGCTGGGTTGCGTCCGCCCCGGATCCGGAGCGTCGGAGGCGTTCCAGCAGTTCCGGTACTGGCGGTCAGCTTGCGCAACCCGGCGCTCGAGGCGGGGGTGAGGCTCTACACTAGTCTAGGCGCGGAGGAGGGCCGGCAGGGTCTCCTCCATGGCCCGTTCCGCCGCGGCCTGCGTCTCGCCCAGCGCGATGACGTCGAACTTGCCGAACGTGGTCAGCGGCCCGACGTTGTAGAAGATGAAACGCCCCGTTCCGCGTGCGGGGTCGAACAGCTCGCCGCCTGCGAGGTCCAGGAGCTGGTCGAAACGGGCGCCGATCAGGTGGCGGGCCGTAAAGCCCTGCGCCCGATAGGGAGGCCGCGTCCCGCGGGACCGGGTCACCAGCCGGTCGACGAGGTGCATCGGGGTGCTGGTGCCGCCCCAGCGGCCGTTGCATTCGGTGAACCGGATGAGGAAGTCGCCGTCGGGGTCGCCGAGCACGAGGTGGTCGAACGAGCAGCGGCCCGCGTAGCCGAGTGCCTGCAGCCCCGCGGCGACGCGTCCGGCGGCCTGCGTCAGTCGGCGGTGAACGGCCTTCGACAGGGTACTGGGACGGCTGCCGACGAAGACCCGGCGGTCGCCCTCGAGGATCTGCTCGTAGATGCCGTCGAGACGCGGCGGTCCGGCGGCCGCGGGCGGAATCCACCACTGCGTCGACGGCGACGCAGCCGCCGCTTCCCAGGCGACCGCCAGCACGGTCTCGTTCGGCGTCCATTCGGTGCGCTTCAGGAACGATGCGACTGTGCGCTCGATCGATTCCGCCGACCGAGCGCGGATGTCGGCGCTCTCGAACACCTGATTGCCCATCGCCGACGCGCAACGGGTTCGCTTCAGGCCGACCCCCGGTCCGGCCGACGCGAGAGCGCGCAGGTGGGATGCGAGGGTCCGGACCGTCGACCCGCGCCGGGTCTCCGGCGTCCAGCCCGGACCGAGCACGGCGGTCACCACCTCGTCGAACAGGTCCTTGTCGTTCGCGACCCAGGTGACCGGCGGCGGGGGGCCGAGCACGGTGACCCTCGCGGCGGTCCGCTCGGCGACACGCCGGGCGAGCTCCCAGACCGGTTCGATCGCCATGTACGGGTGGATTACGAGTCGCCCGCGGCGGCGAGCGAGGTCCGTGACGCGATCGAAGGCCTCACCGTGCATGCAGCCCTCGGCCACGGCGAGCGAAGACGCCGCATCGCTCGCCCGGGTGCAGATGTGGGTCACCGGTCCGAGACGAAGGGGGTTCGCGCAGTAGGCCTCGTAGGCCGCCTCGACGCCGGTCACCGTCGCGTAGGCGTCGCCGGCGGCCGCACGGACCCTGGCCCGGTGCTGATACTCCTCGACGCCGGCGATGCCCGAGAGAAAGGGGATGGCGGACACGTCCTCGACGTGGAGGGTCGGCGCCGGCGGGTCGTCGGGCCGCCAGCGGCGGCTGGCGTACGGGCGGACGCGTTCGGCCAGCCGCAGGCGGGCCGCGATCGGCCGCACGGCTTCCGCGTCCGTTGCTGGAGATCGTGCCGTCATGTCGTCCGGCGTCGCGCGCGATGGTGCGCCGGGGCCGGCGCGGCGGCTGCCTCTATTCCTGTTTGCCCCGCTTGCCGCGCTCGTGGCGGAATACGGCGAACGCGGCGTCGGTCCGGGTCGGATCGACCACGCCCCGGAAGAATGCCCCGTCGGCGAGCACCAGCCGCTCGGTGACGATCTCGGCCTCGACCCTCGCTCCGGGGGCAATCTCGACCCGATCGGCGACCAGCCGCCCGGTTGCCCGGCCGAGCACGGTGATGTCCCTGGCGAGCACCTCGCCGTTCAACCTTCCGCGCCGGCCGACGGCGACTTCGTGTTCCGGGACGAAGACGCGGCCGTCGAAACTGCCTTCGATGATCAGATTCTCGGCGGCCCGGAGCTCGCCGGCGACCGCGAGGCCCTGGGCCAGGGACGAGACGCCTTCCGGCAGATCGAACTCGGGAAGGGAGCCCGGGCCGCGACCGTCGTCGGAGCCGTCGCTCACCGGTCGCGCCGTATACATGGGTTGCTGGAGCGGGAGACGGGGGTCGAACCCGCGACCTTCAGCTTGGGAAGCTGACACTCTACCACTGAGTTACTCCCGCTAATCATTGATTCTACAAGGTTTATCGTGTTGTCGCGATCAACTGCCAGCCGCTTCTGCCAGCCGTTTGCGGCTTGATGCCTCCTTTGTCTCAGCGCACGAGGCGCAGTCCTCGATGGGGGTCCGGTGTAGGTGCCATCGAGGTTTCGGAGTCGCGAAGCCGCTGGATGGCCTCGCGGTGCTTCTCCAGTTCTGGTGGTGCGTATGTCTCGGTGATTTCCTTGTTGGTGTGGCCGACCATGTTGGAGATGTCGGCCAGGTCCGTGCCGGTGCGCCGCAACGCGGCGGCGAACGAGTGCCGGATCTGGTAGACGGTGAACGGTGCTCGGCCGGCTCGTTCCGCTGCTGCCTGCAGCATCTTGTTTGCGCTTGGGCATGACCACTTTCCGAAGGCGTTCGCGTCTATGAACGCGTGTGCGGTGCTCAGCGCCTCGGCGATCAGCGGCACCTTGGCGATCTTTCCGCGCTTGCCCCGGGGAACCGCCACGAACGGGATGGGTTCGTGGAGACGGAAGTCCTCGGCAGTCAGGCGTCCCATTTGCGACGGGCGCATTCCCGTCCAGTGCATCAGCCAGAGCCGCGGTGCGGTCTTCGTGCTGGGTCGCAGCTGCTTGAGTACATCGGCGACGTGTTCCCGGTCGATCCAGCGCGGCTTGGGCGGATCGGGCCTGAAACTCGTCAGCTCTACGAACTCGGCGGCGGCTCTTGGTCCGTACAGCACGTTCACCAGGTTGGTCAGGGCGTTTCGCCGGTGGTTGACCGTCGAGGCGGCCAGTTGCGCCCGCCATTCGCGTAGCTGCGCGTTCAGCGCGTTGACGTGGTTCGGCAGGGACAGGGTCCGGAGGTGGCCGAACTTGGGAAGCCATACCCCGATTTCTCGACGTCTGTTCACGAGGCTCACGAGCGGGCCTACCTGCTCAAGATAGCGGTCTGTGTCGTCCGCCAGCGTGTGCTGTTCGCCTGCCCGCCGAGCAGGCGTCGCCTGCATCGCAGCCTTCATCCGGTTCCGCTCGGCCTGGATCTTGCGCAGGGACGTTCCCGGCGGGAAGCGGATCTCCTGCTGCCTTCCGTTCACCTTGACGGTGGCCGCCAGGCCGTACCGATCCTCGTAGATCCCTTCCGAGACCCGCTTCCGCCTTTTCGCCGATCCGTTCCCGGCCGCGTCTCTTGCCCCTTTCGGCAAGTGTTCCAGTTTAGGCGCGCACCGCGGGTGCGTCAATCGCCGCCTGATTTGGTAGCGTGTGGTTATGCCTTTTGTTCGCCTCTCCCGTGCAGCGGGTCACTGCGAGTTGTTCGCCCGGGATCCGGATGCCGCAGGGGGCTCGTGGCCGCGGGTGGCGGCGGCGCACGGCTCCGTAAGCTTGCGCCGTGTCTGCACTGCTCGCGTGGCCGGAGGAGAGGCTGATGCGGAGGACGTTCGACAAGAGCCTGAAGGTCGAGCTCGCCCGGCGCGGCCTGACCCAGGCTTCCGTCGCCGAGGTCCTGGGCCTGAGCGCGACGACGTTCCGTTCCTACATCCAGGGGTACCGTCCCCTGCCTTCCGGGTTCCGCGAGCGGTTCGAGGCCGCGCTGGAGCTGGTCGAGCGCGCCGAGCGGGCGGCCGAAGAGGCCCGCCGGCAGGTCCTGGCTGGAGGAGTGCGGTGAGCCGCCCGCTTTCGGTCTCGCGCATCGATCGGCGCGGCCTGCCGCAGGTGCTGCTGATCGAGGACGTGGCCAAACTGCTGCGCTGCTCGGTGTCGACGGTCCGCCGGCGGGTCCGCTCGAAGGACTTTCCCGTGGCGCCGCTACTGAGCATCGACAAGAAGTTGCGGTGGAGCGCCGCGGCTGTCTGCGACTGGATCGACGCGTGCAACGCGCCGGGCGCTTCTCGTACCGGACGGTGGGCGTCATGAGGCGGGGCCGGCCGTCGGGGAAGCCGGGTCCCGGTGTCCACGATCCGGCGGTCGTGTCGTTGCGCGTTCGCATCGCCGAGCTGGGCATGCCGCAGGTGAAGCTGGCCGCGCTTGCGGATCTGGCTCCTACCACGTTGAGTCGTCTGGTCATGGGCCGCCGGCGGCTCGACCGGGCCGTCGCACGGCGGCTGCACCGGATTCTCGATGTCGAGGAGCGCGCGCAGAAAGCTGCCGACGCGGTGCGCCGCCGCGGGTACGCGCGCGAAGCCGTCGGCGCCGGCGTCCGGGGCGCATCGAAGCCGAAGCTGGGGGCTGCTTCGTGAGTGCTCCGCAGCATGTCTCCTGGCCCGTGCTCGAGGGGCATCTGCGCGTCCGCCCGCGGTGGCGGCGCATCGGCCGCGAGTGGCACGGGCCGTGTCCGGTGCAGGGCATCGGCGAGAACACGTGCTGGTTTGCCGAGGGGTCTCGCACGCCGGTGCGGGGCGGCTGTCGCAAGTGCGGGGGTCGGCTGTCGCCGCAGCTCTTCAGGGAGCACCTGGGCGCGATTGTCGGGGACCTGGGTGCGGCGTCGGCCGCCGGCGGGAACGCGCCGCCGTCGCAGGCTGCGGTGCCGGCGCGTCCGGACCCGCTGCCGGGGCGTGTCTGGTCGGCGTCGGTCGCGCTGGCTCCGGACTCTCCCGGTTACCGGTACCTGTGCAGCCGCGGCGTCATCGGACCGTCGAGTCGTCTTCCGCCGTCGGTGCGCTGGCTTCCGCTCCGCGCGGCCGTATCGGTCCGCTGTGTGCCGCGGCTGCCCGCGACCTGTGTCGGGGCGCTGGTCTACCGCTTCGCCGGTCCCGGTGATACCGGGACGTGGGCGGCGCAGTTCGAGCCGGTTGATGCGGATGGCTGCCGTCTGGCGTGCTCGGTGCGCGGGGTTCCGATCAAGCGCCCGTCGGTCGCGGGTTCCTCCTTCGCGTTCGGGCGCCGCGTCTTCTGCGCCGACCCCGGCGCCGACGGCAAGGGCTGCTGGCTGGTCGAGGGGCCGCTCGACGCGCTGGCCGTCTGTCGCCTCGACGCCATCGGTCAGCTGTGCCGTGTCGACGTCCATGGCCGCCTCCGTCCTCAGCCTCTCGCCGGCGCCGCGGTGTTCGGCGTGGCGGGTGTTCCCGCCGGATTCAGGTCGCGGGCGTGCTCGGTCCGCGGCCCGGTGGTGCTGGCTCCGGACGGCGACAAGGCGGGCATCGACGCCGCGGTACAACTCGGCACGGAACTGAAGCTGGAGGGCCGCAGCTGCGTCGTCTCGCGGCCGTTGCCCGGGACCGACTGGTCAGACTTGGCGCGTGACATCGGCATCGAGAGGGAGGGCATCGTTGAGTACTGAGCAGGGTTCGGAGGTTCGGACGGATCCGGGTGCGGGTTTCCCGGAGCAAGAGAGCTGGGTGGCGACGGTCACCGACACCGATATCGAGGAGGCCATCAAGGAGACGGTGGCCAATCTGCGGGCTCGCCATGGCGGATCGGCAGTTCCCGGCGCTGCCGGCGAGCCGGAGGGCGACGAGGGCTGGTCGCCGTTCGTCGACGTGCTCGATCTGGCCGCCTCGCCTGCAAAGCCTGCGGCGGTGCTCGGCGGCCTTGCGTGGAGCGGGCGTTTGTCGATCCTGTCGGGTCCGCCCAAGGCCGGCAAGTCGACGGTGCTGGCGCAGGCCATCGGCTGCCGACTGGGCGGCGAGGCGTTCTGCGAGGAGACGATCCGGCCCTCCGGTCCGGTGGCGATCGTCACCGAGGAGCCGCTGGAGCTGCTGGCGCAGCGCCTTCACGTCTACGGTGTGAGTGCCAGCCACCGCGGCGCGGTGTTCGTGGCGTCGCCGGCGCACGGGGTCGACCGGCTTCTCGAGGCGCTGGCGCGCTCGGCGCCCGAGGTGGTGATCGTGGATTCGTTCACGCCGTGGGCGGTGGCGGCCGGTGCCGAGTCGATGAGCGACCCGGCGGGGATGCGCCGCGTCATGGACGCGTTGCGCGCGGTCGCCGACAACGGTCCCGCCGTGCTGGTGGTACATCACGCGCGGCGTTCCGACGGCGAGCTCGCGGACTCGCGGGACCTGGCCGCATCGGTGGACATGGTCATCACCTTCGATGCAGTGGACGGGGAGTGTCACCGCTGTCTTCCTCGCTCGTCGACCATGCGGCGGCTGTCGTACCTGGGCCGCTGGCCGCAGGACGGCGTTCTGGTCGAGTTCGACAGGCGCAGCCGCCGCTACGTGTGTCAACAGAAGGGGGACACGGTCTGATGGCTGTAGGCAAGGAGAAGGGGCGCGCGCGCGACAGCAACCGGAGCGCGTGGGAGGTGGTCGACGGACCAGGGGGAGTGCGTGCGGTCTTCGACGCGGCGGTCTCCGTGGACGGTCTCGATGCGCTGCAGCAGGCGTCGAAGCGGATGACGAACGCGGGGATGAGCGAGATCGAGACGGACCGGGCGCTGCGGGCGCAGGGTCGCCTGCATGCCTTCATCGACCGGCTCGAGGAGATGGGAAAGGAGGATGTCAAACCGTTCGACATGGGCTGGGGGGCCGAGCTCGGCTCGGCCGGCGAGGGGCTGCTGCCCACCCGTATGAAGGGCGCCAAGGGCACCGGCGGCGAGCGCGCGGCGGCGGTCGTCGTCCGCCTGCTGGGGGAGCTGCCGGCGTGTAACGGCCTGTCGGCGCTCGCCGTGGTGGTTGACGGGGTCAACCTGCCGGAGCCGGTGGTGCTGAACGGGCGTGAGGACCCGCTGCTGCCGACGTCGGTGGCCCTGGTGGGCCCCGGCTCGCTCTTCGCCAACCGGGGCCTGTTCGCGGTGCAGTCGCGCCTCGACAGCGGCCTTCGCGTCGGGGGGCTGCCGGAGCTGGAGCGGGACGTCCAGGGGCCACTGCTCCCGCTGCCCCTCTACAACCTGCTGACGACGGTCGCCGGGCGGAGCAGGGGCGGCGCGGGTTCGGCGGACCTGGGGCTGCGGATCTTCGTCGAGGCTCTCTGCTCGGTCATGAAGCGCGACTGGCGGCGTTCGGAGCGCCGCCCCGTGCTGGTACAGACGACGCTGCGCGAGTTCCTGTCGTGGTTCTATCCGCACCGCAGGCCGCGCCCGAACGAGTACTGGCCGCGGCTGATGGCCGCCTGCGCCGCTCTGGACCGCGAGGAGGTGCGCGTGCCGTGGCGCGATCCGGAGACCGGCAAGGGCGGTCTGCGCCGGGTGGTGAGCCTCGTCGACATCCCGCGCGGCGCACACGCGCTGGACGATGCGATCGGCATCGTCGTGCACCTGCCGCCGGGCTCGCGTTCGGGGCCGACGATCGACCGTTCCCGCCTGCGCTACTGGGGCTGGAAATCCGAGCCGGCGTACCGGGCGAAGCTGGCGCTGGCCTACCAGTGGTACCGCCCCGGCGTGACTCGTATCCCTGTGGCGGACAGCAGGAAGGACTGGGTACAGAGCCAGGACCCGGAGTGCTACGAGCCGTACTCGCGGGACCGGATCGTGGAGCTGTGCTACCCGACGTCGGTGCACTCGAACCGGCGCATGCTCGTCGCGAGGTCGTGGGAGATCATCCGTCGTCTTGAAGCCGCGGGCGAGGTGCGAATCATTGGGCACCGCATTCTGCCGCCGCGCGAGGACCTGGAGATCGTCGTGTAGGGGCTGGGAAACGGAGTGACGCTGGATGGTACGCCCCCGGGGGCTCGCTGCGGCAGGCGGGTCTGCGGGGGCGTTTGCGCGTACCGTCGCCGGCGGGGCCGGTGACGGTTGATGGTACGGTTTGTGACGGTTGATGGTACGGTTTGTGACGGTTGATGGTACGGTTTGTGACGGTTGATGGTACGATCGGGTCGGTTTTCCCTAATGTTTACGGGGGTTTTCGCGCTCACCGTGTACCACATTCGACATTCGACTCTTCTAGAGTCGATATGTCGGTATGTACTGGGAGGTACGGAGGAAGCGACCGTGGTCGGCGATCCCGCCCCTTGTGGGGCGGGTCGCCGCCCGTGGCGATCTCCGGATCCGGAAAACGGGAAGCCGGCCGGGAAGGCGGTTGTTCGACTCCGGCGGCGACGAGTTGCCCGCCGCGGCGTCTAGCGCGAGTACGCCGCGTCGCGGCCGGGCGCTTCGATCGCCTGCCGGCGGGCCAGCTCCGCTCTTGCCGGCGCCGGGCTGACCGGCGGGGCCGGCGTCGGCAGCTCGTGCATGCCGCGCAGCGCGCGGTCGACGGTGTCGTGGCGCGGCAGGTCGCGGCGGTCGCCGTCGTGGACGTAGTGGCGCGCCAAGCGCGCGTCGGGGTGGCTGTGGCTGGCTTCGTTCAGTGCCGTCCAGACGCGCTCGCGCGCTTCCTCCGGGACGCCGGCGCCGGCCAGGTTCTCCAGGTCGCGGGCCATGCCGGTGTCGTGGTCGAACTCGGCGCTCCGGACGCCGGTGGGCGGGTGTGAGGGCGATCCGCCCAGCGCCAGGATCGTCGCCGGGTCGGCGTGCAGCCCGACGCGGTCGTTCATGCCGACGGTGAGCTCGACCGGCGGCCCGTCGGGGTCGGCTCTGGGTACCTGCATCGTTACGCTCATCGCGCCGTTGCCGTGGGCGGTGACGTGGTACTCGACGTCGCCGTTGGACAGTGCGGCGTGCTCCTCCCAGGCCTCGTGGACGTCACAGCCGCGCTCGAACGCGCCGTCGGGGCCGTAGAGCAGGGTCTCGGGCGTGCCGAGCCCCTCGTCGGCGTAGAAGCCGCCGGCGGCGGCGCCTTCGTCGGTGATCGCGCCGTGGCGCGCGAAGTCGGCGACGGCGACCAGGCGGTCGATCGCGAGGTTGATCTCTTCCAGGGTTTCGGAGCTGATCCGCATTGCGTCCTCCGCGGGAGTTGCGTGTTCGCGGCCGCGAGTGTACGGGTGGATCGGGGCGGGACGGCGTGCGCCGGTGTCCGCGCCCGGCGGGCCGCCAGGCTGGCGGCGAGGTGTCGTCCGGCGGGCGTGCCCGTGCCTGCGTGAGGGCGGGGGAGACGGAGTCGTGGGGCGTGGCGGCGGGTCGCGCCGTCGTTCCGATCCGGGCCTGTTCCCATTGTCGCCCGCCCGCGTCCTCCCCTCGTGGACCCTCCTCCTGCTCCGCGCCGATGTCCGAGAGGCGCGGCGGCCCGGCCCGGGCGGCTCGGTTGCCTCGGTCCCGATTTCCGGACCGGATGTCTCGGGCCGTCGTCGCGAATACTCCCCGCGTGAGCTGGATCGGTACGGCGGGCGAGACGGCGGGCGAGCGCCGGCGGCGGATGCGCACGGCGGGCCTGTTCCTCGAAGAGATGTTCGGGACGGTCGCGGCGGACTCCGGCCGGGCGCACCGCGAGCACGTGTGCATGTTCTGCCGCAGCCGCAACCCCGAGGACATCGGCAAGCCGCGCTCGCAGGTCCAGATGCAGCTGTTCCCGCGGGTGGCGGAGCTGGCCGGCGCGCCGGCGGGCCGCTCGGTCGAGGGCTGGCGCAAGTCGCGCACGGACTACCTCGAGCGCGTCTTCGAGCGGGTCAACGAGCGCGGCTGGGACGTCTTCGTCGCCGTGAACACCTTCCGGCCGGCCGATGCCGGGAGCGGCCGTGCCGAGACGGGCCGCACGCGGGCGCACCTCGCCTCGGTGCTGCGGGTGCAGCTCGACCTGGACGGTTCGCTGGCGGAGAACGCGGCGGCCTTCGAGCGGATGCGCGAGGACGTGATCGACGGCATCGTGCCGGCGCCGTCGTTCGTGCTGCGCTCCTCCCCGGAGAAGTACCAGGCGCTCTGGAACGTGGACGGCGACGACTGGACGGCGGGCCAGGCCGAGCTGGCCAGCCACCTGCTGGCGGCGCGCTACGGCGGGGACGAAGTGGTGACGCCGGCGACGCAGGTCATGCGGGTGCCCGGGTTCCGCAACGCGAAGGAGGAGTACCGCTCGGATTCGGGCTCCCCGGTGGTCGACGAGGTCGAGCTGTCGCGGCGGCTGTGGCCGGTGCGCCCGCGGGCGAAGCTCGACGTGGACCGGTTCCGCCCGCTCGAAGGGGTTGTCGGGGTCGACGCGCTGCGCCGCGGCCTGGAGAAATGGGTCGCCGCGGACCGTTCCCTGGGGGTGGCGCCGGCGAAGGCGGGCGAGGCCGAGTCGCGCGCCGCGGAGATGGCGCACGAGAACGAGGCCTGGCGGCCTCGGCTGCGGGCGGCGAGCGCCCGGGCCGGCGTCGACCTGCCGGCGCGCATGCGCGGGACGGTGCCCGACGTGCCCGAGGCGCGCTTCTCGGCCGGGTGGCCGGGCCGCGCGGTGGGCCTGCCGCGCGGGACGGTTCCGGAGCAGGCGGCGCCGGGTGCGCAGCGATCGCCGCGAGCTGGCGGTACGGCGCGCGCCGTCCCCGATGCGGGTGGGCCGGCCCCGGCGGCGCCTGCGGTTCGCGCGTCGGCCGGCGGACGTTTCGTCAACCGGCGCGGTGTGCCGGTGTGGGTGCCGGACAAGCCGTCGCGCGCCGAGCGGCTGCGGCAGGTGGGGATCGCGGAGGGCTGGATCCGGCCGGAGCAGTCGGCGGCGAAGGCGGACGATCGCAAGCCGTCGGAGTACGACAGGCAGGACTGGGGCCGGGTGCTCTCGGCGCTGGAGAACGGTGCCGCCGCCGGCGAGGTCGTCAAGGCGCTGGCCGGGATGCGCTCGACCGGGCACGGGGCGAAGTCCGACCCGCTCGGGTACGCCCGCAAGACGGTCAAGCGCGCGCAGGCGCACCTGGAGGAACGGGCGGTCGGCGCGCGGGAAGGCGGTTCCCTTTCGGGCGGCGCTTCGGGCCCCGGCTCCGAGGACTGGCGGGAAGCGGCGCTGCGCCGCGCGGGGCGGGGCGGCGGGGCCGCCGACAACCCGCCGCGGCCGCCGGCCCCCGCCGGAGCGGGGCGTGAGGAGGTCCCCGGGGCGCCTGTGGCACCGGCGCCGGCTCGGTAGCGGTTCTGCCGGTCCCTGATCCGGCGGGCCGTTTCGTGGCCGCGGTCTCTTACACTCCCGGCGTTGCGCGGCTCGGGTGTACGGGGATACGCCGCGCGGAGGAAGCCAGCATGTCTCAGGGAAACGGTTCGCTTGGCGGCGCGGATATCGAGAACCGGGTGGTGTCGGTGGCGTACCCGCTGACCCTCGAGGAGTTCCGGACGTACTACGAGCAGGGCTATCAGGTGGCGACCACGGCCGAGCAGCGTGCCGCGTGGGGCCTGGAGCCGCACAAGAGCCTGTCGGTGCTCTCGCACGAGCAGGCGCTGCGCGTGCTGTTCGCGGAGCCGGGGGACCCGATCCTCGACGAGCTGGACGAGGAGTGCCACGTCGACGAGAACTGGCAGCTGGGCGAGCACAATGCGCCCGACGCCGAGGGCATCGCGCGCATCGCCGCGCGCGAGCGGCGCCTGGACACGATCCTGACGGTGCGCGACCCGTTGCGGCCCGAGGCGGGCGGGGCGGGTGCGGGCGGCGACGGCCCCCGCGAGGTGGCGGCGGCCTCCGCGTAGGCCGGGGCGGCGCTCGTCCGGGCGCGGATGCGCTTCGAACGCGGGGCGCGCCGGCCTGACGGGCGCAGGAGGGTTTCGATGGCGGTGACGGCACAGGGGCGCGGGCGCACGGGGGGCCGGCAGCAGCCGCGCGGCGGCTGGCGGCTGGGCGTGAAGACCTCGGTCCCGCCCGAGCCGGGTCCGGCGGAGGAGCCGACGCCCGAGGAGGCGGCCCGGCAGGAGGCGGCCGACGGGCTTGATGCGAAGCGGCGCTCGGACCGCCTGGCGCGGCAGGACGTGTCCGACCTGGGCCTGGACGAGCACCATGTCCCGGAGGGCAAGTCGGCGTTCCGGGCGCGCGGCCGCGGCAACGAGCCGCGCATCCCGTTCGGGGGCGATCCGGCCGAGGAGCGGCGCATTGCCGACCGGGCGGCGCGGGGGGAGTCGCCGTCGGTGTGGGCGCAGGACACCCGTGCGCCGCACTACCGCGAGTCCTGGGACGAGCAGCAGGCCGAGCGGCTGCAGAACGAGGGCGAGGCGGCCGGGCGCGAGCTTCGCAAGGCGGTCCGCGGCGGCCTGTCCGAGCTCGTGCGGGTGCGCACGGTGGTGCTGACGGATCGGCTGACGCCGAGCGCGGCCGAGCTCGAGCGGCTCGAGCGGCGGCCGCGGCTCGACGACGACGGCCGCCGGGCGAACCGGCGCGATCGCGCGCAGGTGGTCGCCGACGGACTGCCGCTGGCGCCGCCGCTGGGTCAGTCGCTGGTCCACGCGGAGGTCGATCCGGCGCTGGTGGCCCTGGCCGCGGGGGAGTATCCCGGGGCGGGGCTCGAGCCGGCTTCGAACCCGGAATGGTTCACGGGGCCGGGGCACGTCGATACGGCGGCCGGGGCGCCTGACGAGATTCGACGCGCCTTCGACAGGGTCGAGAACGCGTGCCTGGAACGCTGGCGCGACGATCCGGTGCGTGCGGGTGATCTCGAGCGGCGCTGGGAGCGCGAGCGTGACGCGCTCTCCGAGCGCGCCTCGGCGTGTGCCGCGCCGGAGGAGACGCGGCTGCTGGTCGAGGGGATGCGCGAGTACGCGGCCGGGCTCGCGGAGACGGGCCGCGGTGTGTGCTACGCGGCGCGGCTGCACACGGCGCTTGGCCGTGACGTGGAATCGTCGCCGTTGTCTTCGGAGGCGCTCGACGCCGCGCTGGATCGCTATCCCGACCTGGTCGAGGGGATCCGGGCCGTCGACCCGGACTCGCCGCTGTGTCTCGTCCCGCCCGGCATGGACCAGGCGGCGTACGGCCGGGTGCTGGCGGTGGCCCTGGATGCGGCGCGGGTGCCGGTCGCGGCCGCGGCCCGCGAGGGTGCGTCCCTTGATTCCGGCATCGTGCGGGCGCGCGTGCTGTCCGACGTCGCCAGCGGCGTCGGGGCGCAGAAGGGCGGTCGGGAACGCGTTGCGGACGGACGGAGCGGGCCGTCTTCGGCGGAGCTGGTTGCGTCGGTGCGGGAACGCGAACAGCGGGAGTCGCTGGAGCGCGCCGATCGGGCGTTCCGGGACGTGAGCGACGCGCTGGCGACGCGCGGCGTGTACCTCCGCGCCGGCCAGAACCCCGGCGCCGTGCGGTCGATGTCCTTTGGCGTGGCGGTGGAGGTTTCCGCCGACGCGTTTGAGGCGGTGGTCGAGCGCGGCCGCGACGGGGAGTGGTTCGACGGGCCGGTCCCGGCGGGTTCGCGCGACGTGCAGCGCGCTGCGGTCGCCGATGCGATGCAGGGCGCCGCGGCTGCGCTGTGGAGGGATCACCCAGAGGTTCCTGCCGGGGCCTCTGAGCGGTTCGGGGAGCGCATGGCCGCGCGGGTCTTCGACGAGCCGCTGCCGGTCCCGCAAGCGGTCTCGCCCGCCGCGGAGGGGGCGGCGGCGCGGCTGGCCTCCGAGGTAGGCGCCGAGGCGTTGGAGTTGGCGCGCCAGCGCGCCGAGCGCATTGAGGCCCGCGACCATGCCGTGGAGCGGTTCGAGAAGGTGTTCGATGCGGTGGCGGGCCGCGTCGGCGTCCAGGTGCGCGACCTGCTGGCGGACCCGGACGGCCCGATCGGCTTCACCGTGCGGCGCGATCCGGCGTCGGGGGCCGTCTCGGGCGAGGTGCTGGTCGACCCGCGGTTGCGGACGGGCGACCGCTCGCTCACCAACGCGGAGCTGGCCCAGCGCCAGGGCGAGGCGTACGTGGATCTCGGCCGCGCGTTGGGCGCCGGCGACGCCGAGCGTGCCGGGGACTGGTCGAAGGTGTACGGCGCGCTGGCATCCGCTGCCGAGAACGGCCGTGCGGTGACCGTTAGCGTGGGCGCGTGCGCCGCCGATCGCCGGCAGCAGGCGGCGCTGGGCGAGGCCAAGGCCTACGCGGCGGCGTTGCGCGAGCAGGTCCGGGCCGACGGGTTCGCCACCGAGCAGATGAAGCGCGCGTGGCCGCGGGCGTGGCGTACCGAGACGCCGCGGGTGGTCGAGCGCGCCGACGGCGCCGTACGGATCGCTGACGCCCGGATCGGAGGCCTGGGGCCGCCCAGGCGAGTCAACGAGGTGCTTGCGCGGGACGGCAAGCGGCTGGCCGCTGACATCGGCCGCGCCGTCGGCGACGCCGAGAAGCTCGTCAGGCGCGCAGCGCGGGGTCCGGCGCTGTCGCCGAGCGCGGACAACCCGCCGCGACCGCCCTCGCCGGCGGCGGGAGCGGCCGAGGCGCGCGAGCGGTCGCGGCAGCCGCGCAACGCGCAGGAGCTGCTCGACGCGAAGCTGTCTCCCGCCCGCTGATCCGGTCCCCTGGCGTGATGCGGCAACTTTTTTCGAGCGGACGGGTCGGATTCGGGATCCGATCCCTTACGCTCTCGCCGTTCTGGGAGGCCGGGTCCGGGAAGCGTTTCCGATGCGGCCGGTTTCCCGCGGTTGGCGGTAACCGTAAACCGGGAGGTTGAAGATGGCGAACGGAACGAGCGGGCAGGCCGGCGGCGGGGCGTTCCGCCGGGGCCCCTCGCGGGGCGTGACCTCGGGTCCGACCCGCGCGGAGTCGGTCCAGCAGTGGGGCAGCACGATCGCCGGGCAGGTCCGGCGGGGCCAGAGCGTGCTGCAGCAGTCGCAGGCGACGCCGCCGCCCCAGGGGCTGCCCTACGAGAAGGGCGGCCAGAAGCAGCCGCCGCACAACTTCGGCGGCACCCGCGGGCTGATCCTGCGCACGGTGGCGCACGACCGCGGCTACGAGGACACGCGCTTCGCGACCGAGCGGACGGCGCGCGACTTCAACGAGATGCACGGCGACGCCGAGAAGGTCCGCGGCGGCGTGGTCCGCGGCCGCGTGGCCGATTCGGGCATCGCGGTCCCCGGGCAGAAGGGCGCCGACGAGCCGCGCCAGATCATGGCCCCGGTGAAGCTGACCGAGGACGGCCCGAACTTCAACGCCAACGGCAAGCCGGTGGAGGGCAAGGCGGGGGACACCCGGTTCACCGAGAAGGGGCACGTGGTCGAGGAGCTGCGCACGGTCGAGGGGCAGCGCCGCGGCCAGGGCCAGGTCGTGTACCACAACGTGCAGGACCTGCGGCTGCCCTCGCGCGAGCCGCGGGCCGAGGCCCCGGAGAACCGCCGTGAGTACCTGCTGGCCAACGTGATGGCGCAGGCGCGCCGGCCGGTGCAGGGGGCCCCGGCGGACTCGGTGGATCCGGCGCACCAGCCGCTGCAGGTGCGCGAGAGCAAGGACATGCCGGGCCGGGCCGAGCTGAGTCTGGAGCAGAACGTCGACATCGGCAACGGCAAGACCGTGCCGGAGGCCTACGTCCTGCGGGCCGGTCCCGAGTCCTCGTTCCCCTCGAAGGAGCACCATGTCGGCGCGCTCGTCCACGAGGTCGACCGGTTCCACATGTGCCGCGACGGCAACGCCGACGCCATCGCGGTGGCGCGGGCGAAGCCGGCCGAGCGCGAGTCGATGCCCGAGTTCGGGCGCTCGGAGCTGGTGGCCTCGGCGGCGACGATGGACCGGATGACCGAGGTGGGCTACACGTGGCATCCGCCGCAGTACTCGCCCGAGACGCGCTCGCAGGTGCGCGACGCGCAGGCGGCGCAGCTGGAGAAGCCGGGCGGGCTCGACGAGGTGGGGCAGCAGGCGAACCGGACCTACCGGCTCTCGTCGGGGCGCGCGGCGACGGTCTACGAGCAGCGCGAGCGCAACCAGCAGCGCGTGCAGGGCGTCGACCGGACGAACCGCGACCTGCTGTCGCGGCAGGGCGAGCGGGTGCCGGCCCCGGAGGCTCCGGCCCCGGAGGCTCCGGCCCCGGAGCAGCCGGCCCAGCAGCGGCGGGCCGCGGCGCCGGTCGGCGACGCGCCGGCGCAGGAGAAGACCGCCGATCCGGCAGAGCGGGCCGCGGCGGTGCTCTACGACAACAAGCGCAAGCAGGTCACCGACAAGACCATCGAGGCGCTGCCGGCCGACGGCGGCGGGAAGCCGACGAAGGCGCAGGTGCAGCAGAAGCTCGACGAGCTGAACCAGGCGGCCCCGCCGCGCCCGGTGGCGAAGCAGCTCGAGGCGGGCAAGTCGTTCGGCGACGTGGTGGCCGCGGCGCGCGCCGGCGAGGCCCAGTCGCAGGCGCAGTCGCAGGATCAGTCGCAGCCGCAGGCGTCGAAGCCGAGCTGGACGGACAAGGTCAAGAGCGCGGTGGGCATCGGCGATCAGCCGGACAACCCGCCGCGTCCGCCGGCCCCGGCGGCCGGGGCGGCCGAGCGCGCGCAGCCGCAGCGCAGTCAGCAGCGGCAGGGACCGCAGAAGTAGTCGCGAATCGCCGCAGTGGCGGCGTCATCGGGGGCCGCGGGCGCGAGGGCGCTCGCGGCCCTTTCTCTTTCGATCCGTCCGGTCTGGTCGGGAGGCCGACGGTCCTTGTCGGGATTGGCTCTTGAATGCCGTCGTGCTGCTCTCAGCGCGTTCCGAGCAGGCTTGCGAGCAACAGGCCCAGCGCGGTGATGGTCGCTGCGTGGAACGTGGTACAGGCGGCGATGCGCCGCAGGTTCAGGTCCGGTCCGTGGACCACGAGGTCGACGCCGGCGTGGATGGTGGGCAGCAGTATCGCGGCGGTGGCGGCCCAGACGGGCTCGATGCCGGCGTCGTGGGCGAGCAGCGCGACCGGCAGCGCGGCGGTGAAGGCGATTGCGTGGCGCAGTGCGCTGGTCATCGGTTGCCGTCGAGTGTAGGGACCGCGGGTCCGTAGGCTTGTCCTGTGGATGTTGCAGAGGTCGGCGGGATGAACGCGTTCGACGCGGGTTTCGGGACGCTGCTCTTCGTGCTGTCGCTGGTGGGCCTGGCCAAGGGCCTGACGCGGCTCGTCGTCTGGATGACGGCGCTGGTGGCCGCGTTCCTCGTGGCGGCGGCGCGGCACGCGCAGGTTGGAGAGGCGCTGATCGCGCGTTTCGAGATGCCGCCGCTGGTGGCGAGCGGAATCGGCTACGGGGCGGTGTTCATCGGCGTGATGATCGGCGCGGCCGTCGTCCTGCCGTTCGTGCGGGCGCTGGTGCGCATGGCGATGCTGGCGTGGGCGGACCGGCTCGCGGGGGCCGTGGCGGGGCTGGCCGGCGCGGTGCTCATTGCAGGCTCGGTCGTGGTGCCCGTGCTGGCGTACGTGCCGGCGGGTGATCTCCTGCTGGCCGAGTCCCGGCTTGCGCCGTATGCGGTGGTCGGGGCCGACGCGGCGGTTGCGCTGGCTCCGGCGGAGCTGACCGCCTGGTACCGGGAGCGGATGGAGGCCGTGCGGCAGTTCTGGCGGGACCGTGCGGAGAGCGCGCGCACGCTGCGGCGTCCGGGTCCGGCGGAGGCGCCGCCGCTGGACCCGCGGCTGCCGGGGCTGCCCTGGCGGTGACCGGACCGCTTCAGCGGGTCCGGTCGCTCCGGATTCTGCGGATCAGCTCGCTCAAGCGGACGGGTTCGTACCCGGTTCGCTCGACACAGACGTTGACGTGGTCGGCAGACACCTCGCCCCCGGGTCCGTGGATGTGGCCGTGGACGTTCACGCACCCCGGCGGCACGGCTTCGAGCGGCTCGTGCGTGAGGAGCAGGGTCGGTCCGGCGTTGCAGACCATCGTTGGCGCCGTCGCGTCGAAGCCGTAGGTCTTGGGCCATTCCTGCGCGGGCAGGAAGTCGTGGTTGCCGGCGACGAGCAGCTTGCGGCCGGGCATCGTCGACAGCTTCGACAGGATCCGTGCGGATGGCTCTGCGAGCGTCACGTCGCCCAGGCAGACGATCGTGTCGTCGGCGTTCACGTGCTCGCCCCACGCGCGGAGCAGCATCGCGTCCATCGCGTGCACGTCGGGGTGGGGCCGGTCGCCGTGGCGGATGATCCCGGCGTGCTCGAGGTGCAGGTCCGACCAGACCCAGGTGCGTTCGGTCGTCCCCGGGTCGATGCCGGCGCCGACGGCGGTCTCCATCCAGATCAGCTGCAGCCGCGTCTGCCACGCCACGACGTGCGCGGAGACCGGCGGCCGCAGCGCTCTCATCAGGTGTTCCCGGTACAGCTTGTCGAGGGTTTCGGGTTTCATCGTTCGTGTCCGGGTCGGTGCGGTCTGCTGTCGGGCGCCAGTAGTTGATCGTCTCCGATTCACCGGCGCTGCGGGTCGTCGGATCCGGCGCTCGTGGTGGTTCGTGGCGTTCGTTCCCGCCGTCGTGCGGAATGTGGTCCGTACACTCCCGCCGGCATGGCGCATGTGGCGGGGAAGCCGAAGCGGGCTGGGGTGCCGCTGGTCGAGGTCCTGATCGGCGCCGTGCGGGCCGGCGGCGGGCGCCTGTCGCGGGTGCGCTTCGAGTTCGAGCGGATGGACGCGGCCGCCGGCGTCAAGCGCCTGGTGCTGCAGGCGGTCGATCCGGAGCTGCTCGCCGCCGTGGTCGGCCCGCGGCTGGTTCCGGTGTGGGTGGACCCGCTGCGCGCGCAGTACGCCCGCTTCAAGCAGGCGTATCCGGCCGACTGGGTTGACGTCGAGAAGGTGTGGCGGGAGCAGCGCGCGCGCTGGCGCCGGCGCGAGGGGACGGCGGCTTCGGCCGCGGCGGGTTCGCAGGCGGCGGCCCGCCCGTATCCGGCACGCGATGGCCGCCGCCGCGGGCGTGCGGCGACGCCGCGCCCTGACGCCGCGCGCCGTCCTGCGCGGCCTGTGCCCGGCGGCGCCCCGGTGCACCGGCCGGTTCCCGCCGGAGCGCCGGTGCCGCACGATCCGGACGTCGAGCTTGTCGCCGGCCCGCCGGACGCGCTGCCGGACTCGGATGCGTGCCTCGTCGGGGTTTCGCCCGGCGAGGCGGTCCCGGATGCGGTTTCCGCTGCTGGCGAGGCTGATTGCGCTGCCGGCGTTGCGCAGGATGCTCGGAAACCGGCGGCGGCCGCGAGAGCCGCGTCCGCGGTCACGGCGTCTCCGGGCGATGGCGTCAACGGCGCGCCGGTGGACCCGCCGGTCTCTCCGCGTTCGGCCGCGGCCGAACGCGTGCTGGCGGCGCCGCGCGGGTCTGCCGGCGATGCGGGCATCGTGCTGTCGGGGCGGGCCGGGGAGCTGGTCGCCCGGCTGCTCGAGGCGATGGCGGACTCGCGCGCGCGGGTCGAGTCGGTGCGCCGGGTGTGGATCGACGCCGAGGGCGCCGCGGGCGGCTGGGACCTGTGGGCCCTGGACCCGGCGGTGATCGACCGTGCGCGCGCGCTGCAGCGGGCCGTGGAGAGGTAGGCGGGCGGTGTGGAGCGTCTACGGCCTCGACTCGGCGGGCTCGCGCGGCGAGCGTCCGGGGCCGCGGAGCCCGGACCGTCCCGTTCCGGAAGAGCGTCCCGATCGGGAGCCGACGGCCCGCGACGCTCGTTCGCGGCGCGGTCGACCTTCCGCGGGGCCGGATCCGCTTCCGGCTCCGGAGCCCGAGCCGTTCGAGATCACGAAGCTGCGCGACCTCGACGCGCCGCACGTGCATGCCGGCCGGCGCGCGGACCGGCGCGAGGGCCCCCGGGTGCCGTACGAGGAGCGGCTGGCGCTGACCCTAGAGACCATCGGCATCTTCCGCGTGGTCAGCCGCAAGGCGCTGGTGGCGCACTGCTTCGACGGGCACCCGTTCGCCGCCAACAAGGCGCTGCGGCGGCTCGAGCGCGACGGCCTGGTGCGCGCGGTGCGGGTGGAGCGCGGCAAGCACGGCTATCAGGTGTTCACCCTGACCGGGAAGGGCCGGGATCGGGCGGCCGAGCGGCGGCGCAAGGGAGCGGGCGTTCGGGCGGTGCTCTCCGACGAGCAGCGCTATTGGGAGGGGCTGGCCGACCCGCGGCAGCTGCGGCACGACCACCAGGTCTTCGAGGCGGTGGCGCAGGATGCGGCCGACGTCGGCTCGTCGGGCGGCCGCGTGCGCCGGGTACGGCTCGAGTCGGAGCTGCGCGGCCTGCTGGCCGCGGCCGACGACGCGGGGCGGCGGCGCGGGGGTCCGGCCGAGGCGCGGCGCATGCGGGCGGAGGCGGCGGCCGGCATCGGCCTGCGGGTCTTCGACGACGGCGTGCCGCTGCCCGACGCGCTGGTCGAGATCGAGGACGAGTCCGGGCGGGTGGTCACGCGCTCGGTCGAGGTGGCCTCGGGTTCGTACACTCACGCGCAGGTTGCGGACAAGAAGCGGTCGGGTTTCCGGGTGTACGGCTTCCGGCCGGACAGGAGCAGGCGGGCGCGCGCGCTGCGCGTCGACGAGTTCCCGCTGTCGTGGGGCGGGCGCTGAGAGGAGCGGGTAGATGCACCCCTGGCAGGTCGCGTTCGGGTTGTCGCTGTCGACGGTGGTGCCGCTGGCCTGGTGGATCTGGACGGACCTGGGCTACCTGTCGGGGCTGTGGCCGATCGCGTGGAGCCATTACCGCTTCCATCTCGTGGCGGTGCCCTCGGCGAGCGCCGTGCTGATGTTCGCGGGCTACTACCACGTGGCGCGGCTGCTGTTCCTCGGCGACGTCGGCACGCGGATCGAGGTGCTCGACCGTTCGATCCGCGAGGGGCGCGGCGGGGACGCGGAGCTGGCCGCCGCGCTCGGGCGCGAGGAGTCGGGCGACTACACGTCGTAGCCGCGGGGAGGGGGTGGACGATGAGCGTGTCGTTGCGGGGGCAGCAGCAGTGGGAGGGCTTCCACGTGCTGTGCAAGGCGCCGGAGGTGGCGGGCATCGACCGCCGGCTGTTCGGCCTGCTGGGGATCGTCTTCTTCGTGCTCTGGCAGCTGCTGGCGGCGTTCCTGCTCAGCGTCGCCGTCACCGGCGCGCTGTTCGTGCTCTTCCGGCGCATGACCAACCGGGACCCGCACTGGTTCGAGATCCTGCGGGTGACCTCGCGCTACGACGTGGCGTGGTGCGACCCCGGCGGTGTGCCGGTGCGCTTCGGCTCCTGCGTGCTCGACGTGTCGCTGGATTCGCTCGCGGCTGACGACGAGGACGCGCGGGCCGTGTCCCGGGGCGGTTCGGCGGCCGGGCGCGCGCCGGTGGAGGAGAGGCCGTGATCGACCTGTTCAAGCCGAAGGAAGGGAGTCTGTCGACCTACGTCCCCTACTGGGGGTTCGTGGCCGACGACGTGGTGCTGACGACCGACGGGCAGTTTCTCTTCTTCGCCGAGGTGACGCCGGACACGGTCGACGGTCGCGCGCCCGAGGACCTGGACGCGACGACGCAGGCGTGGCAGCGGCTGCTGGGGCTCGTGCGTTCCCCGCATCGCGCGTTCATCGTCTTCGAACGGCCGTCGGCGGGCATGGACACGGCCGGCTTCGACGGCGACGAGATCGGCATGCTCGCCCAGCGCAAGCGGCGCTCGTGGGTGGCCGGGCGCGTGCGCCAGATGAAGGTCTACCTGGTGCTGGCGTGCCAGCCGGGCCTGAAGGCGCACGTGCGCGCCGACCAGTCGCGCTGGTGGGTGCAGTACGCGAAGCGCTGGGCCGGCGGCGGGCGCGCCGAGCACCTGACGTTCCACCTGCGCGAGATCGTGGATCGCGCGCTGACCGAGTCGCGCTCTCTCTACAGCGAGATCGAGACGCTGGTCGAGCAGTTCACGCCGCTGACGCCGCTGCGCGGCGACGAGATCGGCGGGCTGCTCTTCCGGCTGGTCAACCAGGGGCAGGGGGTGTGGACGCCGATGGAGCGGCCGTCGCGCTACGGGCTGAACTGGCGTGTGGCGGGCGAGACGGTGGCCTTCGAGCGCAAGCACATGCTGGTGGGCGACCGGCTGGTGGGGGTCTTCTCGATGGCGCTGCCGCCGCCGCGCTCGGCGGCCAATGCGCTGGGCGAGCTCTATGCGCTTCCCTACGACTTCACGGCGGTGATGGAGTGGCGGCCGCTGGAGAAGACGGCGGCGCTGTCGCGCATCCGCTCGGTGCAGAAGCACTACAACACGCAGCGGTGGTCGTTCTGGGCCGCGATGACGCAGACCGAGGGCACCAGCGTGGCGCTCGACGACGCGCCGTCGGGGGCGGCGGTCGACCAGCTCTACCGGGCCTCGCTCGAGCTGGACACGGTGGGCGTCCCCTACGGGGAGCTGAGCTTCTCGGTGGCGGTCGCCGGCTGGGACCACGCCGAGCTGGACCAGGTCGGGGGCCTGGTGCAGCGGGTGTTCACGCAGGCGGACGGCAAGGCGGTCAAGGAGCGCTTCGGGCAGACGGCGACCTGGTTCGCGCGCTTCCCGGGGCAGAAGGTGCAGCCGATGGCGCGGCCGGTGCTGGTCTCGTCGGGCCAGGCCGCGGCACTGGCCCCCCTCTTCGGCGGGGCGCGCGGCTACAGCCGCTGCGAGCACCTGGGCCAGCCGGCGCTGACCCAGTTCGAGACGCGCTGGGGGACGCCGTACGGCTACGACCTGTTCGGCGGCGGCGACGTCGGGCACACGCTCGTGCTCGGGGCGACCGGCTCGGGCAAGAGCTTCATGCTCAACTTCCTCCTGCTGCAGGCCCTGCAGTACAAGCCGCGCGTGATGATCCTCGATTTGGGCGGTTCCTACCGCTGGATCACCAAGTCGGTCGGGGGCGCGTACCTGTCGATGAAGGCCGAGTCGGGCGGCGACGGGGAGCAGCCGGGCCTGCGGCCCTTCTCGCTGCCGCCGGGGGAGCGGACCTACGGGTTCATCGCCAGCTGGGTGCAGCGGCTGCTGGCCATCGGGCAGTACGAGTGCGAGGCCGACGACGTCGACGACATCCGGCAGCGGATCGCCGACACCTACGAGTACCCGGTCGAGGACCGGACCCTGGGGACGCTGGTGCGGCAGCTGCCGCCGCGCATGAAGGCGCCGATGTCGCGCTGGGTCGGCGACGGCCCGTGGGCGCCGACCTTCGACGGTCCGCCGGACGAGCGGATGCGGGTGGGCACGGCCGACTGGCAGGTGATCGACCTCGAGGGGGCGGCCGAGTACCCGGACTGGTGCGCGGCGGCGCTCTTCTACCTGTTCGAGCGGCTGCGGCTGGTCATCGACGACGACGCCGAGCTGGGGCGGCTGAAGCTGATGGTGGTCGACGAGGCGTGGCGCTACCTGGCCGACCCGGCGGTGCTGACCGTGCTGATGGAGGCGGCCAAGACCTGGCGCAAGCGCAACGCGGCGCTGGTGATGGCGACCCAGTCGGTGGTGGACCTGACGGCCTCGGCGCAGGCCAAGGCGCTGCTCGAGATGCTGCCGACCAAGCTGCTGCTGGCGAACGCGAGCTTCCCGCAGACGGCGGCCGACGTGCTGCAGCTGAGCCAGGCCGAGTACGAGACGGTGCGGGGGCTGGAGCCGAAGAAGGAGATCTTCCTGCACCGGCTGCTCGAGAAGGTGGTCCTGCGCCTGACGGTGGACCCGGAGACGTACTGGCTGTCGACCTCGTCGGCGTCGGAGGCGGCGGTGCGGGCGGAGATGGTCGACCGGCACGGGCTGGCCGGCGCGCTGGCGCGGCTGGCGGCGGGAGAGCGGCCCGGCGACGAGCCGGGACGGCGGGAGATGCTGTCATGACGGAATGGACGGGACGCTGGTCGTGGGCGGGCGCGGTGGCGGCCCTGGCCGTATCCGGCTCGGCGTGGGCGCAGCCGCCGGCGCCGGTTACTGTCGGCGGCGCGGACGGGGAGCCGGTGTCGGTGCAGATGCCGGCGCTTGCGGCGCCGGGGGCGGTGCTCGACGAGGCGCAGGTCGAGCGGCGGCTGGCCGAGGTGCAGGCCGAGATCGACCTGCTGGGCGGGTCCGACGGCGGGGCCGGGGCCGACCCGCTGCAGCCGGGCTGGCCGGACCTGAGCGTGCTGGCCGAGCTTGCGCCCATCCGCACGGTGACGCATCCGCGCAACGCCTCGGTGCCGGTGCTGGCGGCGACCCTGCGGCACACGACGATCCAGCTCGCTCCCGACGAGGCGATCGTCGACTTCGTGGTGGGGGACTCGGTCTACTTCGACGTGCGCGGGGCCGACAACGTGGCGTTCGTCAAGGCGATGGCGCTCGGGCGGCGCACGCGGGTGTCGCTTGTGACCGCCTCGAACCGGACGTACTCGTTCGACGTGTTCGCGACCGACGCCTACCGGCCCGACGAGGTGCTGGTGGTCGAGTGGTGGGCGGCGGAGGCCGAGGGCGCGCAGCGGCCGCGGTCGGCGCTGGTGGAGGGCTTCGACCCCGGCGGGCTCGTGCTCGACTTCGCTCCGGCCGGGGCCGTCGCCGCGTACGAGGCGCGCATCCGGGCGGCGGAGCAGGACGTGCGGCGCATCGCCGAGGAGGCGGCGCGCGAGGAGGTCCGCATCCGCGAGCTCGGGTCGGCGCGCTTCGCCGACTACCTGCGGGCGTACCCGCGGCGGGTGCAGATGCGCTACCGGCTGAGCGAGCAGGCGCGCAACGCGCCGCTGCTGCTGACCCAGATCTGGACCGACGGGCAGTTCACCTACCTGCGGAGCCGATCGGCCGAGTCGCCGGCGCTCTACTCGCTGACGGGCGACGAGGGCGAAGAGCCGGTGTTCGTCAACTACACGCTGTCGCCGGGCGGACTGTACGTGGTCGATCACGTGCTCGGGGCCGGGTATGTGCAGCTGCACGGGGCGCGCGGGGAGTGGCACGTCTGGGAGGTCCCGCCGCTGTCGATGCTGGCCGAGCTGCCCCTGCCGCGCGGCGAGGACGGCCCGGCGTGGGTCCGGACGCGTTCGTCGCGGCCGTTCGTGCGGCGGCGCGGGAAGCTGCTCGCGTGGCTCGGGGTGGCCGGCGCCGGGGCGGTGGTGACCTGGAAGGTGTTGCGGTGACGCGGCGCGGCGGGGGGGAGAGGCTGGTGGCGAGATCGATGACGACGGGGTTCGTCCGGGGGTTGCGCGGGCTTGCGCCCGCCTGGGTTGTGCTGGCGTCGGGCATTGCGGCGGCGCAGCCGCCCGAGGGGGCGGTGGACGAGGTCCCGGCCGTCAGCCCGCCGGCGCTGCCTGAGGCGCTGCGGGCGCCGGTGCGGCAGCCGGCGGAGCCGTTCGTCGGGCCGGTGCTTGCTGATCCGGGCCCGCCGGCGGGGCCGGCTCCGGGGGAGCCGGTGCTGGAGACCGACGTGGCCGTGGAGCCGGAGCCGGAAGTTCCTGGCGCTGGCGCCGCCGTCGATGCCGGAGCCGCTTCGCCCACGGTGGAGGAGCCCGCCGCGCCTGCGGCGCCGGATCCTCCCGCGCAGAGTCCGCCGGATCCTTCACCGGCTTCTCCGCCGCTGGTTGGCGGCGAGCCGGACCTGTCGCTGGCGGCGCAGGCGGCGGTGCTGTTGGGCGGGACGCTGGACCCGGCCGCGGGTCCCGGCGCGCGGGTGGCGCTGGCCGGCGGCGCGGCCGATCTGGCGCAGTCGCTCGCCCGCGCGGTGTTCGCGGCGCCGGTGGCAGGCTCGATCCCGTACGTGGTGCGCGCGCAGGTGTACCACGACGTGACGCTCGTCTTTCCGGCCGACTGGACGCTGGTGCAGGTCTTCGTGGGCGACCCGCGGCGCTGGGCGGTGACGCACTCGGGGCCGCTGGTGGTGCTCAAGCCGGGCGAGGCCGGCGCGCGCACGAACCTGACGGCGGTGCTCGCCTCGGGCGAGGTCCTGCAGATGGACCTCGAGGAGGTGACCGGGCTGGCCGGGGCGCGGCGAACCGGCCGGGTCTACGTCGGTCCGGAGTCGTGGCTGGTGGACCGTATCTTCTCGCTGCTGCCGCCGGACGTGCGCCGGCGGGTGGCCGAGGCGCCGGTCAGCGTCGCGCAGCTGCTCGCCGACCCGGTCGCGGTGGTCGGGCTCTACGGCGGCACCGGCGCGGTCCCGAGCCCGGGGGGCGTTGTCCCGCTGGCGGCTGCCGCGCCCGCCCCGCCGCCAGCGGCCGTCTCGCGGCCGCCGGCTGCGTCGCCTGCGCTGGCGGCGCCCGTTGCAGATCCGGGTGGCGGCGCTCAGCCGGGGCGTCCGTCGCAGCCGACTGCCGGGGCCGCCCCGCGCGGCGGCGCGCCCCGGGCCGGGGCGCCGCCCTCGGGGGAGTACGTCTCGGGCCAGGAGCTGGCGGCTCTCGAGTCCCGGCTGCGGGAGGCGCAGGCGCGGGTGGACACGGCGCGGCGGGCGGCGGGGGACCGCATCGCCGCGGCGCAGTTGGGGCTGGAGGCCGACCTGGAGGCGCTGCGCGAGGAGTATCCGCTGCGCACGCAGTTCAGCTACGTGCTCGACCCGCCGCTGCCGCCCTACACCGAGCCGTTCTGGCACTTCGGGGTGTGGCACGACGGGGACCGGACCTACTGGCGCGTGCTGGCCCCGGACCCGGACTTCCGCGACGCCGACACCGGCGAGCCGCTCGCGGCCGAGCGCCTCGACGACTTCCTGTACCGCTTCGACCGCGTCGTCGAGCGCGGCGTGCTGCTGGTGCGCCTGGACAACGACCCCCGGGTCCGGGAGCTGTACTTCCGGCGCCGGCGGGAGCTGGAGGGGCCATGAAGATACCGTCGTGGAAGGAGATGCGGCTGCCCACCGGTTCGATCCCGTCGAACTGGTACCTGCTGCTGGGCGGAGCGCTCAGCGTCGTCGTGCTGCTGGGCCTGCTGTTCAGCGGCGAGGAGGTCGTCGAGCGGATCGACCCGCTGAACCCGCCGCCGGCCGAGCTCGGGGAGGTCGACGCCGTCGACCCGCGGTTGCTGGTCGGCGGCGACATCGACCAGGAGGCCGAGCGGCGGCGCGCCGCCGAGCTCGAGGCCGAGCGGCGGCGGGTGCAGGAGGCCGAGCGCATCCGGCGCGAGGCGGGCGAGGAGGCGCGGGTGCGCGCGGTGCAGCTGGCGCGGGCCGAGGAGCAGCTGGCCGCGCTGCGGGCGCGCCAGGCCCAGGCTCCGGCCCCGGAGGAGCCGGAGACGCCGATGCAGCTGCTCGCGCGCACCGCCGACGAGGCGGACCTGCTCGAGACCTTGCGCCTGGAGGACATCGCGCGCCGCGTCGAGGCGCTGCGCGCCCCGATGGTGGTCTCCTCGGCCCGCGGCATCGGCGAGCGGCAGCACACGCTGCGCACTCCGGGCGTGGCGCCCGTACCGGGGCCGGGCGGCTTCGCAGGGGCGGCGCCACTACCGGTCGGAGCGCCCGCGCCCGCGCTTTCGCCCTCGGCGGCGGCCGATCCGTCGATCCTCGGGCCGGACGCCTTCGCGCAGCCTCGCCCCGTTCCCGTCGCGCCGGCGCTGCCGGCCGTGCCGCCGGCTCCCGGCGGCTCGTTCTACGACGAAGCGCCGGGGACTGTCGCGGATCCGTTCGCGCCGGCCGTCTCGTCCGCCGCGGGCGGCGTCTCGGGCCGTGTTCCCCCTTCGCCGGCCGGCGGCGCGCCGGGGACGTTCAGCGTGGGTCCGGCCGCCGACGGGGGCACGGGCGGTGCCGGGCCCAGCGGGGTGGTGGTCACGCCGCACGACGGGGCCGACTACCGGCTCTACGAGGGGACGATGCTGCCGGCGGTGCTGCACACGCAGCTCGACGGGACGTTCTCGGGGCCGCTCTCCGCCCGGATCACCCGGCACGTCTACTCCGCGGACCGCCAGCGCGTGCTCGTCCCGCGCGGGACGATCGCGCTGGGGACGTCGGAGGGGGTCGAGGACCTGTGGCAGGGGCGGCTGGCGGTCGGCTTCCACCGGCTCATCTTCCCCGACGGGCGCTGGGTGCGGATGGAGTTCGCGGGGCTGAACGGGGTGGGCGAGACGTCGCTGCGCGACCAGGTCGACCGGCACTACCTGCAGACCTTCGGGGCGGCCGGGGCCGTCGGCGCGCTGGCCGGCCTGTCGGCGCTGGGGCAGGGCGGGCAGCAGACCCTCTTCGGGGGCTTCCGCTCGGGCGTGTCCGAGAACGTCGCGCAGTCGTCGCTGCAGATTCTCCAGCAGTTCCTCAACCGGCTGCCGGAGGTCACCATCCGGGCGGGGCACCGCGTGAACATCCGCCTGATGCAGGACCTGCTGGTGCCGGCCGAGGCGGCCTGGGGCGTCGACTAGCGGACCGCCGCCCCAATACTTGCGGCATGCATGCGTGCACCGACCGACTCGTGGGACTGCCGAAGGCTCCGGCCGCTTCGCTGGCCGCTCTCGCCCTGCTCGCGGTTCTCGCCGCCGGCGCCGCGGAAGCGGGTCAGTACGACCGCTACGGCCGGCGCATCGAGCCGGGCGCGGCGCCGCTCGTCTTCGGGCCCCTGCCGGGCTTCCCCTGGCGGGGGCGGATCGACTACGGCATGACGTTCCCGCTCGGTGCGGACACCGTGGTCCTGCGCCGCGGGCTCGGCTCGGCGTTCCGCATGGTGCTGCCGCGCGCCGGTGCAGCCGGGGCGGTGCTCGACGCGGTGGTCGAGAACGTCGAGGCCGAGAATGTGGCCGATCTCGTTGCCGGCGCGCCGGGCGCGGTGCGGGGGACCTCGATCGCCTATACCGGCACGCTGCGCGGGCGGCCCGACGTCGTGGTGGTGCTGTCGGTCGTCAACGACGTTCTGTACTCCCGCCTCGCCATCGGCGGCGAGGCGTGGGTGATCTACTCGGATGCCGGCGGCCGCGTGATGGTGCGCGTCGAACGGCTGGGCGCGGAGACCTCCGGCGGGCCCGGCGCCCGGCCCCTTCCGCCGGGTCCTTCCGACTGAGCGGGGGTGTGAAGATGAGACGCACTGGCGTGCGGCGCGTGGCGGTGGCGGTGTCGCTGGCCGTGGTCCTGGTGGTCGGCCGGGCCGCTCCGGCCGGCGCGTTTCTTTCGTCCCTGGACCCGGCGGGTTGGGCGGTGGTGGCGCAAATGGCGGCGATTATCTCGCAGGCCATCGCGATAAAGCGCCAGGTGGAGAACGTGCGCAACCAGGCGCGGGCGGAGTTCTTCGGCAAGCTGGCGCCGCTGAGCGGCAAGCTGACGGTGGTGGCCGGTTGGTTGCGCAACGCGAGGACGCAGGCCGGCGTCTGCGTCTACGACCCGCTGAACTGCGCGCTCGGGCACAACCCGGGCAGCCACGTCGACCTGTTGCCCTCGTCGATCCCCGTCTTCAACCGGCCGATGGACCCCTGCGCCGGCGCCGTATCGCCGACCGATCCGTGCATGCCGACGACCCGGACGCTGCTGCCGGCGACGGTGGCCGGCCTGGCGGGGGCGGCGCGCGGCTCGATGCTGGGCAGCGCGGGTCTGAGCCCGATCACGCGCGCCTACACGGCGGCCGACGGGGACATCGCCGCCGGGATCGGCGTCATGGAGGCGCGCATGCGCCATGCGATAGATCGGGCCGACCGCGCCATCGACCGCAACGAGCAGAAGCGTGCGCTGCGCCGCGCGCTGGTCGAGGAGCAGATGGCCATCGTCGAGGACTGGCGGGGCTGCCAGGAGGCGGTGCCCGGGAGCTGGACGCCTCCGGCGGGAACGGTCGACGACCGGATTCCGTGCGTGACCAACGACGGTCTCGGCCGGGAGGAGCCGGGGGTCGGCCGGGGCACTACCGGCATCCAGGAGGGTCTGGTCTCCAAGCTCGACGCCTTGCAGGCGTACCAGGACGGGGACGTATCGAAGGTCCAGCTCGACACGATGCAGACCGAGCTCATCGTGATGCTCGGCCGCATCCAGGCGGCCGGGCTCGAGCGCGAGGCGGCGGAGATGGCCGAGCGGCAGGACGCGCGCATGGCGGCCGAGGCGGCGCGCCGGCGCATGGTGGAGCTTCAGCAGCTGAGCGTCGACTGCAAGGTGGCGAACGGGCCGTACTCGTACTTCGTCGAGAGCGCGCCGATCACCGTTCCCCCGTCGGGGCGCTGCATGGTCGTGACCGACGCGTCCGCGGCGTCGCTGGCGGCCCTGCGGTCGAGCTGCCTGCTCGATGGGCAGTGCCTGTAGCGGCGGGCGCGGATGCGGATGGAGGTGCGTGATGGCTGATTGTTCTTCGGATCCCGCATCGAGCGTGGCCGCGCGGTCCTCGCGCCGTGCGTCCGGGGACGGCGTGCGGCGCCGCTCGGGCCTGCGGCTGGGCCTGGCGTGTGCGCTCGTGCTCGCCGTCTCGCTGACTCCGGCCGGCGGCGTCCGCCGCTCGGAGGCGGGCTTCGTCGCGATCCTGGCGCAGACGAAGGTCTACCTGAACATCCTGATCGACGAGTGGGAGAAGTACTCGCGGATCCTCGAGGACCACCTCGACAAGGTGACCGGCGTGATGCAGCCGTTCAACGAGATCCATGCCGGCGTGCGCGAGCTGACCAGCATCAACGGCCTGCGCGAGCTCTACCGGCTGGGGGACTCCTACCGCGCCTCGGTGTCGGACCCGCGCTGCTTCATGCCGGGCGCTCCCGGCGGGTGCACGCTCCAGCGGGACTTCACCCCGCCCGAGGTCCGCTCGCTCGACTACGAGCTGCGCACCGGGATCCGCCAGGGGGCGTCGGGCTGGAGCTACACGCTGGAGCAGCTCGAGGGGGAGGTCTTCGAGCGCTCGGCGATGGACACCGCGCAGGAGGCGGTGATGGCGGCGCTGCAGGTGTACGACCCGGCGGGGGCGGCCGAGGCCCGCATCACCCAGCAGCGCATCGAGCGCAACATCCAGCGGAACCGGTGGCAGATCCGCCGCATCCGCTCGCTGGCCAACCGCAGCACGTATGCCGCGCGCAACTTCGTCTTCCGCGCCGACCAGCTGCCGGGTCCGAACCCGCTGCCCGGCGGCGCCAACGACGGCTGCCCGGACGTCCCGGCCGACTTCTTCGGCGATCCGGTTGCCGGCGTGCCGCCGGATCCGGACGCCACCATTCTCGACCAGGCGATCAATGCCGACTGCGAGCCGGCTTCCGGGAGCCAGGACGACCCGCTGGCCGAGCAGGCGCACCTGTCGGAGATCGAGGCCAAGACCCTGCGCGCGGGCTCGCTGGTGGGCGTCGTGGAGATGGCGTCGCTGCGCCTCGAGCGGCAGAGCGACCGCGAGAGTGCGGCGCTCGAGTCGGCCGAGCGCGCCGAGCAGCAGCGGCGCAGGGAGCTGGAGCGGCAGCGGGAGCGGTTCGACTGCTACCGGACGACCGGCTCGCTCGCGTACGTCGAAGGGGGCGTCTGCCAGACCGTCGTCTCGGGTCCGGAAACGTTGCGCCGGCAGCAGGCGCAGCTGACGTCGCTGGTGCTGTTCTAGCGCCTGGCGGGGAGGGGGAGAGCATGAACGCGCGGCGCGTGCGCTCGGGACGCGGGGGCGTGCTGCGCCGGTTGCGGCGCCGGCGTACCGGCTCTTTCCGGGCCTGGGCGCGCCGCCTCGCCGGGCGCCTGGCCGTCGCGCTGGTTCTTGCGGCCTTCCTGCCGTTCTTCTCGGTCGCCGTCGGCGCGCAGGTTACCGATCTCGGGGTGTGCATGCGCACGAGTCCGGAGACCGCCGCGTTCCGGCCCGGCGGGGACTTCGACCCTGCCGGGCCGCCGCGCGGCGGGGCGTTCACGCCGGGGAACTCGTTCGTGTCCGCGGCCGTGCAGTGCGCCGAGTCGTTCGCGGCGACCAACCTCGTGCCCATCGGTCTGAACCTGTGGGCCGGTCTCGCCGTCATCATCACGATCTGGACCGGCGTCCAGATCATGTTCAGCGGCAGCTTCGGGATCGGCGAGATCGTCTCGCTGGTTCTGCTGCTCGGCTTTCCCTTCGCGGTGCTCACCTTCTACAACACGAATGTGGGTACGCCGTGGGGGGACATGACCTTCTCGGACATGGTGTCGGGGATGGGTCAGGTCGTCGGTGCGCGCCTCGTCTTCGGGACCTTCGAGGCGTTTCAGGCGGTGGTCTACGACGCGGTGACCAGCATCTGGTCGAGCGAGACCTTCAAGGGGGCGCTCGCCCAGACCGAGGAGCAGACGGGGGATGCTGCCGAGGCGCCGGGCCTTCTGGCCACGCTGAAGGGCCTGTTCACCGCCGCTGCCGAAGGCGTGTACACCCTGCTCTTCGGCTGGATCATGGGCTTGATCGAGGCTATTGCCAGGAGCCTCGTTCTCCTTCTGCTCATCCTGCTCTTCGTCGTGCTGCTGGTTCTTCCCGTCATCGTGGCCTACTGCTCGTACCTGTGGGGGTATTTCTCGCTGCTGGTGGCGATCATCCTCGGGCCGCTGCTGATCCCATGGGTGCTGGTTCCGCAGCTGCAGTTCCTCGCCTGGGGCTGGTTCCGGACGCTGCTCGGCGCCGGCGTGCACATGATGGTGGCCGGCGCGTGCTTCGCGGTGGTCGCGCAGATACTGATGATCCCGATCATTCGTTTCAAGACGCTGGTGACGCTCGCCAACACCCAGCTGGTGTTCGAGGTGGTCTCCCTGCATCCGGTGGGTCGGCTGGCCGGCACCGCCGGCCCTGCGCTCGCCGCGGGGCTTGCGGCGATCGTCGAGTCGTTGCCCCTGATCGTCGTCGCGTATCTGGGGGTGTTCAAGATCGGGGAGATCACGGCGATGATCATGAACGGGGGGTCGATGCCGTCGTCGGGTCTCGGGGACCGCATGCGGTCGATGGCGAGCATGCGGAGCACGGGGCGTTCCCTGGGCATGGTTGCCGGCCGCGGGGCGGCGACGGCGGCGGCCACGGCCGGGGCCGCGGTGGTGACCGGGGGTACGGCCGCGGCGGCCGTCGCCGCGGGCAGGGTGCTCTCGCAGGCGACGCGCAGCAGGTAGCGGGGGCTCGGGATGGGGCGCCGGGCGCGGCGGCTGTTCGGTTCGTGGAGAACGCGCGCGGGCATTGCCGCGGCGCTCCTTCTGCTCTGGCTGGCCGGGCCGTGGGCCGTGCCGCTGTCTGCGCAGGTGACCATCGGCCGGCCCGCCAACGCGGACTCGTTCCCGGCGTGCATCCAGTCTCAGGTGGCCGCCCGCGTGGGGGCGCTGCCGCCGGCGGATCAGCGCAACTTCTTCCAGGACCCGGACACCCTGCTCAACGCGGTGTGGATCTGCGCGGGCTGGTACGCCGACCTGGAGATCGTCCCGATGGGCCAGGCGATGCTCGGGGGCTTGGTGGTCATCATGATCGTCTGGACCGGCATCGGCTTCATGTTCTCGGGCGAGCTGGACATGGGGAAGCTGCTGGGCACGATCTTTCTGGCCGGGTTCGGGTTCGTCGTCATGGACAACTACTTTCACGCCAATCCGGCGGTGGTTCCCTGGTCGTCGGGGACGAGCAACGGGTTCGTCGCCCTGATCGCCAACCAGGCGGTCGCCTGGGGCGATCTGATCATCGGGGACGCCGAGCGGGATTTCAGCGACGCGTTCGTCCAGGCCCGCCGGCGTGCGGGGAACAACATCATGCGCGGGCGCGGGCGCGCCGTCGCCGACCCGGACCGCGTGTACAGCGATGCGCTCTCGAATTCCGAGGCCGGGGCCGAGGAAGCGGCCGGAGGCTTCTTCCGCTGGCTGAACCTGCAGGCGCGGCTCGCGGTGATGGGCGTGATGCAGTTCTTCCTGTCGCACCTGTTGTGGCTGATCGGCTGGATGATCTACGCGCAGTACGTGTGGGGTTTCTTCACGCTCACCGTGCTGACGGTCCTCGGACCGCTCTTCGTTCCCTTCATGATGATCCCCCAGCTCGACTTCCTGTTCTGGGGGTGGTTCAAGGCACTCCTCAACGGCGTGATCTACATGCTGACCTCCGCGGCGATGTACGCCGTCGCCGCGATGGTGCTGATCGCGCCGCTCCAGCGCTTCGCCCTGCTGCCGGTGCCCGGCGATCCGGGGTCGTTTCTCGGGCTGCTGGAGCTTCAGGTCAGGATGGTGGCGGAGTATCTTCCGCTGGTCGTCATGTCGCTGTTCGCTGCGCTCAAGGTGAACGCCGTCTCGGGGATGATCGTGGCCGGCGGGACCCCGCCCGGATCGGGGCTCGGCTCGGCGCTGACCAAGGCGCAGGGCGCTGCCGCGACGGCGGCGGGGTGGGCAGGCGGCGGTGGTGGT
>WTFV01000216.1 GCA_011523845.1 Acidobacteriota bacterium | reverse complement strand
CGGGTTTCAACAAGGGCGTTTTCTGGTGAACAGGTCACTGTCTATCGCGTGTTCTTCGCCCCCTCTCCGAAGGTTTTGCGTGCTCTGTTCTTCCGGCCTGGTCAGGCGCTCTTGATTCTCTTTGCAACTGCCTTGCTGTCAGCGCTTTACGCGTTCTGCCAAGGGCGTCTGCGCCTTCTGATCCCGTAGGCTCAGCCTTGATGGCGGGGGTTCTGATTCGGGGTCGCGAGGCGTTGTTGGCCTTCAGGTTCACGGTGAACAAGAACTGCACTTTTTCACTGCCGATCGACGGTTGCGATCTGTTGGACTACTGTGCAATGAACTTGTTCACCTTGCGCAGATACGACTCATGCCGCTACTGTGTAGACATTGCGCAGCAAGGCGCGGTAGGGTGGAGGCATGAGGAACGCGACGGTTACTATTCGTCTCTCGGCGGGCCTGGTGGAACGGCTCGACAAGCTGGCTGTCGGGCTCGGCACGTTCGGCCTGAGTCGGCCGCGGGTCATAGAGGCTCTGGTTCAAGGCTGCCCTACCGGTGCAGATGCTCTGGAGAGGATGCTGCGGCATGCTGCGGGCGTCGACAAGCCGACGCGGCTACCGGTGGATGAGGTCAAGCTGCAGGCGGAGTACGAACGCGGGCTCGAGGCCGGGCGCGCCGAGTCTCGGCCAGCGCACGACCTGGCGGACCGGGCGTGGCGTCTGCTGGTGACCGACCACCCCGACTTTGACGCGGCGGACCACTGCCGGGCGTGGCTGGCTGATCACGATATCGAAGTCATCCACGACGAGGCCGACGGGCAGTTGAAGTTGCGGAAGTAACGACGCGCGTGGGGGTGTGGAATGGCGAAGCAGCGGCGGGTTCGGATGTGGCCGGTAGGAGCGTGCTCGGGTGCGGCGTGTCCGTGGCCACGTGGCGCCGGGTTGACGAGATCGTGAAACAGGCGGACTGCAACGCCTCGCGAGATGAGGTTGTCAGGGCGTTGTTGGACTGCGTGGAGGTGCCCTGGCGGGAAATGGCCCGCAGGCGCCGACGGTGATGATCTGGTTCAACCGCAGGGCGGACGCACAGGCGGGCCTGGATGCGGAGAGAGAGAGAGCGGCACGACCGACCGCAGTGCGGCCGAGAAGAAGCTGGCTCCCGCACCGGTCATGCATGGTACTGAATCGTCCAGGGAGCCAGCGCCGAAACCGGCCGCTCCCGACCAGGTGAAGCAGAGTACGGCTCCAACCGGTCCGAGGTTGTCAGGCTCGCGATCTCCGAGGGCCTGCGGGGCGCTGTCGAGGCGCTGCAGCGTCTTCGAGAGATACGTCTGCTCGAACTGCCGGCACCGGCGCGGGCGTGTCTGAAAGGGCCGTGGCACACCGCAGGGTTCCCGGCAGCGGGCGTTCGGGGAGCCTCTGGCTGCGGAACGTGCCGTTTCGGCACTGCTGGAGTACGGCAGGGCCGCCCGGACGGCGGATTCGGATCTCGATCCGCAGCAGTTGAGCGCCGGTCTGCAGATGCACGCCTACGTGATCGGTGTGGATCCGGCAGACCTGGACGAAGTCCTGGTCGATGTTCTCGGCCAGTCTGTTCGGCGAACCGCAGCTTCAGCCGGTTGCGGGTCCGTCGCCGCTGCCCGAGTGAAGGTCGGGGGAGTGACCGATGCCGTTGAATCCGATTAGGGAACCCGACGTCGAACCGCTGGATCGGGCCGTGAGGTTCAACGTGTCGGCTCGGCAGCTCGAGCAGCTCGATCGCGCGGTTGCGGAGCTTGGCATGTCGCGCGCCTGGATTATCAGGGAGTGTATTGCCGAAGGCTTTGCGAGTGTCGTCGAGAAGGTGCGTGAGCGGCGCCGTGCGGGTCTCATCCCGCGTGGGGAGTATCAGAACCCGACTGCGGTCGCTCCGCGGCGTGGGCCTCGCTCTGACGGTTCGCGTACGGACCGCTGGGTCGGTGCTCCCATTCGGCGTCAGCGGGATTAGCTAGCCTCGGCGATCAGGTCCCTCGGCGATCAGGTCGAGTGCTTCGAGCACTGGCTGTCCGATCAGGGGCTGTCCGATCAGGCCCTCGCTCCCGGCCGGTCCGACGCTGCTCTCGGTCGGCATTGCCTCTCCGGCACTGAGAGGCGCACTTCTCTGCGCCACACGGGCTATTAGACGCTCGATCCGCGGGTTTGGTTCCCGCTCCGCGCGTTTTTCTTGTGGGGCGGGGATTCGCCTCCGCGTGTCTGTTGGGGTTGGCGGGAGCTGGCGGTCGTCTGTCTTCCGAGTGTCGTTTTCCGGGGGCCGGTACGCTCGACGACTACGGGTTGGGCTACCGGGGCCGGTACGCTGTGTGCGCACTGGCCGGCGTCTAGCCGGTCGCCCCTGGGGGCGGTACGCTCGGCGGGTGTCGGGCTCAGCGGGTGCTGGTCGGTTTGCGGGGCGGGTAGGCTCTGCGCCGGCTTTGAATCGTGCGTCTCGGCGCGCGCGAGGCGCTGTCGGCGCTCCGGCGTGCCGTCTCCCGAATCGCGGTGCGCTTGACGTCTGTGGGCGGGATGTGCTGCTCGACGAGGACTCTGTTCTGTGCGGCGTGATGCTCGGCGCGTTTTCTTGCGGGCTGCTTTCGCAGCCGACCCCGGCGCTGGTTGGATGCAGCGGTGTTCCGCTCGGCGCGTACTGCGAATCCGTGGCGACTGTCTCGCCGCCGTTCGTTGAGGCGGCCGGCTCGACGCTGGTCTGCGGGTTCTGCTGGCGGTCGGCCTCGCCCTCCACTTCGTGGAGAACTCCGGGGAGTCGCGCGTGCGCCCGTTCGGGCCGGCGAGTGGAAGGCGCTTGGGGGCGTCGCTTCCCGGCGTCCTCGTGGCGGTCTGCTGCTCGGCGCCTGGTTCATGGCCGGTAGCGTACGGCCCGGTGGCCACCGTACGCCGGACGCGTCCGTACTGGGTGTGCTTCTCTGCCCGGCGGCCACTGGGCGTGTGCGGGTTCGGGGCGTTGCGCTCGACGCCTTTCACCGCTCGGCGTCCGCCGTCAGTGCACGGCCTCGGCGGGGTCGAGTATCTCGATGGATGCGGCCAGTCGGTCGACCGTCGACTGCTCGACGCCCTCTTCGGTGGGTCGGCTGCGCTCGTTGTCGGGCACCGGCATGCCGACGAGCTGTTGCATGCGCAGGCTCAGCGCCAGGCAGACGGTTCTGGGCCCGCCGGAGAAGTCGTCTTCCGTGAACGGGTAGTGCAGCTCGTAGAACGGCTTGCCCTTGTCGATCGTGCGCTCGGTGCGCACGACGGTCTTGCCGTCGACCCGCACGCGGTTGACCGCGTCCATGACCTCGTCGGCCGGCCCGCCCGGTCGGCAGGGCTCCGGGGCCGGTACGCTCGGTGGGTGCGTGATGATGTTCGTCTCGGCGCGTGCCGGGTGCTGTCGGCGTTCCGTCGTACCGTCTCGAAATCGCGGTGCGCTGGGCGTCCTCCGGCAGGATCCGCTGCTCGGCGCGGACTCGGTTCCGGCGGGTCTTCTTCTCGGCGCCGTGGTTCGCGGGCTGCGTTCGCAGGCGGCCATGGCGGTGGGTCTCGTGGCCGTGTTCCGCTCGGCGACCTTCCCGGCTTCCCCGGCGCGTCTCTCGGCGCCGCCGGCTATAACGTGCCGCTCGGGGGGACTGTCGAACCGTGCGGCGGTTGGCCTCGCCCTTCACTTCGTGAAGAACTTCCGGAACGCCTTCGGCGGTCTCCTCGTGGAACCTCTCGTGCGGCGTTGCCGCTCGGCGCGTTTGTGGCGGCCGAGTGCCTGGCGACTGCCTCGAGGCGTTTCTCGGCAGGGTTGCTCGGTGCGTGCGTGAGGGCGTCCTGCTCGGCGCCTCGCCCGAGCTCTATCGGTGGGGGACCGTGTCGGGTCCGGTTCCGGTCCGGTTCCGGCCCTGACCGTGACCGCGGTGCCGGTGATGGAGACCAGCAACATCGATCCCTTCTTGGCGATCACCTCGTAGTCGCTGTCGGCGCCGGCCACGGCGTTTGCCCCGAGGCCGGCGGCGATCGCTCTCGGGTCGGCGAAGGCCAGCCGGCGGGCCCGGTGCATCGCCTTTCGCAGGCCGCCGAGCGGCCGCCGACGATGCCGCGCATCGACGCGAAGCAGCCGCGCGCAACGTTGGCCCCGACGATGGCCTCGCCGATCACGATGTCGTGGCAGCGCAGGTTCCGCAGGTCCTGGAGGCGGTCCGTCGTCGTCAGGGGCATGCCGGGTCGCCTGTGGCTCGGCGGCCCGCCGAGCGCTCGGTGCGTGCTTGCTGGGTGTCGCGTTCGATCCGCTGGCCGCCGGGCGCGTCCGTGTCGTACGTGCCGCTCGGCGTCGGCGCCGGGGCAGCCCGGTCCGTCGCGCGGCGGTCTGCGGGCGTGCGCGCGGGCTGCGTCAGTCAGGGGGGACCGGCGCGAGCCTGTTCCTGCGTGAACGGGACCGCGGCTCCGGTACGGCTCGGGTGTCATCCCACGCCGGCGGCTGCGGCGCTGGGCTGGGTGGTGCGGCCGGGGTGTCCGCGCCCTGCTTCCGCTCCGGCGCCGCCGCGCGCCCCGGACCGCGATCCGGAGCCCGAGGCCGTCGTGCGCTGAGGTCCGTGCCGTCCACGTCGCGATCGCCGGGGCCGGGCGCACCCTGGCGGCGGCCTCGGAAGCTCCCGGCCAGCGGCCTCGAACGCTCCCGGCGCGTCGTTCCCCGGCGCCGGGAGTTGCACGCTGTCAGGTGCTCGCAAGGAGCACCTGCCGGAACCGTCGTCCACGTCCCTTTCGTCCGGGCGGGTTGTCACCTGTCGCCAGCGCGGAAACCCCCGGCCGGCGGCGCCGAATCCGCCCGGCGCGCCGCTCTCCGGCGCCTGTCGGCGTCATGACGCGGACGCGCCACTCGGTGGGGGTCACCAAGTCCGCGGGCTTTGACGGCCTCAGCCACCCTGTTCGTCGGCGGTCTTCTGGAAACCCGGCCACTGGGCCGTCTTTCCGGTGCCCCGCACCGCGGTCCTGCAGCAAGAAGTGCTCCCGGCGCAGACTTGATGCTCGCACGAACTTGCGCCTTGGCCTGTCGAATCGCGCTTGGCCGCATCGGCCTCTTCAGCTACCCTGTTCGTCGGCGGCCTTCCGGAAACTCGGCCACTGGGCCGCCTTTGCGGTGCCTGTAGCCGCCTGCATCAGGAAGTGCGCCGCCGCAGGCTCGATGCCTGCGGACGCCGAAGTCGTATGAAGTAGCGGTCGGCGACCTTGTGTCCCACGTATTCTCT
>WTFV01000024.1:3017-5239 GCA_011523845.1 Acidobacteriota bacterium | reverse complement strand
ACGCGGTGATGGAAACGAGTCTGTCGCATGCGGTCGGCTCGGCTGTCGAGCGGAGCTATTCGCGGTCGACGTTTCTGGACAAGCGCCGTGCCTTGCTCGACGCCTGGTCGGAGTTCCTTGCCGGTGACGTGGCGGTGGTCGCCGACGGAGGGCTCAGCCTGGGTCGGGCGGAACGGTCTTGAGTGTCGAGCGTATGTTCTGCAGCGAGTGCTGCAACCTGTAGTCGAGCACTCTGAGGATCTGTTCGGCCTGGAAGGTCGAGATGCTGCGATCGACGGCACGGCGCTTGATTTGCATCTCCATCTGCTCGACGGCGGCCACCGCCTTGTCGATCTCGGCCTCTACTTTCTTGAACTGGTCGTCGAACAGGGCGGCCCTCGACAGCTCCGCCAGCGCGTCCGGCCGCCAGTCTCGAACCGGCTCCTGCGGTTTTTCCGTGGCCGGTTTCTGGCGGTAGACCGCCACGACGACCCCCCGGTCGATGACATCCTCGCGCCTCCAGTGAACGGGGCACGGCTTCTGATGGCCGAGCGCATCCACCTGATCGAGGTCCCAGGCAGCCAAGTCGTATCCGCCAGCGGGGAGTCGCATCACCCACCGGATTGTCTCGCTCCCGGCCGCGCGGCGAAACCAGCCCCGCTGATCTACTTCCAGCGGCGCGGCCGGCGAGATCAGACAGTAGTCGTGGGGTCCGATGTTGGCCGGGACCATCGAGTAATCGGGCATCTGGACGTAGAACGCGTGGTCGTCGAGGAGGTCGACCGGCGCGGGCGCCTCGTGCGCGGCGTGGGGCTGATAGCCCGACTTCGATTCGTCCTCGGTCCACGTGTAGGTAGGCAACTGGCGCTGGCTGCTGAACGTGGTCGGCGGCCTCGGCCCGGCTGCGGTCTCGTCGGAGGGCGGGGTCAGTCCTGGAGCGATGTGGAGTTCGAGTCCGAGCACTTCGCAGAGCGCCTCGAGTGTGTCTGCGCGGGGAACCGCCCCTCTGCGAATGTTGCGGATGGTGTCACTGGCGCCGGTGGCCAGCTGCGAGAGCTTGCGCTCGGACAGGCGGCTCTTCTGGACGGCGTCGAGGAGACGCTCTCGGATGTCCACGGTCCGATTGTAACCCTGACGGCGCGCGCGGGAGTTTTTCTTACCGCATTGAAAAGCGGTATGCGGTCCGCTATACTGTGCGGCATGAACTACCGTGCCGCCCGGACGCGACCCCCGGTCGATCGGGGGGCTCCGCGGTTCCCGGGACGGTTCGGAACGACAGGCCAGGAGCGCGCCGATGGCCCGTAGACTCGCCCCCCCGGACCGGTTCTTGACGCGTGCCGAGGTTGAGGCCCGTACCGGGTTGTCGCGCTCGGCGATCTACCGCGAGATGCGAGCTGGACGACTTCCCTTGCCGTACCGGGTGGGGCTGGCGGCGGTGCGCTGGTCGGCGCACGAGATCGAGGAGTGGGCGAAGACACGCCCGCGCTCGCGCGGTGTACTGCATCGTGGGTAGTGTCAGCGCGGCGGATCGGGTGGTCCGCCTGGCGGGCGCGGCAAGGGATCGGCGAGCGGAGGAAGCCAACCGTTTACACGGTGCATCACGACGATCGGCGCTGGGCAGCCACGCCGCGCGGACGTCGGCCCGGACCGCCGGGCGAACGCGGTCGTGCCTGCAACTCCAAGGCGCAACGTCACGAGCAGGAATAGACCATGCCCCCCACCAGGGAATGACGGCGCCCCTGCTTCCCGCCCCGTCGCCAATGATGACGACGCGAAGGGAAGCTCTGCCGCCAGGGAGCACGCTGGTACCACCGAGCCGCCGCTGCGCACCTGCGACCCCACGGAGGGTGAAGCAGACGCGCGCGGACGGGGAGAGAACGTGACAGTCCCGAGGAGTACCGATGCGGTCCAGGCGTCGGAGACCGCCGGCCCGCTCGCACCTGGTGTTGGCCAGGAGGTGGCTGCCGAGGTTGACACTTCCGCGGGGACCAGGCAGCTTGTTCGCCTCGACTCGACGAGCCGAGGCATCGGCGCATTCCAGAAATCTGTCGACGCGTGGGCGCAGTCCGCCCTTCGGTTCCTGGAGACGACTACCCACGAACACGAGCGGATAGCAGTGCGCGACGAGGCGATCCGGATCGCCGGCGTGGCCGCCGCCGTGGGCGCCGGCGTGGCCGTCGCGATCGCCAACGACGTTCTGCAGCGGGCAATCCGGAGCATCGGCAAGAGGACCCCGCGCCGAC
>WTFV01000024.1:2827-2917 GCA_011523845.1 Acidobacteriota bacterium | reverse complement strand
CTCGACGAGACGATTTCACTCGACGACGCTCACCCACCGGTGGCCGGCGAGGCAGCGCCGCATCCGGTGGGCGGCGACACGCCCCCACCG
>WTFV01000024.1:1302-2727 GCA_011523845.1 Acidobacteriota bacterium | reverse complement strand
TCGGCGAGAACCGAGAGTGGCCAGGTGCCTTCCTCTGTCGACGGAATTCGTTCGCTCGGCGAGACGATTTCAGTCGACGGTCACCCACCGGCGGCCGGCGAGGCAGCGCTGCATCCGGTGGGCGGCGACACGCCCCCACCGTCGGCGAGAACCGAGAGTGGCCAGGTGCCTTCCTCTGTCGACGGAATTCGTTCGCCCGGCGAGACAATTTCGGTCGGCGGTCCAAGGTCCACGACTGGCGACCTGCCGCGGGCGACGCGCAGCGCCTACCGCAAGGACGCCGAATCGGTCAGCGACCCGGGCTTCGAGCGCATCAGCGCCAGCGTGCGTGCGGCGGCTGCGGCCGACCCGGCAGCGGGTCACAAGCTGGATCGGGGTCTGGTCCGGGCAGCCGGCGCGGTGGAGGACGCCGGAGGCGACCCGGGCGACCTGCAGGCGGTCGAGGCGAAGAAGCGGGAGCTGTCGGACGCGCGCAAGGGGTCCGCGGTCGCCAAGGCCGCAGACGACCTTCCACCGTGTTACGTCTCCCTCCGCATCATCGAGGTCGTCCGACAGGTCCTCGGCGAGCGGATCGACCTGGACCCGGCATCTACCGCGGCGCAGAACGGTCACGCGCGTGCCCGTGTCTTCCACGACGGGACCGACGCCTCGTGGCCCGGCCTCAAGGCGGCCTGGCCGAAGGACGCCAGGGTTTGGGTGCACGTGCCGCGGGGCGCCGATGCTGCCCCCTTCGTTCAGCGCGTCCTGACCCACGCCCAGGCGGGCGCCCCGGTCGTGGTGTTGACAGAGAACAGGACGCACCTGCCGTGGGCGCAGTCCCTGCTCGCGGCCGCCGCCGCGGTGTGCTTCATCGCTGGCGACGCTACGGTTCAGCGCCCCCGGACGGATGACCCGAGTGTCGTCGAAGTCGAGGCGGCGCCCCTGGCCGCCCCGCAGGGACACTTGCTCGTGGGCCTCAATGTCGACCGCGTGACCTTCGAGCAGGGTTGCGCTGGCTTGGGCGTTTGTCTCGCGCATGGCGCGGACCAGGGCGGCCACGCGGGAATCCTCGACTCCCTGCGGTTCCTGCCGTTTGGCCGAAAGGCCACCATGCCGGCGTCGTGAAACAGCGACACGCAACGATGTAGCGGTGCACAGCCTCCCGTCGCGAGCGCATCTTCTCCGGCGACTCGACGATACATGAGGTCGTCCTGGACGGCCCCGTTTCCTCACGGTCGCACCGAGCGGAGCAGACCGCAGATCCGGCACCGAGTCGAACACCTCGACGCTCCGAGAAGCTCGCTCTCCTGAACGCCGCCCCGAGGTGGGGAGTCCCCGGATCCAGCACCAAGTAACGCCTCCCCCCGGATCCCCGCACCCTCGACGCTCCGAGAAGCTCACCCTCCTGAACGCCGCCGAGCGGTGCGACCCCGTTCCCGGCACCGA
>WTFV01000024.1:0-1202 GCA_011523845.1 Acidobacteriota bacterium | reverse complement strand
CTCGAGAAGCTCGACCTCCTGAATGCCGCCGAGTGGGAGCGACCCCGGATCCCAGCACCACGCCAACGCCGCTACCGGGCCGGCGCGCCTCCCCGAGTCGGCGCGCAAGCAGCCACGGACCCGGAGAGGGGACCCGCAACGAACGACAATCACTCCAGCGGACGCGGCCGGACGGGCGAAACACGGGCGGGCAAGGCAACGCCTGTGCATTCCTCCGGCTCCCCACGCCGCCCGTCTCCGACCCCGCATCCGCAACGCTCCGGGCCTGACGGCCCGCACCTTCAACCCGGCCCGTTCGGGCCATTCCCGCATCGGAGGACGAACCCATGCCCATCAAGGACCTGCTGCGCCCGGACCAGCTGGCTGCGCTGAAGCGCTTGCGCAAGCGAATCGCGAACCGCACGGCCATGCGCCGCTACCGCGCGGACCCGGCCTACTACCGCCGCCTGTGCGCCGGCGTCGACCTGCCGATTGAAGCGGGCACTTGCGGGCGTCTGGTGAACCGCTCGAGCGGCGAGCGCTGCTACCGCTGCTGGCAGCGCCGCCGCTGGCTGCTCAACCACGCGATGACGCCGTACGAGATCGCGGTCGCGGGCACACTCGCCGACGACATCGAGCACGACGTCGCCGACCGCGAGCACGAAGACGACCCGCACACCGACACCATCGTTCCCCTGCTGGACGCCGTCGACGACATGCTCGCACCCGCCGACCCTTGCCTGCGCTGGTAGCGCCAGCGACGCCACCCCGGGGCGGAACATCTTGCCCGCCGCGGCGGGCGATCGGGGCGTGCAGAGGCGCGCCTGGCTCGGTGAAGGTCGACCGAGTCCGGAATCTTCCGCGAATCGAGAAAGCAGACCGGCCTGTCGCTGGCTGGCGTCGCAGCAGGCCGAAGCGGGGCGGGCTGGCTCTGACGTCGAAGGTGACTATCGTGACCGGCGGACCCGGCGTGGGCAAGACCGCGCTCATCGACACCGTCCTGCGCTGCTCGAGGTCGACCCCGCCAACGGCCGCTTCAAAGCGGGACGCGGCCAACCCGCTCCACTGCGACCTGCTGGTCGTCGACCGAACCTCGATGGTCGACGTCAAGCTCATGCGCGCGCCGCTGGCCGCGGTCCCCGACACGACCGCACTGCCAATCGTGGGCGACATCGACCAGCTCCCGTCGGTGGGACCCGCGCAGGTGCACGCCGACATGATCG
>WTFV01000137.1 GCA_011523845.1 Acidobacteriota bacterium | reverse complement strand
GGGTGCCACGTGCTGGGATTCGTCAACGATTACGCGCTGTAGACCCATGTCCGTGTCCGAAGATTAGGGCGTGACGGACCACTAGGCCTTCCCGATTAGCGCAGCTCAGTTGGTACCTGCAAGCATCTGTCGTTCACTTCCCGACCGGGGAGTGTAGCATCCGACACGCGCGAGGGACGGCGGCACTCGGCGGCGCTTGCCGCCCCGGAGTGGCAGACCCAGAACGCCGCACGGCCCCCTACCGCGAGTCGAACCGCACCAGCTCGCGGTCGATCATCGCGATGGTCGGGCGCCCGGAAGCCGCCATGTTGCGGGCCAGCTCGGTCTGAAGAATCTCGACCACGGTCTGCACGCCCTCGGCCCCGTACGCGGCGAGGCCCCACATGGGCGGGCGGGCCACCATGACGGCCGTCGCGCCGAGCGCGAGGCCCTTGAGGATATCGGTGCCGCGCCGGAAGCTGCCGTCCACCAGCACCGGGACGCGGCCGGCCACCGCGTCCGCCACCGCCGGCAGCACGTCGATGGCCAGTGTGCCGGCGCCGCGGTCGACGAGGCCGCCGTGGTTCGACACCACCAGCCCCTGCGCGCCGGCCGCCAGCGCGGTCTCCGCGGCGTCGACGCTCATGATGCCCTTGACGACGACCGGAACCTCCACCGCCTCCGCGAGCCCGGCGACCGCGCCCCAGTCGGTCCCCGTCGGCCGATGATCGGAGGGCGACACGCCGACGGTGACGCACACTGCCCGGCAGCCGGCGTCGACCGCACGCGCCGCCTCGGTGCTCAAATCCCCGCTGTCGGCGTAGAGCTGGTACCAGACCGGCTCGTCGCTCGCCGCGACGGTTTCTTCTATGGGATGGCTCGACTGCCGGGTGGCCACCATGACCGCCTTGCCGGCCGAGGCGCCGCGTGCGGTGGCCAGTTCGCCCTCGGGATGGATGTCGCCCTGGTTGCCGACCGGTCCGACGATGATCGGGGCGAATATGTCGTAGCCGTAGAGGCTGGTGGTCAGGTCGAGGTCCATGGCGTAGACCATCAGCCGCTGCCGGAACGTCATCCTGTCGAACGACGTGCGGTGGCCGCCGCTAATCGCCTCGAACCGCGCGGGCGCGAGCACGAGGCGCGCCTGATCCTCGAACTCCGGGACGTTGACCAGCTCCAGCACCGGGGCCAGCCGGTCCGAGGGGGGCGCCCCGCCGCCGGGCTCCCCCTGCGCGAGCGGTTCTCCCTGAGCGAGGGGCGAGCCGGCCACGAACGCACCGAACTTCCGGAGAGACTCCCGCCTGTCGAGCTTCATCGCCGTGTACTCCTACGGGAAGTTCGTCTTCACGATGCCGCGGTCGATCCCGGCGATCGAGCTCACGCCCGCCGCCGCCATCGCCTGCCGCAGCTCCGCGTTGAGGATCTCCAGCACCCTCTGGGCCCCCTCCTCGCCGAACGCGCCCAGCCCCCAGCGGGACGCGCGCCCGAAGCAGACCCCGTCGGCGCCGAGGGCCAGCGCCTTCAGCGCGTCGCTGCCGCGGCGGAAGCCGCTGTCGATGAGCACCGGCACCCGGCCGCCCACCGCCTGGACCACCTCTTCGAGCACTTCCAGGCTGGAGGGGCCGTAGTCGATGGCGCGCCCGCCGTGGTTGGAGACGATGATGCCGTCGCAGCCGTGCTCCAGGCACTTCTTCGCGCCCTCGCCGGTGAGGATGCCCTTGGCCAGCATCGGCACCTCGCACATCGGCCGCAGGTCGTCGAAGAGCTTCCACTCGTACCACAGCCGGCCGGCGGACACTCGGTAGGGGTTCGGGGGGTTCGGCGGCGTGCGCCGCGCGACCCTGCGGGGCGTGCCGCCGAGGTGCCGGTCGTGCAGGTCCCGCTCGTAGTAGGACGCCTGCTGGTCGATGGTGACGACGATGGTCTGCGACCCCACCTCCTGCGCGTCGCCGAGCGCCACCCGGTTGGGCTCCATCTCGCGCGTGGCGTAGCGCTGGAACCAGAGCGGCCCCTCGGCCCCCGCCCGGGCGATTCTCGTGAACGGGAAGCTCGACGCGTTGCTCACGATCATCGTGGTGCCGGTGGTGGTCGCCGCCCGGTGCATCCCCAGCTCGCCGTCCGGGTGCAGGGTGCGCTGCCGCGCCGTCGGCGCGAGCATGATGGGGCTCGGCATGCGGTGCCCGAACAGCTCCGTCGACGTGTCGACGTCCTTCGCGTCGACCCCGCCCCGGTCGATGAGATCCACCCACCCGAAGGCGTCGCGGTTGCGGTAGAGCGTGAACTCCGACTCGGTTCCGTGCGCCGTGTAGTCGTAGACCGACAGCGGGACGTTGGCGCGGAAGATGGGCTCGAAGTCGAACACGTCGCGCATCTCGTCGAAGCCGAGGAAGCGGCGGTGCGGCCCGAGCGGCCACGGGTCGCGCTGCGCGTGCAGCAGCGGCGAGGCGGCGAGGAACGACGCGAGCCCGGCGAGCGCCTCGCGGCGCGACATTCCCGTACGCCAACGCTTCTCGATCTTGCCCACGGCGGCCTCCTGTGGCGGAGCGGAAAACATCCGGACCGCACGGATGGGACCGCGCGGCTTCTCGAGTGGAGTGTATCAGTCCCCTGAGCGCTCCGGCCCGCCCGTGCTCTCCCCCTCACCATGACCGCGCCGGGCCTCAGCTACCGAGCACGTCTCCCACCGCGACGCCGGCGGCGTCCGGAAACGCGCCGATATCCAATGTGTCGCCGCGTCCGAAGACCCGATGCCAGGCATAGCCGTTCCGGCCAGGCTCGCGCAACACGTGCACGCGCTCGTCGCCGAGGGCGACCACCCATACCTCGCGGATGCCAGCTCGCGCGTAGAGCGGCGTTTTTTCGTTCAAGTCGAAATCGAGCGTCGTGTCCGACACCTCGATCAGCAGCAGCACGTCACGCGGCTGCGGATGCCGCCCGCGGTAGCTGGTCGCGGGATCGAGCAAAGCCAAGTCCGGTTCCGGTTCGGAACGATCATCCAATCGAATAGGGTTCTGCACGCTGACCCGCGCGCGGGGAGCGATCATCTCGTACATGAGGTCGGTGAGCCGGCGCACACACTCCGCGTGACCCGTCCCGATGGGGGGGATGACGTAAATCCTCCCGTTCATCAGCTCGACGCGCTCGGTCGCCCCGAGAATGCCCGCGTCGGCGAGCTTGTAGTAGTCGTCGACCGTGAAGTTCCGCTCGGTTGGACAAACGATGGCTTCCATGACGTGACCCGCTCCTTCAGATCAACCCGACGACCCAGAGCACGTACACCACCGCCATCGCGGTCACCCCGTTCACCAGCGTGACCCCGCCGTAGGACAGCAGCGCGGACTTGAGCGGCATCCGCGACAGCGACGTGCAGACCCAGAAGTAGCTGGAGTTGACGTACTTGATGATGATCGAGCCGGCGGCCCCGGCCAGCATCGTCGCCTCCGGGCTCAGGCCGAGCGTATCCATCATCGGCGCGGCCACCGACGCGGCGGTGATCACGCCGACCGTCGTCGAGCCGGTGATCAGGTTGCCGGCGATGCCGAGCACGAACGGCAGGAAGATGGGCGGCAGCCCGGTCGCGGCCACCGCCTCGGCGATGGCGTCCACGGCGGGCGTCGCGCGCAGGATCTGGCTGAGTGAGCCGCCGAGCCCGGTCACCATGATGATCATGGCGGAGCCGCGCAACGCCTCCTCGATCCACTTGCTGGTCCGGGCCTCGGCCTGGTCGGCCTTCGTGTTGCTGTAGGCGATGAGAATGCCGATGCCCAATGCCACCACCGGCCAGCCCAGATAGAGCATCGCCCGGTTGACGAGGTGCTCGGCCGGCAGGGCGAACGCGGTCACGCTCTGGCCCGCGATGAGCACCAGCGGAATGAGAATCGGCGCGTAGGCGCGCCAGGTCGCCGGCAGCTCCGCCTCGCGCCCCTGCTCGATGAACGACTGGCCGACGAACTCGCTCGACGGCGGCGACTCGATGTACGGCCCGGCGGCCCGCGCGTAGACCCAGCCGGCCAGAGAGGCGATCAGGGTGGCGATGCCGCCGTACAGGATCACCTGGCCGATGTCGGCCCCCACCAGCGCCACCGCGGCGAGCGGACCGGGCGTCGGCGGCACCATGGCGTGGGTGAGCTGCATCGCGCCGACCAGCCCCGTCGCCATCACGCTCATGTTCAGGCCGCTGCTGATCGCGGCGGAATGGACCAGCGGATTCAGGATGACGTAGCCGACGTCGGAGAAGATGGCGAGGCCGATGACGAAGCCGCTCAGCGTCAGCGCCAGCGGCATGCGCGCCTGACCGACCCAGCGGATCATCGAGGCCGTGATGCGCTCGATGCCGCCGGTGTGCTTGAGCGCCTCGGCCAGCACCGAGCCGAGGACGATCACCACGGCGATGCTCTGAATCGTCCGGCCGAAGCCCTGTTCGAAGGCGTCGATGAACGTCTGCCGGTCGATGCCCGGAATCAGCGCGAAGAGCACGATGGGCACGAGCAGCGACAGGAAGACGTGCCACTTGAAGCGCGTGATGAGCAGGAAGAGAAGGGCGACGATGGCCACCAGGCCGGCCAGGGCGACGAGCGCGCTCTCGGTGATCATCGGGTGCCCTTCCTCTACTTTACTCGACGAGATCGAACCGAACGCCGACTGCCTCGTAGACGCGAACGGCCCTGCGATCGCGCGTCAACAGCGTGGCGCCGGCACGCTTCGCGGTCCAGGCGATCAGCGCATCGTAGATGGCGCCGCCCGCTACTCCATTCTTCGCCGCGTCCGCTACGAGACGCCGGCACTCGGCCGGCGGAAGGCCGAGCGGGGGCTCGGCGAACCGTGTCTCGAGAAACGACGTCGCCGTGGCAGGCGAAGTCCTGTACGGCGGTGGAAACCTCGTCAACACCGAATAGCTCTCGAGAAGCACGTGCATGGGCAGCCGCGGGCGTCGTGCGAGTGCGCCAAGGGCCGCGAGGTGCCCATCGTGCCACCCTGCGAAGGCCGCGACGACGACGCTCGTATCGACGGCCAGCATCACCGCCGGACTTTTTCGAGGGTAGCGCGTACGAGCTCGTCCGTCAGCACGGGAAGCTCGTGCTCCGAGACGGCCACCAGATGGCCGTCGCGTTCCTCGAGCCGCATCGGCGTGGCTGCGGGCTCTATCTCGATGGCGCCATCCCGTTCCCGAATCTCGATCTTCTGCCCGCCCGTCAGGCCCAGGCTGTCGCGTATCGACTTGGGGATTACGACGCGGCCGGCGGCGTCGTAATCCCCAAGTCGATACGCGACAGCCTGGGCCTGACG
>WTFV01000101.1 GCA_011523845.1 Acidobacteriota bacterium | reverse complement strand
GCATGGGATTCAGCGGGAATGCACGGGCGCGCCTGGGAACGGGATTCAGAAAAAAGCTCAGCAATTGTCGAGCTCTTGGGAATGGACGGGAACAATCAGGAACACACTATCTATCTTCGCGTTGGATTGACGTGCCTGCCCACTGGTCCGATCTGTTGCAGGCCTGGCCTGTCCTGCTCTTCTGGCCGGCGGTGGCGCTGAGCGTCCTGGCGGCCTCCTTCGGACTGGCCCGCAAGCGTCCAACGTCGCTGCTGCTGGCAGCCGCCCTGGTCAGCCCGGCGTCCGCCTATCTTGCCGCGACACCGCGGTTTTTAGCGTGGGGGTTGTTCCCGATCTGCGTCTATCTGGCAGCGGCAGGTGCTGTGCGGAGGGACCGGAACAGCTCCGGCGCGGCGCTGGTTGCCGTGAATGCCGGGTTCTTTGCGTGGCTGGCCTTCATGGTGTTCAACTGAGTTCGGTGCGTGTCCGCCCGCGGTTGCGGCCCACTCCCCGAGGGCGTAGCATGAGCGCAGGATCACGCAGTTCCAGGAGGCGAAAGATGAAGGTTTGCTCTCTCGTCACCGCAGTCCCTGTGGTGTTCGCCGCCGTCGTCCTCGCGCCGCTTTCGGCAGGCGGTCAGGAGACCGCGCCGCGCACCCCGTGGGGCCATCCGGACCTGCAGGGCACCTACACCAACAAGACCATCACCCCGCTGCAGCGCCCGGCGGACCTGGCTGATCGAGCGGAGCTGACCGCCGAGGAGGTGGCGAACCTGGAGCGGGAGGTGCTCGACCGCAACGCCGAGTTGCTCGCGCGGCCCGCCCGCCGGACCGCGGCAACCGAGAGCGTGGACGTCGGCGAGGACGGCGCGCCCGGCTTCTACAACAACTTCTGGCTGGATAGGGGCGTCGCCTCCACCGGCCGGACCTCGATCGTCGTCGACCCGCCCGACGGCCGCCTGCCGCCGCTGACCCCCGAGGCGCAGCGGGACGAGGACGCCCGCCTGGCCGCGCGCAGCGCCCGGGGTCCGGCCGACACCTGGACCGACATGGACCTGAACGACCGCTGCATGCTGTGGTCGGTGGGGCCGCCGATGCTGCCGACCGGCTACAACAACAACTATCTGATCCTGCAGACGCCTGACACCGTCGCCATCCAGGTCGAGATGATCCACGACACGCGCATCATCCCGCTCGACGGCCGCCCGCGCCTCGGCCGGCCGATTCCGCAGTGGCTGGGCGAGATGCGCGGTCACTGGGAGGGCGACACGCTCGTCGTCGAGACCCGCAACATCGCCCGCAGCGAGGAGGGCTCGTCGTTCGGCAACGACGTGATCCGCATCCGCGCCGCCAACGGGGGACGCACCCAGAGCCTGCGCATCATCGAGCGGTTCACCCGGGTCGACGCCGACACGCTCCGCTACGAGTTCACCGTCGAGGACCCGACCCGCTGGACCAGCCCCTGGTCCGGCGAGCTGCCGCTGCGGCGGACCGACGACTTGCTCTTCGAGTACGCCTGCCACGAGGGCAACTACAGCATCGTCAACATGCTGAGCGGCGCCCGGGCCGAGGAGCGGGAGGCCGCGGGAGGCGAGGGGGCGTCGCGCTGACGGGCTCGACCCGACCGGCGACCCGATCGGCGGCAAGGTTCGTCGTTCGCGGTGCAAGGCGCGTGACCGCGGCATCCGTCCTCGAGTTGCGCTTCGCCGGTGCGCCTCGGTGCAGGATCGGCGACCGACCCGCGAGCCGGCGGTGAGGCCGGGCACGAGCCGGACATGGGCATCCTGAAGATGGCGTGGCGGAACATCGGCCGCAACCGCCGGCGCACCGTGGTCACGGTGGCCGCGATGGCGTTCGGTCTCTTCGCCATGGTCGTCTGGTTCGCCATGCTCCAGGGCCTGCTGGCCGACATGGAGCGGACGGTGATCGACGTCGAGATCGGCGACCTGCAGATCCACGCGCCGACCTATCTGGACGATCCGTCGCTCTATACCCGCATCGACGACGTCGACGCCCTGATCCCCGCGCTGGAGGCGGCGGGATTCCGGGCGAGCCCGCGGCTCGTCGGCGGCGGGCTCGCCGCGGCCGGCGTATCGGCGGCCGGCGCGTCGCTGCAGGGCGTGAACGTGCGGGCCGACGCCGGCGTCAGCGCCATCTCGACACGCCTGGCCGAGGGAGCCTGGCTCGACGAGGACGATCCGTTCGGCGTCGTCGTCGGACGGCGGCTTGCCCGGTCGCTCGACCTGGAGGTCGGCGGCGAGCTGATCGTCCTGAGCCAGGCGGCCGACGGGAGCATCGCGAACGATCTCTACGCCGTGCGCGGGATCCTGCAGAGCGTGAGCGACGGCGTGGACCGCTCCACGGTCTTTCTCAACGAGGCGGCCTTCCGCGAGCTGTTCGTGCTGCCCTCGGGCGCGCACCGGATAGTCGTGCGCAAGCCGGACGATGTCGAACTGCCTGCTGCCGTCGAAGCGGTGCAGGAGCTGGCCCCCGGCCTCGACGCTCGCTCGTGGCGGACGCTGCTGCCGACGCTGGCCACCTATCTCGACTCGGCCAACGCGTCGATGCAGATCGTATCGGGGGTGATTTACATCGTCATCGCGATTCTCATCCTGAACGCGATGCTGATGGCGGTGTTCGAGCGCATCCGCGAGTTCGGCGTCCTCAAGGCATTGGGCGTCGAGCCGCGACAAGTCGTGGGGCTCATCTTCGTGGAGAGCGGCCTGCAGACCGGCCTCGCCCTGGCGGCGGGCGTGGCGCTCGCCGTCCCGACGCTGTGGTACCTGGTGGAGTTCGGCATCGACACCGGCGCGCTCGGCGGGGTGCAGGTGCTGAGCGCGACGTTCGCCACGGTCTGGCGGGCAAGCGTGACGCCGGCGACGTTCGCGGCCCCGACGGCGAACCTGGTCGTCCTGGTGCTCCTGGCGGTGATCTACCCCGCGCTGAAGGCGGCCCGCATCAGTCCGGTGGAGGCGATGCGGCATCAGTGATCGCAAGCACGCTACGGCACTGGATGCGCTGCGTGTCGACGAGCGCGAGCGCGGCGATGCGGCATCAGTGATCGCAAGCACGCTACGGCCCCGGCGAGTGAGCAAGAAACAGCAGTGATTCGCCGCGGCCGGCTGCGGTCCCGGCGAGTGAGAAGGAAAACGGTAGAGATACGGTAGAGAGACAAAGGTGGCCGCGATGAAAGGGACCAGTCTCGCGACGATGGCGTGGCGCAACCTGTGGCGCAATCGCCGGCGCACGTACATCACGCTCTCGGCGATCGTCTTCGGCGTCTTCCTGGCCGTGATCATGATGGCGATGCAGGATCGCAACTGGGCCGACATGATCCGGCTGGCGGCGCGGCTCGGCGCCGGGCACGTGACGATCCAGCACCCGGAGTATCTCGACACCCCCACGCTGACCCGCACGGTGCAGGGGACGGACGCGCTGAAGCGCCTCGCCGCGGACGACCCGCACGTCATCCGGGTCGTCGAGCGCATCACCGGGTTCGCGATGCTCGCGACCGCGCGCGAGAACGTCGGCGCCGGCTTCATCGCGGTCTCTCCCGAGCAGGAGGACGACGAGACGCTGTCGCTCATCGAGGCGATCGTCGATGGCGAGTTCTTCGGCTCCTCTACGGACGGCGGCATCATCCTGGGCGAGAGGCTCGCTTCGAACCTGGACGTCGAGCTCGGATCGAAGCTGGTCTACACGCTGACCGACAAGGAGGGCGAGATCGTCAGCGCCCTGGCGCGCGTCTCCGGCATCGTGCGCACCGGCTCGCCCAGCGTCGACGCCGGCATCTGCCTGCTGCCCATCGACGCCGTCCGGGAGGTGGTCGGCTTCGCGCCCGACGAGGCGATCCAGATTGCCGCGTTCGTCGACGATCAGCGGGCCAGCGACGCCGCGGTCGCCGCGCTCGGCGCCGAGGCGCCGGCGGACGTCGCCGTGCTGGCGTGGCACGAGCTGCAGCCGGACCTGGCGGTCTTCATCGCCATGAAGGTGGGCGGCGCCAAGGTCATGATGCTGGTGCTCGCCGTCCTCGTGGCCGCGGGCATCTTCAACACGCTTTTCGTCAGCGTGATGGAGCGCCTGCGCGAGTTCGGCATCATGCTCGCGGTCGGGTTCAGTCCGGGACAGCTCTTCCGGCTGATCATGCTCGAGAGCGCCTGGCTGGCGGTGATCGGCCTGACCGCCGCCGCCGCGGTCACCATCGGACCGTATCTCTGGCTCGCGTCGACCGGCATCGACATCTCGGGCATGATCCCGGCCGATCAGATGGAGGTGGCCGGCGTCGGCATGTCGACCGTCATGCGGGTCGGCATCTACGGCGAGAACGTGGCGCTCATCGGCATCTCGGCGCTCGTCGCCATCCTGCTGTCCGGGGTCTATCCCGCGTGGCGGGCGGGGCAGGCCGACCCCGTGGAGACGATTCGGCTGGTGTAGCGGCGTCGTCTGCGAAAGCGCCGTTGCGTTCGAGCGACGATGAATCCCCCGTAGACTGCGTTGCTCCTCGGTCGAAACATGTCCAACGTGCTCCCTCGTCGCCCTTGCCACCTGGGCGCCTTGCCGCTCGCAGTGCGACGCTGCAGCACCACGGACTGCTGGAGGATCGTCCGCGCCGGCGCCGTCTGCCGCGGCGCAGACTACCAGGAGACTTCATGAACGGTGGCAACAGTGGGATTCCCGTCGTCGCGCTCGACGACGTCACGAAGATCTACCGGCAGGGGGATCAGCACGTCGAGGCGCTGCGCGGTCTCACGATGACGGTGAACGCTGGCGAGTTCACGGCGATCAGCGGCCCGTCGGGGTCCGGCAAGACGACCGCGCTGAACCTGATCGGCGCCCTGGATACGCCCACGTCGGGCACGGTCAGGCTGGAGGGCGCCGACCTCGGGGCGCTCACCCGCAAGGAGCTCAGCCGCCTGCGCCGCGATCGCATCGGCTTCGTGTTTCAGGCCTACAACCTGCTGCCGGTTCTCAGCGCCTACGAGAACGCCGAGATCGTGATGGCCGTCCAGGGCGTCGCCGAGGCGGAGCGCCGGGAGCGGGTCATGAAACTGCTGGCACAGGTGGGGCTCAAGGGCATGGAGCACCGGCGCCCGTCGGAGCTCTCGGGCGGCCAGCAGCAGCGCGTCGCCATCGCACGGGCCATCGCGTCCCGCCCCGCCGTCGTGCTGGCCGACGAGCCGACCGCCAACGTCGACTCCGGAACCGCCGAGGCGCTGCTGGAGATGATGGAGACGCTGAACCGCGAGCAGCAGGTCACCTTCCTGTTCTCGACCCACGATCCGCGGGTCATGGCCCGCGCCCGCCGCCTCGTCCGCCTCGTCGACGGCCGCATCGAGAGCGACGACGCCCGCGGGTAATGGCCACGACGGTGATCCTCCCGGTGACGGTGCGGGAACCTGACCTGCAAGTACGGACGCGACGCGGCAACGCTTCAAGTCTACGGAAATAGCCGCCGTACCGGGCACCGGAAACCCGGCAGCACGTCGCCGCCGTCCAGCTCGCCGTCTTCTCCGATCACTTGCACGTCGTGCAGCGAGCGGTAGGCGTAGACGACCCGCGCCTCGGGCTCCATGACCCAGACCAGGCGCGTGCCCGCCGAGAAGTAGTCCGCCAGCTTCGCGTGCACGTCGGAAAGCCGATCCGAGGGGGAGATGACCTCGACGGCGAGATCCGGTGCGAACGGCCAGTAGCTTGTGGGGATGCCCGTTGCGGGAATGCGCGCCCTGGCCACGAACGAGACGTCAGGGGCGCGGACGAGGTCGGGATCCCGCCGCAGGATGAATCCGGGTTCGGCCGTTCCACAGACCCCGAGATCGTGTGCCTCCGCGTACTCGTCGAGAAGCCGGGCGACGCGAACGGCGATGGCGCCTTGTCGGGCTCCCGCGGGCGTCATGGGGATCAACTCTCCTTCGACGAGCTCGTACCGGCGGCCGTCGTCCGACAGATCGAACAGCTCCTCCGCCGTCATGAGCGAACGCTGGTCGGGAACCGCCATCTGCTCCTCCCCAATCCATGCTACGCCGCGCCCGGCACGTGCGCCAGCCAGCGCCGGGGGTTGTCGACCAGGATCTTGTGAACGGTCTCCTCCGGTACGCCGTAGTAGCGCAGTTTGGGCACGAACTGCACCAGGACGGTCGAGAAGCCGTTGCCCCAGTTCGCCTTGATCTGCGTCGTGTTGGCGAAGTCCGACGACAGGAGGATGTGATCCTCGTAGCCGGCCTCCAGCGCGTTGAGCACCATGTCCACCTTCTCGCGCTCCGGGATGAACGACGCGCTCATCCGGTGACCGACGGTGTCGAAGCCGATGAACGCGCCGCGGCCGGCGATCTCCTTGTGGGTCTCCCAGCCGGGGTCGTCCGATCGCTGGATGGTCGACAGGTGCCCGATGCAGAGGTGCGCCATGTCCACGCCCGCTGCCTCGTAGAGGTCGATCTGCTCGATGGCGCAGGAGGGGCAGCTCTCGTGCGGGACGTGGGTGAAGATCGGCAGCCCGGTTCGGCGGTGGACCTGGCTGACGGCGCGGATCATCCGGCGTTCGTCGTCGTGCATCGCGGGGAACGAGCTGCCCACCTCGCCAAGGGCGCCCCACCGCTCGCGGGCCGCCTGCTCGATCAGGTGCGCCGCGAGCGCATCCTCGTCCAGGCCGGCGATTGCCTCCGGGTAGCGCGGCTGCAGGAAGTAGCTGCCGCCGGCCACGACGTGGACGCCGGAGCGAGTCGCCATCGCAGTCAGGTTCTCGATCTGCTGCGCTGTGCGGGGTCCGATGGACGAGTCGACGATGCAGCTCACCCCGTCGAAGGCGGCCATGCGCAGCTCCTCGACCAGCAGGTCGACCATCTCCGCGTTCGTCGGGGGCGGAGGAGCCGGGGTTCCGGGCCGCCGCGGCTCGGCCGGCGGGCTGGCGTAGTCGAAGGAGAGGTGCTCGTGGAACAGCGTGGTGCCGGAGCCGATCTCCACCGGGTCGACGTCGGCCAGCACCGTGCGCACGACGGCGCCGTCCGGGAACGTAGGCGCCGACGCGCCCCGGCCTGTCGGCAGCGGTCCGGCCGCGCGCGGAACCGTTCCCGATCCCCAGGCCGCGGTGAGTCCGAATCCTGCCCCGGTTCCCAGTAGCCGAACGGCCTCCCGGCGGCTCATCCCGGCCGCTCGCGCATCGCTTCCGGTCATGTCTGCCTCCCGTGACATCTGATGAGCACTATGCTAGCATCAAACATCATGCGGACTACCATCGACATCGCGACTCCGATCCTTCGCGAGCTGAAAGACATCCAGAAGAAGGAAGGTCGCTCGCTGGGCGAATTGGTCTCCGGGTTGCTGGCCGAAGGACTCAAGGCGCGCCGTCCGGATCCTGCCGAGCACGCACTCGAGTGGATCAGTCAGCCGATGCACGCACGCGTGAATCTTGCCGACAAAGAGGCGGTATACGCCATCCTCGACGAAGACTCGTGAGCTACACCATCGACGTCAACATTCTCCTCTATGGCACGGATCGCGCGTCTCCGTTCCACCAGGCCGCCAGTGCCTTCCTTCGTGACCGACCGCGGGATCCGGACATCCTGTGCCTGACATGGCCGGTCCTCATGGGCTACGTTCGTCTGGCCACTCATCCCCGCGTATTCGACGTGCCGGTGAGCCCTGCGGAAGCCGTCGACAACGTCGCCGCGCTGACCCGTTTGCCCCGCTGCCGCGTGGTCACCGAGACGGAGGACTTTCTGACGGTCTACCGTCAGATTGCCGTCGAGCTCAGTGCCCGCGGCAATCTCGTGCCTGATGCGCACCTGGCGACGCTGGCGCGGGTGCACGGCGTGCGGACCATCTACACGCACGACCGCGATTTCAGGAAATTCGGGTTCCTGAACGTGGTCGATCCGATCGTCTGAGAACGAGCGGCGTCAGCGCTCCCGTTCCTCGGCCCGCGCGCCGGCCAGGATGCCCTCCATCGCGTAGTTCCCTTCGTGGCAGGCGTACTCGAAGATCGACACGCGGTCGGTGATGCGGTTCATCGGCCGCACCACCGTCCACGGCCGCTGGAACGTGTGCGGATCGTCGATGGTGAACCGGTAGTCGATGGTGTCGTCGCCGACGCGCGTGTAGCGCTCGGTCAGGTGCAGGGTGTCGCGCGAGCCGCGGAAGTTGGTCTTCGGCGTGAAGTTGGTGGTCTCGACGACGAGCGTGTCGCCCTCCCAGTGCCCGCGTGAATCACCCAGCCACTGGCGGATCGAATCCGGGACGTGCGGTCGGCCGTCGAGCGGGATGATCCGCGGCTCGTGGATCAATTCCTGGTAGACGACGACGTAGCCCGGGACCTGGAAGATCTGATAGTTGCTGCTGTACCAGCTCCCGATGCCGTTCCAGCCGCGCGAGATGCAGCGGGTCCACTGGCTCAGGTCGCTGTAGGTATCGGGGGAAGTGGCGGGCCCGCGCTGACTCCGTTCCGCGCGCTCGGCGGCGATGCGCGCCTCGCCCTCGGCCGACAGCGGCGGAATCCTGCCGTCGGGCGGATCGACGATCAGCGACGTCCGAGTGAGCGCCGTGCCGATGTCCCGCCAGAACGCGTTGTAGTTGCCGACGTTGCCCTCGCGCGGCGGCAGGTCGAAGGCGGCGCGGTTGGCCGCCTCGATGGCCTGCGCCTCCTCCGGCGACAGGGTGTCCGTCTCGGCCAGCCGCCCTTCGAGGGGGCGCTCCAGCGGGGTCGACGTCTGGCTGTTCCATTGCCCCTGCAGGTCGGGGTCGCCCCACGGCGTCCGGGGCGCCGTCCAGCCTTCCGGGGCGCCGTCGCGGGTCTGGCCCGCGGCGGGCGCGGCCAGCGCCGTTGCGAGCATGACGAGCACGAGCCCGGCGACGAGGTATCGGCAGCGCATGTGATCCTCCTGGTCGGCTATTCCGTCCGTGTTTCAGCACTCCTCCAGGGCCTCCAGCTCATCGTTTCGTGTGTCGCAAGTCGATCCTGCCTGCCAGAGCGGCCAGCGTGCGCAGCTTCTGCGCGCGTAGCGGGTCGTTCACCGCCGGTGGAACCTTCCTCTGATAATCGGAGTCCGGATGCGTCGCGCGCGTCATGGCGGATCCAGTGTACTGCTGTCGCCGGTTGCCCGGCGAGACGCTGATGCGGCCCGGCGAGAGGGTATATTGAGCAGACTCGACAGCACACAGGGGGTTCCCATGCGTCACGGATTTCTCGTCGCGGCCGTCCTGGCCACTTTCCTGCTGCTGCCGGCGGCTCCGGCCGCCCAGACCGACCTGCGGACGGGCTGGGGGGATCCGGATTTGCAGGGCATCTGGGACTTCCGCACCATCACGCCGCTGGAACGGCCGGAGGAGCTGGGCGATCGGGCGTTCCTGACCGCCGAGGAGGCGGCCAACCTGGAGCAGGAGGTGGTCGACCGCAACGTCGAGCTCGCGAACCGGCCGGCCCGGCGCACGACGGTCACCGAGAGCGTGGACCGCGGCGAGGACGGGGCCCCCGGCTTCTACAACAACTTCTGGCTCGACCGCGGCACGCGCACCGTGGGCACGCGGCGCACGTCGCTCATCGTGGATCCGCCCAACGGCCGGCTTCCCGAGATGTCGCCGGAAGGCCGGGAGCGGACCGACGCGACGCGCGCCTACCGGCGCGAGCACCCGGCCGACTCGTGGCTCGATCGCAGCGCCTACGATCGCTGCATTCTCGGCTTCAATGCCGGCCCGCCGATTACCCCCGGCGGCTACAACCAGAACCTGCAGGTCTTCCAGACCCCGGACGAGGTGGTGCTGGTGACCGAGATGGTCCACACCGTGCGGGTCGTCCCGCTCGACGGCCGCCCGCCGCTGCCGGATCACGTCCGCCAGTGGTCGGGCGACTCGCGCGGGCACTGGGAGGGCGACACGCTGGTGATCGAGACCAGGAACTTCTACGACCAGCGCCGGTGGCGCGGGACGACCCCCGACATGACCCTGGTCGAGCGTTTGACCAGGGTCGACGCGGATACGCTGGAGTACGCGTATACCGTCACCGATCCGGGGACCTGGACGCGCCCGTGGACGGCTTCGATCCCGATGCAGCGCAGCGACCAGCCGTTGTACGAGTACGCCTGCCACGAGGGGAATTACAGCATGCCGGGGATTCTGGGCGGGGCGCGCGCGGACGAAGCGGAGGCTGCCGCCGAGGCGGCGGGCCGATAACCGGTGCCGCTCCGGTCGCGAGCGTCATCGGGACTGACGACACCATCGCCGCCGCCGAGGCGGCGGGGCGGTAGCCGTTGTCGCGCCGGCCCGGCCGGTACCGGCGGGTAGAGGGTTACCTGCCGGCTTGGCCGGAACCGCGGGTAGAGGTCACGCGCCGGCCCGACCGGTCACCGTCGCCGCTCCGGTCGCGGGCCGGTACGGCCGGTTCGGCCTGACTCCGTTCGATTGGTCGTAGTCGTCAACAGGGATGTTCGACAGGGAGAGAAGACCGTCATGAGTATCGACTTGCGCCGTCTTGCCGCTGCCGTTGCCGTTTGCCTGCTCGTCGTCGCCCTCGCCGTGCCCGCCGCCGCCCAGCCCGACGGCTGGGCGAGGCCGTTTCCCGGACACCGGGTGATCGGCAACCTCTACGCCGTCGGCACCTACGACCTGGCCGTGTTCCTGGTCACCTCGGACGAGGGGCACTTCCTGATCAACACGGGCCTGGAGGACTCCATCCCGCTGATCCGAGACAACATCGAGTCGCTCGGGTTCCGCCTCGATGATGTGAGGGTGCTGCTGCAGATGCAGGCGCACTGGGACCACACCGCCGCCCTGGCCCAGATCAAGGAGGCGGTCGGGGCCGAGATGTGGGCGACGGCCGAGGACGCGCCGGTGCTGGAGGACGGCGGGTTCAGCGATCCGCACTTCGGCGGCCGGCAGTCGTTCCGGCCGGTGTCGGTCGACCGCATCATCGAGGACGGCGAGGTGCTGCAGCTCGGCGACGCGCGCCTGACCGTGATGCTGAGCCCCGGACACACCGCCGGCAGCTCCAGCTACCTGATGACGGTCACCGAGGGCGGCCGCGAGTACAACGTGGCCATCGCCAACATGGCCACCATCAACCCCGGCAAGCGGCTCGTCGTCGATCCCACCTACCCCGGCGTGGCCGACGACTTCGCCGAGACGTTCCGCCGGCAGAAGGCGCTGGACGTCGACGTCTGGGTCTCGGCCCACGGCGGGCAGTATGGCCTGCACGACAAGTACGAGGCGGGGCAGGAGTACAGCCCGGACACGTTCGTCGACCCGGAGGGCTTCCGCGAAGCGGTGGAGCGGCTGGAGAACCTCTACCTCGCGCAGCTCGAGTCCGAGCGGCAATGACGTCGATCGCGGTGTATTCGTCGCGACAACGGAGGCGGTGATGTCGTTCGTGCGACGAGACACCGACCGGTGGCGGCGGGAGGTCCCCGGAGCGCGTTGGTTCAAGGCGGACCTCCACATCCACACGATCGACGATCGTCCCGGCGGGCGGGCGAAGCTGCCGCCCGGCGTCAGCGGGTCTCCAGAATCGGAAGAGACGCTCACCTCCTACGCTCGACGGTTCTTGCAGTGTGCGGCGGAGCGAGGGGTACGAGTGCTCGGCATCACGCCGCACTCGCCTCGCATGGGGAGTGCCGCCGCCGCCAGCGCGGTGTGGCGGATCGTGGAAGAGTGGAGCAGCGGCGACGACGACGACGGGACGCCGTTTCGGGACAAGGTGTACGCGGTGTTCCCGGGCTTCGAACCGTCGTTCAAGCAGGGGAGTCGAGGGCTGCATCTGTTGTTCCTGTTCGATCCGGAAGTCGGGCGTGAGCGCTACTTCAGGGCCTTCAATCTGGCCATGAGCGGCGTGACGCCGTGGCTCGGCAACGAGCTTCAGGTGTCCAACAAGAATGCCGGCGACGCGTTCAACGAGCTGCGGGCCTTTCACGGCAAGGAGTCTCCCATCGAGCAAGATGGCGGGAGGCAGTGGAACTACCTCTCTCTGGCACCCCATATCGAGACTGACAAGGGCCTGCTCGGCGCACAAAAGGCCCAAATCTTGCGAGACTTTCCCCATGCCGAGGTGGCGGGTCTCGAACTCGGTGACGAGAAGCTGCCCGAAGACACCCTGAAATCCCGTCGGTGGCTGGAAGACGCGATGACCCGACACCGCCAGGCGTTCTTCCATGGAAGCGACGCGTATTCGGTGAGCGACATCGGGCGCCGACACACTTGGCTCAAGCTCGCCAACCCACGGATCGAGGCGCTGCGGCAGGCGTTCATTGCAAGCGATTCACGGATTCGAATTGCGTTCGAACGGAGCACGGACGGCGAACTGAACGGGATTCCCAATCCACCCGATGTGACACTGAACGCGCGACCGTGGCTCAAGTCGGTCACGGTAGCGGGGGGAGCGTCGTTCTTTCGTGGCGGCGGTGGGAGCCCTGCGGAAATTCGTTTCGAGCTCAGCCCGGATCTGACGTGCGTCATCGGCGGCAGCATGACCGGCAAGAGCACGTTGCTCGACGGTCTGCGCGTGCACGTGGAAGCGCGCTTGCCTCAAGACGATGTCCTACGGAAGCAGGTTGAGAAGCGGGGTCGCGACGGCTTCCTCGGCGGATCACCGGAGGTCACGCTGGACTGCCCCGGCCAGGACCCGACCGAGTCGCCGCGCGAGCGGTGGCCCGCAGTGTTCCACACCCAGAGTGAGCTGCAGCGGTTGGCTCAGGAGCCGGAGGCAGTTGAGGAGATTCTGCGGGGGTTGGTGGTCTCGGAGACGGGTAACATTCAGGCGCGTGACGAACGTCTGAATGCGTTGGACGAAGAACTGCATGGCGCGGCGAAGCACCTTGCGAAGCTTGACGAGGAGCTCGCCGACGCAGAGCAGGCGCTCGAGCGTACGCGCAAGGCGGCCGAGGAACTCGACGCGTTCTCGGATGCTGGAATAGACGAGCTCCACCGCGTCTCTCGCGACTCTCGCCGCTGGCGAGAGGTCGAGAAATTCACAGAAGAGCTGACGACAGATATAGGACGCGTGCAGGGCGCCGCGGACGGGTTCGAACTGCCGGAGATCGATGGCCATCTATCGGGTGTGTTACGGGATGCGAAACTGAGCGAGCTGAAGGACGACCTTCGCCCGCGCTGGGAGCGTATCCGCGACCTGCTTCGTTCCGTGAACGATGGGTTGGCTGGCGCGAAAGCGGCATCCGCTTCGATCGCAAAAGCGTTGAGCGCCCACGAACGAGCCGTTCGTGAGCGGGTCGACCACAGGCTGGCGGCTCGCGGATTGGACGGAGCGAGAATCAGGGAGTTTCAGGCGCTGAACCGTCAGGCGTCCCTCTTGCCGAGCTACCAGGCGAACCTGCAGGAGGTACGCGACAAGCGCCTCGCGGCGGAGCGCTCGTTCGACACGCTGCTTGCAGATCGACAAGACCTCGTGAAGGAGCAGCGACACGCGTTCGATCGCGTGATCCAGGAGGTTCGGACGGAGTTCGGTGGACGGATATCCGTGCGGCGGATCGATGCGGGTCGTCGCGGTCCGCTGGAGAACTTTCTGAAAGCGTTCCGGCAGAAGGGCATCACGCGTTGGTGGAACGATTTGCAGGACTCACGGCGGCCCTCGCCGGACGAACTGCTCGAACGGCTCAAGGCCGGGCAGTTGGAGAGGGTTGGGATGAGTACCGCGGTCGAGATGACGTTCGAGGAGTGTCTCTCCGCCGCGAAGAGACGAGAACTGGCGGCCCTTCGATGTCGGGATCGCTATCTGATCCAGCTCAGGATGGACGACGGCAACTACCGGCGGCTGGACGATCTCTCCGGCGGCCAGCGGGTGAGCGTGTTGCTCTCGCTGGTGCTGGAGACGAAAGACAATCGTCCCCTGGTAATCGATCAGCCCGAAGATGAGCTGGACAACAGGTTCCTGTTCGGAACGGTGCTGCCCGCACTCAAGCGGCTCAAGGGGCGCCGGCAAATCGTCGTCGCCACGCACAACGCCAACATCGTGGTGAACGGTGATGCGGATCAGGTGATCCACCTGGAGGCTACGGCGAGTCGTGGCCATGTGGCCCATGCCGGCGCCATCGAGGAGCCGGCCGTTCGGGACGCCATCGTGCAGACCGTCGATGGCGGTGACGACGCGTTTCGCCTCCGGAACCGGAAGTACGGATTCTGAGATCTCCGCGATGGAGTGGCTTGGCGTACTCAAGTGCATCGAGACCGGCGAAGGCCGATCTACGGACTTCAAGCGCGGACTTGGTGACATGTCGACGATCGGGAAGGCGATGTGCGCGTTTGCCAACACCGAGGGCGGCGTCATCATACTCGGCGTCGACGACGCGCAGGCAATCGTGGGCGTCCGAGAGGATGCGGAGCGCGTTCAGGAACGCCTGACGAGTTTTCTTCAGTCAGGCTGCAGCGCACCGGTATCGGCGCTGTGTGGAAGACATCACGATCCGTCGGGATGGGTGCACTGGATCGAAGTTCCCAGGCAGCGCGGCCTCGAGCCGTTGCGCTACGACGGCCGCGTGTGGGTGCGGCGTGCACGCAGCAGCGTCGAGCCGTCGCCGAGCGAGCTGCAGGATCTCTACAACGACTTCGGGTACATTCTGACCGAAGAGCGCTCGATACAGGCTGCAACGTCGAGTCACATGGACCTGGCGAGATTCCGCGCCTATCTGCGCGCACTCGGTCTCGACACCGAGGAGGAGCCGCAGCCGGCCGCGGAAGACGATTTGCGCAATCGCGGCGTCCTGACGAAGAGCGGGGACGCGTTGCGGGCCACGCTCTACGGCGTGCTGGCATTCGGCAGCGACCCGCAGCGTTATCCACAGACACGGAACTTCCGCGTGGAGTGTGTCGCCTACGCCGGGGAGGACCGGGCTTCCGATTCGCTGCAAGTAGCGGATGCCGGCGGACGTCTGGACGAGCAGGTGCAGAGAGCGGTCGGTTGGTTCGCCGGCCTTGGGCGATTCGAGACCTATCGGGGGCTGGTCCGCGAGGATCGCCCGCTGCTGCCACGGCCGGCGATTCGGGAAGCACTGGTCAACGCGGTCGTACACCGTGACTACGCCATTACCGGATCCAAAGTGCTGCTCGAGGTCTTTGGCCGGCATGTCGACGTCACGAGCCCGGGCACGCTGCCCAACCACATGAGCGTGGAGAGCGTTCGCGCCGGTGCCCATCCCCGTTCGCGGAACGAGTCTCTGGCGAACTACATGCTTGCAATGGGATTCATGGAGCAGCGGGGAAGAGGTTGGCCGATGATGCGTCGAGACATGCGTGAATTCAACGGGAGTGAGCCGGAGATTGCACAGGACGAGCGCAACCGGTACGTCCGGGTGACGTTTCGGCTCGATCCTCCACGCAACCAACAGGGTGAATAGCAGGGAGGATCCGGCTACCTTCCGGTCCTTTCCGCTACGCAAGGGAATCGAGCAAATGCACTATCTCTACCTCGCCCTGGCAATCGCCGCGGAGGTGACCGCCACTACCGTGCTGAAGTCGACAGAAGGCTTCACGCGCCTGCTGCCGAGCGTGGTGGTAGTGCTGGGCTACTGCGCCGCCTTCTACTTCCTGGCGCTGTGTCTCGAGCGGATAGCGGTCGGCATCGCCTATGCGATCTGGGCCGGCGTCGGGATCGTGCTGATCGCGCTGCTCGGCCTGGTCGTGCATGGCCAGCGTCTGGATCTGCCCGCGGTTGTCGGGATGGGGCTCATCGTTGCGGGCGTCACCGGGATCAGTCTCTGGTCAGGGTCGCAACTGCAGTGAGTTGCGCCCGGTTCGTTCACCGGCTCCGGACGCTGACCGGGCGCCGGAACCCCCGAGTTGCACGCCGGCAGTTGCCGCGGCGCTACCGGGACACGACCAGCAGCACCCCGGCGACGACGACGGCCGAGCAGCCCATCGACCAGAGCGTCAGCGTCTCGCCGGCGAGCAGATAGCCCAGGACGAGCGCGATGACCGGGTTCACGTAGGCGTAGGTGGCCGCCTTGGTGGGGGTCGACGCCTTCAGCAGCCACAGGTAGCAGCCGTAGGCCACGGATCCGAACGCCGCGACGTAGATCCAGGCCCCGAAGGCGGCAGGGGAGACGGTGGACCAGTCGACGGTGCTGAACTCGCCGGACGCCGCCGACAGCGCCATCAGGACGATCCCGCCCCCGAGCATCTGCATGCCGGCCGACAGCCAGTGCGACGCCGGCTGCGACGCGTAACGCGAATAGACCGAGCCGGTCGCCCACAGCAGGCTGGCCACGACGATGGTGCCCGCGCCGACCACGTCGAGGGTGCGCGCGCCCGCGATGTCCGTCGGATTGACGAGCAGCGCGATCCCTGCGAACCCGAGCGTGAGCCCGAGAATCACGTGTCCCGGCGGTCGTCCGCCGCGGGGCCGCAGCCAGTCGATCAGCGCCACCCAGAACGGCACCATCGAGACCAGCAACGCGCCGATGCCGGACGGCACCCGTTGCAGCGCCCAACTGACTCCCCCGTTGCCGCCGGCCGCCATCAGCAGGCCGATGAGCCCGGTGGTGAGCCAGTCGCGGGCGGTCGGCCGCGCCGCGCCCCCGCGTACGCCCAGGGCCACGAAGACGAGCCCGGCGCCGAGGAAGCGCCCGCCGGCCATCAGGAACGGCGGGATCTCCGCCACCCCCCAGCGGATGGCCAGATAGGTCGAGCCCCAGATGACGTAGACCGCCGCGAAGGCGGCCACGAGCGAGACGCGCGAGGCATGGGTCATGGAACTAGGGAGAAAGCGGTTACGAGCGCGCGGGGAAAGCCGGCGAGGCCCCGGGAAACCGAATAGTTTAGCATCGGGGTCGGCTATCCTGAACGCGATGCCTTCAGCCGCCGACGCGCGGGCGCTGATCCGCCGGGCCTGGACCCTGCGCTGCGAGACGATGAAGGCGCCACCCGCCGTCGAGGCGGAGATGCGGGCAATCGTCGAGCGGATCCGGGCGCAGCTCGCCGAGGCGGTCGCCATCTGCCGCAGGACGGGGGCCAGCGGTGAGTTGAGCGTCGCACTCGGCAAGCTCGGCCACGTCGAGCAGGACGCCGGGCGGCACGAGGCGGCGCGCGCCTGCTACGAGGAAGCGGTCGCGGCGGCCCGGGACGCCGGCGAGCCCCTGCGGCTGGCGCACGCGGTGCGGCATCTGGGCGACGTCCACCGGCACGCCGGGAGGCTGATGGAAGCGGAGGCGTGCTACGACGAGGCGCTGTCGTTGTATGGTCGCCTGGACACACGGCGACCGGTGCTGGACCACGCGAACGCCGTGCGCCCGATGGCCATTCTCAAGGAGGAATCGGGACAGGTCGAGGAAGCGCGGGCCCTCTGGCGTCGCGCACGGGACCTCTACCGCGCCGCCGGGATCGAGGCGGGGGTTGCGGAGTGCACGGACCACCTGGCCGGGTTGGGCTGAAGGCCTGCTTTCGCACGCCCGGGCGGTCGCAGCATGAGAAGAGTCGCGGTCGTCACCCCTTGACCGGACTCGCCTCGCTGCCGTAGCTGATGGGGCGGTCGCAGCATGAGAAGAGTCGCGGTCGTCACCGGCGCGTCGAGCGGGATCGGGAGGGCGCTGGCCCTGGAGCTGGCGCGCGACGGGTACGACGTCGGACTGACCGCCCGCCGCGTGGATCGGCTGGAGAGCCTTGCCGCCGCCATCCGCGCGACCGGGGCGCGCGCCGAATGCGTGGCGGCCGACGCGGCCCGGCGCGACGAGACACACCATGCGATGCGGACGCTCGCCGAGCGGCTGGGTCCCATCTACCTGCTCGTGGCCAACGCGGGCATCGCACTCGGCACGGACGCGCTGGAGCCCGACGCGGATGCCCTCGAAGCCGAGTTCCGCGTGAACCTCTTCGGCGCGTTCTACGCCATCGAGGCGGTCATCCCGTCGATGCGGGAGCACGGGGCCGGCCACGTCGTCGCGATGTCGAGTCTCGCCGGGTACCGCGGACTTCCCGGCGCGGCAGGCTACTGCGCGACCAAGGCGGCGCTCACCCGACTGATCGAAGGCATGCGGCCGGACTGGGCGCTGGCCGGCATCCGGGCGACCATCGTGCATCCCGGCTACGTGCGCTCGGAGATGACGGACCGGAACCGCTTCCGCATGCCGTTCCTGATGGAGACCGAGCAGGCTGCCTCGCTCATGGTCCGGGCGATCCGGCGGAGGAAGAAGGTCTGCGAGTTCCCCCGGCGGATGTCACTCCTCGTGCGCTGCCTGGTCCGGTACCTGCCGGACCGGCTGCTGGTGACCAGGGTGCGTGCGGACAAGCAACGCGCCCGCCTCTGAAATCGCCGACAGGCTCGCGGCCCTCCGGGCCCTCCGGGGCGGCTCGCGAAGTGCGTACCGCGGCGCGGCCGACTCTGAAATCGCCGCATCGGCAGTCGGTTGGGTCGTGTGGGACCCGGACCGGACTACAGCTCTTCGAGAAGCTCGCGCAGCCGGAGTACCGTGCGGTGGTTCCGGACGGTGAGCTGCTGATAGATCGGGGCCGCGGCCAGCTTCATCCAGGTGGTCCGGTTCTGGTGCTGCTTCGAGACGGACCAGAAGATCACGCCGGGCCCCGCGGCAACCGTTTCGATGTCTTCCCTGGGGACCGGCAGTTGCGTGATGACGCGCCGCGGCGTGACGCCGCGCAGCGTGAACGCGGCGTTGTGCTTCCGGTCGTCGTCCCGGCCCCAGTCATCCGGCGCGGCCGCCACCGCGGCACGGTAACGCGCGCGGGCGAGAACCACCGCCCGCACCTGGTTCGAGAGCCGCTCGGAGAGCGCCGCCTCTATCGTGCGAGTCAGTGCCGCCACGCGCGATTCGTTCGAGCGGAACAGGACGTTGCCGCTCTGTATGTACGTGCGGACGCCGTCGAACCCGAGATCCTCGAAGCAGCGGATCAGGTCGTCCCTGCCGATGACGTTCTGCCCGCCGACGTTGAGGCCTCGCAGCAGCGCCAGGAACGGGGTGGCCGTCTTGGGCATGCCGGTGTCGTTCGCTACACTGACGAGAACCGCGAGAGATTTCAAGCGGCGCCGACGGTCGAGCACCGCCCCCGGGAGGTTGATCCATGTTCCGGAAACCGGTCTTCTGGGCGGCGTTCGCCGCAGTCGCCGTCGCGTGCGCGGCGTTCGCGGTGGCCAACTTCCCGCGGGCGTTCTCCATCGTCGAGCTCGACCTGGAGATGGACCGGGCCACGGCGCTGTCCGCGGCGCGGCAGCTCGCCGAGGAGCTCGACTGGGGGCCGGCCGGCTACCGGCAGGCGGCCAGCTTCCGGGTCGACGACCGCGTCCGCAGCTTCGTCGAGCTCGAAGGCGGCGGTCCGGACGCGTTCGCCGGCCTGCTGGCCGACGGTCCGTTCCATCCCTACCAGTGGGTCGTCCGGCACTTCCGCGGGGGCGAGGTGCGCGAGGCGGAGGTGCGCTTCCGCCCGGACGGGACGCCCTACGGCTTCCGGGAGCGGCTGCCTGAGGACGAGCCGGGCGCCGCGCTGGACCCCGAGGCGGCGCGCGCCATCGCGGAAAACGGGACGGGCGACCCGTGGAACGTCGCGCTCGATCGCTACGAGCCGGTGGAGGCGTCCGAGGAGGAGCGTCCGGGCGGGCGGGTCGACCACACGTTCGTCTACGAGCGGCGGGACGTGCAGGCAGGCGAAGGACGCTTCCGCCTGCGCCTGGTCGTGAGCGGCGACCGGCTGACCGAGCTGGCGCACGTCCTGCAGGTTCCCGAGGCGTTCGACCGCCGCTACGAGGAGATGCGCTCCGCGAACGAGGGCATCACCATCGCCGGCAGCTTCGCGATGCTTCTCATCTACGGCGTCGGCGGCATCGGCGTCGGGCTGTTCGTGCTGCTGCGCCAGCGGCGGGTGCTGTGGCGCATGCCGCTCGTCTGGGGCGCGTCGATCGCCTTCGCGCAGCTCCTGGTCGGGCTGAACCAGTGGCCGCTGCTGTGGATGGGTTACGACACGGCCACCTCCGAGACCAGCTTCGCCATCCAGCAGGTGACGGCGCAGGTCGCCGCGTTCCTCGCGTTCACCGGCGTCTTCACACTCTCGTTCATGGCCGCCGAGAGCCTGTCGCGGCGCGCGTTCCCCGAGCATCTGCAGTTCTGGCGGGTGTGGTCGCGGGAGGGCGCCCGCTCGTGGACGGTGCTGGGCCATACCGTGGCCGGCTACCTGATCGTCGGCATCGACCTGGCGTTTCTCGTTGCGTTCTACTGGCTCACGATCGGCTACCTGGGCTGGTGGTCGCCGTCCGACGCGCTGGTCAATCCCGATTCGCTGGCGACGGTGCTGCCGTGGCTCAGCCCGCTAGCGATCTCGCTGCAGGCCGGTTTCTGGGAAGAGTGCCTCTTCCGGGCCGTCCCGCTGGCCGGCGCCGCGCTCATCGGGGATCGGCTCGGCAACCGCCGGGCCTGGATCGCGGGCGCGTTCGTCCTGCAGATCGTCATCTTCGGGGCCGGCCACGCCGCCTATCCCACGCAGCCGTCCTACGCGCGCCTCATCGAGCTGATCGTTCCGTCGACCATCTTCGGGCTGCTGTACCTGCGCTTCGGTCTGCTACCGGCCATCGTCATGCACTTCGCCTTCGACGCGGTGCTCTTCGGCATCCCGCTGTTCGTGTCGTCGGCGCCGGGCGCGTGGGTGGATCAGGGGATCTTCGCCCTGATCTTCCTGACGCCGCTGTGGGTGGTCGCCAGCGCCCGTTACCGCGGCGGCGGGTGGATCGAGGCGCCTGCGGCAGTGCGAAACGCGGCGTGGAGCCCGCCCGCGGCCGAGGCGCCCGCCGAGCCGGAGCCTGCGCCGGTGCGGGAGTCGGTGGGCCTGCCGGCGCTGCCGGTGGTCGCCGCGGTCGGCATCGTGGGGCTCGGGCTATGGGCCTACACCGCGGCCGCGCCGAGCGAGTCGCCGCCCCTCGAGGTGGGCCGATCCGAGGCCGTGGCCGCCGCCCGCGACGTGCTCGCGGCACAGGATGTCGACTTCCGCGAGTGGACCGAGTCGAGCGCGGTGACGAGCGGCCTCGGGCTGCAGCACCGCTTCGTCTGGACCGAGGCGGGCGAGGAGCGGCACCGCGCGCTGCTCGGCGAGTACCTGGGCCGGCCGCGCTGGCGCGTCCGGTACGCCCGCTTCGAGGGGGACGTGGCCGCGCGGGCGGAGGAGCATATCGTGTGGGTCGGCCCGGACGGGGCGCCCGGGAGGCGGGAGCACAGGCTCGCGGAGGACACGGCGGGCGCCGCGCTGTCGGAGGAGGACGCGCGCGCGCTGGCCCGGGAGGCGCTGGCCGGACCGGGCGCCGCGGCAGACCTGTCCGAGGTGTCGGCGGAGTCGTCACGCCGGCCCGCGCGAATGGACTGGACGTTCACCTTCCGTGACGAGACCGTGGGCGACATCGCCGGCGGCGAGGCGCGGGTGGCGGTGGAGATTGCCGGCGACGAGGTGGTCGACACGCGGCGCACCGTCTTCCTGCCGGAAGAGTGGCGCCGCGCCGACGAGCAGCGGCGGACGACGCTGTCGATCGCCGGTGTCGCCTCCGCCATCGCCCTCGGCCTGCTGCTGGTGGCGGGCGCGGTCCTGGCCGTCGTTCGCTGGACCCGCGGGGCGTTCGACATGCGAGTCGGCCTGGCGGTGGCGGGGATTGGCCTGACCGCTGCGGTCGCCATCATGATCAACAACTGGCCGCTGCTGATGAACGGCCTGTCCACCGCCCAACCGTTGCCTCTGCAGGTCGGGATCGCCCTCGCCGGCGGTCTCGTCGGCGGTGGCCTGAGCGCCGCGTTGTTCGGATTGCTGGCCGGGCATACCGCGGTGCCCGCGACCGGCGCGGCGGCGACCGACCGCCAACTGGCGATCTCGACCGGTCTGGCCCTCGGGCTGGGGGTGCTCGGCGTGCTCGGTCTGGCTGGAAGCGTGCTCGGCCGCGGCTTGCCGCCGTGGTCCGTCTACGGTTCCGCGTCCGCGATGGCTTCCTGGCTGGGTGCCGCACTCGCACCGCTGTCGAGGTACTTCGCCCTCGCCCTGCTCACGTTGCTGATCGTCACCGCAGCGAACACGCTGACCGCGCACTGGACGCGCCGGCAGGCGGCCGCCGGAGTCGCGCTCGTGCTGGTCGGGGCCCTGCTGGCGCCCGGCACCTCGCCGGACGACCTGTTGTCCTGGGCCGTCCTGGGGCTGCTGAGCGGCGGGCTGCTGCTGGGCGCCTACGTCTGGATCCTGCGGGACCACCCGGCTCTTGTCGTGCTCGCGGCCGCCGCCATGACGGTGCCGAACGTCCTGGAGCGCGGGTTGGAGCAGGCCTATGGCGGTGCGCTGCCCGGGTCGCTGCTCGGCGCCGTCGCGGTCTCGTACATCGCCTGGCGCTGGTTCGCGCACCTGACCCCGGCGCGGTAGGTCTCGCCGCGTCTGGTGGAACGGCGTTGCAGACCGTTTGGTATTGTATATGATACCATAGACTGGTGCTCGTCGTGCTCGACGGCAGTGTGCTCGTCGCCGGCTTCCGGTCGCGGCGCGGCGCATCGTTTCGGGCGCTGGAGCTTTTGCGAGACGACCGCTTCCGGATCGCAATGTCGGTGGCGCTGGCGTTGGAATACGAGGCGGTGTTGGTGCGCCACGCTCGCGAGCTCGACCTGTCGCGAGCGGAAGCCACCGGTCTCGTCGATTTTCTGTGCGGCATCGGATCGCATCATGACGTGCACTTTCTGTGGCGGCCGACGTTGCGGGACCCGCGCGACGAGTTCATTCTGGAGCTGGCGGTCGCTTCGGCAGCCCAGGCCATCGTTACGCAGAACGTTCGGGATTTTCGCGGAGCAGACGCGTTCGGTATCCGGGTCGTCGTTCCCGCCGTGTTCCTGCGCCTGATTGAGGAGGCATCATGAGCAGTCTCAGCGTGCGGCTGCCTGACTCCCTGCACGAGAAGATCCGGGAGCTGGCCCGTCGTGACGACGTCTCGATCAATCAATTCATCGCCACCGCGGTTGCCGAGAAGGCTTCGGCTCTGCTGACGATCGACTACCTGAAGCAGAGGGCACGCCGAGCGGAGCCCGAGCTCTTCGCCCGACTGTTGGACCGAGTTCCCGATGTTCCTCCGCCGGCGGGCGATGAGCTCCCGGCCGAGGTGCGGTCTCCACCTGCGTCTGGAGCACGGCGCCGCGGTAGGAGGGTGAGGGTCCGTGACTAGCCGGTCTCCGCGTGCGCCGAAGCAGGAAGACGATCGCCGGGGACCACTCCGGGGCAAGATGCGAGATCGTCAGCGGTGGCGGTGTCTGGGTTACGATGGCGCTGGAGTTGGAGAGGGGGCGCTGATGCATCGACGACTATTCGGCCGGCGCGCGAACGGTTGCGTTTGGGGAATGCTGGCGGCGGTGGCGCTGGCGGCGGGACCGTCCGCCGCGTCGGCACAGCTTGCGTCGGCGTCGTACACGGCTGCCGAGGCCGAGGCCGGCCGCGCGCTCTACGACCGCGAGTGCGCGGCGTGCCACATGCCGAACCTCAGCGGGTCGTTCGAGGCGCCGGAGCTGGCCGGCCCGACGTTCCGCGCCGGGTGGGGCGAGCAGCAGGTCGAGGACCTGGTGGAGCTCATCGGCGTGACGATGCCGCCGGAGAGCGCCGGCTCGCTGGCGCCGGAGGAGTACGCCAGCATCGTCGCCTACATCCTGCAGCAGAACGACTACGAGGCGGGCGCCGTCGCGCTGGGCGGGGTGGTGACCTTGCCCCCGGCGGGGCAGGCTTCCAGCGGGCAGCCGCTCGCGCGCGCGGCGGCGGCCGGTCTGCCGGGCGGCACGTACACGTTGCATCCCATCGCCGAGCGTGCCTCGGTCACCGACGCGATGCTGCTGGACCCCGATCCGGAGGACTGGCTGATCTACCGCCGCACCTACAACGGCTGGGGGCACAGCCCGCTGGACCAGATCGACCGCGACAACGTCGGCGACCTGCAGTTGGCGTGGGTCTGGTCGATGGCGGACGGCCGCAACCAGCCGACGCCGCTGGTCCACGACGGCGTGATGTACCTGGCCAACCCCGGCAACGTGGTGCAGGCGCTCGACGCCGTCACCGGGTCGCTGCTGTGGGAGTACCGGCGGCCGCTCCCCGAGGCGCTGCGCGGGGCCAACAGCCGCAACCTCGCCATCTACGACGGCAAGATCTACATGGGCACGCGTGACGCCCACGTGGTCGCGCTCGACGCCCGCACCGGCGAGCTGGTGTGGGAGACGCGGATGGCCGACTACAACGACGGCTACTCGAACTCCAGCGGGCCGATCGTCGCCGGCGGGCGGGTCGTCAACGGCATCAACGGCTGCTCCCGGTTCATGCCCGACAGTTGCTTCATCACCGCGCACGACGCCCAGACCGGCGAGGAGCTGTGGCGCCGGCTGACCATCGCCGCGCCCGGCGAGCCGGGGGGCGATTCGTGGGGCGACCTGCCGCTGGCCCTGCGCGGCGGCGGCGACTCGTGGATTCCGGGCAGCTACGATCCGGAGCTGGACCTGTTCTTCTGGCCGACCGCGCAGGCCAAGCCGTGGGTGCCGGTGAGCCGCGGGCTGACGGTGTACGACCCGGCGCTGTACACCAACTCGACCCTGGCCCTGGAGCCCGCCGACGGCTCGATCCGCTGGTACCGGCAGCACGTGCCGGGCGAGGCGCTCGACCTCGACGAGGGCTTCGAGCAGGTGCTCGTCGACAGCGACGGGCGCAAGGCGCTGTTCACCATCGGCAAGCACGGCATCCTGTGGAAGCTCGACCGCGAGACGGGCGAGTACCTCGGGCACGTCGAGACCGTCTTCCAGAACGTGTTCGAGCGCATCGATCCGGAGACGGGCGTGGTGACCTACCGGCAGGACATCGCCGACATGGGCATCGGCGACTGGGTCTCGGTCTGCCCGAGCACGGCCGGGGGTCACAACTGGCACGCGTCGGGCTACAGCCCCCAGACGCGTTCGCTGATCATTCCGCTGAGCCAGAGCTGCCTGGAGATCGCCGGCCGCGAAGTGGCGCTGGAGATCGGCTCCGGCGGCTCGCAGGCCGACCGGACCTGGTTCGAGATGCCGGGCACGGACGGCAACCTGGGCAAGCTGGCCGCCTACGACGTCGACACCCTGGAGGAGCGCTGGAGCATCGAGCAGCGCGCCGCGTTCATGACCGCGGTGCTGACCACCGGCGGCGGGCTGGCCTTCGCGGGCGACGTCGACCGCTACTTCCGGGCGCACGACGCGGCCACCGGCGAGGTGCTCTGGGAGACGCGGCTGGGGACGTCCGTCCAGGGGTTCCCGGTCAGCTACGGCGTGGACGGCACGCAGTACATCGCCGTGTCGACCGGGCTCGGCGGGGGCAGCCCGCGGCGCGTGCCGGCGCTGCTGAGCCCCGACATCGTGCACCCGGACACCGGGAACGCGCTGTACGTGTTCAAGTTGCGGCAGTAGGCGCACTGACGCCGGCGCCGGCGTCGGGCGCCTGCGATGGCGCCCGGAATCGCCCCCTTGCGGTTCCGCTGTCCGCCCGACCAGCCCTTTCAGGAGTCTGCACCGTGCTACGGTGCAGACTCCTGGCCGGCGTCGGGCCGGCGCAGTTCCCGGTCCATCAACACCGCGACGTTCTTGCGGATCTCGGCCAGGATCTCGTGGATGGCGCGCATCTCGGCGCGCATCTCGGTATGCTCGGCGCGCATCTCGGCATGCTCGGCGCGCATCTCGGCATGTTCAGCGCGCATCTGGGCGCGGATGTCAGCGACCTGAGCGTTGGTGTCGTCGATGCGCCTGTGCGTCGCGCACTGGCTGTAGGCCAAGGTCACGGCAGAGAGGGCGATGGTGGCGCAAACGGCGATGACGTTCCGGTCCCAGCCGTCCCGTCGTGTCGACCAGACACCCGGCGCCGCGGTGTCGCGACGCTCCGGTGGAACGGTGGTGGACACCGATCCAGTCTACAGCACGCCCGCACGCGCCCGCTCAGGCCTCGTCGCCGTCGAGCTTGCCGAGCGCCCAGAGCCGGAACGCGTCGAGGTCGCCGAGATCGTCCCGGATCGCGCTGTAGGCGATGCCGTGATCGATGGTCAGGTAGTCGTGTACGAGCACGTTGCGTAAGCCGGCCCAGTCCTGGAGTCGGTCGGACAGCGCGGGCTCGATCTCGCCCGCCTGTTCCAGGACGACGAAGATGTCGCGGTTCGTGTCCGGCGTCCGCAGCCCCACGTCGGAGATCCAGTGATTGGCGATATCTATCGTCGCTTCCATCGCCAGATGCAGGTAGCGTGCGGCGAGGTCGTGGATCTTCGGGTCGGCGAGGTAGTCGGACTCACTGGCCTGGCCGAGACTGCGCAGCCGCTGCAGATAGTCCTCAAGAACGCTTGGCGTACCGGCGCCGGCTGGTCCACAATAGTCAGCCGGGAGTTTGCGCCGCAGGGTCATGGAGCGGGAGGGATGGGCCGAAACGCCGAGCCAGCGAGGCGTTTCGGGGCGCTGTATCGTCGTCTGCGCGGTTCCGCGGCGCGGGCTTCCGGCAGTCCGCCCCATGCGGACCGTGTCGACGCGGACGACGTCGGTTTGCGGGCCCGCGGGGAAACGCCGCGCTCGCAGCAGGAGTCCGTACAGGCGACACGCCAGCGGGCGCGGATTCTTGAAGTTGTGCCCTGGCTACACACGTTCGGCTCTGGAGGCTTCAGAAATGTCACTCACAACCGGTTGCCGATTCGGACTCGCCGCGGTCCTGGCCCTGGCGCTCGGCGTCGTGGCCGCACCGTCGACCGCCGCCGCGCAGGACGATGCGCAGGTCACGTTCACCAGGGACGTTGCGCCGATCCTGCAGCGCTCCTGCCAGGAGTGCCACCGCACCGGGTCCATCGCCCCGATGTCGCTGCTGACCTACGAGGAGACGCGGCCCTGGGCGCGGTCGATCCGGGAGAAGGTGGTCACCCGCACGATGCCGCCGTGGTACATCGACCGCAACATCGGCGTCCAGGGCTTCAAGTACGACTACTCGCTCAGCGACGAGGAGATCGCCACCGTCGCCGCCTGGGTCGACGATGGCGCGCCGCGCGGAAACCCGGCCGACATGCCGCCGCCGCGCGAGTTCCGCGACATCGCCGAATGGAAGATCGGCGAGCCGGACTGGGTGGTCGAGATCCCCGAGCCGTTCGTGGTCGCGGCCGAGGCGCCCAACTGGTGGGGCAACCTCGAGTCCGAGTCCGGCCTGACCGAGGACCGCTGGATCAAGGCGGTCGAGACCAAGCCGTCGATCGATGGCTTCCCGGTGGTGCACCACGCGGTCACCGGCATGGTGAACGAGGACACCGAGGACACCAGCGGCATCGGCGATTTCCTGAACGAGTACGCCCTCGGCAAGAACGGCGACATCTTTCCGGACGGCACCGGCCGGCTGATCAAGGCCAACTCGAAGATCCGCTTCAACATGCACTATGCCTCGATCGGGGTCGAGACGACCGACCGCACGCGGGTCGGCCTGCAGTTCTACCCGCAGGGCGTCGTGCCGGAGCGGAAGCTCATCTCGGCCCACGTCGGCGACGACGAAGACCTCGACATCCCGGCCGGGGCGTCGAACGTCCGCCACGACGGCTACTACCGCCTGAAGGAGAACTCCCGCATCACGGCGTTCCAGGCCCACCTGCACAACCTCGGCAAGCGTCAGTGCATGGAGGCCATCTACCCGGACAACAGCAAGGAGATCCTGAGCTGCGCCGACTGGGACTTCGGGTGGCACATCGTCTACAACTACGAGGACCACGTGGCGCCGCTGCTGCCGCGCGGCACCATCCTGCACGTGACGAGCTGGCACGACAACTCCGAGGCGAACCGCTGGAACGACGACCCGACCAACTGGGCCGGCTTCGGCCAGCGCTCGAGCGACGAGATGAGCTTCGCCTGGGTGAGCTGGTACGAGCTCGACGACGAGGCGTTCGAGAAGGAGCTCGCCGAGCGGGAGGCGCTCCACGCCGACAACGACGAATAGGAGTCCGTGCCGTCGAACGGCGCAGGCCGGCCAGCCGCCTCGTGCGGCTCGCGCGTGGATTCGGACGAAGCCTTCGCGGTCGCGGATCGCGGAGGCTTCGATCTTTGGGTCCGGGAGTCTGCGCCGTGGATGGCGCGGGCGACGCCGGGACGGGGAGTGAGCGCCGCGGAACCGCCGACCTGGATGGCGCTGTTGCGAGGCCGTGCCGCAGAACCGCCGGCGCGCACTACGCTGTATGGATGGAGATCGCGAGAAGAGCATCATGATCTGTGAGAGTCGCATCGTCGGAGCGGTATGTCTGGCCGCGCTGCTGGTCGTGTCCGTCGGATCGCCGGCAACGGCCCAGGAGCGCTGGAACCGGGGCCAGAACGTGCAGCCGGTCTTCGAAGGCTGGGAGCGGAACGACGACGGGTCGTTCACCATGGTCTTCGGCTACCTGAACCGCAACTACGAGGAGCAGCCGATCATCCCGGTCGGGCCGAACAACTTCTTCGAGCCCGGGCCCGCGGACCGCGGGCAGCCGACGCACTTCTACAACCGGCGGCAGCAGTTCGTCTTCACCGTGCGCGTGCCGGCCGACTGGGGGCGGGACCAGGACCTCACCTGGAGCGTCACCCACAACGGCCGCACCGACTACGCGTACGGACACCTGTGGCCGGTCTGGGAGATCGACGCGGGCGTGCGGCGGCTCAACCGCGGCACGGGCAGCGCGCAGGGCTACGCCGACAACCAGCGCCCCTTCATCGAGCTGGAGGGCGCCGGCGAGCTGGAGGTGACCCAGCCGGATGCCATCGAGATAGCCGTCATCGCCGGCGACGACGGCATTCCGCCTCCGAACCCGCGCCTGGCCGAGCGCACGGCCCGCCGCGGGCCGAAGTCACAGGCGGTAGTCGATCCGCGCAAGGCCGCCGCTACCGGACTGGCCGTTACCTGGCTGCACTGGCGCGGCCCGGGCAACGTGTCGTTCGACCCGCAGGTGCCGGAGATCGGCGAAGGCGGCCGGGCCGTCACGCGGGTCAGCTTCACGGAACCGGGCACCTACGTGCTGCAGGCGGTGGCCGACGACACGGTGCACGTCGTCCCGATCAACGTGACGGTGAACGTGAGGCCGGCGCCGAATGCGCCATGACGCCCGAGCTGATCGCCATCCTCTCCGTCGGCGTGGCGCTGGCCGGGTTCATCCGCGCGGTGCACCGGGATCTCTCGGACCGAATCACCCGCGTGGAGAAGAACCAGGATGAGATCCGCGGAGCGATCGCAGAGCTTCGGGAGCGCATGGCGCGGTTGGAGGGCGTGATAGAGGGCTTCACGGGCCGGAGCGCAGCGTAGCCCGACAATCGTCGCCTGCGGGTCCGATTGTCGCCCAACCGGAGGTAGTCATGGCATTCCGACCGCGTTGTTCACACCGTCTGCCGGCCGAGCGGCGGCTCTGGTACCCGTGCCTCGGGACCCTCCTGTTCGTGGGGCTCGCCGGCGCGGTCTTCACGCTCCCGCCGGCGTACGTGACACCGAGCGCCCAGGTGCTGGAAGCGGGCGAGGCGCAGGCGTACGTCGCGGTGCTCCGGCGCGACCGGCCGGTCATGGGGCTGGGTCCGGCCGACTTCCGCATCGAGGAGGACGGCGACCGCCGCGAGGTGCTGCGGGTCGAGCCCGCGACGGCCGCCTTCAACGTGGCGCTGCTCGTCGACGACAGCATGGTCGCGAGCAACAACATCGTCCACATCCGCGAGGCGCTGGTGTCGTTCGTCGAGGCGATGCGGGGGCATCGCATCAGCCTGATCGCGTTCGGCGATCAGCGTCAGACAATCGTCGACTACACGGCCGATACGGCGCTGCTCAGGCAGGCGGCCGAGCGCTTCACCGGATTCTCGGAGACCAGCGCCTATCTGGTCGCCGCGGTCGACGAGACCGCGCGCGAGCTGGCGGTGCGCCGGGCCATGCGGCCGGCCATCGTTCTGTTGACCACCGAAGGGCGCGGCATGCAGGACATGTCGATCCAGGGGATCGGTCTCCCCGCGCGCGGCCGGAGCACCCCCGACGCCAGCCGCGACCAGGATGCCGAGGCGGTCGCCGGCCGCCTGTGGAGCTACGGCGTCGTCATGCACGCGGTGGCGTTGACGACCCTGCGCAGCGTCGGCTTTGCGGACTTCGGGCGCAGCAACGGCCTGGCGACCATCACCTCCGGGGCAGGCGCCTTCCGCTGGATGCAGGAGAACCGCGAGCGCGAGCGCATGCTCGACAAGGGTCCGAGCGACTCCGGCGGCCGGCTGTACAAGGTGTCGTCGACCTCCGGCATCTCGGAACGGCTCAGACGGATCGCGGCGGAGCTGAGCAGTCAGTACCTGGTCACCTATCACCGTCCGGCGCTCGACGAGCCGCCGGAGGAGGTCCGGGTGCGGGTCGACCGGCGGCGCCTGACGGTGCGCGCCACGCCGGCGCGCTACTACATTCCGCCCCTCACCGTGTTCATCGCCGACGGGGTGGTGGGCGACCAGACCGTCTATCACCATTCGCCCGCCTGCCGGGGGCTCGCTCCCGGACAGATCGGCCGGACCATTCCGGTGCCGCTGGCCGCGCTCGGGTCGACGGGACGGATGTGCCCGCACTGCCCCGGCGCCCGAACGCATCAGGACGCCGGCGCGGCGGGCGAACGCTGACACGGGATCGGCGCGCGAGGGGCGCCCGGTGTTGCCTTCGCCGGATGACGCGCGTAGCGGGTACACGCGAGGAGCAGAGCGGTGACAACTGCCCCGGCGCCCGGACGCATCCAGGACGCCGGCGTGGCGGTCGGACGCTGACACGGGATCGGCGCGCGAGGGCGCCCGGTGTTGCCTTTCGCCGGATGACGCGCGTAGCGGGTACACGCGAGGAGCAGAGCGGTGACACTATTCGACAGGTCGTGGCGGACGTGGTGCGGCAAGCGGGCCATCGTCCTGGGAGTCGCGGCGCTGGTTCTCGGCATGGGGTGGACGTCCGGCCCGGCTGCCGGCGGCCAGTCGGGTGATCCCCCGCCGGCGGTGGCCGACACGCCGACGCGGGCGAAGACGGCCGGCGGCGAGTACATCTCCTGGCGCGAACACATCATCGACGACCTCGCCGTCGGCGGCGTCGCCCTGGCCGGAAGCGACGGGCTGGAGATGGCCGACCTCGATCGCGACGGCCACCTCGACATCGTCTCGGTGCACGAGTCCGACACGACCTACGATGGCGTGCCGGACGGGCACGTGCGCATCGCCTACGGCTCGGACGACCCCGACACCTGGGACCTCTACACCCTCGCCGAGGGCGGGGAGGCGGGGGCGGCCGAGGACGTGGCCATCGGCGACATGAACGGCGACGGCTACCCGGACGTCGTCGTGGCGTGCGAGCTGTCGCACCTCATCTACTTCGAGAACCCCGGCGCGAAGGGCCGGACCGAGCGGTGGCGGCGGGTGATTCCCGCCGCGACGCTCGACCGCGGCTCCTACATCCGGGTCTTCCTCGCCGACTTCGACGCCGACGGCCGGCCCGAGGTGGTCGCCGCGAACAAGGGGGGCCAGAACCCGCCGCGCGGCACCACCGAGAAGCATCCGGTCTCGTGGTTCGCCATCCCCGACGATCCGCTGGACGGCGACGGGTGGGTCGAGCACGAGCTGGCGCGGGTCATCGTCCCCATCAACTCGCAGCCGTTCGATCTCGACGGCGACGGCGACCTCGACGTCATCGGCGGCTCGCGCATGGAGCAGCGGATCTTCTGGTTCGAGAACGTGACCGCGGACGAAATCGAGTTCGTCGAGCACCGCATCGAGATCGAACCGGAGACGGTCGTCACCGGCTTCAACATGGAGCTCGTCGATCTGAGCGGCGACGGCCGCATCGACATCGCCATCCGCGACGAGCGCAACGGCCTCTCGTGGCTCGAGCAGCCGGCCGACTTCGCCGGCGCGTGGCGCCAGCACACCATCGGCGGCCTTGCCCCGGACCGGCTCGTCGGCTTCGCGCTGACCGACATCGACGACGACGGCCGCCTCGACGCCTTCTCCGGCGCCTACAGCCAGGCCCCCCGTGACGTCGACGCGACGGACCTGGCGCCCAACCACCGCGCCGGCCGCCTGGCGTGGTTCGAGCAACCCGACGACCCGGCCGGGACCTGGATCCGCCACGACGTGTCGCGCCGCGTCCGCGGCATGTTCGACAAGTTCCTCGTCCGCGACCTGGACGGGGACGGCGACGCCGACCTCATCGGCACCCGCGGCAACTCCATCCCCTACGACGGCGTCTTCTGGCTCGAGCAGGTGCGCAGCGCCGAGCCGCTGCCGGCCTTCGACCAGGCGCGCGAGCAGGAGAGCCGCCAGCTTCCGTTGCCGGACGCGCCCTGATCCCCCGAACCGGCACGGACCACGCTATCCTGTATGCATGGCATCCTGGCCCAATCGCCGGGCCGGATCCAGTGCGCCATGGCTACCCTGACACCGCCGCGAGTCGCGGCGCTGAACGTGCGCAACTACCGGGCGCTTCGCGACGTCACGCTGAAGGAGCTGACGCCGCTCACGGTGTTGCTCGGCCCGAACGGCAGCGGCAAGTCGACGGTCTTCGACGTGTTCGCCTTCCTGTCGGAGTGTTTCACGGACGGCGTTCGCAAGGCATGGGACCGGCGCGGGCGGTTCCGCGAGTTGCGCAGCCGCGACAGCGAGGGGCCGATCGTCGTGGAGTTGAAGTACCGGGAACGGCCCGGGGCGCCGCTCATCACCTATCACCTGGAGCTCGACGAGGAGGACGGCCGCCCCGTGGTCAGCCATGAGTTCCTGTGCTGGACACGGAGTCGCAGTTCCGGCCGGCCCTTCAACTTCATGGACTACCGGCGCGGCGAAGGCGAAGTCATTACTGGCGAGGCGCCGGAGCAGACCGACAGGCCGGTGGCCCGGGGCCTTGCCGGGCCAGACGTGCTGGCGGTGAGCACCCTCGGCATGCTTGCCGAAAACCCGCGGGTCATCGCGTTGCGGGAATTCGTTTCGAGCTGGCACCTCTCGTATCTGTCCGCTGACGCGGCGCGTCGCAACCCGGAAGCGGGAGCCGAGGAGCAGCTCTCGTCGACCGGGGCCAATCTCGCCAACGTCATCCAGTATCTGCATGAACAACACCCGGACAGACTGAACACGATCTTCGATGTCCTGCGCCGGCGGGTCCCGCGTGTCGACTACGCGCAAGCCACTCCCCTCGCCGATGGGAGTCTGGTGCTACGGATAAAGGACGCACCTTTCGCCGCGCCGGTGCTGTCGAAGTTCGCCTCCGACGGCACCTTGAAGATGCTGGCCTACCTGACGCTTCTTCATGATCCGGCGCCCCCGCGGCTGATCGGGGTCGAGGAGCCCGAGAACTTCTTGCATCCGCGGTTGCTTCCCGAACTGGCCGAAGAGTGCCGGGCGGCCAGTGAACGTACCCAATTGCTTGTCACGACGCATTCGCCGTTCTTCCTCAGCCCGATGCGGTCCAAGGAGGTACGCGTGCTGTGGCGGGACAACCAGGGCTTCACGCAGGTCCAGAGGGTATCCGACGTACTCGGGGTCAAGGAGTTCGTGGAGGAAGGCGCGGCGCTCGGCGATTTGTGGATGGAAGGTCAGTTCGGGATTGGTGATCCGCTGGTGAACCAGGGCGAGCCTTCGCGTCCACGGCGGGGGCGGTCGCGCTGATGCACTTCGTCTTTCTGCTCGAGGAACAATCGATGGAGGCGTTCCTGCGGACACTGCTCCCACGACTGTTGCCGGAGCCCTGCAGTCATGAAGTCCATGCGTTTCGGTCCAAGAGCGATCTGAGGCGCAAAGTCGCAGCCCGATTGCGTGGTTATTCCAAATGGCTACCCGACGACTGGCGTATCTTCGTACTGTTGGATCGTGACGGCGATGACTGTGAGGAACTCAAGGACGAGCTCGAAGTTGCGGCCAGGCGTTCAGGACTTCGCACGATCTCGCGCGGTGGGCACTGGCAGTTGGCGAACAGGATCGTCATCGAGGAGCTGGAGGCCCTGGTACTTCGGCAACTGGCAGGCAGTGCGACAAGCCTACCCGCGGGTATCGCCACACATTCCGGCCCGTGCGGGCTATCGGGATCCGGACGGCATTACGGGTACGTGGGAAGCGTTCGAGCGCATTCTCCGGAGACATGGGTACTTCACGAACGGACTGCGAAAGACGGAAGCGGCCCGGGCGATCGCAGAGCACATCGATCCCGCGGAGAATCGCTCCGGCAGTTTCTCCGTGTTCCACCGTACTCTGATGGAGGTCATCCCCGCGGACGCGGGGTGACCGGCCCCTGAGCCCCACCAGTCATGCCCGATCCGCTCCAGGGAATCCGTGTCCTCGACTTCGGCCGCTTCATCGCCGGGCCGTTCTGCGCGGCGTTGCTCGCCGACCTCGGGGCCGACGTGATCCGGGTCGAGAAGGTGCGGGGCGGGGAGGACCGCTTCCTCATGCCGGTGACCGAGGCCGGCGACGGGGCCTTCTACCTGCAGGTGAACCGCGGGAAGCGGGGGATGACCCTGAACCCGCGGGCGCCCGAGGGGAAGCACGTGCTGCGGCGCCTCGTGGCCACGGCGGACGTCGTGGTGGCGAACCTGCCCGACGCGGGGCTGCGGGCGCTCGGGCTCGACTACGATTCCCTCACCGCCGTCAGGCCCGACGTCATCCTGACCAGCGTGTCGGCGTTCGGGGCCGGCGGGCCGTCGTCCCACCGCCTCGGGTTCGACGGGATCGGACAGGCGATGTCCGGCATCATGTATCTGTCCGGCCGTCCCGGCGAGCCCACGAAGGCCTACTGTCCCTACGTCGACTTCACCACCGCGCTGGTGGCGACCGTGGGCACCCTCGCCGCGCTGCTGGTGCGGCGCGACACGGGGCAGGGGCAGCAGGTGCGGGCGTCGCTGCTCGCCTCCGCGCTCACCATCGCCAACGGCATGCTGATGGAGCAGGCGCTGATCCGGCCCGACCGGGTCGCCACCGGCAACCGCAGCCAGACGCAGGCGCCGTCCGACGCTTTCCGCACCCGCGACGGCTGGGTGCTCGTGCAGTGCATCGGGCAGCCGCTCTTCCGGCGCTGGACGGAGCTCGTCGACGAGCCGCAGTGGCTCGACGATCCGCGCTTCGCCGACGACCGGTCGCGGGGCGACCACGGCGCCGTCATCAGCGAGCGGATGGCGGCCTGGTGCGGCGAGCGCACGACCGCCGAGGCGCTGGCCGCGCTCGACGCGGCGCGCATCCCCGCCGGGCCGGTACTGTCGCCGCAGCAGGTGCTCGACGACGCGCACGTGCAGGCCGTCGGTTTCCTGCGGTCGGTGGCGTCGCCCGGATCCGACGCCGAGGCGCCGGTGGCGGATACGCCGTTCTCCCTGTCGGCGGCGCCGGCCGGCGTCCGCGGCCGGGCGCCGGCGCTCGGCGAGCACACCGACGCCATCCTGGTCGACCTGGGGTATTCGGCGCCGGCCATCGCGGCGCTCCACGAGCGCGGCGCGGCGTGATCGCCGCCCGTGGATCGCAGCACGCCGGGTCCCTCTCGTTACCGAGACTACCAATTCGGGTAGGGACAGGAGAGGTGCGCTTCAGCTACTAATCGCCTCGTCACGCGCGCGCGTTCGGCCTCACCCGGGGGCGGGTCCGCGGCGAGAATCATCATGAGCGACCGAGACGCGTTCCAGCGCATCCTGGCGTCGTTGCACGACGCGATGCTGGACGACACGCTCTGGCCGCACACCTCGGCCCTCATCGACGAGGCCTGCGGTCTGACCGGCAGCGGGCTTCTGGTCGGCGAGGGCCCGGACGACGACAAGCGCGTGATCTTCGTCGGCATATACGACCGGGGGCAGCGTCGCGAGGACCTGGAGCGCGAGTACTTCGAAACCTACCAGTACCTCGACGAGCACGCGCCCCGTTCGCGACGACTGCCGGACAGTCGTCTGGTGCACGTCACCAACCTGTACACGGCCGCGGAGCTGAGGATCTCGCCCACCTACAACGAGTACTTCTCCCGGAGCAGGTACCAGAACGGCCTGTTGGTGCATCTGGACGGGCCGGACGGCTCCCACACCACCTGGTGCCCCGGCGACCCCGTCGGCCGGGATGACTGGGGGGCTTCGCAGATCGACATGGTCACGAGGCTGCTGCCCCACATCCGGCAGTTCGTGCGCGTCCGGCAGGCGCTGGTCCGCGCCGAGGCGCGCGCGGCGACCGTGACCGCCCTGCTCGACAACCCCCGGATCGGCGTCATCCATCTGGACCGGCGCGGGCGGGTCCTGGAGGCCAACGACCGCGCGCGCGGCATCCTGCGCCGCGGCGACGGATTATCGGACCGGGACGGGGCGCTGCGCGCCCGCGATTCCGGCGACCAGCTCCGTTTCGAGCGGCTGGTGGCCCACGCGGCGGCGGCCCCGGACGCGGTCGCGGTCAGCGGGTCGATGCTGCTCCGCCGCCCGTTCGCGGTCCCGCCGTTCGTGGTGCACGTCAAGCCCGTCGTCGTTCCACAACCGGACTACGGCGCGCGGCACGCGGCCGCGCTCGTGCTGATTGTCGAGCCGGGGCGTCATCGGCGTGTCGACCCGCGCCTGGTGGCCGCGGCCCTGGGGCTGTCGCCGGCGGAGAGTCAGGTGGCGGCCGGGTTGGCGGAAGGCAGGAGCGTGCGCGACATGGCCGAGGCGTCGGGGCACACGAGAGACGCCATCTACTGGCACCTGAAGCAGATCTACCAGAAGCGGTCCATCTCGCGCCAGGCGGATCTGGTGCGGCTGGTGCTGTCGCTCGCCGATCTCGGGTAGCCGCTCCCCCGCCGGGCTCCTCGGTGGGGGCCGGTTCCAGGCCCCTTTTCTTCACGTTCTTTTCGGAATCTACCAATCCGGGTAGGGACAGAAGCAAGGCTCCTTGCTAGCCTGCTCGCTCTCACGGGCCCCGGTGCCGGGGAAATACGAGCGTCGTCCACACCAGGAACGGAGTCGAGCCATTCATGATGTCCGCCAGCCGAGGCTTCTTCCCGAGTGCGCCGTCCTGTCGCACGTGGCGTCGTTTCTGTCTCGCGGTCTGTGTCTGGGGCATCGCGGCCCACGCCGCCGCGCAGGGCAGCGTCGCATCCGACCGCGCGGCGCTCGTGGCGTTCTACAACGCCACGGGCGGGCCGAACTGGACCGACAACACGAACTGGCTGAGCAACGCGCCGCTCGGGGAATGGTACGGAGTGGAGACGGATGGGGACGGCCGCGTCACGCGGCTGCGGCTCGGCGACTGGGACGAGGCTCGGCAGGAGGTCGTCGGCAACAACCTGACCGGGTCGATTCCCCCCGAGCTGGGGAACCTGGACCGCCTCGACAACCTGCAACTGCAGGGCAATCCGTTGACGGGCGCGATTCCGGCCGCGCTGGGAGACCTGGCGAGCCTGGATTACTTGAGTCTCGCATCGAACCATCTGACGGGGTCGATTCCGTCTGCGTTGGGCGGTCTGAGCAACCTCCGTCTTCTCGATCTCAACGACAACGCCCTGACGGGATCGATCCCGAGCGACCTGGGCAATCTGTCCAACCTCACCGATCTGGCTCTTGGCCGCAATGCCTTGACCGGGTCGATTCCGGCGGTTCTGGGCAGCCTGAGCAACCTGCGTGCGATCTGGCTGGAGCAGAACGAGCTGACCGGCTCGATTCCCGCCGAGTTGGGGAATCTGGCCAACCTGGAGAACCTGGCGCTCCACGGCAACGAATTGAGCGGGTCCGTGCCGCCGGAACTGGGGCGTCTGACGAATCTCCGGCATCTGACGCTCGGTGGCAACCGGCTGTCGGGAAGCATTCCCGTCGACTTGCGGAACCTGACCAACCTGGAACGGTTGTCGCTGTGGGGCCATTCCTGGACCGGCGGGCCGGCCCCCGAGTGGCTGGGCTCGCTGACCAGCCTGCGGGGGCTGGACCTCGGGGGGCA